>CAOKFN010000053.1 GCA_948467735.1 uncultured bacterium
AGCCAGTAAAGGCTTTGAGGGTACTTTTGTGAGGTTAGGCTGTCAAACACCCGGGTGGAGGAGCTGATTCCGGAGGCTCAGGCCGGGGAGCATACCAATATCGGCACCGTCGGCGTGGCCGTCGGATTTGTGCTGATGATGGTTTTGGACGTGGCGCTGGGGTAAGCGTTTCGGCTTGAATAAACGGCTATACAAATATGCTTTGTGGTGATATAATATCAAAAGAAATGGAAACTTTTGCCATCCAAGCTCTGCGGCAGTTTATTTTAGAAGCGCCATAGGATGAAGCCGAATCTGCGTCTGCAAAGGAAGGGTCAGCCGTCTGCGATAGGCTGCAGGTTTTGGGGCATGCGGAGGGCAGAAGGCGTCATGGATGAAAATTAAACAGGAGAAAAAATATGCGTCTTTTAATCATACGACATGGGGATCCGGATTACGAGAAAGATTCTCTGACAGAAAAGGGCTGGCGGGAAGCCGGACTGCTGGCGGAAAGGATTTCAAAGCTTGATGTGGCGGATATCTATGTATCGCCGCTGGGAAGGGCGAGGGATACCGCGTCCCCTGCTTTGGAGAAAATGGGCAGGACTGCGATTGTCTGCGACTGGCTGAGGGAATTTCCGCCGTTGATCAACCGTCCGGATATTACAGAAAAGAAAAAAATCGCGTGGGATTGGCTTCCTGAGGACTGGACGGCGGAGGAGGCTTATTTTCAGCGGGATCGCTGGGCCGAAACGGAAATCATGAGGGAAGGCAGGGTGGGCGAAGTCTATAAGGACGTTATCCGCAGCTTTGACGCTCTGCTGGCGGAACATGGTTATGTGAGAGAAGGGGAGTTTTACAGGGTGGAGAGGGCCAATCGGGATACCATTGTATTTTTCTGCCATTTTGGGCTGGAATGCGTGCTGTTGAGCCGTCTTATGAACGTGTCGCCCATGATTCTCTGGCATCATGCCTGCGCCGCCCCTTCTGCCGTGACCACCGTTGTCACCGAGGAGCGCAGACAGGGGAAAGCGTCGTTTCGCATGACGGCCTTCGGCGATACATCCCATTTATACGCAGCAGGGGAGGAACCTGCTTTTTCGGCGCGGTTCTGCGAAACCTTTGACAGTGATGAGAGGCATTGAAGATTTGGAAATAAAATTGACGAAAGTGCTGAAAATGCCGCCGGCTTGAATAAACGGCTATACAAATATGCTGGCCGCAGGTTTTGCGGCATGATAAGGGCATAAGGGGCTATGGATGAAAAAGGCTTATTCAGGAAGAAAGAGGTATGGAATATGGGCATAAATGAGGAGCTAAAGGGCAGCGACGCGGCGGTTGAGCGTGCGAGAGCGCTGGCTGAAATCAGCAGTGAGAGGCGGGATGAGGAGTCCGTGGGGCAGGCGGTTGAAAAATTGGAAGCGCTTGCGGCGCAATATCCGGAGGTGCCGGAGATCATCGTTCTGCTGGCGAAGGCAATGGTGGACTTGGGCTGCGTGCAGGAGGAGCCGGAGGCGTTGAAAACGGTGGACAGGCTGGAGGAGCTTGCCGAAGCCCATCCGGACATGACGGCCATAGCCGCAAGGTATGCCAGAAGTCTGGTAAATCTGAGCAATATTCAGGGCGAGGAAGGGACGTTAGTCACCGTAGACAGGCTGGAGAAGCTGGTCAAGGAGTATCCGGATGTGGACGAGATAGCGATTCAGCTTGCCGAGGGATTGTATAATTTGTGCTGCGAACAGGAGCAGGACTCTATATTAAAGACAGTGGACAGGCTGGAAGAGGCGGCGGGAGAGCATCCTGACGTCACTGAGATAGCGGTTCAATATGTGAGAGCATTGACAATTCTTTGCTGCGAGGCTGAGGAATCGGAGGCGGACAGCATATTCCGCAGGCTGGAGGCCGCCGCGGGGAAGCATCCTGACAGCTTGGAGGTACTGGTTCCATATGCCGCGGGGCTGGCAATTTTAACCTGCGTACAGGAGGGAAAGGCGCTGTATAAAACGGTCCGCATATTGGCGAAGCTATCGGGAGACCATCCGGAAGAGACGGAAATAACAGCCGCATATGCCAAGGGTCTGGCCAGCGTAAGCTATGAGGAGGACGAAGAGGCGGTTTTGAAGGCGGTTGTGAAGCTGGGGGAGCTTGCCGAGGAGAATCCGGAGGAAACGCAGATAACAGTTGAATTTGCCAAGGGGCTTGCGAATTTAACCATAGACCAAGAGGAAGAGGATGCGGTGAAGACTCTGGGCATCCTGCAGGAGCTTCTGGCGGAGAACCCGGATGAGGAAGAGATAGCCGCGCAGTACGCCAAGGGGCTGTCCTCCCTGTGCTATAACCCTAGTCCTCTGGCATTCAATGCGTTGACGATACTGGATAAGCTTGTGGAGGAATATGCGGAAGAGGAGGACGTGCTGGCAGAGTTCGCCAAGGCTCTGGCGCTGCTTGGCAATGAGCTGGACGAGCGGTCGGGGGCGGGATTGAACGCCAGACTGGAAGGGCTGATTGCGGAGCATCCGTATCTGGTCGAGGTAATAGATGATCTTTTTGAGGAAGAGGAATAACATGCAGTCAATGCCTCGTGAGCATTACATAGATAAACGAGCGTCAGCCATGTCTGCGCCGTTTGTGTGAAATGCCGTTTTTCTGCGGTTTTTAGGGATTTTGTTATAAATGGGTGAAAATATTATAAAATTTTGATTGACATCTGGTAAACAAGGTGCTATACTCACTTTCAGAAAGCAAAGGCGCTATGGATAAAACCGTAGTGCCTTTCTTTTTGCGGAGTGACCGCGATATAGGGCGATGCAGAGAAGTGTCGAAGAGAGGAAGCCGTAAGAATTTACGGTGAACTCCGAAACACTTCCCGCGTCGCCCATTTTGTTTCCGCAGACAGCGGAACTAAAATCGGCAGTTTTTTGGAGGAGAACTGCGGAACTGGGGTAGTGTCAAATGGATTATGAAAAAATCGAACCCCTTTCCTTGACTGAGGCTGATTGTATTTTACTTACGGAAAGTCAAGGCTGAATTTAAACGGGCTTTCAGCCCGGCTTTGACCGGGTTCCCGACGTAACATTCTGGCCGCCTAAGCCAAAGAAAGGGGGAAAGGCTTATAACCTCTGGAATCATTGAGTTTACCGGGGGTGAGCCGATTTTGGGTATATAAAGTTGACACTACTGGAACTGGAATGGAGGGAGATATTATGACAAAAGAATTTTTGGAAGCGGTAAACGGCCAGCTGTTCGGCGTCTGGTTTTTAATCGGCGCGGCGCTGGTATTCTGGATGCAGGCGGGCTTCGCCATGGTGGAGACGGGATTTACCCGGGCGAAAAACGCGGGAAATATCCTGATGAAAAATCTGATGGATTTCTGCATCGGCACGGTGGTATTCATATTAATCGGATTCGGCCTGCTCTTGGGGGAGGATCTTGCGGGACTGATAGGGAAGCCCGGATTTGATATTTTCACCAATTACGACAGTTTTGACTGGTCGGGATTTGTGTTCAATCTGGTATTCTGCGCCACAACGGCCACCATTGTATCCGGCGCCATGGCGGAGCGGACCAAGTTTATATCCTACTGCGTTTATTCCGCAGTGATATCCGCGGTGATTTACCCCATTGAGGCTCATTGGATCTGGGGCGGTGGGTGGCTTTCGCAGATTGGGTTTCACGATTATGCAGGCTCCACGGCAATCCACATGGTCGGCGGAATCTCTGCCTTGATCGGAGCCGCCCTGCTGGGGCCCCGTATCGGCAAGTTTGTGAGGGACAAATCCGGGAAGGTCATAAAGGTAAACGCTTTCCCGGGGCACAATCTGCCCATGGGATGTCTGGGGGTATTTATTCTGTGGCTGGGCTGGTACGGGTTTAACGGCGCGGCGGCCCAGAGCGTGGACGAACTGGCGACTATTTTCGTGACCACCACCATAGCTCCTGCCATTGCCACGGTGGTATGTATGATATTTACTTGGGTCAAATACGGCAAGCCGGATGTGTCCATGTGTCTGAACGCCTCTCTGGCGGGGCTGGTGGCGATTACGGCTCCCTGCGATGTGACCGATGCGCTGGGCGCGGCGGTGATTGGAGCCGTGGCGGGGCTTTTGGTGGTATTCGGCGTATGGCTTTTGGATTATAAGCTGCATATTGACGACCCGGTGGGCGCCGTGGCGGTGCATTGTATGAACGGAATCTGGGGAACCATTGCGGTGGGGCTTTTTGCCACATCCTCTTCCCCGGCGTTTGAGCGGGCTGGTATCAGGGAAGGGCTTTTTTACGGAGGCGGCTTGACTCAGCTGGGACTGCAGCTTATAGGTTTTGCAGCGGTCGCCGCATGGACCGCCGTGACCATTACCATTGCGTTTCTGGCCATCAAGGCGGTGCTCGGCCTGCGGGTGTCCGAGGAGGAGGAAATCGTGGGTCTGGATTCCACGGAACACGGCCTTGCGTCCGCGTACTCGGGATTTTCCATTATGGACGTGTCCAATACCATGACCATGAGCGTCAATGAAAATACGGACTTGGGCGTGGAAGAATATGAAAACGCCTCTGAGGCAAAGAGGGCGGCGGCAGTGCAGGTGGCGAAAGCACCCATGGCTTCCGACACGGGCATGTACAAGGTGGCGATTATCTCCAGATTGTCCAGATATGATTATCTGAAAAAAGCCATGAACGACGTGGGCGTGACCGGCATGACGGTGACGCAGGTGATGGGCTGCGGCATTCAGAAGGGCGCGGGAGACAAATATCGCGGCGTTGAGATGGACGCCACGCTTCTTCCCAAGGTAAAGGTGGAAGTGGTGGTCAGCAAGATTCCGGTGGACACCGTGGTGGAAGCGGCCAAGAAGGCCTTGTATACCGGACATATCGGGGACGGGAAGATTTTCGTCTACAACGTTGACAGGGTGGTGAAGGTCCGTACCGGAGAGGAAGATTTCGCCGCGCTGCAGGATGTGGAATAAGTCAAATTTTGTAAAAATATATTTTTCTATTGACACAGCCTTCGGGCTGTGTTATTTTATGTTTAGAAACGACATGTCGAGACTCGACATGTCATGCCGCGCCATATAAACCTGCCTAATTTGGTCAGGCAGACACTGCCCGCATGGCAATGAGCCAAGTCGGCCGTGCTGACTTTGTGACGTGCCTGAACGTATAGAAAGCCATGCGTTCCGCCATAGTCAATTGGATTTGGATTGAACCGCTGCCTTTTAAGCGGCGATACGAGCGGTCTGCGTCGGCAAATCGAAAAAAATTGGCTTGGCGACAGGATTTGATTAGGAGTGATGCTCATGGATGAAGCGCTCAGAAAAAAATATATTCCCATGACGGAAACCACATATTATACCCTGCTGTCCGTGATGGTTCCAAGACATGGATATGCGATTATGCAGTATGTCAGCGAATTGACCAAGGGCAGGATTGTGCTGGGCACGGGCACCTTGTACACCATGGTGGGGAGGCTTGCGGCGGACGGCGTTATTGTAACGGTGCCGGAAAGCGATAAGAAATCTTATCTCATCACGGAGACGGGGCTGGAGCTTGTGCGGGAGGAGACGGGGCGGCTGGGAAGACAGTTATCGGACGGGAAGAGTGTTCTGGGCTCGAAAATGGAGGCGGATATGCTTTTGGATATGGATATCATGCCGTGTTTTGGCATGGGGGCGGATTTTCAAAATGGGGGGGGTATTTCCGAAAAAGACGGCGATTCCTCGGACGGCATGCAGGAGGATGGTCGGCATGGGAACGAATAAAGAGAAGAAAACCATATGCAGGGTTTATGCCAGCTATCAAAAGGAATTGAGATGGCTGGAGGAAATGGCGGGGAAGGGCTGGTTCCTTTCCGACGTATGCCTCGGCTGTATCTATCGTTTTGCAAGAGGCGCCCCCAAACGGATGGTATACGACATCGACCGTTTCGGTCTGACGAAGAAGCCGTCTCTGGAAGAAATCCGGAGGAAGGAAATGTTTATGGAGATGGCACAGGAAATGGGGTGGCGGGAAATCACCCACGACGAGAGCCAGAATTATTATTTCTGCAAGGAATATGAGGAGGGCGGCGTCAACCGCCTGCATAACGACGAGGAGTCCCGCCGCTACCGGGCGGAAAAATATAGAACCAGCGCGGAAAAGCGTGCGAGAATCGGGGTGCGCTGTCTGCTGGCCGTCACGGCTCTGGATCTGCTGATGAAACTTTTGGAGAGGTGGATGCTGAAGGGCAATATGGAATGGTATCATTGGTTCACGCTGATATACGTGATTTTATGCAGCCTTCAGTCGATTGCGCTCTGGAGAAGCGGCGCCAGATGCTTCAGGGAGTTGTGCCTCACCCGGGAAGAATGGGAAGAAAGCGTAAGTCCCCGGTTTCATAAGACGGTGTGGAAGCTTCTTTTGACCAATCGGGGGCTGAACCGTTTCCTTGGCAGGCAGGCTGCTCAGGGCTGGACACTGACAGGCGTGACGCCCCTTAGATATTCTTTTGAAAAGACCCAAGGCGGGGCTCAGATTTATGCCTTGGACAGCAAATGGCTGGTAAATCAGCGAAGGAAAGCCTCCGGCAAAGGAAAAATCGGAGACAGCAAGGATTTCTGCGGCATGAACAACGACTGGGAAATACAGAGCGTGCGCGACGCCGAGGCAAAGGGCTGGAGCTTTGTATGCGCGCTGGAAAACAGGAGCATCATTTACAAAGGGGAGGCGGGGAAGACGAAACCCTTGAACGACCCGAAGTACGACAACAGGCTTCGGTGGATTTCCCTGATTGGGGAATACGCGTTTTATCTGCTGTTATCCGGGCTTCTGGGAGGCGTAATAGGCTTTTTTATGGAGTTATTTTTTGATATATAGCGGCACAGGGAGGCGTAAGCTTGGAAGCAGGCTTCCAAATTTTGAATGGATGCCCGTTTTACGGGCGGGGAGGTGTAAATATGAAATTGGAAATCAAGGACATTCGCAAGAGCTTCGGGGAAAAGGAGGTGCTTCACGGCGTCAGCTTTTCCGTGGAGGGAGGGAAAGCGCTGGGACTTTTAGGAAGGAACGGCGCGGGCAAGACCACGACCATTCGTATTTTGATGGACGTGTTCCATGCGGACAGCGGAGAAATCCTCTATGACGGCAGGAAATTTGTGCCGTCCAATCATCGCATCGGCTATCTGCCGGAGGAAAGAGGACTGTACCCGAAAAGGAAAATTGTGGAACAGATGATTTATCTGGCTTCCCTGCGGGGGATGAAGCCTGCGGAAGCGAAAGAGAGCGCGAAAAAATGGCTGTCGCGTCTGGAGGTCTCCCAATATGAGAACAGTAAATTGGAAACGCTCTCCAAGGGAAATCAGCAGAAGGTGCAGCTTGCGGCAACCTTGGTACACAATCCGGAGATTGTGATCTTAGACGAGCCGTTCAGCGGTCTGGATCCGGTGAATTCCCAGATTTTGAAGGATGTGGTGAACGAATTGATCGCGGAGGGCAGGCTGGTGATTTTCTCCAGCCACCAGATGAGCTATGTGGAAGAATTCTGCGACAATATCGCCATCATCAATCAGGGCGAGGTGGTGCTGACCGGGGAGCTGCGGGAGATTAAAAAGGAATACGGCAGGAACCGTCTGATGCTGGCGGCGGAAAATCTGTCCAAGGAAGCGCTGGCGGAAAAAGTGGAGAGGGAATGGTCTGGGCTTGCGAAGGTCTCCGGAAAGACGAAGGAGTTCCTTGTGCTGGAGCTTCAGGCAGGCGCGGACAGGCGGCAGCTGTTGGAGAAGCTGGCCCAGTCCGATATGATTGTAGATAAGTTCGGCGGCTATGAGCCGTCCTTAAACGATATTTTTGTGGCAAAGGTGGGTGAGCAGGCATGAGAAAATTTTCTATCGTATTAAAATATGAATTAAAGGAGTATTTTGGCAGCAAGGCGTTTATGGGTTTGACCCTTTTTCTGGCACTTGTGGGAGCGCTGCTGCTCTTTCTGCCGCGGTTTGTGGATATGTCGGATTTTACCGGCGTAAAGCTTGTGGGCGGCGCGGACAAGGAAGAGAACGATAAGACGCAGGAGAATCAGGATATCTTTTTATATCTGGACAGGGCGGGAGTCGTCAGGGCGGGGGCCTTAGAGGAGATATTTCCGGACGTGGTCTGGCGGCAGGCCTCCGACGAGGCGGCGCTGATAAATTCCGTGGAAACACAGGAGGCGAAAGCGGGATTTGTGGTGACGGGCCCCTGCGAGTACACATACTATGTATATAATAAATCCATGACCGACAGCAATGCCGCGAAATTTGAACAGGCGTTGAAGCTGTTCTACCGCATGGATTACTGCGCGGCGGAGGGACTGGATTTTGATGAGATTTCGGCTATGTATGATGTGCCGATTACGATGGATTGGCAGGTTTTGAACAAGGATACCGGAAGCAATTACTGGTATTGCTATGTTTTGGTGATTATTGTCTTCATGCTGATTGTGTATTACGGCCAGATGATCGCGGTCTCCATCACCAATGAAAAGAGCAACCGCGCCATTGAGGTATTAGTGACAAGCACCTCCTCCAACAGCCTGATATTCGGCAAGGTGACTGCCGGGGCCGTCGCGGGCGTGTTTCAGATGGGCGTGATGCTGGGGGCGGTTTTGACGGCTTATCAGTTAAACAGAGAACAGTGGGGCGGAATGCTGGATATGTTCCTGCATGTTCCCGGTGAGGTGCTTCTGGCCTTTGCGTTCTTCGGGCTGGGCGGCTATCTGTTTTACGGCTTCCTGTACGGGGCCATGGGGGCGCTGGTCAGCAAGACGGAGGACGTCAGCAAGAGCGTTTCCGGACTGATGGTAGTGATTATGGCGGTATACTTCTTTTCGCTGGTGCAGCTGACAAATGTGGACGGCCCCGTAATTAAGGTATTGTCCTTCCTGCCCGTCAGCTCCTATAGCACGATGTTTGCGAGAATCGCCATGGGGACGGTGGCGGCGTGGGAAATCATCCTGTCGTTTCTGATATTGGCGGCGTCCATTGTGGGGGCGGGAATTCTGGGAGCAAAGCTCTATCGCATGGGCACGCTCAGGTACGGCAATCCGATTAAATTCAGCACGGCGCTGAAGGACCTGAGAAAGAGCGGAAAATAAGAAAGACAGAGGAAAAGGATAAAAGCGGAGCGCCCGGCGGGTACTCCGCTTTTATGCACAGGGGCACGTAAGGAAATTAGCAGCTTCGCCGCACGTGCCCCGCGGTGGGAAAGGTCATTCTGCCGCTTGGCTTAGTAGTCCTGCAAATCAATGAATTTAATGAACTTACAGACCAGCTCCGGATCATACATGACGCCGCTGAAACGGGTCAGCCTCTGTCTGGCCTCCTCTTTGGTATGATTGGTGCCCGAGGAAGTGGGAAGGGTCCAATAAGCATAATTGTTGGTGATGCGCAGGATGCGGGCTTCCACGGGAATCTGTCCGCCTTTTAATCCTTTTGGGTAGCTGTTGCCGTCCCAGTTTTCGTGGGAGCATTGGATAATATCCGCAATTTTATATAATTCTTCAAACTGCCTTGCGATTTGGTATCCGTTGGTGGTATGCGCCTGTATCTGAAGCTTCTCTTCCTCTGTTTTGGACTGCCCCCGGACGACGAAATAATCGGGCAGCTTTGCCATGCCGATGTCCTGATAATGGGAGGCCATGCTGGTTTCATAGGCATGTTCTTTTGAAAATCCCAGATACAAGGCAAAATCATAGGTTATTTTGGTCTCCAGCTCTACCATGGCCCGATTTAGAATCTGCCTGTTATAAAGGCGTTCCATCATCAGATCGGGAATATGCTGCTCCTGTTTTAACACCGCTTTATTTCGGTACATTTCCTGATCCGCGCGGGTGAAACATTCAAATAATGTCTCGGTCCCGCTGTTCCACTCGGCGGCGCCGAGCGCTACGGAGAGAGGGAAGGCAAGACTTCTGTCTTCTCCGCAGAGTCGCGTCACATGCCTGCAGTAATCCTGCGCTGTCATCAGAGAGGTGTTTGGCAGGATGATACGGAATTCGTCTCCGCCGCAGCGTGCCGCAAGCCATTCTTTCTTGGCAAGGCTGGCCATGATTCGGGCGATATTTTTCAGCATGAGGTCGCCCGAATCATGGCCGAAAACATCGTTCATCAGTTTTAAATAATTGGCGTCCGCCGAGATCAGACAGATTTTCATGTCCGTCCGGGAGGCATACTGTGAAAATATTTCATCAAATTTCCGATGATTATAAAGTCCCGTCATGGAGTCCGTCTCCGCGAGCTTTTCCAGAAACTCTTTTTCTTTTTGATGCATGATTTCCTGATTTTCCAAAGCGTTGATAATGGATTTCAGGTAGAGATTCTTTCGTCCCAGCATGGAGAGCTGTTCGGCCATGAGAGTGATGGCATTTAGTATCGATTCAAATTCCGCCCGGGTTTTCTGGGGAATTTGGCGAATCTGACGCAGGTATTCCTCTTCGTCTATTTGAAGGGAACGGGCTTTCTGCCGGTATTCCTCTTCGCTCAGGACATTCTCCTTCAACAGAACCTGCCCTACCAGAATGGTCGCGGCGTGGACGTCTTCCACCATCAGGCGGATGCCCGCGTCCGTCAGGCCGGCGGACCGGCACAGACGGATGCAGGGGGAGGGAGACTCGCAGGCGCAGAGCGCAAGATCCGACTCTTCACAGAGCGCGTTTCCGATAGAAGATTTTTTGATTTCCCGGCATAAACGGCAGTAATCGCTGTCGTCGGTGTACCGTTCTCCTTCAGGACTGCGAATGCTGATACCCACCTGCAGCGCGGCGGACAGGGATTCTATTAATTTCTGCAGAGTATCCATATCATATATTTCACGAAATGTATAAGCATCCATAAAAATTCACCTCTTTGATTCTGATTCCGTCTCCGCACCGCAGCAGCCATATGAGGCCTTTGTTTCGAGACTGTTTGATTTATGTATGATATTCATCATCTTACTATATTTAATTTATCACAACTAAGGTGCTTTTGTCTATCCATGCGGTGGTTTTTGTTTGAACTGTTATCAATCTGCTAAAATTTTCAAAGTGAAATCCATAGAAATGAATTGACATTTTTCTTGAAAAGTGGTATATCTTATTTAGAAAAAGCAACAGAAAAATGAATGGTGGTATATGATGGATAAACAGCAGATTTTAATTGTTGACGATGAGGAAGTGAACAGAGCGATACTTCACTCCATGTTTCGGAATGAAGAGCAGGAGTATGAACTGATTGAAGCGGAAAACGGGCAGCAGGCGATTGACAAGATTGAGAGCAGCGGCAATCTGGTATTGATTCTGCTTGATTTGGTGATGCCTGTGAAGGACGGCTTCGGAGTTCTTGAGTTTATGAAGGAAAAGGAACTGTTAGACAGGATTCCGGTAATTCTGATTACCAGCGAGGCTGTTCAGGACAGCGAGGACAAGGCGTATTCCTATGGCGCCGCGGATGTGATACATAAGCCCTTTTATCCTCATATTGTCAAGAAGAGAAGTAAGAATATTATTGAGCTGTATCAGAATAAACTGAATATGGAAATACGCCTGAAGGAGCAGGAGGAAGAAATCAGGGCGCAGGAGAAGGAGATCCGTGAGAACAATGAGTTCATGATTGAAGCCCTCAGCTCCGTTGTGGAGTCCAGAAGCGCCGAAACCGGCGAGCATACGAGGCGTATTAAATATTTTACAAGGATTATGCTGAAATACCTTATGAAATATTTCCCCAAGTACGGTTTGACGGAAGCACAGGTCGATATGATGGCAAGGGCGGCGGCGCTGCATGATATCGGCAAGATAGGGATTCCCGATTCCATTCTTTTGAAGCCGGGAAAACTGACGACGGAAGAATTTGAGGTTATGAAAACCCACACTACGATTGGGTGCGATATACTGGAGAAAACTTACAAGAACAAGGATAGTGAATTTTATCGTTACTGCTATGAAATCTGCCGATATCATCATGAGCGATGGGATGGCCGGGGATATCCGGACCATCTGGTGGGAGATCAGATTCCTATCAGTGCGCAGATTGTAGCCGTTGCGGATGTTTACGATGCGCTGGTGAGTCCCAGAGTATATAAGAGCGCATATGCCAACAACATAGCATATGATATGATTATGAATGGTGAGTGTGGTGAGTTCTCATCGGATGTCATGGAATGTTTTGAGCTTGCCAAGCATGACTTCTTCAATATTGTGGAAGTAATTAAAATGTTTACTTTTTCCTGATAGAGCAGGCAGCAAGAAACCACTGTATTTTCTTGCTGCCTTTGTTTAGGGCATAAAATTTTTGCGGCGCAGAAAAGGGATGTTCGGGCGGCAGAGTGTGTGGAAGGCATATTTTGCCCGCGTTTGCGTGTGATGATGAGACGGAAGAGCTGCGGAGGTGTGTGATGGAATTGGGTCAGGGCGATATCTTTCCCATAGAGAATGCATTGGAGATGATCCTTGTATTTGACCGGACAGGGCTTATCTCCTATGCGAACAATGCGGCGAAAAAGAAGCTGGAATATGAGGACGATCTGTGCGGCAGGCATATTAAGGACGTTTTTCCCAATACGTTTCAGCAGTCGGAAAACGGATTTGAGACGGAATTTCCTTTTGGCAGCGAACCGCAGAATTTGGCGGCGTATCGAAGAAATCTCACTTGTTTTCCTGTGGAAGCCAAAATCGTGGTCAGTAAATCACAGCCGGAAATGTATCTCTGCATGGCCAACGATATTCTGGAAAAGGAATTCCTGAGCCGGGAGATAGAGCAGGTAAGGCAGGAAGCCCAGCAGGCCATGAAGGTAAAGTCCGAATTTGTGGCAAATGTGACCCATGAACTGCGAACGCCGGTCAACGGCATTCTGGGCAATGTGAAGGAGCTTTTGGATGATGTGGACGGGCTGGACGCCCGAACGGTGAAGTCGCTTCGACTCATAGAGCGCTGCTGCGGGGACATGCATAAAATTATCAACAATGTATTGGACTTCTCCAAGCTGGAGGCGGGAAAGTTTACTTTAGAGCCGCGGAGATTTCACTTCAGGAATATGCTGGATTATGTGAAATCAAAACACATCAGCAAGATTACGGAAAAGGGTCTGGGATTTTTCATGACCGTGTCCCCTCAGGTGCCGGAGTACGTGATAGGGGACGAACTGCGCATCGGGCAGATTCTGGATAATTTCCTGTCCAACGCCCTGAAATTTACGGCGGTGGGCAAGATTACTCTTGAAGTGCTCAGGACAGCCCGAGTGAACGATAAGGTGGAGCTGTTCTTTATGGTATCCGATTCCGGCATCGGAATCGATAAGTCCGACAAGGATAAATTATTTCAAAGCTTTTCACAGGTGGACGCCTCCATTTCAAGAAAATACGGCGGTACGGGGCTTGGCCTCAATATCTGCAAGCAGCTTGTGGAATTGATGGGCGGAAGAGTCGAGGTGGAGAGCGAGAAAAATAAGGGCAGCACCTTTTCCTTTTCCATATGGGTGGGAATCAGCGAGGAGGACAGCAATGCCTTAGCGCAGCAGGGAGAGATAAAGACCGCGCTGTTCACCGCCGCGCCCGTGGACGAGGATGAGGAAAGGTTTGAGAATATCAGAAAATACGGCACGCAGGAGAATAAAGAGAACCTGAAGAAAAATCTGTCAAAGCTGATTTTGTGCGTTGAGATGGAAAATTGGGAAAAGGCCGAAATGTTTATGGAGACCATCCGGCAGCTGACGGAAGAGGCGCCTCAGGAAGTGAAGCGCGTCATACTGCGATTGAAAATGGCAATCCAAAAGGAAAATTATGACAAGGTGACGGCGAATTATGCGGAATTGAACCAGCTGCTGTAGCAAGACGTCATTGTGCGGCAGGATATGGAAGGCGCGGTGTCCGCAGATTGTATGGAACAGGATGTCAGGAGACGGCAAACGGAATGTCGGCCGGGATTTAGGGAGAAAGGAGGTCTGCGGAAAGCATGGGGCAAAACAAGGAAGGCGAGTGGATTCTGATTGTGGATGACGTGGAGACCAACCGGATTGTCTTGGAGGAAATTATCCGGGGAATGGGCTGTGAGGCCGTCTCCGTGGAGAGCGGTGAGAAAGCGCTGGAGCTGATCAAAAAGTCCGCTCCTCAGCTGCTTTTGACGGATATCTCCATGCCGGGCATGACGGGGTATGAATTGTGCCGGATGGTGAAAGGAAATCAGAAGACAAGAAATATTCCGATTGTTTTTATCTCCGCCTTTGACGATCCCAAGGATATTGTGGAGGGATTTGTTCTGGGAGGGGCGGATTATATTACAAAGCCTTTTATCTCCGAGGTGGTGCAGGCCCGGGTGGGGGTTCATCTGCGGCTGAATCAGGCCAGCCGGGAGCTTATGGAGATGAACAGGCATCTTCAGGTTTCCGTCAACGAGCAGCTTAAGCAGATGGAGCAGGAGAAGAAGAATATTTTATATGCGCTGGCGGATATTGCGGCCAGAAATTCCGCGTATGAAAAAGAACATATGGAAAGGCTGAGCCAGAACAGCAGGATTTTGGCGCAGGGAATGCAGCTTTCCCCTTTGTTTGAGGATAAGGTTTCGGACGCCTATGTGGATACCATAGGCTTGGCGGCGCCTCTCTGCGATATCGGAAATATCGGAATACCGATGGAGCTCCTTAGGAAGGAAGAGCTTTCGGAGGAAGAAAGGGAAATTGTCCGAAGCCATACGGATATTGGGGCAAAGCTTTTAAGCGATCTTCATGTAAGCAATGATTATAATGACTTTATCAGCACTGCGATTGACATTGCGCGCTGTCATCACGAGAACTGGGACGGAAGCGGGTATCCTGACAAGAGAAAGCAGAATGAAATTCCGCTCGCGGCCCAGATTGTCGCCATTATGGAAGCATACTGTACCTTGACCGAAAAGAAGGCATATGGCAGGGAAGAAGCGTTGGAGATGATGGATAAGGAAGCGGGCGTGAAATTTAATCCGGCTATATTAGAGATATGTCGGAAAATCTCCCGTCAGCTCTGTTGACACAGCAGTAATGTGCAGGTCAAAAGCCTCTACACAGCCGGTAATGAGGATGTATTTTTCTTATCTTTTGAAAAAAGGAGGCAGAGGGAATTGATTAAGGATGAGGAATTTATAAGGATAGCCGCCCATATGAAACAGCGTTACGGCATAGATCTGGCCCAGAAAAAGGTGATTGTAAACGGGCGGCTTGAGAATTACATCAAACGGGGCGGCTGGGGCAGCTTCGATGAATTTATGAATGCCGTGGAGCAGGACAAAACCGGTAATGAGGAAAAGATGCTGGTGAACTTCCTGACCACAAACCATACATATTTTATGAGGGAATTTGAGCATTTTGACTTTTTTAAGAGTCAGGTGCTTCCTTGGCTGAAAAAAAAGGAAAGCGCGCGAAAGGATCTAAGAATCTGGTGCGGGGCCGCTTCCTCCGGAGAAGAGCCATATATGATAGCCATGGTTTTGGCAGATTTTTTCGGGCTGGAGCGGGAACAATGGGATACGAAGGTTCTGGCCACGGATATTTCCACCAAGGTATTGCAGAAAGCAATGGCAGGCGTCTACAGCGCGGAACAGCTGCAGAGTGTTCCGGAACAGTGGAAGAGGCATTTTTTCTGTCCTTTTGGGGGAGGACAGTATCAGGTGAAGGATGAACTGAAGAAAGAGGTGATATTTCGTCAGTTTAATCTGATGGATCCATTTCCGTTTAAAAGGAAACTGCATACTATATTTTTGCGCAATGTTATGATATATTTTGATGAGAAGACAAAGCAGGAGCTGGTTCGGAAGGTTTATGACGCTTTGGAACCGGGAGGATATCTTTTTATAGGAACAACGGAGACTTTGGACAGAAGTGTTACGCCATTTCAGATTATTCAACCGTCGATATTCAGAAAATAAGGAAGGGAATGAGAGAGTATGCAGCGGATTAAGGTTTTGATAGTGGAAGATTCTATTGTTTTCAGAGAATTGCTGGTACAAAATCTGAATAGAGATCCTGCCATACAGGTTGTGGCAACGGCCAAAGATCCTTTTGAAGCGCGAGATAAGATTCTTGCCCATAAACCGGACGTGATGACGCTGGACGTGGAGCTGCCGAGAATGAACGGGATAGAGTTCCTCAGGAAACTGATGCCGCAGTATCCTCTTCCCGTGGTGGTTATCAGTTCCTTGAGCGATAAAGTATTTGACGCCATGAGCGCGGGAGCGGTGGATTTTGTGGCAAAGCCTTCCGTATCAAGCCGTATGCAGCTGGAAGATTTTATCAGGAACGAGCTTTTGGTGAAGATAAAGATTGCCTCGACCGCCAAAATCGGCAATATCAAGAGGACGGTTCTGGCACAGGAGCAGCAGTGCCTCGCCGTGAAAAAAAATCATCTGCTGGTGGCAATCGGCGCTTCCACGGGAGGAACGGAGGCGATTTGTTCCGTTGTAAAGGATTACGGGACGGATATTCCGGGCATTGTCTGCGTGCAGCATATGCCGCCCGGATTTACACAGATGTATGCGAAGAGATTGAACGACCAGTGCCGGATTCAGGTAAAAGAGGCGGAGACGGGGGACAGGGTGCTGCCGGGGCATATGCTGATTGCGCCGGGGGGCGACAGGCATATGCATCTGGTGAAGATAAACGGAGGGTATCAGGTAGAAGTCAAAGCGGGGCCGAAGGTGAACGGCCACTGCCCTTCCGTGGATGTTTTATTTGAGTCTGTTGCAAAGGCTGCCCGCTCCGATGCGGTCGGTATTATTCTGACCGGGATGGGCGGAGACGGGGCAAGGGGACTGCTTGCCATGCGGAAAGCCGGCGCCCGAACAATCGGGCAGGACGAATCTACCTGCGTGGTTTACGGAATGCCAAAGGTTGCGTATGATCTGGGGGCGGTGGAGTATCAGGAGAAATTGTCCGACATCGCAGGAAGAACATATTCGATATTGAACAAAATGTAATTGTTTGGAAATGCAGCGAATGCCGGTACTTCCGAGGGGAGAGGATACGAAGCATTGAAAAGGGGTTCCAAACAGCCAGAGTAAAAAGAAAAGGAGAGAGAAAGATGAAGATTCTATTGGCTGAAGACGATTTTGCAACAAGGAAATTCATGGCGAATTTTTTGTCGAAGTATGGCGAGTGCGACGTTACTGTGGACGGAATGGAAGCAGTGGACGCCTTTATGATGGCGTTAGAAGACGGCGAGCCGTATGACCTTGCATGCCTTGACATTATGATGCCCGTGATGGACGGATATCAGGCTCTCGTGGGCATCCGCAATCTGGAAAAGGAGAGAAACGTTCCGGAGGATAAGGCGGTGAAGGTAATTATGACGACTGCGCTGAATGAGGAGAGAAATGTGAAGATGGCATTTGAGCTTGGATGTACCATATATTCGGGCAAGCCCATCGATCAGGATAGATTCGAGCAGGCGTTAAAGAAATTGAACTTGATTTAAAGTGCCGCGGAGCCGCGATGAACTGTAATCCTGATATGGTGACAGTTTGTGCTGAGCGTGAGGACTTGACAGACGAAGATGACAGAATATGCAGGAAAGGAGAATGCTATGGCGGAAGAATTTAACACGGAAAGCATGCTGGATATGTACCTGTTTGAGAACACCCAGCTGTTAGAGCAGCTTCAGGAAACGGTACTTGACCAGAAGGATGCGGATTGCTTTGATGAAGACAGCATCAATGAAATATTCAGAACCATGCATACCATCAAAGGCTCTTCGGGTATCATGATGTTTGATAATATTACTGCTATCTCACACAAGCTGGAGGATGTGTTCTATTATCTGAGAGAATCTCATCCGGATAATGTGCCGCATGTAGAGCTGGTGGAGCATGTATTGGAAGTGGAGGATTTCATCTCAAGTGAGATGGAAAAAATTCGCAATGGCGACTCACCGGACGGTGATGCCAGTGAGATTATAGCAAGTCTTGATAAATTTTTGGAGATGATTAAAAATGGCACGGCGGAGAGCGGGGTGGAACCGCCGCCGGAAAATGTGCATACGGCGCCGAAGCAGTTCTATATCGCGCCCATGGCCACGAGCGCCAGCCATTTTTATAAGATTTTTATTACCTTTTTTCCGGAGACGGAAATGGCAAATGTCCATGCGTACAAGGCTGTATACGCCCTGAAGGAAATAGCGGAGGATATTCTGTATTCGCCGGAGGATATTCTGACGGATGAGAAGAGCGGCGAGGCTATCGTAAAAGACGGCTTTAAGATTCTTTTGCAGTCCCAGAGCTCCGAACCGGAAATTCGTGAGCTGATTGGCGTCGGATACGATATTGAGAAGGTGGATATCTTTGAATGCAAGGCGGAAGAGTTCCTTCGTGGATTTGACTTCGGCGAGTCTGAACCCGGCGCGCCTTTGGCCCGTATTGACTTGGAATCCAGCGTAGAAGACATTGAAGCCCGTACAAATAAAACCGAGGCCGAAGAAAAGAAACCTGCAAAGCCCGCCATAGCGCCCGGCGATTTTGTCATTCAATCAAGGGAACCCGGCAAGCAGAAGAAGCTGGCAAAGGATAAGCCCAAGGGTGAAAAAGCGTCCTTTATCAGCGTAAATGTGAGTAAAATGGATCAGCTGATGGATTTAATCGGGGAGCTTGTCATCTCCGAATCCGTGGTGCTGCAGAGCTCCGACTTGAAGGTGCCGGGACTGAATCTTGACAACTTTAATAAGGCGGCTGCGCAGCTGTCCAAGATTTCCACGGATCTGCAGAATGTGATTATGTCCATGAGAATGGTGCCGCTGGCAAATACCTTCCAGAAGATGAACCGCATTGTCTTTGACGTGTCAAGGAAGCTGGGCAAGGATATTGAATTTGTCATGATCGGGGAACAGACCGAGGTTGACAAGAACATTATAGAACATATTTCAGATCCCTTGATGCATCTGGTAAGGAATTCCGTGGATCATGGCATCGAGACCAATGAGGAGCGGAAGGAAAGCGGCAAGGCCGGCAAGGGCAAGGTCACGCTGGCCGCCAGAACCGAAGCGGGCAAGGTGTGGATCAGCGTGGAGGACAACGGCAAGGGCCTCGACAGGGAGAAGATTATTGCCAAGGCCAGAAAGCAGGGGCTTTTGGATGACAATAAGCCGGACAGCGCCTATACGGACAAGGAAGTGTACCAGTTTATCACTCTGCCGGGCTTTTCCACCAATGAACAGGTCACGGAATATTCGGGCCGCGGAGTGGGCATGGATGTGGTGGTTCAGAACATTCAGGCCATCGGCGGAACGCTGGAAATCGAAAGCGAACCGGGGCTGGGCAGTATCATGACCCTTAAGATTCCTCTGACGCTTGCGATTATAGACGGTATTGTCATGGAAATAGGAACTTCCTCCTTTGTCATGGAAACCGGCGCAATCAAAGAATTTACCCGGGTGAAGGAGAGCATGATGATTCATGAGCCCAACGGGGACGAATACGTCATGATCCGGGGAGAATGCTTCCCGGTTCTCAGGCTCGGAAGCTGGTATGGTCTGGAGAATTACGAGAAATCCGTGGAAAACGGCGTGATGCTGATTCTCGAGATAGATGAAAAGAAGGTTTGTCTTTTGGTTGACAGGCTGGTTGGCGAACAGGAAATCGTAGTCAAGCCGATACCCTCCTATATTAAGAAGGTGAAGGGGTTGTCCGGCTGTACACAGCTTGGTGACGGAAGTATCGCTTTGATATTGGATGCGGCCGGACTCATAGAATAAAACGGAGAAAGGAAGGGTATGTCAAATGGATGAAACAAGCAAGTGGAATGGAAGGACGGAAGATGGGGACACTGCTTCAGATAATTATGATGCACAAAAAGGAAAGTATATGACATTCAAATCCGGTTTGGAATACTTTGGTCTGGAAATCCAGTATGTAAAGGAAATCATTCAATTTCAGACAATTACTGCAATTCCGGAAACGGAGGATTATATCAAGGGCTTGATTAATCTGAGAGGAAAAGTAATTCCCGTGGTGGATGTACGGCTTCGCTTTAAGCAGGAACCGCTTGAGTACAATGACAGAACCTGCATTATAGTGATTGACGTCAGGGACGTGACGGTGGGCCTGATTGTGGAGCAGATTGCGGAAGTGGTGGAGATACAGGAGGAAAATATACTGCCCCCTCCCAGCATCGGCCGGGGCAGTGTGCAGAATAAATATGTCTACGGCATCGGAAAAGTCGGGGAGACTGTAAAATTGCTGTTAGATCCGGATAAGCTGCTTAACGATGAAGATTTATCGGTAATGGAACAGGCAAATGATATGATTTTTGAGGAAAGCGAGAGGTAGTAAACAATGAAAGACATGAAGTTAAAGACAAAATTGATTCTAGGTTTTATGATTCCGATCGTGCTGACAATTCTTAATGTTGTTATCGGAGACATGACTTCAAGCGGCATTCTTCGTGCGGAGAATCAAGAGGCTTACAAGATGTATTCTACTATCGCCACATCCGCTATCGCGGTGGTATCGGTGATAATCGCATTGTTTGTGGCAATGGCGCTGATTAGAATGATCGATAAGTCAATCGTCCAGCTGTCCGATGCGGCAAAGGAAATTGCCATGGGACATGTGGATATAGAATTGGTGAAGTACAATAATGATGAGTTTGGAGATCTGGTTGACGAGTATACAAAGGTAATCGAAAATATCAAATATCAGGCTCAGGTGGCGGAGGAAGTGGCCAATGGCAATCTCACCATTAATGTGACCCCCAAGTCTCCGGAAGACCTGCTGGGCAATTCCCTGAAAAAACTGGTGGATGATAATTACCATACATTGTCCAATATCAGCGACGCAGGCTCTCAGGTTACTATCAGCTCTTCCCAAGTGGCAAGCGCAAGTCAGGCGCTGGCACAGGGCTCCACGGAGCAGGCAAGCGCTATTGAGCAGATTACCGCGTCTATTGACGAGATTGCAGACAAGACAAGACAGAATGCGGAACAGGCCAATTCCGCGGCAAGTCTGGTAGAGAAGGCAATCGAAGATGTGAATATGGGCAATACCCAGATGCAGGATATGATGGTGGCCATGCAGGAGATCAACAAGGCTTCCGACAGTATTTCCAAGATTATCAAGTCCATTGACGATATTGCATTCCAGACCAATATCCTTGCGCTGAATGCGGCAGTGGAAGCCGCGAGGGCAGGCGAGGCAGGAAAGGGCTTTGCAGTCGTTGCCGAGGAGGTCAGAAGTCTTGCAGCGAAGAGTGCCGACGCCGCAAAAGAAACTTCCGATTTGATTGAGGACTCTATTGAAAAAGTAAACGCAGGATCCAGAATTGTGGATTCCACCGCAAAGGCTATGGATGAAATTTCTAAAGTGGTTCAGGAGAGCGAAGTGATTATCAAAGGCATTGCGGAATCCTCCAACTATCAGGCAACCGCAGTTGCGCAGATAGAGCAGGCGATTTCACAGGTATCTCAGGTGGTACAGACCAATTCCGCTACCAGCGAGGAATGCGCCGCAGCCAGCGAAGAACTGTCCAATCAGGCTTCCAGAATGAGAGAGATGCTTTCCAGCTATCATCTGGGTACGGACCGTGTAGATAGTTCCTATAGAAATTCCTCTTCTTCCTATTCTTCCATGTCGAACGCCAATGAACAGGTGATTTCTCTGGGAGATGGATTTGGCAAATATTAATGATAGTGAGGGCAGTGTGAATGAGTTTATTTGATGAATTAAGAGCTTTGGGTGTGGATATCGACGGCGGATTGAAGCGCATTAATGGAAATGAAGCATTGTACACAAGGCTTCTTGGCTCTTTTGTAAAGACAATAAAGGCCCATACGGTACGGCCTGACTTTGACGCCGCCGACTGCACGGAAGCGATAGAACATACGCATGCAATCAAAGGAACGGCAGGAAATTTATCAATCACGCCTATTTATGAAGGATATACAGAGATTGTGAATCTGCTGAGGACCGGACAGCCTGAGGAGGCAAGAAAAATTCTTGAGAAGATGATGCCGATTCAGGAACAGATTATCGAATGTATTGAAAAACACACAATGTAAGCATAAAAGCCTCTTTTTTATGGATTTTTGGTCCACAAAAGCTGAGGCTTTTTCTTTCCATAAGAAACAGTCGAAATGGAAGAGGATGGCGGAGAGCATTTCACAATCTTGATTTGAGTGCCCGCTAAAACGGGCAGATGGGAGTTAGAGTGCTATGTTGAAGTTATTCCGAAATTTATTTGATGCCATGGCACATAAAAGTGATCAGGAGGGAAAAAAGATGAATTTTGTCCAGCGGAAACCACAGAGAGGAGAAAAACTTCAGCCTTTGGATACAATAGAAGGTTTTCAGGTTCGGCCGGGTTTTTACACCAGAGACGGTGCTGCGGTGGCACAGAATGGCGTTAGCTTTACCATCCATTCGTTCGGGGCAACCAGCTGCACTCTGCTGCTGTTTCATCCACAAGAAAAGGAACCTTATGCCAGATTGAAATTTCCGGAAGCCTACCGTATTGGCAATACTTACTCCATGCTGGTATTTGGGCTGGATATCGAAGAATTTGAATATGCTTTTCAGATGGACGGCCCATACGATAAGGCGAAGGGCCTGCTTTTCAATAAAGACAATATCCTGCTGGACCCCTATGCCAAAGCGGTGACAGGGCAGAGAGAATGGGGGGAACGTCCGGAAAGCGGGGGAGATTTTGTATATCATGCCAGAGTTGTGGAAAACAATTTCGACTGGGGAAACACCAAACAGCTGGAGCTGCCGCTGGATGATTTGGTTATTTATGAAATGCATGTGCGTGGATTTACAAAGGATAAGTCGTCAGGGGTGTCAGCCAAGGGAACTTATGAAGGACTGCGCCAAAAGATTCCCTATTTGAAGGATTTGGGAATCAATGCGGTGGAGCTGATGCCGATTTTTGAATTTGATGAAATGGAAAATGCCAGAATCGTGGATGGTGAACAGCTGTACAATTATTGGGGATATAATACGGTCTGCTTTTTTGCCCCCAACACGGGCTATTCTTCCGTGGTGGAGCACAATCATGAAGGAGATGAGCTGAAGCAGCTGATTTATGACCTGAAACAGAACGGAATAGAAGTCATTTTGGATGTGGTTTTTAATCATACGGCTGAAGGAAATGAAAATGGGCCAAGCTTTTCCTTTAAGGGAATTGACAACAATATTTACTATATCCTTACCCCGGACGGACATTATTATAATTTCAGCGGCTGCGGAAATGCTTTAAACTGTAATCATCCGATGACGCGCAGGTTTGTGATTGACTGTCTGCGCTATTGGGTGTTGGACTATAGGGTGGACGGCTTCCGATTTGATCTCGCCTCTATTTTGACGCGGGGGCAGAACGGCGCGCCCATGGCGGAACCGCCCATTCTACAGGGAATTGCCGGGGATTCTATTTTAGGAAAAGTAAAGCTGATTGCGGAGGCTTGGGATGCGGGAGGCCTGTATCAAGTAGGAAATTTCCCGGCGTACCGCAGGTGGTCGGAATGGAACGGAAGATACCGCGACGATATGCGCCGTTTCCTGAAAGGGGACGAGGGGATGGCGGCCACGGCGCTGACCAGAATTACCGGCTCTAGGGATCTGTATGATCCGGTGAGACGCGGACAGGGAGCTTCGGTCAATTTTATTACCTGCCATGACGGATTTACGCTTTATGACTTATACTCCTATAATGTAAAGCATAATGAAAAAAACGGCTGGAATAATGAGGATGGCGATAATAACGGGAACAGCTGGAACTGCGGCGTAGAAGGAGAAACGGATAATCCGGAGATCGAAAAACTGCGTCGGCGCATGGTAAAGAATGCCTTCGCCACATTGATGTGCAGCAGGGGACCGGCCATGTTCTATGCCGGAGATGAATTCTGCAATACCCAGTTTGGCAATAACAATGCCTATTGTCAGGATAATCCGATTTCGTGGCTGGACTGGACAAGGCTGGAAACTTATCGGGAGATACATGATTTTTTCAGGTATATGATTGCCTTTCGGAAGGAACACGACATTCTCAGAAAGACGACAAAAGGAGCTTCCTCCGGATTCCCTGAAATCAGTATTCATAACGGATATCCGTGGAATGGCGGAACGGAATATACCAGCAGGCTCATTGGGATAATGTATGCGGGCAGAAATAAAGAAGATACCAAGGATGACATTGTGTTTTACGGTATGAACGCCTATTGGGAACCGCTGGACATGCAGCTTCCCAATCTGCCGGGAGGCCTGAAATGGAAGGTATGTGTGAATACGTTTGTGGAATATGAGGATGGAAAAGACATTCAGTCCCAGACAGAATTTCATTATGACGCTAAATTGAAAATACCGCCCCGTACTGTTGTGATATTGGTGGCAGAGTAAAAGAAGAGGGATGGCTTGCTGCCATCCCTTTGTGCATTTATCGAGATATTTCGGTTCCGTGAGGATGTTGACTTTAGGGCCCGGTCAGTTCCGAAAGAGGACGGAAGCTATAACCCAGTTCCTCCCATTTGGTCAGAAGATCGTCAATGATAGCCCCGTTGGTCTGAGAAGTATTATGCAGAAGCACAACGGCGCCCGGAGACAATCTTGAACAAAGCAGATCAATGGCTTCCTGCGGGTCGGGCTGATTGTCCTGATACCAGTCCACATGGGCGGCCGCCCAGAAAATCGTGTGATAACCCATATCCTTTGCCCATCGGAGGTTGTCCACGCTGCACCTGCCCTCCGGCGGACGATAATACATGCCGATTTCCGTTCCCGTAACCTCATAGAATTTATCCGCAACATCCGTCAGCTCTTTTTGGAACTCGGACTTCTCCAAAAGGGACATATCGGGATGATTCCAAGTATGGTTCCCGGCTTCGTGTCCCGCCTCCACAATTTTCCTTGCCATGTCGGGAGCCGATTCCAAGAAATGTCCCGTCATAAAAAATGTTCCTGTGGCGTTGTGTTTTTCCAGAGCGGACAGTATAAGATCTGTGTTGCCGTTTTCGTAACCGCAGTCAAAGGTAAGATACACAACCTTCTCGTCGGGGCTTCCGATATAATAGGAACCATACCATGCGAGATCTGCTGGTGCGGCATTCCCTTTGGGCTGGGAACCCGGTTTGTTTTTATCAAACCAAAGCCACCAGTCGGGGGTTTGAAATACGGTTTCCGGTTCGGGACCGGGATCCGGCGTGGGTTCCGGGGACGGTTCCGGCGTAGGCAAAGGCGTGGACTCCGGGACAGGAGTAGTGACGGCGGAGCTTCCGGGTTCCGGGGTTGAAAGATTGCCTAATCCGGAATGATCCGATGAGATTAGGATGTCGGTGGGCCCCACTGTATGAACGGGGGAAATGCCGCTCACATCATTATTTCCGCATCCTGTATTTAGAAGCAGCATGCACAGAGGCAGGATGCTTATGGATTTTTTTAACTTATGTGTTTTATTTCGGTTAGTTTTCATTGTAAAATCTCCCTAGTTCTTTTTGTATCTGATGTAAATAAAGCTTATGGCTGGTCTGCCGGGGAAAACTTTTGGTAATATGGCTTATCAAAACCTGCCTGTTAAAGTTTTGTAAAAGGCGCCCATCCGGCCGCTGTCTGCCCTGAATATGGATTTATTATACCATGGCATGAAGACATTATACCATGATTACAGTTCAATCATGGTATAGATGGCCATTCGGCCGCTTCCTGCCTTGAATATGGTCTTATTATACCACAATTTCCATAAATTATAAAGCAGGATTGCATCATAATTACATCAAACTTTTTAAATTTGTATAAGATTCATAATATTACTTTGTATTGAATAAAAAGACACTTTATTGCAATTAGTTCAATTTATTTCCGCCGGAAGTGAGCCAAATGCCGCGCCTGATAAGTCAGACTTGGGCTGTCTGCGCATATTGGCAGATGCCGCGAGGGTCATAAATTCCTAAAGCAAATACCAGTGTGCCCAAAGAATACGCTGTCCATAGAGTACATTGTCCATAGAGTACATTGTCAGTGGTCATTTTTTGCGGACAGTTCAATACATGCTTCCACAAAATAACCCAGTTGCTATTTTGTAATATTGTGATATGAAATTGTCATTCTCCCGTTAATGGTCGAAACTCCGATTATATTATTGGAATAGGAAACCGCAGGGGGAACAAAAATAATATTTATAATTTTATAATTTCCGTAAGAAGCAGGTATGTCAATCACTGTCAAATTACTGATACCTAAGTCTTTTTTGTATTTTCCAAAGTAGCCCAAGACTTTTGCAGTTTTTTCCGCCAAGCGTTCACCGCAGGAATTATATGTATTTAATATTACGGCGTCTATCAATGTCATAGGCAGCATGGCAAGAAATTGCAATACAAATACGTTATACCGCTTTAATTTCCTCGTTATTCTTTTATGAACTTGTATCGCATTTTCAGCAAAAGTTTTTTCTGCATCATACTTATAATTAATGCTGATGCCAGAAGTGAGATTTGACATAGCTTCGTTTTTATCCTGCCGTATGCTGATAGGTATTCCTACTTTACACAGGTCTGGATATTTTTGTAAAAACATCGTCACAATATAACTATTGACAGAACAGCCAATATGCCTTGCATCGTCTTTTATTTTTTGTGTTTCTTCAACAGACAAGGTTTCCCATCGTATATCAGATGAAACGGATTTCCAATATTTCTTGTGTAAATGATAATAATCCTGCCATGTAAAAAAATGATTGTTCCATTTGTGTTTACAATAACGGGCATATAATTTTGCAATAGCGGGCAGCCCCTTTTGCGGCAGATTTCTTTCAAGTAAAGCAAGAGGTTTGTAGGTAAGCGGAAGACCTGATAAAGCGTTCATAATATCCTTGACGAAATAGATTATGGATTTACCGTCGCCCGCTAAATGATGAGCCATAATTACAATCTGCGTTTTATTCTCTGATGGTATGATAAAAGTCCTGATTAATTCTCCTTTATCAATCGCAAAGGGAATGCTTTCATTTTGTTTCACAAGTTCTATCCAGTTCTTATTTCCATTCTTAATCTCTATTTTACAGTTTGATACAGACATTTTTTCATAATATGCCAAACCATTTTCTAACACGATTTTTGACATCGCAGCTTCATTTGCTTTGAATGCCTGTTTCACAGCGGCAGACATCTTATGCGGACATACCTTTCCTGCAATTTCAACACATACCGTAATATAGACATTAGGCTCGAAGAGATTCGAGCGTTCCGTTACAATTTCATTCATTTTTACACCCATTTCAATATTTGGAAGTTTACTTCCAAGCTTCACCCCTCATAAATATTTTCTGATACCATGCAGCCAAAACTTCATGGTTAATTTTTGTGGTAATATTTTTACATTTAAGTGCTGGCATTTTACATAGAGTGAACAGACAGACATATCCCTGCCTTTTTTGGCATCCTTCAATGCCTTTCCAACCACTTTTTCGGGAGCGACAATTCCGGGAAAATGCACCTTTTTACCATTAATCTCTTTTGACAGCATTGCTGTATCCACCCAGCTTGGACAAACAGCCGTTACCGTAATTCCAGATGGCTTCAGCTCCGCGTTCAAAGCACGGGAATAGCTTCGTTCAAAAGCTTTTGAAGCAGCATACAGATTGATATATGGTACAGGTTGAAATGCGGAAGCAGAAGAAATATTCAGTATCTTTGCACCCCTTTCCATAAACGGAATGCAGATATTGATAAGCTCTACAGGTACTTTACAATTTAGGTCAATCGTCTGGTTGATTTCCGAAATAGAAAACTCTGCCATTTCTGCCAATCACCCATATTTCATCGAGCGTTTCCTTCGCAAGTTCGCGGACGAAAATCTGCCCTATACCGCCAGACGCACCTGTTATCATTGCTATTTTTTTCATAAAAGTCCCCTTACGCTTCATCTTTTAATAAAATACGGGCTAAATCTTCCTCAGAAATTAGTTCGTACTTCGTTGTGAATAGCTTTCTAAGAGAATAAAGGTAGACAACACCCCAAAAATAATCAACTAATTTCATCGGCATACCATCCACAACACTTCCTTCTTTTTGCCCTTGAATAATTATTTTTTCAGTGATTCCATACAATTCTGATTGATAGATAGTTTCATCAGAAGCAAACCCCTTTTTTTCAAGCGTCATCTGTGTATTCAATGCGACTTTGGCTGCATAGGTTTCATCCTGCATAAGATTAGTCATTATGCTTTTGGAGAGTCTGCGTATCTTTTTTTGGGCTGATATAGGCAAATGTGCAAGAATCTTCAGTTCTTTTATATCCTCGCTGTAATTCGTTAAAGCGTATATTTCGTTGAATAATTCTTCTTTTGACTTGAAATATACATACAGAGTTCCTTGCCCTATACCGATATGTTTTGCTAAATCACTTATCTTTGTGCCAGCAAAACCATTCCTAGCAAAATAGAGCATAGAATCATGCAATATTTTAGAACGGGCTTCTTTACGAATTTCTTGACATCTCTCTGGAGACTTCGGCATTTTACCATCCTCCATATTGAATGAATATTTGTTCATTGATATTGTAATAGCAAAAATATATTTTGTCAATCCATTTGGCTGAATGTTCACAAACATATTACTTTTAGCAGTCGCCGCAGAGATTTTAACCTTTGCCGCCGCCCTGTCCATTCTAGGGCGTTTTCTTCCTTTAGGCGTTCCGTTATGCCCTGTGCATAACTGTATGCGGCTAAAAAATTTCTATTGTCGTAGAAAATATTGTCATGTATAATAGAATTATCATAACTCCGAACTGCTTCGGAGGAAAGAAAATAAAGGAGAGCGTAACAATGGATGTAAAAGAGCAGATTAAAACGGTAGTAGACAAGATTCTCAAGGACAAGAAGCTTCAGGAACAGTTTCAAAACGAGCCTGTAAAGGCGCTGGAAAGCATACTTGGAATAGACCTGCCGGACGATGTGGTAAATCAGATTATTCAGGGGGTTAAGGCGAAACTTCTCACGGAAAAGGCTTCCGGCGCGGTGGATGCAATTAAGAAACTATTTTAACCCTTGTACTTTTTTATGAAATGACTGTCCGCAGGTAATCTGTCTAAGCATCCTTTACATATATTTGTAGTGAAAAAGGTAGTCTGCACGACTAAAAACAGGAGAAAGGAAAATGAGAACAATTTATGTAAAGGATGTTGTGCGGAAGTTCACTGGGGATGGCCGGGTGGAATGGAGCAGGGCAGTGCCCACGTTTGTCTTTTTATGCGCCATGTTTTTTCTGGGCAGGGCGGCCGCCGGAATTTATAGTGAGACGCAGCAGACCGTCAGCTCCACCATGCAGGAAAGCGAGAACTGGGGACTTGGATTTGGCAAAGAAGGACAGAAGCCCACAGGAAACGCATCCCCGGCGGAATTAAAAAAATACGATGCGTATTTTTGCGCGGAAGGAGACGAAAAGGTACTTTACCTGACATTTGACTGCGGTTACGAGAATGGCAATACGGAACCGATTCTGGATGCGTTGAAAAACCACAATGCACCGGCGACATTTTTTGTGGTGGGACATTTTCTGGAAAGTGCGCCCGATATAGTGAAGCGCATGGCTGCCGAGGGACATTCTGTTGGCAACCATACATATCATCACCCTGACATGTCCAAGATTTCCGACAAGGCGTCATTCCAGAAGGAAATGGAGGATACGGCGGCTCTTTTTAAAGAGATAACGGGAAAGGAGATGGCCAATTATTATAGGCCTCCTCAGGGCAAGTACAGCACAGCCAATCTACAGATGGCTCAGGAACTGGGATATTCTACGTTTTTCTGGAGTCTGGCCTATGTGGACTGGAATCAGGACGCCCAGCCCAGCCATGAAGAGGCGATGGAAAAGCTTATGGGGCGCATTCATCCAGGAGCCATTGTTTTGCTGCACAGTACTTCAAAGACAAACGCAGAAATATTGGATGAGGTGCTGACGAAATGGGAAGAGATGGGCTATACCTTTAGGCTGCTTTCGGATTTTACCGGCGGAGGCGGAAACGGTGCGGAGGAAAAGGTTCAGAATTCCGGCAGTGAAGGAAGGATTCTACAGGATGGAAATATTTCCGGCGGGACGAAAAAATAGTATGGGGCAGATATTTCCTGACGCCCCATTGTCTCCTCATGGAACCGATATTATCGTTAATTATAGTGCGGCGAGGATGAAAATGCAAGAGTTGACTTGAAGATATCCTTGTTTTATAATGAGCGTGAGGTGTAAAGCAAAATTCCGTCAGGGGTACAAAAGCAGATATTTGACCTGCAGAGTAAGGCCCGCCGGAAAATTGATGTTTTTGTTATGAAAAATAAATGTTTCGCTTCAGCATTTTATAATGAGGACATTGACAGATTCAACGGAGGAGAAGATGAAGAAGGAACTGGTAATTGTCATAGATTTTGGCGGCCAGTACAACCAGCTGGTGGCAAGGCGTGTCAGAGAGTGCAATGTGTATTGTGAGATTTATTCCTATAAAACCGATCTGGAAAAAATAAAATCCATGAATCCGAAAGGAATTATTCTGACCGGCGGGCCAAGCAGCTGTTACGAGGAAGGCGCGGCCTCCTGTTCGCCGGAACTGTTTGGAATGGGAATTCCCATATTGGGGCTTTGCTATGGCGCCCAGCTTATGATGCATATTTTGGGCGGCAGGGTGGAACGTGCCGCGGTCAGGGAATATGGCAGGACGGAAGTGGATGTGGATACCTCGTCCCCGCTATTTTCTGACGTTGCGCCCCATACGGTCTGCTGGATGAGTCATTTCGATTATATTGCCCAAATGGCTCCCGGCTTTCGGGCTGCGGCGGCTACGGCGGATTGTCCGGTTGCGGCTGCGGAGTGCGCGGAACGTCAGCTCTATGCCATTCAATTTCATCCGGAGGTACTGCATACTGCGGAGGGCTCCAAGATGCTTTATAATTTTGTGCGCCGCATCTGCGGCTGCAGCGGCGATTGGCGGATGGATTCCTTTGTGGAAGAAAATATCAAGGCTATCCGGGAAAAGGTGGGCGGGGGCAGAGTACTCTGTGCTCTTTCCGGCGGCGTGGATTCTTCCGTGGCGGCAGTACTGCTGTCTAGGGCGGTGGGGGAGCAGCTGACCTGCGTATTTGTGGATCACGGCTTGCTGCGAAAGAATGAAGGCGACGAAGTGGAAGCGGTGTTCGGCCCGAAGGGAAGTTATAGACTGAATTTCATCAGGGTCAATGCGCAGGAACGTTTTTACAATAGGCTGGCAGGCGTGGAAGAGCCTGAGAGCAAGCGTAAAATTATAGGTGAGGAATTTATTCGCGTATTTGAGGAAGAAGCCAAAAAAATCGGAGCCGTTGATTTTCTGGTACAGGGCACCATCTATCCCGATGTGGTGGAGAGCGGTCTGGGAGGGGAATCCGCAGTAATAAAGTCCCACCACAATGTGGGAGGTCTTCCGGATTATGTGGATTTCAAGGAAATTATAGAGCCGCTTAGAGACCTATTCAAAGATGAGGTAAGGAAGGTAGGACTGGAGCTTGGTATTCCTGAGCATCTGGTTTTCCGCCAGCCTTTTCCGGGACCGGGCCTTGGCATCCGCATTGTGGGCGAGGTAACTGCCGAAAAGGTGAAGATCGTACAGGATGCGGATGCGATTTACAGGGAAGAAATCGCCAATGCAGGGCTGGCTGGGGAATTGAATCAGTACTTTGCGGCTTTGACCAATATGCGATCCGTAGGCGTTATGGGGGATGAAAGGACGTATGATTACGCCGTCGCGCTGAGGGCGGTGAGTACGGTTGACTTCATGACGGCGGAGGCGGCGCCGGTTCCGTGGGAAGTGCTGAGGAAAGTGACCAGCAGGATTATTAACGAGGTGGCGCATGTGAATCGGGTGTTGTATGATGTGACTAGTAAGCCGCCTGGGACGATTGAGTTCGAGTGATGAAATGGACTTTAGAAAGCTAGTGTTTATGCGGGTCGCAAGCAAATTTGTTTAAGCACTGGCAACGATTTGGCAACATTTTTCACATCACGCATTAAATAATTACATCAATGGCATAAGAAAAACCTTGCTGATTTGCGCGAGCAATGAGGAAAATGGGAATGCTTGCATTTCCATTTGACGAATGCCGCGACAACCGCACGACAGTGCGGGTTCAGATATGGAAACTGAATATCGGCAAGGTCTTTTTATGCTTATTTCTGCTTTT
>CAOKFN010000054.1 GCA_948467735.1 uncultured bacterium
AGCAGGGAAGGCAGCAGGGTTTAGAGCAGGGGATGGAGCAGGGAAGGCAGCAGGGTTTAGAGCAGGGGATGGAGCAGGGAAGGCAGCAGGGGCTAGAGCAGGGGATGAAAAAGGGGATTGAGGCAATGGTAGGTACACTTCGTGACTTCGGACATTCGGATGCGGAAATCAAAATGGCGATTGTAAAGAAATATGATCTTACGGAAGCAGAGGCATGTCAATACTTATAGACATTGATTGAAAGGGCATGATTGGGAAGACGTGTTTCAAAAGACGGCTGGAGATCATATGATTCCATAATAGATAATTACTGTAAAATGAACTGCATTTCCGGCGAGGCATTTATGGCGCGGGCCGGAAATGCGGTTTTAGGTGCGTTCTTGTGGCTTAATTCTTGTAGGTGTCCGCAATTCGCACGGATTTATCGGCGAAATTGGCGTTCAGGTACATTAAGTACTGCAGGGCGCTTCCTTCGTAGGGCTGTACGTCTCCGAACAGGCCTACTTCCAAGCAGTTCCGAACCACATTGATGATACAGTTTTCCGTATGGTCTTCTTTGCAGTCTTTGCATTCCTTTAGAATATGTGCAATCGCGGTTTCCAGTTCCGTTTCATCAAAAATTTTAACATCCATGGCGGGAACATGCTCCGTACCCTCCGGAACTTCCTTTCTCGGCTCCTTCAGAAAATTTTTAATGCACTGCTTTGCATATCCTATTGTGCAGGCCGTCCCCTGACACTGACCACATACAGCTTCGCTTCTACAGCAATTTTCTAAATCATTTTGGACTAATTCGGCATTGAAACCTTTCTTGTGCGTTTCTGGCATGAGACTCCTCCCGTATGTATAAATTTGACTGTAGTATAACATATAAGCAGGTTGTTTTCCATATCAAAATCATTTTTGTCTGCGATATTTGTTTGGCCGTCCGATTCTATATCAGATCTGGATTTTTATGAGCCTGTCTTCTGAGATTCAAAAACAAGGAGGGTTAAAAGATAATCTTATTCCATATTTTTATCCATATCCCACTTGATATTTTGTGCAACATGAGCCATAATAAACTTACGAATTTTAGATACAAAGCAACGATTCAAAGATATGGTGCTGTGCGGGCATAGTCAAGCTTAGGCAGACGAAAGTCATGGAGGCATTTGTTATTGTTTTTGACAGATGTATGGCATTTATGGTAAACTATACTTAATACTATGTGATGAATGCTGTTAGATAGGGAGCAGATTACTTTGGATAAATATGAATATAAAGTAAGGTCGGAAGAAATAAAGAATTTGATAGCAGAGGGACAATTTGCACGGGCGGCTGAAATTGCGGATACCATTGACTGGCGAAGGGTAAAAAGCGTAATGATGCTCTGTACCATTGGTGATTTGTATAAGATTAACAGACGATATGAAGACGCCAAGAACATGCTGCTGCTGGCATATGACAGGCGGCCGGGGGGAAGGACGATTTGTTATTCCCTCTGTGAATTGTGCATTAAAACTGAAGAGTTTGTACAGGCTGTAAATTACTATAAAGAATTTTCTCTGGCGGCACCGAAGGACTCCGGACGATACATTCTACAGTATAAGCTGTATGAGGCACAGGATGTCAGCATTGAGGAACGTATCGGAGTTTTAGAAGAACTCAAAAAAAGAGATTATCGGGAAAAGTGGGCCTATGAGCTGGCTTATTTGTATCATAAAGTGGGACTGGCGGCCCGCTGCGTGGAAGAATGCGACGAACTGATTTTGTGGTTTGGCGAGGGCAGGTATGTTATCAAGGCTATGGAATTGAAAATGCTGCATGAGCCCTTGTCTCCGATACAGCAGGAAAAGTATGATCATCGTTTTGACAAGATGGAGGAAATTCCGGAGCAGGAAGAGAATGGCGCCCGGCATCAGGAGGGACAATGGGCGGCGCATGGCCGGTTTCGGGGAGACGGGCGGCAGGGCGCTGCAGGGCGGCAGCAGGGAAACGGCAGGTGGGAGTCGGACGGCACATATCAGGAAAATGAGCAGTGGGAGAACGATGGTCAGTCTCAGGAAGGCCGCCAGTGGGAAGCTGACAGTCAGTATCAGGAAAACGGTTCGTGGGAAGCCGACAGTCAATATCAGGGAAACGGTTTATGGGAAGCCGACGACCAACATCAGGGAAACGGTTCATGGGAAGCCGACGACCAATATCAGGGAAGCGGCTTGTGGGAAGCCGACGGTCAGTATCCGGGAAACGAACAATGGGAGTCTGAAAATCAACCGCAGGAGAACGGTGTATGGGGGTCTGAAGGGCAGGTTGAGGGAAACGGGCAGTGGGGAGATTATTCACAGTCCGTAGATGGCGGGGCGTCTTCGGCCGTCAGATGGGAGTCGGCATCCCATGAATCGGAAGCTGCGGTTGGGACAGAACCGGAAGAAATGGAAATCCAAGTGAAAACTGTGGATGTGAGCGAGTATAATACAATTAATTTACAGGCGGAGCTGGCGGCAGGCCTTCAGGAAGTGTTAGGAGAAGACGATACCCGTCAGGCGTCTGTATTGTCCATGCCTGTTCCGAAAGCGGAAGAGAAGAGCCGGGAAAATGCTTCCAAGATTCAAGAACAGGAAGCATCGACAGAAGTATCGAATAAGGAACAAACCGTGTCCGAAAAAGAAGGGCGGGGTAAAGGAAATGCTGCGGCAGTTTCGCAGATAAGAGAAGAAAGCGAACCGACGGAGAAGGGAATGGTGCGGAAGGAGACCGTGCCGGTGACGGAAGCTTATGGACAGGAAAAGACTGTATCACAGACAAGCGTTTATGGGAGTGCAGAATCTGCGAAGGCGGGTGAGAGGCCGGACAGGGAAGCGCTTCCATCGGGGGCGAAGTCCCTTCCGTATCAAGAGTCGGCGGCAGTAGGAAACATATTAAATGAGGATGGGGACACAGCGCCGCGCGAACAATCCTCCAACGATGAATGTGCGGGAAAGAGTACGGATGCATATGAAGATACGCTTATGGAGTATGCGGCAGAAGAGGAACAGGTATCTTACGTAAGGGATGATACGGCTGAGATAGTGCTTGCGCAGATGCGTATGGAAAGTGTTGTCAGAGCAAAGGAGCAGGTATCTTCCATAGATAAGATACGAAAGGAACCGTCCAAGCCGCCGATGGAAGGGCTTTCACAGGAAGAGGATGGGATTAGCACGACGGAGCCTGAGAGCGCGGTTATCGAAAAACAGATTACCGGCCAAATGCAGCTTGAGGATATTCTGGCGGAATGGGAACGGACGAAAAAGGAAAATGAAGAGAAGTATAAGGAGGAAATCCGGCAGCAGGCTCTGCGTCAGACGGGGCCTATGTTTGCTGAATTTGAAGAAGCTGTCAGGGACGGGCTTTTGGAGCGTCTGGAAAAAGGCGAGGTGATTGACATAGATGCAGCCGCCCAAAAGGAGCTGGGGACGGACGGCAGGGAGAACGGGCAGGCAGAATATTTTGAGGATACGTTTGGGGAAACCCAAGCAGAGGATGCAGAAAGGCCGGAACGGGAAGAAGGACGAGAACGGCGGGGAAGCCGGAGGCGGCCGGAAAGCCGAAAGAAGGAAGAAGAACAGGAACAGCCGGAAAGCCGAAGACAGCCGGAAGGATTGGAACGGCCGGAAAGCTTAAAGAAAGCAGAGGAACAGGAACAGAAGGAAAGCCCAAGACAGCCGGAAGGGCAGGAACAGCCGGAAAGCTTAAGGCAGGCAGAGGAACAGGAACAGAAGGAAAGCCCAAGGCAGCCGGAAGGGCAGGAACAGCCGGAAGACTTAAAGAAAGCAGAGGAACAGAAGGAAAGCCCAAGGCAGCCGGAAGGGCAGGAACAGCCGGAAAGCTTAAAGAAAGCAGAGGAGCAGGAAAAACCGGAATTCCGAAAGCAGACAGAGGGGCAGGAAGTATCCGGGAAGCAAAATCAGGCGAAGGGAAAGGGGCTGGCAGAAGGCCGGACGCCTCTGGACAAACAGAAACAAACAAAAACAGATGATAACAATGGTAGTGAAGAGGAACGGAAGGAAAAGAGCGGCGGCCTAAAAGAAAGCGCCGTAGAAAATGTACAAGAGAAAGAGGAAACGGAAGGGGCGCAGGAACTGCCTGCTCCGAACGAAGAGATATCTTTGACGGAGGCTTCCGAAAACGCTTTGACGGGCCGTGCGGAAGAACCGCCCATAGAGCGGGAAGCGGCCAAGATAAGAAGGCTGACCCGGGAGGAGAAGGAGCTGTACGCACCCTTTATCCAGAGTCGTTCCGCCAGAGAACGACTTGTACAGGCCATCGATAATATCAGTATGGCGGCCTATACGGGAAATATCGTAATCACCGGCGAGGAAGGCATGGATACCATGACATTTGCGAAAAATATGATTCGCGAGGTTCAGATGACCGACAGCAATTTCTCGGGAAAGGTCGCTAAGGTATCCGGCAAAAACCTGAATCAGAGAAATGTGGAAGAAACTTTGTGGAACTTAAACAATGGAGCGTTGATTATATATCACGCTTCCGGCATGAATCCTCAGACAGCCGCGATGCTTCATAGATCCTTGCAGCAGGAAAATTTGGGAATCATTGTGGTTTTGGAGGATACGAAAAAGGCGATTCAAAAAATGTTTCTGGGTACGCCGGAGCTTTTTGGCGATTTCACGGCGCGCATGGATTTAGAGGCTCTGAGCAATGATACGCTGGTCTCGTTCGGCAGGCGGTATGCGAGAGAAATGGAGTATTCCATAGACGAGCTGGGGGTGCTGGCGCTTCATACCCGCATTGAAGAGCTTCAGACCATAGACCATGTGGTGACGGTGGTTGAAGTTAAGAAAATTGTAGACGGAGCAATCCGCCATGCCTGTAGAAAGACGCTGGGACATTTTTTCGATATTCTTTTTGCAAAAAGGTATGATGAGGAAGATATGATTATCTTGACGGAAAAAGACTTTGCATAAATAAAATTCGGTGTAAGGGAAAGATTTTCGGACGCGTATTTTTCGGAGGAAAATTTGGGAAGCCGCAGGATTACATGCGCCTGACAATGCAATGCGCCTAGGCAGGCAGAGGATGACAGCGCAGCGCGCCGCTTTGCGCATGACGAAACTGGAATAGCAGGAGGATAGAAATGGACAAGAAGGAAAAAGCAAAGAAATTGAAACAGCCGGAGGGCGGCAAGACGTCTAAGGCTTCTGCAAAAGAGGTGAAGGCAGGAGAAGAAATGGCGCAAAAACAGCGAAATCCGGAAGTGACGGAAACGGTATTTATCTCCGAGGCGGATCAGTACCTTTTTTCTCAGGGAACACATTATGATATCTATAAGAAGCTGGGAGCCCATGTGTCGCAGGAAGAGGGGAAAAAGGGGATTTATTTTGGCGTGTGGGCGCCCAATGCGGTCTGTGTGCATGTGGTCGGCAGCTTTAACGGGTGGGATACGGAATCGCATCCCATGAAGAAGCTGGGGCCTGTGGGAATCTGGGGCTTGTTTATTCCCGGAATAGAGTCGGGGGAAATGTATAAATTCCTGATTACCGCGCAGGACGGCAGGAGGCTTTACAAGGCCGATCCCTTTGCCAATCAGGCGGAATACAGGCCGGGAACGGCGTCCATTATCGCCGATATGAGAGGATTTGAATGGCAAGACGAGAGATGGATGACGGATCGGGCGGAGAATGATATTCAGAAACAGCCCATGGCAATTTATGAGTGCCATATCGGTTCTTTTATGAAACATCCCGACGGGAAAGAGGGCTTTTATAATTATCGCCAGTTTGCGGACAGAATCGTTGAGTATATGAAAGAGATGAAATATACCCATGTGGAATTGATGGGGATTTTGGAACATCCCTATGACGGTTCATGGGGGTATCAGGTGACGGGATATTATGCGCCCACATCAAGGTACGGCACGCCCAAGGATTTCATGTATCTGGTGAATGAGCTTCATAAGGCGGGGGTGGGGGTCATCCTTGACTGGGTGCCGGCTCATTTTGCGCCGGACGCTCACGGCTTGGCAGAATTTGACGGCCAATGCATTTTCGAGCATCCGGATCCACGCATCGGAGAGCATCCCGACTGGGGCACCAAGGTGTTTAATTACGCCAAGCTGGAGGTGAGGAATTTCTTGATTGCCAATGTGCTGTTCTGGCTGAGGGAATTCCATGTAGACGGTATCCGCGTGGACGCCGTGGCTTCCATGCTGTATTTGGATTACGGAAGGCAGGCAGGACAGTGGGTGCCGAATAAATACGGCGGCAAGGAAAATCTGGACGCGATTGAGTTCTTTAAGCATTTGAATTCCGTGGTCAGAGGAACTTACCCCGATTTTATTACGGTGGCGGAGGAGTCCACCGCATGGCCCCATGTGAGCAGCGAAATCGGCGGGGACGGGCTTGGATTTACCTTTAAGTGGAATATGGGGTGGATGCATGATTTCTGCGAGTACATGAAGTTAGATCCCATTTTCCGCAAAGGGAATCATTCGGCTCTGACATTTGCCATGAGCTATAATGAGCATGAAAAATATATTCTGCCCCTGTCCCATGATGAGGTGGTGCATTTAAAATGCTCCATGGTAAACAAGATGCCGGGGTATCAGGTGGATAAGTACGCCAATCTGCGCACCGCGTATACTTATATGTTCGGACACAGCGGCAAGAAGCTGCTGTTTATGGGTCAGGATTTCGGACAGGAGCGTGAGTGGAGCGAGGAAAGGGAGCTGGACTGGTTCCTGTTAGGCGAGAAGAGCAACCTTGGGTTACATTCCTATGTAAAGGAGCTTTTAAGTATTTATCGCAAATATCCTGCGCTTTACGAGATTGACGACAGCTGGGACGGATTTGAATGGATGAATGCCGACGACGGGGAGAACAGCGTCTATTCTTTTGTGAGAAAGTCTTCCAAGGGAACGGGCAGCATATTGTTCGTCCTGAATATGACGCCTGTAAAGAGAGAAGAATACAGGGTTCCCGTGCCGAAGAAGAAAAAGTACAAGCTTTTGCTGAACAGTGATGAGGAAAGGTTCGGCGGCTGGGGAAATGAAATTGCCGGGGAGATTATGGCGGAGAAGGTGTCCTGCCGGAATCAGGATTATTCCATTACGCTGGATCTGCCTCCGTATGGCGCCGCCGTATTTGTGTTTTAATTGGAAGGAGTCTGCTTCCCCGCCGTCTGCCGGAAGGAAGCTTAAGGTCTCGGGGCCTGATTCGCCACGGCTCCGTCAGGAGGAGTTTCGCGGGTGAAAGTCCGCCGGTAAAACATTGTCTTTATTGTGAGTAAGCAGGGTAAAGGTTTTGAGAGTTTTTACCGAAATAAAAGGTAGGTGCCAAGGCGCACCTGCCTTTTGGTTTTAAAACGATAGTATGTACTTCGTACCGACAATACATTAGAAAACAGGAGAATATATTTTGAAAGTTGCATTCCCAGAGCAGGCTGTATCGGAAGCCGAAAAACAAAAACAGCAGATTAACAAATCAAAAGCCGCATACAACGGGGCGGCAGCGGCGGCGGGACAGGTTCCTTTTGCGGCGATGGTAAACGGCATACAGGATGTGCCCGGCATGGGCGGCGAGAAGGGGAAAAGCCTGATTGAGCTGCAGCAGGAGGCGGGCAGCGTGGATGCCGCCGTGGCGCAGGATTACATGACGGTGATGTCCCATACTCTGTCAGCGGAGGACTACGCCAAAATGCAGGAGGAAGGCTTTGATCTTGGCAGTATGGAACCGGAAGACGTGGTGACTATAGTGGACAAAATCAAGGCGGAGCTGGTGCGTTCCGGCCAGAATATCGCCGGATATACCGACGATATGGACATGGAAACTTTGACGGCCGCACTGGGCAGTCAGGTTCTGGCTCAGGCGGTAGCGGACAGCTTTCAGGCGGCCGACGTGCCTTTGTCAAAGGAGAATCTGTCCGCCGTGTCGCAGGCTTGGGAAATGAATAACCAGCTGCAGCCCATGAGCGACGGTTCCCGCAGTTATCTGATTGACAATGATTTGGAGACGGAAATATGGAGTCTTTATCTTGCCCAGAACAGCGGCGCGGGCAAGGGGGGCGGCGCGCCTAAGTTCTATGCGGAGGATGTACATGGATATTATACCCAGAGCGCGGGCGGCAGGCCGTCGAAGCAGAATGAGGAGCTTTTGGCGCAGATTGACAAGATCATAGAACAGTCCGGCAGGGAAGTGAATGAGGACAGCCACAGGGATGCGTCTTGGCTTTTGGACAGGGGACTGCCTCTGACGACGGAAAACTTGAATAAACTGGCGGACCTGCAGAATTTGGAGCTCCCGGTGAAAGAGGAGCATTTCGCACAGGCGGCTGCTGCTGCGGTTGCGGAGGGGAAAACTCCTCTCCATGCGGACGTGACGAAACGAAGTGAAAACTTGTATGAAAAGGCGGCGGAGATCTCCGATTATTACCACAGCAAAGAATTTTGGGAAGCAAATGTGGGCGATATCACCGCGAGAAGGCAGATGGAGGAAATCAGGCTGCGGATGACGGCGGAGGTAAATGTCAAGCTGCTGAAACGGGGGTTTGCCATTGACACCGCCCCCATGGAAGAATTGATAGAAGCGCTGAAAATGGCCGAGAGTCAGGTGGCGAACCGGTACTTCCCCAAAGATGCGGAAGCCGTTGAAAAATATCGCAATTACCATCAGACAAACAGCGTGGCCGCGGATCTGCCCAAGCTCCCCGTGGATGTCCTTGGACCCTTTGCCCAAGGGCATAATCAGGCGTCTCTGGCTGAGTTCCATAGAAGCGGCAAGGCGATGCAGGAGGTGTATGAGAAGGCTCAGAAGAGTTATGAGACATTGATGACTTCGCCCAGAAGCGACTTGGGAGATAGTATCCAGAAAGCATTTGGCAATACGGACAGTCTGCTGAAGGGTATCGGCGCGGAGATTACGGACGAGAACCGCAGGGCGATTCGGATTCTGGGTTATAATCAGATGGAGATTACCACGGAGAATCTGGAGGCGGTGAAGGAAGCCGACAGACTGGTGCAGGATGTTATCCAGAAGCTGACGCCTGCGGCAACCCTGAAGATGATAAGGGACGGCATCAATCCTCTGGAAAAGAGCTTTGGAGAATTGGAGGAGTATTTTGAGAAGCTTCCTCCGGAGTATAAGAAGGAATCCGAGAGCTACAGCCGTTTCCTGTACGGGCTGGAGCGCAATGCGGAAATTACGCCGGAAGAGCGCGAGAGCTATATCGGCATTTACAGGCTGGTTCGTCAGCTGGAAAGAGCGGACGGCGCGGCGGTGGGCGCGCTGGTGAACGCACAGGCGGAGCTGCAGTTTTCCAATCTTTTGTCCGCAGTGCGAAACGGCAGGCTGAAAGCCGTGGATGTGAAGGTGACGGAGGAGCTGGGCTCCGCGGCCGAAAAGATGCAGAAGGCCAAGAATAACGACAGCATTTCGGCGCAGATTGCCAAAGCGTTTGTCAAAACGGCAAATAAAGTGGTGTCAAAGGTATCTTCCAACGCAAAAGCGGTGGAGGAATATAACAAGACCCAGCTGGAGAATATCCGCAGGGCGGTTGCGACCGCGGACAAGGAATGCGTGGCAATGCTGGAGCGTGGAGAAATGTCCGCCAGCGCGGATAATTTGATGGCAGCGCAGGCGCTGGCCCAAGGATCCGAGAATATATTCGAGCAGGGCGACCGGCGCAGGAACGCCGCGGGCAGAAAACAGCCTGCGGAACCGGCAAAGAATGCGCCGACACAGAATCAGCCGCCGCAGAAAGCGGCCGAGGCATCCGAGCCGAAGTCGGCCGCGCTGGTGCAGAGCGGTCCCAGACGAGAGATTACAAACAGCAATGAGCTGTGGGAGATTCTGGACGACAGCGAACATTTTACGGAGACGTATGTGGATTTTGCGCAAAAAGCGCTGGAGGCTGTGGAAGACGCCACCTTTACGGAAGCGGAGAGCAGCTTGGACGTCCGCAGCATGCAGCTGAATCATAAACAGCTTACGGTGGCGGCGTCGCTGGCAAAGCAGGAGGAATTCTTCATTCCTTTGCAGGTGGGAGGCACGGTGACTCAGGTACACTTGACCCTTGACAGGAACAGCGCCCAGAAAGGTACGGTTACGGTGGGAGTGGCTCCCACGGAAGAAGATTATATGCAGGCCAGACTCTATGTGGAAAACGGAGCGGTCTACGGAATTTTCATGGGCGGAGCGCAGAATGAGGTAATGAAAATGCAGGAAATAGCCGATACCTTTAAAAGGGAAGCGAGCGCAAGCTGGACGGTGGGCAATATTACAGTGGTGCCTGCCGGGGGCGGAATGCCTGAGTTTATCAGACCCGAGGAGCATGTGCCAACGGAAAACGCGGAGCTTTACCGGGTGGCAAAGGTATTTCTGCAGGCAGTGATGGAGACGACGGCCCGTTAAGAATAGGCGGTCTGCCGCAAAAGAGGGCGCTTAAGCGCTCTAGGAAGCGAATAGGGAGGTATCTATGAGAATTAATTACAATGTATCCGCAATGATTTCAAATAATGCATTGAGAAACAGCGACAGCCTGCTGGCGCAGTCTCTGGAAAGGCTTTCTTCGGGAATGAAGATTAACAGGGCGAAGGATAACCCGGCAGGTCTGGCGATGGCAAAGAGGATGAACGCCCAGCTGGAGGGACTTTCCGTGGCGAACCGCAATGCAGGCGACGGCGTTTCTATTATTGAGACGGCGGACGGCGCTATGTCGGAAATCAGCGAGATGCTGCAGAGATTAAACGAGCTTGCGGTGAAATCGGCAAACGGTTTGAATTCCGACAGCGACAGGGCGGTGATACAGCAGGAAGTGGATCAGCTGACGGAGGAAATCACCCGAGTTGCGGACGTGACGGAATTTAACGGCCAAAAGCTTTTAAACGGTGAATTTTCCCTGAAGGGCTATACGAATGACTTGGATGTGAAGGTGAAGTCCTATTCGATGGATGTGGCTTCCAAAGTGTATCATATTGACAATATTCGCGTGGATAAAGAGATGCTGAACGGGAAAGAAACCGGGGAATATACGGTGGAAATAGACTGTCTGAAGGATTTGGACAGCGATTTCCCTCAGGGAGCGACCGCCAGCATTAAGGATCAGCTTGTGACCATTCAGGGCGTGAACGGTTTTGAGATGGTGCTGGATTTGACCGGAATGGACTTCGAGGAGCTGGCGCCGTTTGAGATTAACAATCTGGATGTGGACGCCACGGGGATTGGAGCCATGAGATTACAGATTGGCGCCAATGAAGGGCAGGTTCTGGGCGTTGTGATTCCGGAGATTTCTTTGAGAGATATGGGAATCGAGGATTTGGATTTGAGCACAAAAGACAGCGCCGCGGAAGCCATTGACCGCATTGACGGGGCCATTCAGTATGTTTCCAGCGTCAGAGGGCAGCTGGGGGCTTATCAGAACAGATTGGAATCCACGATTAACAGTCTGGATATTACATCTGAGAGCATGACCGCCGCTTATTCCCGGATAATGGATGTGGATATGGCGGAAGAAATGACGAATTACACCACCTATCAGGTATTGACACAGGCGGGGACTTCCATGCTGGCGCAGGCCAATGAGAGACCTTCTCAGGTGCTGCAGCTTCTGCAGTAAGCAGGATTGAAGCTGCCATGCAGGAAAATAAATAATGACAAACAATAACTCTTTCGTGCCGTCAGCAGGATGATCCCGCCATTAGGGTGCAGCCACATGAAAGAGTTATTTGTGTTAGGAACTGTTAATCGAGAGCTGGCAGCGGAGTATTTGATTTACCGTTTCTTAGGACGGGGCGGGATGTAATTGCAGACACGGGACATTTTGCGCGTGCGGGAAAATGGTGGGAAGACAGGGAGGTAATGATGGAAAAAGAGGATAAGCAGCGGTTTACTTTGAGAATAGCGCAGGCAAATTCCACCGAGCTGGTGGTAATCTTATACGAGATGCTTTTGTGCTACTTAAAAGAAGCGGAGGAAACGGCGGCGGAAGATAATGTGGGATTTCAAGAGGCCTTGCGCAAGGCCAGAGGATGCCTGAATGAACTTCTGAATTCTCTGCATCCCGAATACGACCCTGCGCCGGCCCTGCATCAGCTCTATATGTTTTGTATCAGACGTCTTGCGCTTGCCGGGCAGCGTCGCGACAGAGGGCTTTTGGAGGAGATTAAGAGAGTCATTGTGCCGCTGCATGATGCTTATGGACAGATTGCAGGGCAGAACAGCGCGGGGCCGGTGATGGGCAATTCTCAGACGGTTTATGCCGGACTGACCTATGGAAAAAATACTTTAACCGAGAACATGGCTGACCAAGGCTCGAATCGGGGAATGTTTGCATGAGGAGTCATTTCCGGATATGTTTTCCACGGCCGCTAAATCCGTCAGATGCTTGTATCTTTTTTGAAGCGCATTAATCTGATAGATATAACTGTCTATTAAATCAAATTCTACGGCGTTGTCAAAACCCGCGTAAGCAATCTCCAGGGCTTGGCGGGTTTTTTCTAAGGAATCTCTCAGCGTTACGGGAGCGTAATCTTCCTCCGTCATATCATCCGTGCCCACACTCTGGCTGAAAAATGTTTTCATGGCCCATCCATCCTTTCTATAATTATTTAGAAATTTATGTTATGTTTTGAAGCGCGTAACAATGGTAGTAGTTCTGTGTTAAAGTATAGGCGGTGAAAACGGAAAATATTCCAAAACTGGAAAATTTTGTTAGCTGTCATATTCTGCTTGGGTGGACATAGAATATAAAAAAGCATTGGAGAGGCGTATGGAACGAATATTAAATGTTTTTATGAGAGGAATTTTAGGGACAATAGCAATCTATTTTATTAATTCCTTGTTGGAGGGAGCGGGGATTTCTCTTGGCGTGGGGGTGAACGCCATTACTGTATTGACATCCGGAATCCTTGGATTTCCGGGGGTTCTGGCGCTTTACGTGATAGGAATTTATAAAACTTTGTAGACATTTCACAAAAATGATTTTTTTATGTTTTTCCACTTGAAATATAAAAACATATTCGATATAATACTTTTACAAGTCAGGTGTCACGGTACATTATCAGAAAATTTTACGATTCGGGTAGTCTTGGAGGCAGGTATCGCCTCAAAGTCCAAACACTGCAATAAGGAACAAAGGAGATGGTTGATTGGCGGTTTTATGTGTGCTTTTAATGGCGGCCTGTGTGTATGATTACAGGAGGAATAGGATTCCCAACTATTTGATGATAATCACAGCCGTTCTGGGGGCGGGATGGTGCTTCCGGAACGCTGGATTTTTAGGAATCCTTCAATATGGGGGGAAAGCAGTATTGATTATGGCTCTGCTCTATCCGATCTTTCAAATCGGGGCGGTGGGGGCGGGCGATGTTAAAATTTTAGGGGTGACGGCAGGGTATCTGCCTTTCGGGAAAATCTTGAGTTTCTTATTTGTTTCTTTGCTGGCTGCGGCAATTATTTCTCTTTTAAAAATGTGGAAGAATCAATGTTTTGTGGAGCGGATGCAATATCTTGCAGGGTATTTTGCGGAAGCTTTGCAAAATGGCGGGCGAAAGCTTTATCTGGAAAAGGAGGAGGACAAGCGCAGGGTGGGAATCTGCTTGTCGGGCCCGGTACTGTTTGGCATATTGCTGTATATGGGAGGTATCTATTGAAGAATATATCAAATAAAATCATGGCATTTTGCGATACGGAGGAGGAATATGCGCAGCTGATGACGGAATATTTGCGGAAACAAAAGAATCTGCCATGGGAACTGCACACTTATACAAATGTGGAGGATCTTCTCCGGGAGGAGAGGGAGGCGGTGGAAATGCTGGTGGTGGCGGAGACCGCATACTGTCAGGAGGTGCGGGTCATATGCGCTCATTCTCCCGTGGTATTAAGCGAAAGCGGACTTATGAAGTGGGAAAATGTTGTCTATGTGGATAAATATCAGGAAGCGGACGAGGTATTGAAGCATTTGCTGGGAGTGTATATGGAGCATGCGGAAGAAAAACTGCCCGGATTGCCGGTAATTCCGAAACAGACCGGCAATCATAAAATGAAATTGATTGGGAACTACTCTCCCGTAAGGAGATGTATGCAGACTTCTTTTGCCATGACAATGAGCCAGATACTGGCGCGGGAGCATCCGACGCTTTACTTGAATCTGGAGCATTATGCGGGACTCGCGGAGCTTTTGCCGGATATGCAGACATTGGACATTGCGGATCTGCTTTATTTTCTCAATGCGGAAAAAGATAAATTTCGCCTGAGAATGCAGACCATGCTAAAGCACAAGGGAGGGCTTGATTATATACCGCCCATGAAGGCAGGGCAGAATCTGCTTGCTGTAACGGCGGAGGAATGGCTGGGGCTTTTACAGAAAATAGAGGAGCTGGGAGAGTATGAGTATGTGGTGCTGGATTTAAGCGAAAGCATGCAGGGGCTTTTTGAGATTCTCAGGCTGTGTACCCGAGTGTATACATTGACAAAAGAAGACAGGATTGCCAAAAGCAAACTGCTTCAATACGAACAGGTTCTTTCTTTGTATGAATATCAGGATGTGCTTGACAAAACGAAACGGGTCAGCCTTTCGCATATACACAGGCTGCCGGACGAGCTGGAACAGCTGACAAAAGGGGATTTGGCCGATTATGTAAAAAGTCTGCTCAAAAGTCTATAAAGAAAATGCTCCAAAGAAATTCTGCGGCATTGCAGAAATCAAAAAAGGAGAATGGAAGATGGAATACACGGAATTAAAAAGAGATCTGCGGCAAAAAGTGCAGGAGAAGATGGATTTTGCGAAAGACTATTCGGATTCTGAGGTGGAGGACACCATAGACGAGGTGATTTTGGAACAGGAAAATTTGATAATTCTTCCTGTGGAGGTCAGGAGGCGATTGAAGAAGGAGTTGTTTGATTCTCTGCGAAGACTGGATGTTCTACAGATGTTCGTGGAGGACAGCTCGGTTACGGAAATAATGATTAACGGCAAGGATCATATTTTTGTGGAACAGGAGGGACGGCTCAGGGAGCTTGATGTAGGTTTTGAATCTGTGGAAAAGCTGCAGGATGTGATACAGCAGATTGTGGCGGGATGCAATCGGGTGGTAAATGAGGCGTCGCCCATTGTGGATGCAAGGCTTCCCAATGGCTCTAGGGTGAATATTGTCATGAACCCTGTGGCGTTAAATGGCCCCATAGTCACCATAAGACGTTTTCCCGATAAACCTATCACTATGGAGCGTCTGCTCCAAATGAGTTCTATTTCTCAAGAGGCCGCCGATTTTCTGGAAAAACTGGTAAGAGCCAAGTATAATATTTTCATCAGCGGCGGAACCGGAAGCGGGAAAACCACTTTTCTAAATGTTTTGTCTCATTTTATCCCATTGGAAGAGAGAGTTATTACAATTGAGGACAGCGCAGAACTGCAGCTGCAAGGGCTGCCAAATCTGGTACGGCTTGAAACACGCAGCAGCAATGCGGAGGGCTGTTTTGAAATAACCATTAGGGAGCTGATTAAATCATCTCTGCGAATGCGGCCTGATAGAATCATCGTTGGAGAGGTGAGAGGGGCGGAAGCCATAGACATGCTTCAATGTCTAAATACCGGTCATGACGGCAGTATGTCCACCGGACATGCCAACAGCGGGAAGGATATGCTGTCCAGATTGGAAAATATGGTGCTCATGGGGATGGAGTTACCCCTTGCGGCGATCAGACAGCAGATTGCATCCGGAGTGGATATCATTGTGCATCTTGGCAGACTGCGGGATAAGTCCAGAAGGGTGTTGGAAATTACAGAGATTGAGGGCTGTAAAAACGATGAAATATGTTTGAATCCCTTGTTTGTTTTTGAAGAGTCGGGGGAAGACAGTAAAGGAAATATTATTGGCAGACTACGCAAAAAGGGGGTGCTGCTTCATGGAAACAAACTTAAAGCCGCAGGATTATCGTAAATATTGCTGGAAAAAAGGAGAAAAAATAAAGACGGTAATAATTTGTATAGGTATTATGGGGCTGCTTTCTTATTTTTTCTACCGAAGCATTCTGGCAATGATTCCGCTTTCGGCGGTGGGCGTGTACGCCTTTGGCAGAATAACCCAAAAAAGGGCAGAGCGGGAAAGAGAAGAACTGACGGTGCAGTTTCGTGAATGCATTTTGTCGGCGGCGACATCTTTACAGGCGGGGTATTCCATAGAAAATGCCTTTCTGGAATGCAGACAGGATATGGCGCTGATGTATGGGGAAGGCGCGCCTATCTGCAGGGAACTGAATATTATCAAGAGAGGATTGGCAATCAATATTTCATTGGAAGAGCTGCTGCTGGATATGGCGAATCGAAGCAGCTGTGATGATATCAGTCAATTTGCACAGATATTTGCGCTGGCAAAGCGAAATGGAGGAAACATGGCAGAAATCATTAAAGGTTCCGCAAATCAGATTGGAAAACGAATTGAGCTGAAGCAGGAAATTCAGATGCTGATGGGCGGGAAGAAGATGGAGCTTGTCATTATGGAACTGATGCCTTTTGGAATATTGCTGTATATTAATCTGGGAAATCCGGGGTATTTTGATAATTTGTATCATAATTTGGCAGGAACTGTTATCATGTCAGGATGTCTTGCGGCATATCTGGGAGCGTATCTTCTTGGGGAGCATATCATGCATGGGATTGCGGTGCAGAAAGCATAATCCTGCCGACTCATGGCGTCGGGGCACAATATGCTTCGGTACCTTGTGAAACAAGCCGATGCGGAATGTAATTATACTCACCAGCGATAAAATTTGTTGTCAGTTCATAGCAGCCGCCGCTTGTGGGGCGGGTGGCATGGCAGACCTTAGTGATCGTCGATATAAGCAGGAGGTGTGGAATTGTATTGGATAGCGTTAGGCATGTCGGGAATTTATTTGATATTACTGTTTCTTTCGCGAAAAGAGCAGGCGGATGTGAATATGGCTTCTTTATTGAACCCCTTTTATAAAATGTCAATCTATCTTTTGAAAAGAATCTGGCCGCGGTTTCCTAAAATGTTTTCCTCCGCTCAGGTGGAAAAGGATTTGCTTCAGCTTCATCCGGGAGAAAACGGAGATTTTCTAAAAACAGTGTATTATGCCAAAAAGGCGGCGTTATGTCTGGCGATTGTCTTGGCGGGGGCGTGGTTTGGCGCGGCGGCGAAGTTCAGTATACGGGATATGTTTATTTTAGGCGAAGATGGGGTTATTGTCAGGGGCGAATGCAGAGAAGGATCCAAAGAAATCAATATCGCGGCTGAGTATGGAAAACAGTGGATGGATTTTCAGGTACAGGTGGAACCGAGACGATTGACAGAGGAGGAGGCGGAGGTTTTATTTGATGATTTTATGGAAAAGGTGCCTGAGTATATTATTGGAAAAAATGTAAGCTTACAAAATGTCACGTCGGATTTAATTCTGGAAGATAGATATGAAGGATTTCCTATATCCGTTGAATGGGAGAGCGGAAGGCAGGATATTTTGAGCAATTCGGGGCATGTATTTGGCGTGGAGAATGCGCAGCAGGCGGAGCTGACACTGCGTTTGGAGTATGACGGATATTGCCGGACGGAAAAGCTGGCAGTGACTTTGGGGACGCTGGTATTATCTGAAAAAGAGCAGGTTAGGCAGCAGGTGGAAGAGATGCTCAGACGGTCGCAAAAGGAGAGTTTGGATCAAGAGGAGTGGAAACTGCCCGCGGAGCTGCAGGGGGAGAGTATCCGATGGAAACAGCTGGTGGAGGACAATAGTATGCTTTTTTTTGCGGCCGCCATGACAGCGGTGGTATTGATATATCTGTTTTCGGACAGGGATCTTCATGAGCAGATAGAAAAACGGAAGAAAAATCTCAGAAAGGAATATCCGGATATCGTGCATAAACTGGCTCTATTTGTGGGGGCAGGGATGACCATACGCGGGGCTTTTCAAAGAATTGCAAATGAGTATGAAGCAAAACAAAAAGCAGAAAATAGGCGTTCGCCAATCGGCGAAGAAATGCTTTATACATGTCATGAGCTGAAGGCCGGTGTTTCTGAGGGGGCGTCCTATGAGCATTTTGGCCGGAGAACAGGTCTACAGGAATATATCCGTTTAAGTACTTTGCTGACACAGAACCTGAAGAGGGGAAACAGAGCTTTAATAGAGCGACTGCGGGAGGAAGCGAATAAGGCGGCGGAGGAACAGCTGCTTAGGAGCAGAAAGGCAGGAGAAGAGGCGGGGACTAAGCTGCTGATTCCCATGGTTCTCATGCTTGCAATCGTGATGACGGTTATAATGATTCCTGCGTTTTCAAGTATGTAAATATGCCGGGCGGCATAAAGCAAGGTAGTTATAGTGAACGAAAGAATCGTTTGTCTTTTGAAGATTGTATGAGGCGCAGTTGTGATTACGGTTTTGTAAAGCAAAAGGATTACTGGCGTTTGCTATGAATATAAAACTAAAAAAATAAAAAGAGAGGGAACAAAAATGAAAAAAGTAATTCGGAAGGTAATCAGAAAAGAGATGATTGATGTAAGAAGAAATGAACCGAAAAACAGAATGGGAGGAGGAGAAAGTAATTTGAAGGGGGTAAGGCAGTTCCTTGTGGAAGAAGACGGTATGGGAACCGTAGAAATTATTCTGATTATTGTGGTTTTGGTAGGCTTGGTGATTATTTTCAAAAATCAGATTACACAGGTAGTAAATAATATCTTTCAGAAAATCACATCGCAGACAGGTAAAGTGTGAGTTTGACGAAGGTTCTAATAGGAGGAAACTATGGGCAGGAGGGATGAATATTGCATGGCATTTGGAGATAGAGAAAAGGAACAATTATATAATGCATATTTGACGGTGTGGGTTGCTCTGTGCCTTTCGATTATTCTATCCCTCTGCCTGACGTTGATAGACGGAGCCCGCAGAAACTGCGCAAGAATGGAGGTTGAGTGCGTTACGGAAATCGGCCTTCAGAGTATTTTGGCAGAGTATCATCGTGAATTGATGAGACAGTATAATCTGTTTGCCGTAGATGCCTCCTATGGGACGGCTGTGTGCAGTAAAACCAATACGGAAGAGCATTTAAGATATTATCTGGAAAGAAATTTGGGTTATGAGGATTTGTTTCTTTCGGGCTTTTGGCATAAAGATTTTCCGGCTCTTTTTGTAAAACAAGCGGAGTTGAAAAGGGTATCCATTTTGACGGACTACGGAGGGGCTGTATTTAGAAGACGTGCGGCGGAGGCCATAGAAGCGGATGTGGGATTGGAGCTTTTGCAGAAGCTGCAAGACTGGATGCAGGTTATGGAAGTCAATGGGCTGGAGGAAGGAACTCAGGCGCAGGATAAGAAAGAGTTGGACGAAGAAATTGACTCATATGATGGAATGACGGTAGAAATCAAAGAAAATGAATGGGAGATTTTAGATATCAGTAATCCCACGGACGGACTGGAGGAGAAAAGAAGAAAGGGGATTTTGAAACTTGTACTGGAGGATGAGGAGGAATTATCCCAAAAGGTGCTTAATCTGGAAAATCTCATTGGCAGCCGCCTTCAGCTGGGACAGGTAAATTCCGGGAATGTAGAAAGAACAGAGCAGAGTGATGCGGAGCAATTGATAGAGAGATTTTTCTTTCAAGAATATTTGCTTCGATATATGGGACGGTATGGAACGGAAAAGGAGGGGGCGGCGTTAGATTGGCAGATTGAATATTTGATCGCAGGAAATGAAAGTGATGCTGACAATCTGCGAAGTGTGGCAAACCGTATCTGTGCTGTCAGGGAGGCGGCAAATGCAATTTACCTGCTGACGGATGAAACAAAAATGTCAGAAATAAGAATGGCCGCGGAATTGGTATGTACCATAATTACACTGCCGGAATTGATCCCGCTTTTGGAGGCGGCCATTTTACTGGGCTGGGCCTATGCGGAAAGTGTTTATGATGTGAAGTCTCTTTTGGCAGGAGGGCGGATTCCGCTTTTGAAAGATGATGAAAGCTGGCATTATGGCCTTACTGCGGCGCTGGAAGGGGAATTACAGGAGGAAACACAGGAGGGAGAGGGTTTGAGCTATGAGGATTATTTGAGAATCTTTATGATGTTTGCGGATATGGATACAATTACGGCACGGGCTATGGATATGGTGGAGGCTGATATTAGGAAGACCTCCGGAAATACAGCCTTCAGGCTGGATGGCTGCTATGATTATGTGGAGGCATACATACAGATTGGCAGCCGCCATGGCTATGAATATGAAATAACCAGACAAAAAGGGTATAACTAAGAAAGTGAGGTGAACAGTGATGTCCCTTCTATGGAGCGGTATGCGAAAAATGAAACTATTAACCTATCTAATGAAACCTTCTCCGACAAATCAAAATACAATTCAGGATTCTGCCCGGAATCCGGAAATATTTCAAACTTCTTATTCTAGTGCGGCCTGCTTCATAGAGGGGATATCACTGTTTATCTCCCGTTCTGAAAATAACCTTAACGGCTGTGAAGGCAGCAGAGGATTGAATATGTTATTTAAGAGGTTTATAAGCAGATGTAAAGCCTGCCTTGAGGTGCTTTTAAAAAACATTCCGGCGGGGATGACTGTGGAGGCTTCCATATTGCTGCCATTATTTCTCTTCTTTTTTCTAAATCTGGGATGCGCAATAGAGATGATAAGGCTTCATGGAAATCTACAGATTGCTTTGTGGGAGACCGGAAGTAAATTATCCATATACGGTTATGCGCTGGACAGCGGAGAGAAACCGGCGGCAGAGAATGGAGAGGGAAGCTGGTGGAAAAGCATAATTGGAACTACTGCAGCTTCTGTCTATGTGAAATCACAGCTGATAGATATTCTGGGCAAAGATTATCTGAATCAGTCTCCGTTGACAAGAGGGGTGGATGGACTCCGATTCTGGGAAAGCGAGGTATTGGGTTCCGAAGATACCATAGATATCGTTGTAACATATTCGGTCTCGCCATGGAGCAGACTAATTGGATTTTCGCCTTTTTATATGGCAAACAGATATTATTCACATATTTGGAATGGTTATCAACTTCCGGAAACCAAAGGCGAGGATGTAAGAACCGTATATATGACGGAAAACGGAACGGTATACCATTTGAATCGAAATTGTACGCATCTACAGCTTTCCGTTCGGAGAATTACAGCAGCAGAACTTGGAGGAGTGAGAAATCAATACGGCAGGAGGTATCAACCCTGTGAAAAATGTACGGATGGAAATCGGCCGAAAGAATTCTATATTACGGAAGAGGGCAGCCATTTTCATTACAGTAGAGATTGTTCCGGTTTAAAGAGAACAATTTATGCGGTAAGTTTAAAAGATGCGGCCGGTTATCGTCCATGCAGTCGATGCAGATAGAATATGGCTGCCGGCAATTCGGGCAGGAAAGAGAAGATGTTTTAATGTATGGGACAGTATGTCGCCGAAATAAAATTATATAGGGAGGAAGTTATGCTGATTGTTTTAATGATGAAAATTTGGCTTTTGAGTATTAGTATTATGGATATTCAAAGCCGAAGGGTTCCTGTATGGATGCTTGTGGTGGAAGGCAGTCTGGCAGCGGCGGCAGTAATATGTCAGTTTTGGACAGGGGATGTGAAATTATTTGATGCATTGACTGGAATACTGCCGGGAATAGGACTTTTCCTGATTGCATTGACAACCAAAAAGGTGGGGACTGGAGATGGGATTGTACTGATATTTTTGGGCGTGATGTCAGGCTGGGGAAAAAGTATGATGATTTTTGGAATTAGTTTGTTCTTGATTTCCATTTGTTCAGTGCTTTTGCTGATACTGCGTAAGGTGAAACGAAATACGGGAATTCCATATCTGCCGTTTTTAACGGCGGCGTGGATATTGACGGACAAGCTGAGCGTATAATAAAAAGATGCGCAAACGAAATGAGGAGTAGTGTGTATTAGGAAATGAGAGTATTAACGAGCAAAGCTGACAAGGAAATACAATTCGTTAAGCAGGCGCATAAAAACATGGAAGACATGTAATTTTTATATATTAAAGTGGATTAAGCAGTAAAGTCGTATCATGCGTTTGAGCAAAGTGCAGAAATTTTTAAAGGAGCTGGGATATGAGAGAAAAAAATGCATATTTTACGGTGGAAGCGGCATTGGTGATTCCTGTGGTAATAAGCGCTATGCTTTTTGTAATTTATATGCTGTTGTTCCAATATAATAGATGCCTGCTGGAACAGGATATGGGGGCATTGACTTTATGGGGGAGCAGCATGGAGGGGGATGATGCGGCGGCACTGGAGGAAAAAACGAGGGAACGGATGCACGGTATTTATATGGATAAGTATGTTGTGTGGGAAATAACAGAGTTGAAGGCAGAACTTCAAAAAAATAAATTCATGGTTAAGGGTGCCGGACAGTTGATATTTCCGTTTCCCGGATGGAATTTTTGGAGCGCGGAGAACGTTTGGAGAGCAGAAGCGGAGTATAGCGGTGAGAGACTGTCGCCGGTGACATTTATTCGGCTGTGCCGCGGGATTCAAAACGGGCTGAAAGAGAGAGCAGAATCTGAATAATTAGGTATCATTTGTAATGAGGAAAGGTGAGGAAATTAAATGCTGCATACGGAATATGTAAGAAATTTGAATTGCAACTATGAAAGAATTTTGCTGGAGAAGAGGCCGGAAGAAAAACGATATCAATATTGTATTCTTGGCAGGGGCGGAATCAAGGGACTGCTTTCATGCAGTCTGCGTTATATCAATGGATTGGCGTATCTATATTATGATATATCTTCAAGACAAAATATAGCGCAGCTGTTTGGAAACCGCTGCATTACCAGAGAATGGATGAAGGATTTTATGTGGAGTTTGAAGCAGATACAACAGGAATTGGGGCGTTTTCTTTTGGATATGGGAAATATTCTTTGGTATCCGGAACAAATATTTCAGGATTTGGAAAACAATATATTTGCTTTTTTATATGTCCCTTACTACGAAGGAGAAGCCAGTTTCTTAAAGTTGATAGAATTTTGGGTGGAACACATTGATTATGACGATGAGGTGTTGGTAGACTGTGTGTATCATATGTATGAACAGTTGGAGCGAAACGGGGAAATTTACCTGCGGTCGCAGATTTTTGAAGATGCGGAAGTTTTGGAGGATGTCAAAGAACAGGAAGCGGTCAGCAGGGAGTCCGAAGAGATGAAGGAAGCAAAGCAAGAGGCGGATTTGGTAAAAATGGAATCCGAAACAGACACAGAAGATATAAGAAACGGAATTCGTACAGATGATTTTCGTTTAACGGAAAGAATATGTAAAACGGAGAAAACAGGAAAAAGAGGGTTATTTAGTTTTTTTGAAGGAAAAAAGAATCGCAGTAAAAAAACGCGTGAAGAATACAATATGACAATGCAGCAGGTTATGTCAGGATATGCAGTGGCGGAGGAAACATCCTATGCAGCAGAAAGCTACGGACAAACCATATTTATTGAAGAGAAGCAGGAGGAACAGATACATAGGCTGTATACGCCGGATGGCAGGCTGCTTGCAAGCTTGGAACAACAGGTGATGTCAATCGGTAAGAAAAAAGAAGAGGTGGATTTGGTTTTGGAGGATGCTTCTGTCAGCAGAATTCATGCGCGTATTACGGAAGAAAAAGGAAAGGTGTATCTTGAGGATTTGAATTCTACGAATGGTACTTTTAAAAATGGATTGCGAATGCAGCCATATGAAAAGAGAAAACTGGAAAAGGGGGATGAAATAAAGTGTGGGAAGGTGATTATAGTTTTTCGATAAAATAATTGAAAAGCATATAAAAATATGTTAGAATTGCTTCAATATGGCAAAAATATCTCAGGAGGAAGAAGAGATTGAGGTCATTAAAGTCGTTGAGGTATCAGCCGTTCGTCAGTGGAGCACTTGTTCTTGTGAATGTGATTGTGTTTGCGCTATGCGCATTTTCCGGAAATCGTCTGTATGAAATGGGCAGGCTGGATGCGTATGATGTATTGACAAATAAAGAATATGGCAGAATTTTGTGGGCAATTTTTCTTCACGGTGACTTCTCGCATCTTTTTAATAATATGTTCATCCTGTTTTTCCTTGGAGCTATGATTGAAAAAGAGGTGGGGCATATCAGATATGTGTCATTGTATTTTATCTCCGGAATTGGCGGAAATCTCATATCGCTTCTGGCAAAGGCAGTGACAAATGATTATTCGGCTTCTATAGGGGCCAGCGGGGCAATTTTTGGTTTGGATGGGGTTTTGCTTGCCATGGTATTATTTTCAAAGAAGAAAATGGAAAATGTGACCCCTGTGAGAGTGCTGCTGATGATATCTTATTCTCTGTACAGCGGTTTTGTGGGGCAGAATATAGATAATGCGGCGCATGTAGGAGGATTGGCGGCGGGATTTCTGGCGGCATCCGTTTTATGTATGCTTCAGCGGCTGAAATATAAGAGAAGTGTGAGATGAATTTCCAAGATGCTAAAGACAGGTATTCTTCCCACAATCGTTTGGGCCGTTGTAGAGGTATGACAGGAAGTGGGATGAGAGAATGTGAGGTGTTGTTTTGAATATTAATATTTATTATGGAGGCAGGGGTATTATTGATGACCCCACATTGTTTGTAATTAACAAAATGCAGGAGATTTTAGAGGAACTTAGGGTCAATGTCACCCGCTATAACCTGTATGAATTAAAAAACACGATAACAATGCTTCCTCAGACACTTAAGGATGCTGATGGGATTATTCTTGCTGCAACGGTGGAATGGTATGGTATCGGAGGATATATGCAGCAGTTTTTGGATGCCTGCTGGCTTTTTGGTGACAAGGAGAAAATTGCCGGAATTTATATGTGCCCGGTGGTTATGTCCACTACTTATGGAGAGCGGGAAGCAAAGCTGAATTTGTCTACCGCATGGGAGATTCTTGGAGGACTGCCATGCAGCGGCATCTGCGGTTATATTGAAAACACGGTGATGCTGGAAATGAATGAGCAATATATTAAAATTATTGAAAAAAAGGCGGAAAATATGTATCGCTCCATAAACCAGCATATGGCCTGCTTCCCGGCCAGCAATCAGGCGGTGAAGCAGAAAATTGCGATACCCAAAGGAACGAATCTGACGCCTCAGGAAACGGAGCAGCTTTCTCAATATGTGTCTGATGACAGCTATGTACAGCGCCAGAAGCAGGATATTCAGGAACTGGCCAGCTTATTTCGGGATCGTCTCAGCGAAGAGGGGAAGGATGATGATGAATATTTGGCGGAACTCAGGAGGGCATTTAAACCACAGGCGGGGTTCCGTGCAGAGTATTCTATAGGCATAGAGGAAAAAAAGAAGAAAATTTTATTGTCGGTGGACGGCGCGAAATTGGAGTGCAGATATGGTATTCCTGAACGGTCGGATGTGGAATTGCAGCTTGGAAGAACGGCCATGGAGGATATTATTAATGGGAGAATGACATTTCAAAGAGCGTTTATGTCCGGTGCGATGAAAACAAAGGGCGACTTTAAAATATTGAGAACGCTGGATCAGTTGTTTGAATTTGTTGAAAAAAAAATAGAAAGCATAGGTTTGAATGTTTCAGCCGAAAGTTGAATTGACGCTCGTTTCTGCGGGCAGGGAGGTGTAAGAATGAAGAGAGATAATTGTATTTTCTGTAAAATTGCCAATGGCGAGATTTCCTCAAAGACAATATATGAGGATGAGAAATTTCGGGTGATATTAGATCTGGGACCAGCCACAAGAGGGCACGCATTGATCCTTCCTAAAGAGCATGCGGCGGATTTGTACGAGCTTCCCGATGAGACGGCATCCGCTGTGTTTGTTCTGGCGAAGAAGATGGCAGTTCGCATGAAAGAGAAACTGCATTGTGAAGGAATGAATCTGGTGCAGAACAATGGAGAAGCTGCCGGTCAGACAGTATCCCATTTTCACCTACATCTCATACCAAGGTATTTGAATGATGGACAGAAGATTGGCTGGATACCCGGCAGTCCGTCTCAAGAGGAATTAGAGGATGTAAAGACTCTGATTACAGATTAAAGGGCTAGAGGTATCTTTCAATATTGTCGAACAAAATTAATGATGATGTAAAGGGATATTGTGTGGCCATATGGGTTCAGAAGTACTATCAAGGACGAAGGGGCAGAGAAAAAAGGATTGAGGAGCAGGAATGAGAACGCTGAATGTCAATGAAGTGACAGAAACTATAAAAGAAATGTGCATAGAAGCGAATCACTTTTTGCCTAAGGATATGAAATGTGCTATGCGGAGGGCAATTGATACGGAGGAAGCACCCTTGGGCAGACAGATTTTGGAACAGCTTCAGGAAAACATGACAATAGCAGAGCAGGATATGATTCCCATATGTCAGGATACGGGAATGGCTGTTATTTTTGTGGAGGTTGGTCAAGAGGTGCATTTTGAGGGCGGTTTTGTGGAGGATGCCATCAACGAAGGAGTCCGGAAGGGTTATGAGGAAGGCTTTCTTAGGAAATCCGTGGTAAAGGATCCGATTTTCAGAGAAAACACCAAGGACAATACCCCTGCTGTTGTACATTATTCAATAGTGCCGGGGGATAAAGTTATCATTACGGCTGCTCCCAAAGGCTTTGGGAGCGAAAATATGAGCCGGGTGTTTATGTTAAAGCCTGCCGACGGTATTGAGGGAGTGAAAAGTGCGGTATTGACCGCAGTGAAAGACGCAGGCCCCAATGCCTGTCCTCCGATGGTAGTAGGTGTAGGAATCGGTGGAACTTTTGAAAAATGTGCATTGATGGCTAAGAAGGCTTTGACCCGTCCTGTGGATGAATTTTCGGAAGTGCCGTATGTACGAGAACTTGAGAAGGAGCTTTTGGAAAAGATTAATTGCACTGGGATTGGCCCGGGAGGGCTGGGAGGCACCACAACGGCGCTGGCGGTCAATATTATTACATATCCGACACATATTGCCGGTCTCCCTGTGGCAGTGAATATCTGCTGTCATGTAAATCGTCATATAGTAAGAGTCTTGTAATATAATTGAAGATTGCGGAGTACGCGAAGCGGTTCCTGTAATAGAACTTAAGGATTACAGGGTACGCGAAGCGGTTCCTGTAATAGAACTTAAGGATTACAGGGTTCGCGAAGCGGTTCCTGTAATATATCAGAGCCTGCTCCTTAATGTTTTGATAAAAGGTGCGTTTTAAGCAAGGGATTCGATGATAGGAACTGATTTATAGTTCTTATGATATGTGCTTCGGCAAGAAGAGCGGCGTCTGATTGATTTTGTGTGCAGTATAGCTGTACGGAAATGAGGAATAATGGATAAGCATATTTTGCTGCCGCTGGCAGATGAAGAAGCGGCAGGACTTCAAGCGGGAGATTATGTATATTTAACGGGAATCATCTATACGGCCAGAGATGCCGCGCATAAAAGGATGTATGAGGCGTGGGAGAAAAAAGAGCAGCTGCCGCTGGATATGAAAAATAATGTCATTTATTATATGGGGCCTTCTCCGGCTAGAACCGGCAGGCCGATTGGATCGGCAGGTCCTACGACGGCAAGCCGTATGGATAAATATACGCCTGCCCTGCTTGATATGGGATTAAAGGGAATGATAGGGAAAGGCAGACGCAGCGAGGCGGTAAAAGAAGCCATTGTACGAAATGGCGCAGTATACTTTGCGGCAGTAGGCGGAGCAGGAGCCTTGCTGTCCCGAGCAATCATTTCTTCCGAGGTGATTGCTTATGATGATTTGGGGACGGAGGCGGTCAGAAAGCTGGAGGTAAAAGATTTTCCGGTAATCGTAGTTATAGATGCAGAGGGAAACGATTTATATGAGACCGCGGCTTGTCGGTATTGTAAAGAATGATAAAAAAATTCGCATAAGGACTGCGGTTACAGAAAGTATAAAAGTAAATACAAGTTTATGGCCTTGCTAAGTGATTTTGCGTTCGACAGGGCAGTCAAGGAGGTATAAGTATGGAACGGGTTTATAATCCAAAGGAAATTGAAAAAAAGTGGCAGACTTACTGGTCGGAAAATGAAACATTTAAAACGGATGTGTGGGACTTTAGTAAACCTAAGTATTATGTGCTGGATATGTTTCCGTACCCGTCGGGCGTGGGGCTTCATGCAGGTCATCCGGAGGGCTATACCGCAACGGATATTATGTCCCGAATGAAACGTATGCAGGGGTATAATGTTCTGCATCCTATGGGATATGATTCTTTTGGGCTTCCAGCAGAACAATATGCGGTGAGTACCGGAAATCATCCCAATGGATTTACACAGGCTAATATTGAAACCTTTTCCGCACAGTTAAAGGAACTTGGTTTTGATTATGACTGGTCTAAGATGATCGCCACCAGCGACCCTTCATTTTATAAATGGACGCAATGGATTTTTAAACAGCTTTATCTTGATGGTTATGCGAAGTATATAGATATGCCGGTAAACTGGTGCGAGGAACTGGGAACCGTACTTTCCAACGATGAAGTGATTGACGGAAAGTCTGAGCGCGGCGGATTTCCTGTTGTGCGAAAAAATATGAAACAATGGGTGATTAACCAGCCGGCGTTTGCTGAGAAGCTGTTGGAGGGACTGAACGAAATTGACTGGCCCGAATCGACGAAGGACATTCAAAGGCATTGGATAGGCAGATCGGAAGGCGTCGAAGTGGATTTTCAGATTGTGGGCGGGGGCAGTTTCTCTATTTATACTACTTGTATTGAAACCATTTATGGTATTACCTTTATGGTATTGGCGCCGGATGGCAGAATAGTAAAGGAACTGATGTCCCGAGTGGAAAATCCGGAAGAAGTACAGGCTTATATAGACGAGACCTTGAAGAAAAACGATATGGACCGAACAGAGCTGAACAAGACGAAATCCGGATGCGTGTTAAAGGGGCTTTATGCTGTAAACCCGGCCAATGGGAAAGAAGTGCCGCTATACATTGGCGATTTTGTGCTTGCGAGCTATGGAACGGGTGCTGTTATGGCAGTTCCAGCCCATGATCAGAGGGATTTTGAATATGCTGAAGCACACAATATCGCGATGATACAGGTAATTGACGGTGCCGATGTGAGTGAGAAAGCGTTTGAAAAGGGAGAATATCTTGGCAAGGGATGCAGACTGATGAATTCGGAGGAATTTACTGGAATTACTGTGGAAGAGGCCAAGGAAGCAATCACGAAGAAATTAGTACAGCAGGGAGTGGCGCGAAAAACGGTAAACTATCATTTTCGTGAGTGGATTTTTGCCAGACAGCGTTATTGGGGGGAACCTGTCCCGGTGGTTCATATGGAAAACGGAGAGATTTATGTGTTGGACGATACCGAACTGCCGTTGATTCTCCCGGAGCTGGAAGATTATAAGGGGAAAAACGGGAAAGCTCCGCTGGAAAATGCGGTAGAATGGAAAAACTATGATAAAAATGGCGTAAAGGGTGTGAGGGAAACTTCTACCATGCCGGGAAGTGCGGGGTCAAGCTGGTACTTTATGCGTTATATTGATCCTGACAATCAGGAAGAATTCGCTAATCAGGAGCTGTTGAAGCATTGGCTTCCGGTGGACCTTTATATTGGAGGTCCGGAACATGCGGTAGGACATCTAATGTATTCGAGAATTTGGAACCGTTATCTTTATGACAAAGGGCTGTCTCCGGTAAAAGAACCGTTTCAAAAGCTGGTACATCAAGGGATGATTTTAGGTGCAAACGGTATTAAGATGGGAAAACGTTTTCCGGAGTTTGTTGTAAATCCCAGTGATGTAGTACGGGACTATGGTGCGGACACGTTAAGACTGTATGAAATGTTTATGGGGCCGTTAGAAGTGTCTAAACCTTGGAGCCAGCAGGGTGTGGAAGGGGCTAGAAGGTTTATCAATCGTGTATGGACATTTTTCACTAACGAAGAAAATATTGTTCCGATTAAGGAGGATACTCTGACCAAGGTATACCATCAAACGGTTAAGAAGGTAACAGAAGATTTTGAACAATTGGGATTCAATACCGCTATCAGTCAGATGATGATTTTCATGAATGCCGCATATAAGGCAGGTAAGTGTCCGAAAGAGTATGCGGAAGGTTTTGTCAAAATGTTTTCATGTATATGTCCTCATGTGGGAGAGGAGCTTTGGGCGGTTTTGGGCCATCATGATACAATTGCCTTTGAAAAGTGGCCGGTATTTGACGAGGAAGCCATCAAAGAAGATTTTGTCACCATAGGGGTGCAGGTGAATGGCAAGATAAAAGGGACTGTAGAATCAGCTCTGGATGAGGAGAACGATTCGGTAATTGCAAAGGCGAAAGAGATCGCGGCTGTAAAGGCGGCAATTGGTGATAAAACAATTGTGAAAGAGATTTATGTGAAGGGAAGAATTGTAAATATTGTGGTGAAATAGTATTGAGGCCCAAGTTTTTTAGGGAACAAAGTGCAATGTCTGCACGAACAAAAGGTCATGTTTCATGACTCGGCGAATGCCGTGTGGGTCAAATGCTCCGCAGATTGCTGCGGGGTATTTGATTCTGTTTCAGTGAAAACATCACAGAATATTTTTATCTGTATAGGGTATCGGGAAAGCAGGTCGGCATCCGCAGGAGCTAAGGACGCTTGCTGCGGCAAGAGGTCAAGGACAGTTGGGATTAAGCGGCTGTGCTGGCTAAGGCTGTGTCTTGGGAAGGGAGCGAAAAATGTGCGAAACTGAGGACAAACTGCTTTTGGTAAAAAAATATGGACTAAAGCATGAAAATAATGCATGGTATTCGGAAAAAGAAAATTCACATAAACATTTAATTTTCAAAGATGCATTTTTTGAGAGGACGGATGTTATTGGTCTTTTGTTTCGCATCAATAAGCTTTGTATGGCTAAAGTAAAGTATTTTCGTGAAAATATAAGGAAATATGAACCTGTAAAGTATCACTATAAGGAAGGATTTGTGGCTGTTCCGTTATGGGACGCTGATTTTCTAAGACACAGCGCATCCGGCTATATTCTTGACTTTCGCTGCCTGCAGACTATTACGGTTTATGAGGATTTTGCTGCTATATGTCAGGAGCTGGAGGCGTTTGAAATATCGTAAGATTATGGTTAAATGCAGTCAGCTGCATCGGATGTTTTGAAAATTAGAAAATATAGAAAAAGGCATTGACAAAAGAGGCTGTTTTGTATATAATAACACTTGCATCATGAATGGTGATGCAAACAGCAAGCATATTGGCAGAGATGCAGTTCGGATTAAGGAGAAGTACTCAAGAGGCCGAAGAGGCGCCCCTGCTAAGGGTGTAGGTCGGGCAACCGGCGCGAGGGTTCAAATCCCTCCTTCTCCGTTTTTCTGTCAATATATGTTTGGGTGGAACTATAGGATTTGCATTGATAAGCGCCTTGTTTGCAGGCGTTTTTTTTTATTGATTACTGTCCATAAGCTGCAGATAAGGATGTAAAGTAGAATTTTGTAATAATTAGAGTTTTTCCATGTTTTTAAGGCACTGCGTGCGGCTTTCGTTCATTTGTATTCTGCGTTGGCTGATATTGTTCAGTATGCATGATTGACGTAAAAAACGGTTTTGCTGCCAAATGTGCAGAATCTGTAAAAAAATACAAAAAACAGTTGACAAGATGCCGGCCGGTATGATAATATAAAAATCTACCGCGAAACATAAAATTTCTGGTAGGAATAAGTTAAAAAAAGTTTAAAAAAGCAGTTGACAAACGCAGAGAACTATGATATTATATCAGAGTTGCCGATGCAGTCAGCGGCAGACAGGATGCAGGACGGAAGAAAGAGAAAGTCCGCGGCATCACACAGCACCTTGACAAATAAACAGCATCACAGCCCTGAAAATTCCAAAAAGAGAATTTCAGAGAACGAAGTCTTCGAGAGAAGACAGCCAGAAATGGCAGACCTAAAAACAGTAAACCAGAACAGAAAAGCTGAAAGGCCAGACGAAGACTGGGAGAAGGAAAAAACATGAGAGTTTGATCCTGGCTCAGGATGAACGCTGGCGGCGTGCCTAACACATGCAAGTCGAACGGGTGCGGGAGGAAACCTAGTGAATCCTGCGCCAGTGGCGGACGGGTGAGTAGCGCGTGGACAACCTGCCGTGCACAGGGGGACA
>CAOKFN010000055.1 GCA_948467735.1 uncultured bacterium
CCTATTCTCTTTTCATGACCTGTAATATTTTTGTAATTTTATAAGTCTATCCTGCACTGCTGTCCCACAAATTGGCCATAAACGGCGGATAACGAATTCATGTGCCTGCGTTTTGTCTCCGCGGTCGGATGCACATAACGGTTCAGGGTAATCTTTACATCCGAATGCCCCAATATCTCGCTTAAGCTTTTAATATCGGCGCCGCTGCTGACGCAGTTTGTGGCGAAGGTATGGCGCAGCACATGAAAATTCTTCTTTTTCACCCCGGCGTCCTGTAAATATTTTTGAAATTTATTCTGATATGTCCTTGGCTCCATGGGCTTCTTCCTGTTGATGACATACTCCTCCGGACTGCCGCAGTATGGCGCCAGAAGTTTTATTAGTTCATCCGACAGCGGAATTTCCCTTTTGGAGCATATACTCTTTGGCTCCCCTTCCAGCAGTGTGGTTCTGGCTTCTTTTCCGTTCACCGCAATCCGCTGTACCGTTGTATTCACATAGAGCATTTTACTTTCCAAATCGATATCCTCCCACTTCAATGAACAGATTTCCCCCAAGCGCAGTCCGGTAGAAAGACAGATGACAATTCCCAGCTTATAAATATCCATGCTGTCGTATAGACATTGCAGCAATTTCGACTGTTCCGATTGATTCAGCGCCTCCACAGGCTTCGCCGCCGATTTCTGCCGCTGACAGGAATATCTGGGAAGCCTGATATGATAATGGGATACCGTATATGAAATAACTTGATTCAGTACACATGAAATGCTTTTCTGCAGACTGCCGGACAACGCTTCCTGTCCTTCGCATTGAAATGCTTCTCTCAAAACATCGTCCTCCAATTCCGCAAAGGAACGGGAACCCAGCTTTTCCTTGATATGCCTTTCATAAATTGACAAATATTTCATATAAGTTGCGTGTTTTTTTTCATTCTCAATAACAGTGAGCCATTCTTCCGCCGCTGTACGGAAAAGAAGCTTCTCCGCGACTCTCTTTTCTTCCAGCAAGGTATCCTTATGCATTTTTGCCGCGTACAGCTTCTCACGCAGCTCGCCATACGTCCTTGCATAAACGGAACGCAGTACATTTCTTCCCGTCTGCTGTTCCAGCACATAATATCTGCCCTCCCAGCGCCCGTCTTTTCTTTTACGAATGTTTTCTCCTCGTCTTGCCATCTTTTGTATCCTCCTGACCATTTTTTGTCCCCTGTTTTTAGGAACGGGGGCTTCATGTAAGACGGAATCTGTGCGGAAGTTATCGCCTTCCTGACAAAAACCGCCTCTGAAATTATAATAGCTTATATAAAATGAGTCAGTATCCACATAAATAACCGTCAGGCAGGATTTACACAGCAAAAAGGCGCCTTGGTTTTCTTATCCAAGACACCCTTTTCCTGACAATATTTTCACGGCAATAACAGCTCCGCCTTAACGATATCTTACCAGAAACAGCCTCATCTTATAATAAGTATGGGCAAATCGTTTCTCCTTTCCGGTCAATTCCAGCAGCCGCTCCCTCTCCTTCCTCACCCTTTCTAGCATTTTATCGTCCGCAGCCTTTCCGCCGTATACCACATTCTCATATTCCTCTATAAAATTAAGAGACGTCACCCCCAGCATATGGCTGCCCCGTTCCTGAAGCTCCTGAAGCGTTTCCTGTTCCTCTCTCGCCAGTCCCAGCCATGATAAAAGCCGCAGGTTTCTGCGAACCTCCACTCTCAGTTTCCCTTCCGGCGTCATCTTATGATACCGATATCTGCTCAGCATATTATCCGCCGCCAGCACAATCACATATCCCGCCAAAATTGCCGGAATTCCAAATCCTACCAGTCTTCTGAGTCGGCGCACGGCTTCCGCGTCTTCAAATACCTGTTCCTGCTCCTCCTCTTCTTTATTGTGATTAGCCGCCACAAGCTCATCCCCGTCCAAATCCTCTTCTTCCTCTTCCTCCTCATAGAAAGAGGTATCCCCCCGTTCTCTCACTGCCCACGGCGTGTAGCGCAGTCCCTCATATCCGGGGGTGGGTTCAAACGGAATCCAGCCCACGCCTTCCATATACACTTCCGGCCAAGAATGCGACATGTTGGATAATACCGTAACTTCTCCTTCCCCTGCCGGAACGCAGAATCCGTTCACATATCGGGCAGGAAATCCTTCCGCTCTTGCCAGAAGCGCAAACGCCGTGGCAAAATAGGTGCAGTACCCTTCTCTGCTTTCCAATAGAAAATAATCTAGAAATTCTTCGGCATCTGTAATATCCTCCGGCAGCTTCCCGGGCGTCCTTGTATAAGTAAAAGAGGCCAGTTCCCGTTCAATCGCCTGCAGCTTTTCCAAACCATTTTGAGCATCTTTCGTTATCCTTTCCAGATAATCCTCCACTTCCCCGGAAAGCGTTATTTCCTCCATATAATTATCATAAATCTTCTGCCGATGAGCGTCCACCATCTCCAGCGTAATCCGCTGGTTTGTATCTTTCGCGTACTGTCCCGCCAAGAGGTCCCACAGCTCCTCATCCTGTTCCTGTCTTGCCGTCAGCAGCCGATCGAAAAGCTCCTGCCCCACATTGAGCTGATAATATGTTACATCATACTCCGTTCCATACCCTTTCTGATTTTCCAAAAGCAGATCCCCGCCCTCAAAGGAATACTCCAAACCAAATCCGCCGGTTTTTATCACCTCTGACTTTAAAGGGGCAAAAACATACTTTGTATTAAAAAATTCATAGCGAATCTTCAAATCCGTTTCGCATATATAATCGGATAGATACCTGCCGTCCAGCCTTCTGACGGCATATAAAGTTTCCATGGTATCAATAAACCGTTCCTTTTCACTGTCATGATATTCCTGCAGCCATTGTTTCCCGTCAAAGGTATCATATACTTTTCCTATCAGATAAATATTCGTCAAAAGGCTGCCCTGTCCCTGAACACGCATCACTTCACGGCTGTTCTCCCGAAAGCCTTCCCCCAGCTCCCCATCCTCGGAAAATCCGCTCAGCCCTATTCCGAAATCTTCCCGGCCGCCCCGCAGTATATTCTGCGTCACAATCAGGAAATTTTCCCTCGCCCGATGATAAATATCCTTCACCCACTGCCAGTCATACGGGGTTTCCGGCGCGGGCGTCAGACTTAGTAACAATAAGTACGCCGCCAGAAACGGCGAAAGCCATACGATATGCTCCTCCAAGCCGCCGCTCCGGCTTTTTTTCCAATGCTTCTGCATCCATTCCACATAGACCAGCACAATATACAGAACAAGAAAGGCCATGCTGAAATGTGTCAAAGCGGCCTGCGTGAAAAGACAAACCAGCAGAGCAGCCGCGCACACACATGCCAGCCCGATTTTGAACGCCCAGAATTTCTCCAGCACAATCTGAATCAAATAGCATACCGCCGCAATCACGGCTGTCTGTACCAGCTGGCAGCCCGTCAGCCATTCCGTCTGCGCAATTCTGCTTCCTCCGCACCATCTCACATAAGCCCGCAGAAAGGAAACGCAGGCGTCCATGCCGATGACGGTCATGGACACCCCAAGGCCGATAAAAACTGTTACCAGACACAGAATCCGTCCTCTGGCGGGCAGAAAATTGATTCCTGCAAAGAGTACAAGTACCGCGGCCAAAACCAGTATATTCCACCTTGTGACCTCTCTAATGCCAAGGAGCGCTTCCGGAAGGAACAGGATGATACATGTCAAAATCCCGGCGCCCATGATCCGATATAATCCTTTTGCGTTTAAACGGCTTCTGATCTTCATCACAATCTCCCTTCCAGCCCGGCTTCCACAGGAATCACCACAATCCTTTTTCTCGCGTTCCCCTGCTTCACATAGTCCATCGGGTCCTGATTAGTTATGAGATAAACCACGACAATCACTCCGCCGGCGGTCAGCCGCTCTATGATATCCATAACGGCGGGATACAGCTCATGAAGAATACAGAAAACAATTCTGCTGTTCCACAGGATTCCCTGCTCCATCACCTGCACCATCACATCCTGCGGATTTTCCTCTTTGTCAAATACGATCTCCGAGACCTTATGATAAAAGCCGTCAAACTCGTTGATGCCCTCCACCTGCGCCCTTATCAATCCGTTCTGTCCATAATATGCGGTAAACTCCATGTCCCTTCCGGCGAAAAAGAATCCCACCGCCAGAAAGGCTTCCAAAATCTTATTCTCCAAGGGCAGATATTCCTTCATCTCATCATTGTACCGCCTCGTATCGCAGAAAATGCTGATATCCTGATTCTCTTTCCCGGTCATGGTTCTGACTTTCAGTTTCCGCTCTCTGGCAGTGGCCTTCCAGTGAATCTGCTTCAGACTGTCTCCCTCCGCATAGTCTTTTACAAGAATATCCTGTTCCGTGCTGCCCAAGGCGTCCCTCTGGGTCAGCATCGGCAGATCCCCAATGCTTGCAAGCCGGGACAGCTGGACAATTTTAGGGAATACCACCGCCTTAATCTGACCGGAAACAGTATGTCGAAGCTTAAACAGGCGGAAAAAATCCGTCAGGATAACCTCTTTCACGCCAATCCCATACTCTCCGCGATATTTGCAAATCAGCCTTGTCTCATAAGTGGAGCGATCTCCCGGCAGCAGTTCATATTCCATATTGTCCTGAAACTCCTCCACATAAGAAAAAGCGGAATGCATCCTTACGCTGACGCCCGTATACGCAAAATAATCCTCATTTTGCAGCACAAAAAAGTATGGCATGGGCTGTCCGCACACCATATTCCTTTTCTCCGTCTCCTGATATATTTTAAATCTTGTATACACACAGAAAAGGTAAATTAACGAAATCACCGGAAGAAGAGTCACTCCGAAAAAGAAACCGTAACTGACAACGCCGCCATAAAAACTGATTGCAATTAAGGACAGCACCCATAAGCCCAATAAAATCCATCTGCGCACTTTCATTTAACCGATACCCCTGCATTCCACAATGTTTCCCCTGTCAAACTGCCTCCGATTTTATCCGGTTCCCGGCTTACTCAACCGGGATTTTCACCTTGAGAATCAAATTTTTCAAAATACCCGCCGCGTCCGCCTTCTGTATTCTCGCCTCGGAAGACAGCACCAGCCTGTGCAGGAGCACCTGCATCGCCACGGCTTTTACATCGTCCGGCTTCACATAATCTCTTTCCTGAAGAAACGCCTTTCCCTGAGAAGCCCGCATCAACGCCAGCATAGCCCTCGGACTGGCTCCCAATACAAAGCGCTCCTCCTTTCTGGTCAACGCGACGATGTCCTCAATATAACCCAATATAGTTTCTTTCACTGTGATCCGTGAAACCGTTTCCTTAATTTTCAGAATATCCTCCGTCCGGCACACTGGCCGTACCGTATCCGGCGTCCTGCCGCTTAAGAATTGCATCGCCATTTGAATCTCCTGCGCCCGATCCGGATATCCTACCGAAAGCCGCATCATAAAACGATCCATCTGTGCTTCCGGCAGAGTATAAGTACCGATAAATTCTATGGGATTCTGGGTGGCGATAACCATGAACGGCTGCGGCAGCATATGTACTATCCCGTCCACCGTCACCTGCCCTTCCGCCATAGCTTCCAAAAGGCTGGCCTGAGTTTTGGGGGAGGTTCTGTTGATCTCGTCTGCAAGCAGAATCTGGTTCATCACCGCCCCCTCGCGATACTCAAAATCATTGGTTTTCATGTTATAGATAGACACCCCCGCCACGTCCCCCGGCAGCGTATCCGGCGTAAATTGAATCCTGCCAAAGCTTCCCTCCATACTTCTGGCGAGAATACCTGCCAGCGTGGTCTTTCCCACGCCCGGCACATCCTCCAGAAGCATATGTCCCCCTGCGAAAAGGCAGATGAGCATATTCTCCACCACATCTTCCTTGCCCACAAATACACTGTTGATATTCTGCTCCAGACTTTTTGCCAAATCAAATTCCTTCACTTGCTTCACCTCGTTTTTCGATAATAAGAAAATCCTCCCCCCATAATCTTCACATAGTCCTCGGACTTATCCCGCATAATATGCAGTCCCCGTTCCAGCTCTTCCAACGGAAAGCGATGGGAAATTAATCTGCCGGGTACCGCCCGCTTCTGTGAAAGCCGCTCCAACACGTAATGCCAGTCATCCGCCGCGTCGTGAGTGAAAGAAGAATTCCATGTTCCCTTGATTGTAAGCTGATTGCGCAGGATTTTCCAATATACCTCCTTTTCCAGACACATATCGGAAGCCGGATTTCCAACCAGGCAGATTCTTCCTCCCGGAGCAGTATTATCCACCGCCTGCCTCAAAATCTCGTTTTTGCCCACACATTCAAAAAATACGTCCGCTCCCGCCCCGCCGGTATGCTCCATAAGCCATTTCCCCACATCCTGCTTACGGCTGTCACAATAGGAATCCTCCGCCAGTCCCAGCTTCAGAGCATTCTGCTTTTGGAAATCCTTATTGCCGACCACAAGGATTCTGCCCATGCCCTGAGATTGATTCCTCCCCGCTTCCATGAGAAACATAAGGAGCAGCAGGCCTATGGTGCCCAGTCCGCAGACCGCCGCCGTATCCGACGCCTTAGGCATATTCTGCCGCATGGCATGCACCGCTACCGCCATCGGCTCCAGCATGGCGGCTTCCTCATAGGATACCGTATCGGGCAGCGCAATCAAACTGCTGACCGGTACGGCCGCATACTCTGCGAATCCGCCGTCCCTGCGGGAGCCCAGATAGTCATAATGCCTGCACATTTCATACTGCTTTCTGCCGCAGGGAGCACAGGTTCCGCAGGGAATCAACGGAAATATTCCCACGCGCCGGCCCAGCCATTCCGGGTCGCAGGCTGCGCCGACCTCCTCCACAATGCCTGAAAATTCATGTCCCGGTATCAAAGGATGCCGATGGGCTCCTGTCTTATAAATCCGCGGTATATCAGAACCGCAGATGCCCGCCGCCTTCACAGCCACCAACACTTCTTTGCTGTCCAACGCAGGTTTTTCCACCGTCTCCAGCCGTATCTCATCCGGCCCATGTAAAACCCATGCTTTCATTTTTCACTCCTCCGAAGGCTCTTGTCCCATTTTTAATCATATATTGCCATATGGGCCATATATTTTCCCATAGTTATATTTTATCATGCTCATCCTGCTTTATCAAGAAATAAAACCTGCCGCCGGCCCATAGAGGCGGCCTCTCGTGAGCCGGACGGCAAAACAAACTTTAGCGGCCGTTACTGTGGCGCGTTTCCCAGCGCCGCATCCGATGATGGAAACTGGTTAATAGTTCCTATCATATAAATTATAGTCTCATTCCTATAAATTAACAAATAGTTATAAAGCATTCCATACCATACTTTTTAGGCATAATGACAGATAACTATTTTTAAAAAAATAATCTTTTTTAATAGATTGCAGTCAATAGCTGTCATATGATATAATATTAAAACAATAGAAATATTAGCAAAAAGACATGAAATAATATGCCGCTGCTACTGTTTAAAAGCCGCAATGCCTTTAAATACTGTGGACGGACGCCGCCGAAAGCGGATATAGAGGTATAAATATGGAACACAATCAAATTAAAGAACATAATGGCTATGTTGTGATAGAACGCAGCCCGAACGGGCGGGCGCGGATCATGTATGCAGACAATACCGCCTGTTCCGTCACAGGTTATGACCTGAATACACTGCTGACGGCAGAACCGGATCAGACAGCAGGACATCTGGCAGCTGCACGGATTACCTTCGACCCATGCCATGAACTATGGATACTGAATTCCAAGCATCAGGAACAGGACAACACCGACTCGCAACAGCAGATAACCGAGCTTCTCCGGAAAAACGCACTTCTGGAAAACGCGCTTCAAGCTGCCGAAGAAACAAACAAGGCCAAAAGCCGGTTTCTATCTAATATGTCCCACGACATCCGTACACCTATGAACGCCATCGTGGGCATGACGTCCATCGGCCTCTCTCATATAGACGAAAAATCCCGTGTACAGGACTGCCTGAATAAAATCCAGACCGCTTCCTCCCATTTGATGAGTCTGGTAAATGATGTTCTGGATATGTCAAGAATCGACAGCGACCGCATGACTTTGAATGAAGAAGAATTTTCTCTTGCAACTCTGATTCATGACATTTCCGTCATTGTCCGTCCGCAGGCCGCACAGAAAAACCAAAATCTCCGGATAGATATCGGAATCATTCATGAAGAATACCTCCTCGGCGATCCGCTCCGTCTTAGGCAGATTCTGGTAAATATCATAGGAAACGCGGTAAAATATACGCAGGCCGACGGGGAAATCCAAGTGAAATTTGCACAGAGCTTCCCCCATGCTTTGCAGCAGCCTTCACCGGAACCAATTCCCGCAGCATGTCCCCCTTCCTCCCAGAATCCCCGGACGTCGGATATGGTATGGCTGGAATTCCAATGTAAAGACAATGGCATGGGCATGAGCCAAGATTTTTTAAAGCGAATCTTCATACCTTTCGAGAGAGTGCAAAACGCCGCTGCCAGCAAAATTGAAGGCACCGGTCTGGGGATGTCCATTGTAAAGAATCTGGTGGATCGCATGGGCGGGCGGATCACTGTGGAAAGCGAAGAAGGTTCCGGAAGCTGTTTTTATGTGGAACTCCCCTTTTCCATTGCATCACAGAGCCAGAAATCGCTTCATCTCCCTGTCGGCGAGACCGTACTGCTCGCGGAAAGCCGCAAAAACCTTGCGGAACAGATTATGGTTTATCTACAGGAGGGCGGACTGCGTCCGATACACATGGATACCGGCCTAAAAGCCGTCACATGGCTGACAGAAGCTCAATATGAAGACCGTATGCCATGCGCCATGCTGCTGGGGCAGGAGCTGACGGATATGCCGATACTGGAGCTGGCGTCCCATGTACGCCAGTCAGCCGGCCGGGACTTTCCCATTCTTCTGGTATCCGAAGAGGATTGGGCGCAGCTGGAATATCGGGCGGTAAAAGCCGGCGTCAATGCTTTCGTTCCCTGTCCTCTGTTCAAAAGCAGACTTCTGGAAACCTTGGCCGACCTCACGGGCGGCGGCCGTAACGGCGACGACGGATGCGCGGACCACAGCAAAGACCTCAGCCGCTACCGGCTGCTTCTGGTCGAGGATATTGAACTAAATCAGGAAATTGCCGTGGAGCTGCTGTCTGTCACCGGCGTTCAGGTAGAGGTAGCCGACAATGGCGCGCAGGCGGTCCGGATGTTCCAAGAATCGCCGAACGGTTACTATGATTTGATTTTTATGGATATTCAAATGCCGATTATGAACGGGTATGAAGCGTCAAAGCGCATCCGTCAAATGGAGAGGCCTGACGCCTCAAAGGTCTGGATTGTTGCAATGACGGCCAATGCGTTTGTGGAAGACATCAGACTTGCCAGAGAAGCAGGCATGAACGAGCATATTTCAAAACCGGTAGATCCCGAACGTCTACAGGAAATTTTGTACCAGCAGCTTCGTTAATATAACGTGTTTTGGGAAATCTTCAATACTCTGCTGCCCAAAGCATGCCAAACTAACCATTCCTTAGAAAAGGCAGGAATAATTATGCAGCCATATCAGGAAGAATATATCGCAAATTTAAAGGATATCATTACCCTCACGTCCCGAAAAAAGCCCGTCGGCCGCACCTTTGAAGCGTTTGAAACGGAATTGCTTCAAACCAGACAGCTGCTGGCGCAAAAGATAAAACGCAACATGGAATTACTGCGCAGCCACCTGTTTCCCGAATTAGATCATCTGCTGGAAGCAGATTCCGAGAGAGTACAGGAGCTGCGTGAATTTGCCGATAAATTACTGAACGGCCAAGACACGCCGGATGCGGGCCTGTTCTGTATGATTCATCAGGCTCTGCTGAATCTGGCCAGATTGACAAAGGATCGGCGCGGTATTATCAGAGAACTGTATTGGCTTGGCATCGGCCGTCACAACCTATGCAATAAGGTAGTGGGGCTGGAATTCTGCATGATTGAAAATTATATTTCTTCCATGCGGCTGTGTTTTATGGAAGCAGCCGCCTATCTGAAGTATTATGACGAAATAGAGGATTCGGAGACAAGAGGCTATATCCTGCGCTCCCGCGCCAATATTTCCTTGGGCCAGTTTAAAAACGCAGGCGAAAAGATACATTTGGTGAAACAGACTCTGCAGATTCTACAGGATAAGGATTATCAGGATAAAGCGCCGGAGCTTCCATGGGACAGATTTATCTACATGACCCACCAGCAGATGGCGGCCAGCATTTCCTATAGCAAGGATTCCCCCATGACGCCCGAAGATATTGCCGATGTGATGGAATCCGTCTACATCGTGTACCAGAGACGGCTTCTTGAGGCGGCGCTCAAAAATGAAAAGCCTCCTATGCGGCCTACCTTTAATTATTATACCATTGAATATTATTGCGGACTAAACAGCTTACAGGAACTGCTTTCAAAAATAGAGGCTCTGATGGACGAAGCAGACCCTTGCAGCTTTTCCGCAGACAGTATGTATGCGCTCATATCTCTTCCTGCATTCTACTGCCAATTTCTGGAGCATTATCCGGAGCGGATTCCGGAGCGAAAAGAATACATCGCGTCTCTCTACCGGAAAATTCTGGATTATGTGGACTCTTTCCCTGAAGCGTCTGAAAATGAAACCTTATTTTTTTATCTCAGACAGCTTTCCCATACTTTTGTTGAAACCGACAACAGTATTACTTACGGGGAGTTTCTGCTGAAGCTGATGAAACGCTTTGCTCAGGAAACCTATCTGCACTCCTATATGGTTGGAAAAGCCGCCTCGGTTTTCTGTGAAATTATCATATCGGAGGAACCAAATTATTTTGATGATATAGAGCACATCCGCCAAATAAAAGATCCTGACAAAAAGCGGACAGAAATTCTGAATTTTGCCATGAAATGCGGGCTTTATCATGATACGGGAAAAATTAACTTTTTGGAGCTTTATTCACAGACCGGAAGACAATGGTTTGAAGAAGAATACGAAATGGCCCATCTGCATACAACGGCAGGAGAAGCCTGCCTGAGCAAACGTCCCTCCACTCAGCCCTATGCGGCCGCGGCATTGGGGCATCACAGCTGGTATGACGGTTCCCGGGGCTATCCTCGTGCATATCAGCGACTGAAATGCCCAAGCCGGCAGATGGTTGACATAATCGGACTGGTGGACTGGATAGAAAATGTAACCGGTATCCGAAGGCTGTATACAGGCGTGGAGAAAACCTTAGGCGAGGCCGTGTCAGACGCCATTGCCTTAGAAGGCAGGCGCTTTTCGCCTCTTCTGACCGCCAGACTGCGGGACAGCGGCGTAACGGAACAAATCCGTCAGGCTTTCGCGGACGGCCAGCGGGAAGCCTGCTATCAGTTATATTCGGAGGAGGGACGGTAATCCCTCCTTTTTGCCGCTTTACTGCGTTTCACAGCCTTCAACGCGCCCGGTTCCTCCCGTTCGTCTCACTTATTTTTTTAATCTTTCATATTCATTTATTGCATAGCTGTCCGTCATTCCCGCAATATAATCCGCAATGCAACGCATTAATATCCGATTTTTAACCCAATACTTTTCCTTGTCTTCTTTGGAATCATACCGCGCCGTCCTGATTCTGGAAAATTCCTGTCTTACCGCATCGGAGCCCGCATTTAAAAAATCCAATGCATTTTCCGTCTGCCTGCGCATATCAAGATACATTTTACGCAATGTTCCGTTATGCATCAGCCGGGGATTTTCATAATATGCTTCAAAGAGCCTTTTCACAATATTTTCCGCATTCCTGTCAAACCAAGTTACTTCTAAGCAGTTTATGGCTTTTTTGGTAATCAGCTTTTCCAACAGACCGCAGACCTCTCCGCCCTGCTTGGAAAATCCGATCAGCTTCTCCGAAAAACGATGTTTTTCCGTATACAACTGATTCTCTCCCTTTTCCAGAAAGTTCCGAATTCTGACTCTGGACTCACAGATGGCGTCATTGGCCAAATAATGAATGACATCCGATATAATTCTTGAATACAGCATTTCATTAAAGTCTATCAGGCTTCGCCCGCAGTTTTCCAAGCTGTCATATGTATTCTGAATCAATTCTCTTAACGGCGCCATGCTTTCAAAGCTTAAATAGTCCAGAAATTCCTCATACCGTAAAAGTCCGGAGGAAAATGCGTCGTCCAGATCGTGGCTTCTCTGAGCGATTTCATCCGCCATGGCTACCACCTGCCCTTCCAGCGTCGTCGCATTAGGATACTGCGGATACAAATATTCCAGATACTCCCCGTCCATAAACTCCTTCAAATCACAGCAGCCCTTTTTGCATGTTCCTGTTCCATATGAACAGCCTGCGCAGTCACGAAAATGACAGCCCGTATGCTTCAGAACCCCTTCCAAAACCTGAAAGGAAACATCCAATCCGGAATACGCCGGGTATTTTTCTTCCAGCACGGACAAAACCCTTACGCTTTGAAAATTGTGCTTAAATCCTCCGTAAATATTTCTATGCCTTTCCTCCCTGCACTGTCCGATATCTATGGTTCCCTTCAAAATATCATCCAGCGTGCGCTCTCCCTGATGTCCGAAAGGAGTATGGCCTATATCGTGCCCCAAAGCAACGGCTTCCGTCAAATCAATATTCAGCCCCAGACTATTGGCAATCGAGCGGGCAATCTGCGCCACCTCCAAGGTATGCGTCATCCGCGTGCGGTAATGGTCGCCTTTGGAAGAAGTAAATATCTGCGCTTTATCAACCAGCCTGCGAAATGCTTTGGAATTGACAATCCTCTCCCTGTCCCGCTGAAACTCGCTTCGCTCCCGCGCCGAACCCGACAGCCCCCACATCCGTTCGCAATGCCTGTTTCTCTGGGCATACTCTGCCAAATGTTTTTCTTCGTCCCTCTCCTGATAACTCTGCTGTCCGTTCCGCTTGGGGGCCGCCTCTCCATATACTAGAAATTCTGCCTGCTGCAGCATCTGTCCGGACCGCTCCAAGTAGACATAGATGTCCGTTCCTTCTCTGCTCAATTCCACATCGGAATCCGCTAATAGATTATGAACCGCCAACGGCGCATCCACCTGCCTGACCAGTTGATATTCAAAGCTGTCTCCCTGAGCGGAAACCTCCGCTTCTCCTATGGCTGTCCGTAGTTTTCTTCCGTCCTTGGCCTCTCTCTTCAACAAAAGCAGAAACCCTTTCTCATTTGCTGTTTCCCACAGCCTTTTTTGCAGCTGCTCCGCTTGAATTTGACAGTCGTTCCTTACCCCAAATTTCCAATTTTCAAACAGCGTGTTCCATTTACAGGCTTCCGTCTCATCTTCCGGCTCCCTGATCAACAGAAGCCATGCATAGTCAGTCCGCATAGGATACCTCCCGCAATTTTTCCAGTAAATATTCTCTGAGCTCCGGAACTGCCAGCAGCTCTTTCCACTCCTCAGCCTCTTCCTCCCCTTCTTCGGCCTCTGCCGCAGGCTCTTTTAACATACTGCGGCCCCCATTCTCCTTGTCCTGATTAAAGCACCTTATTATCCCCTGCTCCCTGATATGATCCAGCCAGTCGTAAATCATATTAATGTTGTAGACAGGCTTTCCGTTTTCATCCTTTACTTTTTCCATGGCAATAGCCATGAGGGCATATTCGTTTTCCAAGCTGGTGCCAAAAACCGCCTGATCATCCGTATTGATTGTAACGTCAATCTGAGGACATTTATTAAGAAGCTCCGGATCGTTGGTCAGTCCTTTATTAAACCATGTTACAACGGGATGTCTGTCGTATCTTCCAAAGGTGCTGATCAGCACATTGGACGAAGGATTGGTCTCAATGCATAGTCCCTTTTCCACCAATTCCCGCTGCATGCATTCCTGAATTTGAGCGACCACATGAATCAATTCGTAGTCTATTTTGCTTTCTACAATTTCTTTTCCCCGTCTTTTCACATTTTCATTATAGTGGTACAGGGAATACAGACGGGTACATTTCTTTTCCTGTCTGATTTTATCCAATTCTTCGTGAAGTCTGTTGACCGCGCAGTACTCCCACTCGGTTAGGATTTCTTCATCCGGCAGTCCCGCATACTCTCCGCCGATATAGTATTCCGGATTGTCCCCCCGAAGCTTCCATGCATCATAATATACATGAATATCTATCTCTTTGTCCAGTTCGCTGCCATAAATATCCTGAAAACAGTGAGTAAACTGCCGTTCCAGATTCAACAGCAGATTTTGGGTATCCGGAATATTGTATTTTCTGATTTTCTCATAAACCCATACAATATTGTCAAGCTTGTCCTGCTTGTTGTTCAATACCCTGTTATGCTTGAAGCAGTACCAGTCCTTGGGCGGCAGGCCCGCCGCCAGCGCATGTCCCAGCCGATCTCCGTGAGAGAGATTCAGAAAATAAATCGCTTCGTCAATGGCACGCATCCCATCCACAATATCCAGAAAATCCTCGCCCACATGATAGGTACAGCCCAGCCGCGGAAGCCGGTAATCGGAATCATATCCTTCCGGCAGTATTGTTTCGCGATTCTGATCCGCCTTCAAATATCGATATGCCTGCGCAAACACTTCCGGCCTGCAGCCGATTTCCGGCGAACAGGCGTCAATGCCATACACTCTGGACGCTTCCTTGGGGTATCTCTCCCGAAATGCTTCAATGGCAATCGCCTGTCTGGCGGCTTTTCTTCGCAGCCGATAATGCCTGTAATAATCTTCCTTGACTTCTTCCGGCTTTTCGGGTTCTTTTACAAAATGAAATACATAAAATACTTTTTTCCTCAGCTCTCCACGGGATGTTATCCCGATTCCCTTATCCAATTTATTAATATAATCCTTGTTCTCTCTCGCCGTATTTCTAGGCGTAATCCTCGCTTCCAGCTTCACCACCGGCTGAGATTCCAATGTGCTTCTCACCGAATATCTGCTATACACCTTTTCCAAAGCAGTGTCGTCGATAAATTCTTCCTTCCGATTCTGATACCGCAGGAAATTGTCAAATCCCACCTTCCGATTCACCTGAATCAGCTCCGACCGGATTCTCTCCTTGATCACCAGATAAGCATAGAACAAATTGCCATAGGGCGTCAAATTGGGATCTCCCTGATACAAGCCTTTAAACATGCAATAAAGAAAATACCGTTCCCCTCCCAGCAGATCCGCATGTATCCCTTGTTCCGTACAGGCCCTCAGCATATAATCAAAGCTGTTTTTGTCATATTGTCCGTTTTCATCTATACGAAACTCCTTTATCTGCTGGCTTAAATTATCCCGAAACAGCATAAGATCCTGCTCCTGTCCCAAGATTTCACACAACCTATTGTATACCACCTTCCTCGTAAACTCTTTCCGCTCCTCCGGCTTCACCATATGCCGAATCACATCGGTATTAATATGCAGATAGCGGGCCTGCTTCAGCAGTCCACAGACATAATCATAAGGAAGCTTTTTCTTTTTGCCTTCTTTCACAATGTCGCCGGGTTCTAAATGCAGTTCTTTTTCCACGCTTTCCACAAACCTCAGCGCCTGACCGCTAAAACCGCACCCGTCCCACTCATGAAGAATTTTCAGATTCAGCCACTCCCAGACCGCTTCTACAGGCAGTTCATAATATTCATTCATGATAAATTCTTTTCCTGTCAATATGGTGAAGAGAAACGCCCTGATTGCCGCCGCCTGCAGGTGCTGATGTACCAATGGGGGTTCCGCCGAGTCAGAATGATACATCATATCATAATTGCGTCTTTCTTGATCATACTTGGCCAAAACAGCGGAAAACTTAGCATGATTTACCAGATTCATCAAATTAATCCAAGACATAATAAAATATGGCGCCGACCCTTTTAGATGAAAGTGGTTCTCTGCCAGCCCTTTGTTCAAAACACTTTTTAAAACTTCATTGTCATTGCCCACAACACATTTCCAGTCAAATTTACTTCTGCCTCCCCAGCCCCTTCTGATATCCAGTTTAGCAAGATATGATGTGGTAAACAAGTCCTCTTCCAATTCAAAGGAAACCTTCCGCCATTTTAGGAGATGGTCATAACGGCATACCGGCTCCGCCTCAAGCTCCGTCAATACCTTTTGATTAAAAATATGCAGCACATCCAAGATGGAGAAGGAATCTTCCATTTCTGCTTCCCTTTTTCCGTTGATATTTCTGATTTCATTGACCAGATAATTATAAAGGTTCTGAATTTCGCTGCCCGTATAATTCTCCAGATAACAGCTTGCAAGATTAAAAAAAGTTTTCTTGTCAAAATGATTATAAAATAAACGCCCGTCCATGATATCCTTGGAAGAAACCTTCTGAAACAATAACAGCAGAATCCTGCTTAAGCTGTCATTTTCCTCACTTTTCATGAATTCCCCCTTTGACTGCCTTATGTACCTAAATATTTGATTTTCCTTCCGTCTCGTCCGAGTCTAAGTCCGCGCTTGTGTCGGACAGCGCAATATCTCTTGAGGATAATCCTTCCCTGTCTATAGAATTTGCAATTCCCAACAATACCTTATACAACGCAGGCAAAAACAATTTTTCCCTCCCGCCCACGCGGGAAGCTCCTGAATCCTTGGAAATTTCCTTCTCTAATTCTTCTTCCGCATCTGCGCTTTTGTTGTCCGGTCTGCTAAAAGCAATCAACGTATCCATCACCTTAAAAAGTGTGTTCCCTAATTCTTCCTCCTGCCCCGTAAAAGGACATTTTTCATACTTTTCCAACAGCCTGTCAATGCAAAGCTTCTGCGTCAGTTTTCCCTCTTGGTCATAATACCCGTCATATTCCGCAAGCACACGGGTAATCGCCTTGAATAAATCTTGCAGGCCGCCCACCAATTCCTCCGCCTTTGTCACCTTAGTGCTAATTCCTTCCGCCAGCCCTGCATAAAGCGACGTCATAAAATCCACGCTGTAGAAAGGTATGAGCGCAGGCGTATTCAGCCCATATCCCGTATTTTGCACCCAAAGATCAAATTGCTCCTCCCAGTCAAATATTTTATGCTCCTCCATGCGGGCAAAGTCTTTCTCCGTAAAATCATATACTATTTCCAGCTGTTTTTTTATTTCTTCCCTAATTGTCTTGGAAAACTCCTTGTATGTAAAAATATGATAGACAAACTGCCCGCAGCTTAACCCCCATATGCAGTCCTCCGCAAGCCTGAGCCGCAGCATTCCTTTCATATTATCGTTATACTTCTCACTCTTCTCATTTATCTTCTGCACGGGCTTCAAAAACATTCTGCTATAGAAGTATCTATCCGCCATATCCTTAAATATCTCTATATTTTCCTCCGTATCCGACCACTTTTCGGTTTCAATCCCTCTCTTCCGCCTGCTGTGCGTTTCCGTTTCGGAAGGATCGCCATTCTCTAAATCCCCGTCCTCTTCTGCCGAAGCGATAATAATCTGTTTTGTTTTCTCAGGACGGCAGCCTATCTCCGCCAGCTTACCGCCAAAAATTGCTCTCTCCCAATAGCCGGTCAAATCCTCTCTGGTATACTGATCCAGCTTCTTTTTCCAATCGCCTCTCCGCGACTCATCAGACATGCTGTAGTTTATCGTCAGATTTGTCATATACGCCGATATCAGCATTTTCAGGCAGTACACCGTCTCTCTGTTCAAAAGTTCCTGCGTTTCCGCCAAGTACAATAAATAAACCGCGTCTCCGAAGCTTACCCGTCCCTGTCCGCAGATCTCGACAATGGGCAAAAGATTGGAAGGACATTTTTTCCCTTTCTTCCCAAACTTCTGAAACACAAGCTCTTTGAGGTAATCTGCCAGATAAGCGAACTGATCTCCTCTCTCTTTCTTGCAGAATCCATTGATTAATTCTACATCGATACACCCATCGCTCTGCTCCACATAACGATGGGTAATATCCCCGTACAGCCATTTCATATTCCATTCATAAACGTCCGGCAGAAATTTCCTGTTATCGTCTATGGGAACCTGCAGGCACAGAAACTCCCTCACATAATTGTTCAATTTTCTGAGAGAGCTAGGGGTTATTAAATATGCCCTGTCAATGCCGATATCGCATATGACGCCCGTATAAAAACGAATCACATTCGCTATATACTTTTCCGGCGTCATAGAAAACTCGGACAGCCCGTTCAGCTGTTCTCCCTGAATTTCAAATTCTCTGTTTTCCACTCCGTCATCGCCGTACAAATCCGGCATCATGATTTTTCTGCCCGTGGGAAGCATCTTCTCCAGATATTCTTTGGCAAGATTCTGCACCTGCAGCCTGTCTTTCAAATCCGCATCCTTCTTATACCTTCCCATCTGTTTATAAAAAAACTGCTCGCAGATGCTTTTCAGCTGTTCATGATTCACCGTCAGCAGAACAATTACTTTGGGCACCATCAGAAACTTTCTCAGACGCTCCAAAATTACGATGCAGCCCTCCACATTCATGTCCACATCGTCTATAGGAATAACAATATAATTATCTTTTATCAAATTATCATCATAGTAATAATTCTTCATATAATAAAGATATTTTTCCACCAGATCCTTAAATGCTTTCCTTAGATTCCAGCTGTTAGAAAGCGCCTGCAGCTTAACTATGGAGGGCTCGTCCTCCTCCGACCTCTTTCCCGCCACATATTCATAAATTCGCGCGATCTCGTTTTTCAGTCTGCGCAGATCCTGAACCTGTTCATTGATATCCCTTTTTATGATAACACGTTTTGTCCTTCTCTGTTCCAGCTTATCAAGCATTTTGGACAAAATAATCACCAGCAGATTTTCCCCTGACTCAAAAAGCGTTGCATCAATGCTGTCAAGGACAGTGAACACAGCTTCTCCCTGCTTGTCAAGCAGTCCGTCACAGCCTCTTCCTTTCCCTTTTCCTTTTACATGATCTTTAATCCCGTCCATCGTCTTCAGAAACCCGCAGTACGAGGCGAGCACTGAACTTTTCCCGCTTCCCCGCCTTCCGAGAAGCGCCACAATATTACAAATCTGATCTCCCTCTCTCTCAGGATTCAGAGTTTTGTTTTTCTCAACGATTTCCAGTACGGCATTGGACATCCTATCATAAACATCTCGGAAAAACGAAGTCTTAAAATCTTTATATTCTTCATATTTTATCTTATACTGAGAATTTAATTTTAATATTATTTTATTCTTATCCTCTTGTTCCTTATCCTCTCGTTCCTTTTCCTCGTTACTCATAAATTCCTTCCCCTTTTATTTCGATGAAATTCACCTCTTCCATGGAATGCTCCTCTTCCATGGAATGCTCTTCTTCCATGGAATGCTCCTTTTCCATGGAATGCTCCTTTTCCATGGAACGCTTCCTCCTTTTATTACCCTTGGCCGAATCTATGCGCAATCATATTCGCCTTAATATAATATTCCCTTGCCTCCTCCTCCCTGCCGGAGTTTTCATAAAGCTCTGCCAGCTGCTGGGAAATAACACAATCCCGCTTCTTATACTTTCCCTGCAGGAATCGTATCACTTCCATTCTGCCCTGTTCTCCGTAAATATCTTCTAAATACTCATTTGTTTTCAGCTTATCCCAGCACACACTTGCATCGCTGAATTGAGCAATGGCTTTCGGTATATCTTTTTCCATTCTGGCAATTACTCCCAGACGAAATTTGGCTTTATAATAATACTCAAATTCCACATTGTTTACATTCGCAAAGCCAATCCTTTCCACCAGCGCACAAAGTCTCTCATAGCGCCAGACCGCCTCTTCTATCCGTCCCATCTGCCTCTGCGCCCTGCGCTCCATCTGCATGGCAATTTTAAACAACACCCGTATATTGTTAGGATCAATCGCTTCAAACTGTAGATAATATTCCACTGCCTTGGGATACAGAAGCTTTCTTTCTTTTTCTGCCGCCGTCTGATACCTTTCTCCCAGCTCCAGCAGCGCGTATTTTCTGACGTCATCCCCTATCCTGACATTCTCCGTCAGCCTTATGTCCCGCAGAAAGCAATAGCTGTCCATGACCTTTTCCTGCATTCCTCTCCGGTTTCGCAGAATATCCGCTTTTAGCAGATACAAGCCCCAAAAACCATGCTGTACTGCCAGCACGGCGTCGCAGATACCCGCCAGCCGCAGGGCGTCATACCATGGCCACTCCTCCATTTTTTCCAGCGCGTCATTCACTTGGCAGGCCAAATAGCAGTATGCCAGCTTCCCGCACATATTTTTTATCCACTTTTTGTTGGCTTCCAGCCTGCCAGCCGCATCATCCAGCCCATAAATTGCTTTTTCCAGAAGCCGTACATTTGGATACCGCATTTTCCTGTTAATATAGAGTTCGGAAATGGTATACATCCATTCCGTCATCTCTCCGCAATAGAACTGTTCCCACATTTCCTTAATCACATTGACGTCTTCCTCAGAAAAAGCCATATCCTGCCGCTCTATGATATCCTCAATGACATGAAAAGGTACCTCGTCATGCTCCGTCAAATCCACATAGACATGCTCTGCGTCGCAGGACACTGCTCCAAAGCCTTTCCATTTATCAAAATAATTGAATAACAACATATTCTCAGAGACAGAATCCACCAGAAAACCGAACATCCTCAAGAAGTATCCCAAGCTGCTGCTTGTCTTTCTTTTGCGATATTTCAGTACTATCATCTTCATACTTAACTGCTCCTTGTCTGCCTCATACTAAAATGTATGAGGAAAATGTTCCAATGTTTCCTGTCTCAACTAAGTTTCCTGACTGCCGGAAACCGAATCCTGATTCTCCTTCTGCTTCCGCCACGCATTCAGCAGTTCAAACGTTCGTTCGTCATCGTCATCAACTATCTGCAGAATATGGGGCAGCTCCATTGCCCCCAAGACATGAGCAAACGCAGCCGCAATATCCTTGCGGCCGATTCCTCTGTTCGCTCTTAACAGACGATCCTCATTGATCTCATAATAAGATTCCAATCTGGCGTCCTCGAATGCATTTTTCAACAGCCGCGCCGTCTCTTCTCCCGCCGCTCCCGAAAAAAGCTCTTCCATTTTCTTTTTTGTGATCAGTATATCCTGATCCCTCCAGAAAAATCTAAGATAAGGCTCAATCTCCTTCAGATCGCATATCTCAAAATTCTTATCCCGCACAATAAAAGCCTTATGACAGGTCGGGGTTTTGTTGCTGCCGCTGGATGTAGTGAGCGCCAGCGCCATGCGGCACTGAACATCCTTTATCACAAACGACCGATGCCGAAACGCAAGCACGGAAAGTTCGGGAACATTCTCTCCCTCCAGAATACACCAGCCTGTACCAATGGTTGACGCAATGACCAGCTGTCCCGAATACAATTTCTTCTTCACATTGCCGGAAGAATCCCATTCGTCTAGCAGCGGAAGCTCAAGAACCGCTTCACAATATCGTTCATCCGAAGACGATTTGAAAGTAAGTTCTGCTTTATGAATTTTGTCACCATATTTATCGGTGGAGATAAAGAAGCAGCGATAAGTCCCGAAAAATCCTTTGAAAACATCCTGCCTAGGTTCAACCGCCAGCGCCGTATTATGCAGATTTATCATCCCGCCATACCTGCACCGCTCCGAAATTCCAAAGGCATTTAGTCCAAGAACGTCACAGAATGCCATATACTGATATAAGTTCAGGCTTGTCCTTCCGTTAAAAAGCTTTGACAAATCGGGCTGACTAATATCATACCCTTTTTCCCGACAGCTTATCAGCAATTCGTTTTGCGATAAATTTCTTTGTAAGATCAGCGTATAAATCTTTTTCCAAAGTTCCTCAAGTTCCACTGTCCTGTCTTTCATTTGATTCCCCTGTCAAACGAATTATTCTTATTTGCATATTATATTTATTTATTACCTAGTCATATTTCCACTTTTTTGAATTTATGCTATTCAGCGCCGTCAATATTCCATTTTTCTATTCGTCTCATCCGCGCCGCCCTGCTTTGCCCACATTATTCATCGAGCCGCATCACTAATGCTTCCATATTATAGCACAGGGGTTTCAAATATACAACAGCATTTAAAAATATTATTATTCTATTTTACATCTATACGGCATATATTTCTTCACCCATCCTGCCCGTTCAATTTAGTATTGTTTCAAAGAACATCCCCGCCTGCTTTTATAAAATTTTATGTCCTTCCCCGATTTTCATTTGCCCTTATTATCCGCCCCCGCCAATGACAAAAGGGTAACGGATTCTATACTGTCCGTAAACGGAAACATGTCCACCGCGGCGCTTTTCTCTACCCGGTATCCTCCTGCTTTCACAAGGTACTTCAAATCCCTTGTCAGTGTCTCCGGATTACAGGAGATATACACAATCCGGCCGGGCCTGCTTTTTGCCGCCGCACTCAAAAACGCTTCGTCACTGCCGCTTCTGGGCGGATCCATAAACAATACGTCCGTCTTTCCATCCTGCTGTGTCATCTCGGTCAGAAACTTCCCGGCGTCATTCTGATAAAACTCAATATTGGAAATCCGATTCCGTTTCGCGTTGCTCACAGCATCTTTCACAGCATCACGATTTAATTCCACACCGATTACCCTGTCGGCATGGCCGCTGGCTATCATACCGATGGTCCCCGTGCCGCAGTAAGCGTCCAGCACTGTTTCCTTTCCGGTAAGGCCGGCGTATTCCAGCGCCTTGGCATAAAGCTTCTCCGTCTGGACAGGATTCACCTGATAAAACGACTTAGGCGAAATTCGGAAAACCCTGCCGCAGAGTTCGTCTTCAATATATCCCCTGCCGTAAATTACCTGCTCTTTTTCTCCCAAAATCATGCTGGTATCCCGATTATTGACATTAACCACTATAGTTGTGATTTCAGGATGGATTTCCCGCAGTGCCTTTACAAAGTTATTTTTGGATGGCATAATGGGCGAACGCAGCACCAGCACCACCATTATCTGCCCCGAGCGATGCCCCACCCGAATTAAAACATGGCGCAGCAGCCCATACCCTGTATCCTCATTATAGGGGCGAATTTTAAAGGATTTCAAAAGTCCGCGGATGGATACGATAATCTCATCCGCTTTTTTATTTTCAATCAGACAGCTGTCCACAGGGACAATGCGGTGGCTTTGCTCCTCATAAATACCGGAAATCACATTATGTTTCCTATCCTCGCCAAATACCGCATGTACCTTACAGCGATAATGGGTCGGCTCTTCCATGGGAATGATAGGCTCCGGCTTACAGTACGGCTCCATAAGCTTGCGGAATATGGTGCCTTTTGCCTGAAGCTGTTCCTCATAACTTCTGTTTATCCACTGACAGCCGCCGCACTTGGCAGACACAGGACATACTTTTTTCTTTTTCACTTCTTCTTGATGCATTTTAATCACCTCCGCAGTACCCCTTCGCCGCTATGAAAAGCCCCGAATCCCTTCCTTTATTGACAGAGTTCCGAGGTCAATCAACGAATCTGTCTGTCCGTTCGTCAGCCTGATTCTGAAAAAAGAAAAAGTTCAGAAACCCTTAACCATACCCGGTTCCCAAACTTTTTCTTACATCGGAGTGACAAGATTCGAACTTGCGACCTCCGCCTCCCTAAGGCGGCGCTCTAGCCAAACTAAGCCACACCCCGTAACACATATTGAATTATAATACACATTTGGTAAAAATGCAAGAGTTTTTTGCATTTTTTTATATTTTTTATCAGCCCGGCAGCACATGCTTTCAGGGCCTCCGGTTCATCGTCACCGAAAACCCTGATTCATAACGCTTTGGGCCGGTTCTCTTTCGTCGGCGTTTTCTCTGCCTCACTCCTCCTCTTCTTCAACCACAGGCGGCCTTCTCTTTACCGTATTCCTTTTGTTTACACTTTCCTTAAACAGCGCATAACAGGTGGACATCAACGGAATAAACATCAGCATTCCGGCAATGCCAAACAAACTGCCGCCCACGGTCACTGCCATCAGCACCCAGATAGACGGCAGACCCACGGAGCTTCCCACCACTCTGGGATAAATCAGGTTTCCTTCTATTTGCTGCAATACCAAAAACAGCACCACAAACCACAATGCCTGCAGGGGATTGTTAATCAATATCAAAAATGCTCCCACCGCGCAGCCGATAAACGCTCCCACAATAGGGATCAGCGCCATAAACGCAATCAATACTCCTACCATCAGCGCATAAGGCATACGGAAAACAGTCATGGAAACAACGAACATAACGCCAAGAATCACTGCCTCCACACATTGCCCTGTGACAAAGCTGCTGAAATTCTTATACAGAAGACTGCTGATTTCCAGCACCTTATTTCCCACTCGCTCCGGCAGGTATGCGGAAATAATCCTCCTCCCCTGATTTGCCAGCTTCTCCTTCTGCACTAGAATGTACAGGGCAAAAATAAAAGAAATTACTCCGTTTACAACGCCGGATATGATATTGCTCGCCACATTAAATGTGGAATTCAATACGTTTCCCATACCGTTTCTTAAAAAATCCACAATACTTTTCAGTATGGAATCCCATTTGATTTCAATCTCCTCCAATTTGCTTACCTGTTCTGCCAAAATAGGAGAATCCTTTGTCAATCGATCCAAATCTGCAATCACCTGTTCTGTGAAGGCAGGAATCTTTTTTCCGATTTCGGCGGCGGTCAATGTCACCTGCGGCAGCACCGTTCCCACAACCACCGAAATGATAAACACCACCAGAACAAGAGTAAGCACCATGCATAACGGCCTCTTTACTTTTTGGGCCGTTTTTCCTCTCCAGCGGCCCAAAGCCTTCTCTTCCAAGGCCCGCATCGGAATATTCAACGCAAAGGCTATGGCGCCCCCATACAAAAAAGGCTTCAAGATATTAATCACAAAAAAAACTCCCACCAATACTTTATCGCTGTAAATGATGGCCAATATCAATATCGCCGCCATTACCATCAAATGCCTGATTTGTCTTAACTTTTCCTTACTAAATTCCATTTCAACCACTGTGCCTTTCCTGTATTTTCTCCGTCATTTTCCGTCTTTTGTATATATCCGTCATTCAGGAACGGCTTCCGGAAAATCAATGTCGTTCCAGCAGCCGCACCAGATACTCCCATACACGCCGGGTTGAGGAAATACTCAAAGTTTCCTCCGTGGTATGAATGGCAGTCATATCCGGGCCTATGGATACACAATCCAAATTCTGAATTTTGCTTCCCAGAATACCGCACTCCAGCCCTGCATGAATTGCCTCCACCTTGGGTTCCGCTCCATACATTTCCCGATACAATGCGATCATTTTATCGCGCAAAGGAGAATCCTTGCGATACTTCCAGCCGGGATAATCCCCTGTGACAGCATTGCTGCCTCCCGCCAGTTTTGTCACTGCACACAGCCTGTCAATCAACGCATACTTTGAGCTCTCCACACTGCTCCGCACGGAAAATTCTGCCCGCAGGTTCCAATCCGTTTGATTCATTTTATCAGTTTTCTGAATAGAACCTGTGCTCTGCCCGTTTTCTTCCTTCCGTATATCACGCTCCGCTTCCCCTGTATATTTTTCCAGCTTTAAAATGCCAAGATTTAAAGACGTCTCCACCAGCCCCGGCATATCGGCGCTCATGGCCTGCACTCCGTTGGGCAGGGCGCACAGAAACGCCGCTGCTTTTTCGGTTTCCTCCTCTGTCACACAGATGAAACATCCCCTTTCGGCCTCCGCCGTCCGAATCATAACATCCGGATCCTTTGCCGCAAGCTCGTCTTGCACCTCTTCTTCCACTTTCTTCAGGATTTCCATAAATTTATCTCTATGTTTTTCTTCAATTACAAGAACTGCCTCGGTCTCCCTGGGAATTGCATTGTCTGCCAGCCCTCCGGCCAGTTCCCGCAGACATACCGGAAGCTCCTCTGACAGCCTCTGCAAAAGCCTGCCAAAGAGACTGTTGGCATTGCCTCTCTCCTTATGAATCTCCCCGCCGGAATGTCCGCCCAGCAATCCGCCGATTGTCACCTTGACAGCCAGTCCTTCGCGCTCCGTGACCTTCAGCAGCAAATCACAGCCCACTCTGGCGCCGCCTGCACAGCTGGTCAGGAAAATTCCTTCCTCTTCGGAATCCAGATTAATCATTTGATTTCCGGTCAGCATGGACAGATCAATGCCTCTGGCGCCGTCCATCCCCACTTCCTCGTCCACGGTAAGAATAACCTCCAGTTTCGGATGACCTATGGTATCTGAATCCAATAGCGCCAAAGCATATGCCGCCGCAATACCGTCGTCACCGCCCAGACTGGTTCCTTCCGCATAAATTTTATCCTCCCGGACGGCCAGCCTCAGCCCTTCTTTTGTCATATCGATATCACAGTCCGGCTTTTTTACCGCCACCATGTCCATATGCCCCTGAAGGATCATCGGAGGATCGTTTTCATATCCGGGCGCCGCTCCCTTTACTAATATCACATTTTTCAATTCATCCTGAATGCATTCAATGCCCCGCTCTTCTGCAAAATGTACCAAATAATCGCTAATCTGCCCTACATTGCCCGAACCATGGGGTATTTTTGCAATTTCCTCAAAAAAATGAAATACCCGTTTCGGCTCCAAATCGGATAAAACGCCCATGGAATGCTTCTCTTCCATTTTTACACCTCTTTTAAATTTTCTTTTCTACTATTCTATCCCTTTTTAATTCCATTGTATCTATTCCGCATAAAAATTTTCCGTTTCGCAGATAAATTTGTATTTTCAAATTGGCTCTCACTTTTTCCTAACGCCTTACTCTAAAAAATCTACCCGCTATACGGCATAAAGCATGAATCTTTAGTCATTCAAAATATTGCTGCTTTATATATAAGTTCTCCTCTTGTAATATTTTACCACCTATTCCGCCAACAATCCATATTGATTTATGCTGTATTTTCAAGCTGTTTTCCTATGCCGTACAAAATCGCGGGCTTCCGCTGTCAACGCGGAGCCCGCTGCCTTTTTCCGCAGCAGCTTTTCCCGGCTGCTAATCCTGCATTTCAAATTCCGTAAAACATCCTGTCCTGCGGCCGCAGACATAAATTCCCGCGCAGGCTCCCGTAAAGCGCTTACCCTTTTTCAATCCCTCGCTGCTCAAATATCGAGTATTCTCGAACACGACAGCCTGACGCCAGTCCTTTCCGGAAACCCTGTAAAAGCATCTCCGCTCCAAATGCTTAGTCACAATCCGCAGTTCCACCTTCTCGTCCTTTAGCGCCTCCGCCTCATCCAAAGGCAGAAATTGCTCCGTCACATATTTGTCGTCCACATACTCCGCAGCCAGAATGCCTCTTTTTCCCTCTTTAACGGCTATGCCAAATTTTAAATAACTGTTTTCATCATAATAACAGGTCAGCCCCATATTCCAATTCTCCTCCCTGCTGCCTGCCTCGTCATTAAGTCCAGCCTCCTCCGGCGTCAATTCCTCAGCTCTTACCCCGCAGGATACCTCAAAACAGAACTCCCGCTGGGACTTAAGCAGCACCGGGGTGTATTCTAAGGTATTCAAATCTCTGCCATTGCCATGGATACGAATCTGCTCTGTTGACGATTCAAAAAACCCGGGCTGAATTCCACGCACGGTAAACCATTGTCCCCAAATACCGTTTTCCGGCTCTGCAGCAGCCTTCGGCTCCCGGCGTTTCTCCGCTTTCTCTGTTCCGGTACCGTCACTTCCCTCTTGACAGCCCCTTCCCGCAGCCTCGGCTCCCGGCATGGGTTTCTTCTGCAAATCCGAGGGCCCCTGCAGCGAATTTACTATGGGCCAGCCGTCCGCCGTCCACGTGATGGGATCCAGCCCGGTTTCCCTTCCCAAAATACCGCTTCCGGATATTCCGCTGCGATTGCACAGATATACCATATACCATTTTCCATCCGGAGTATCCACAGGCATGCCGTGCCCGCTGCACTGCAGCAGCTTCTTCTCATCCCACTGGCGCAGAATCGGATTATACGGACAGGATTCATAGACCCCCATCAGGGATCTTGACCTTGCCACGCTGACCCGATGCCCTCTGCCGGTGCCGCCCTCAGCCATAAACAGATAATAATACCCGTCCTTGTAAAGCAGATGCGGCCCCTCCGACGCCTTCTTGTTATCCCCATACCACAAAAGTCTGGGTTTGGAAATAATTTTTTTACCGTCGGCGCTGATTTCAAAGATTCTTGCGCCTCTGTTCAGCAGCATGTAACGCCTGCCGTCCAAATCCGTAAATATTGAAGGATCTATTCCATCCTCGTCCAAAAACACCGGTTCGCAATAAGGTCCCTCCGGCCGTTCAGCGCTAGTCACCATCTGCAGGCGCTGGGGCATACCCCCTTCGTTTAAACGATACGTTGCCGTGATATAGAATCTTCCCTCATAATAAGAGATGTCCGGGGCCCAGTATCCCCTGCCGCCCTCCAGCCCTTGCAGCCGCGCCCAGTCGGGTCTGGTTATGGCATGGCCAATGGTCTCCCAATGAATCAAATCCCTTGAATGAGAAACGGGAATACATGGAAAAAACATAAAAGAAGAATTTACCATGTAATAATCCTCTCCCACCCGCACAATGGAGGGATCCGGATGCAGCCCGCGGCATATAGGATTATGGTACATCTCTTCCATGGTACATCCAAGCGTTTCCTCAAAATAAGCCTGAATTTCATTCTGTTTCAAAGCGATTGCCCTATCGAAAGGCGTCTCGCCTTCCAGATTCGCCTGAACAATGGACAGATTCACCCTCTCCACCAGATACTTCACCAATTCCAAACAGCCGGATTCCACGGCATAATGCAGCGCCGTGTTCCCGTACCGATCCACCAGATTCAAATTGACAATCGCATACTCAACCACATACTTCGCCAGCTCCAAATCCCCCTGACGCATCACCTCATGCATTGCCCAAGCCCCATCCGGCGCCTCCACATCCAGCCCTCGGGGATATTCAGCCAAAAAATCCTTAAGTCCCTCTAAATCCTTTGATTTAATTATCTCAAATACATCTTTCATTTCCACACCCTCTGCTCATTCTTCATACAAATATAAAACTTCACTCCGCGCTCAGACATACGCTCTTGATTCCGCTTCGCGCCTCTCCTCTTGATTTTAAATAACCCGCTTCACAGCCGCTCTCATCCGAACAGAAAAACTATATCCTGCTTCTAAGCAGAATCCCCTTCCTTCCCTCCATGGGTATTGCAGGGTACTTTGAATCCTCCGCAGCGACACCTCCTTCCTCCACTATGGCAAACGGCTGAATGTTGGGAAGCACGCCCGTTTCCAGCTCCGTCAGCCCGGTCGATGCGCTGCTTTCTTCCAGACCAGTCTGAACGGCCTTTACATAAGGAAACTGCCATATTTTCTTCGCCGCTTCCACCAGAACGTTTACCTTCTCCTCCAAAAAACGCTCTTTCAAAACTTCGCAGGGAAAACCGTTCTCCAAAATCTCTTTTCCCACACAATCATAGCATACGACCTCGTCCTCGGGCACAATAAATTCATATGTAAAAGCGTCCGCTTCCGGATATTGATTCATCCAGAATCCCCTCGCCTCAGAAAAAACATAAAAGTCATATAACATCTGCTTATAACCATGCTTATGATGCTGCGTACAACCCAGACAGAAATTTTGTTCCAGTTTTTCCTGATTCCATTTTATAATTTCTTCCCAAGAATCCTCTTCAAATCCCCAAAAACCGGATTTGAATTTTATTCCTGCATCTTCCATCGCCTCATAGAAGTCTTTTACAAACGTATGATAAATGTCTTTCCGTCGAAACAGCAGCGAAAGATTAAAATATGCCGGCATAGCTTTCCGCCTCCCTGCCCTAACCGCGCCTAATGCCCTATCATCAAACGATTTTTCTTTATAATATTACTTTTTCAAAATCCGACGCCGGATGCTTGCACAAAGGACAAATATAATCATCCGGAAGTTCTTCGCCTTCATAAGTATAACCGCAGACCTTACAGCGCCATACCACTTTTCCGGTACGGGCGGTCTGGGCAGCCTTAGGTTTCATCTCTGACTGATAATATGCATAATCCGCCGAAACGGCGTCCGATAATACCTGCATATCGTCCACGGAAGCAATAAACAAGGTGTGGCTTCCAAGATCAATGGCCTGTTCCACTGAGGCGCTGATATAACTGTTTGTTCCAGCCGTAACATAATAAAGACCGTTGGCGCTGCGTTTGACAATCGTATCATCTGCAAATTTGTCCACGGTACGGCCCGACTGAAAACCGAAATGACGGAAAAGCCCGAAATCCGCCTCCCTGCTTATAATAGAGATATTAAATTTTCCGCTTCCCTTCACCAGCTCCTGCGTAAAATTAGCTTTGTTTACCGCGATGCTGATTCTGTTAGGCTCGGAAGTCACCTGACCCGCGGTGTTAATAATACAGCCGCTTTCCCTGCCCTCAAAGGCAGAAGTAAGAACGAATAAACCATAAGTCAAATGATACATTGCTTTCTTATCCATTGCTTTTTCTCCTCTCAAATTCCACGGCAGTTTATACTGTTTATTCCTTTCAAAAGTCGGTCTGCCGGAAATAAATACCTTACGGCAGCCGCCAAATATATAGAAAAGCATACCCACTTGGCCTGCTGCCCGTAAGAATAAAGTTACGCCCGCTTAATAATCCGTCCACCGGATCATTCAAAATTTCCCGTCGTTTATCTGTTCCGCCTCGACGATTAGCAATCTCCGATTTCTTATGTCATAGCGGCCCCGTCCACCCGCAGGACGGTACCCGTCACATAAGAGGCCAGATCACTGGCAAGATACAGATAGGCGTTGGCAATATCTTCCGGCTCCCCCGGACGGCCCAGAGGAATTCCTGCGGAAATTCTGTCCACCATTTCCTTGGGCAGTGCCGCCACCATGTCGGTATTTGTCACCCCCGGCGCAACCGCATTGACACGAATTTGATCCTTGGCAAGCTCTCTGGCCAAAGATTTCGTCAACCCGTCCACGGCAAATTTGGTGGCGGGATATCCGCAGCCGGAAGGCTGGCCATAAGCGCTCACCATGGAACTGGTATTGATAATCACCCCGCCGCCCTGAGCCTTCATAATCCTTGCCGCCGCCTGAGAACAGACGAAAACCGCTTTAAAATTAATGTCGATTATTTTGGAAAATTCCTCCAGCGTATAATCATAGAGGCTTGTTCTGGAGGATATCCCCGCATTATTGGCTAAGATATCCAGACTTCCAAACCGTTCCTTTACCGAAGCGAACGCTTCTGCAGTTTCCTCCGGACGACAGAGATCCGGCCAGATTCCCATGACACGCTCCCGATACTCCGTCAGCTGAGCCAAGGCTTTTTCCACCGTTTCCTGTCTGGAACCGGCAATGGCGACATTGGCACCATTTTCCAGATACTTTCTGACAATGGCAAAGCCAATGCCCCGAGTCCCTCCGGTAATAACAGCCGTTTTGTTTTTTAACATAATATTCTCCTTTCCTATTGGAACTATCATAATTATTATTTCCCTCTTTTTCCTGATTTTTAATCGCTTGGAACCAAATTTATCTGTTCTCTAAGCCCAATTCTCTCAATATGATTTCCATGCTGTCATTATCTTCTATAACCTTCTCCGCCCTTTCCAAGAAGTCCCAGTCTGCTTCGCCCTCCAATTCCTGATCCATTCTTTCTAAAATATGAGATGCATAATCTTCCCATGAGGCATCGCCTCCCTGTATTTTCATATACAGTTTCGTCCAAAAATAATGACTGCACCATATGTCCTCCAGTGAAAACGGACTAACCGCCCCTAATTTGTCTTTTTCCATGGAATCAAATAGTTTTACATATAAAAAACATCTGCCCGCCGCGGTATCAGGGATTTTTTCTTCCCTGCCCTCTAAAAAGCGGCATTCATAAATCAATGTCTGGATTTCGGCTTCCCCTAAGATTTTCATAACCCCTGTCAACTCCCATATTTATAGCGTTATTCCAAATCCATCCGTTTTGTTATCTATTATTATACAGGAAACGCCTCAGATTAACAAGGTAATAATATTATTCTTACGGAAACCCGGGTCTTTAACAGTTCCACAATAAGAAAAATGCCTACAGGCCGCATAAA
>CAOKFN010000056.1 GCA_948467735.1 uncultured bacterium
CAGCGCCGTCCGAAACGGCGGAACCGACATCAAAGCCAGCGCCGTCCGAAACGGCGGAACCGACATCAAAGCCAGCGCCGTCCGAAACGGCAGAGCCGACATCAAAGCCGTCGCCATCGGTAACAACAGAGCCGACATCGAAGCCATCGCCGACTGTAACGGCAGAACCGACAGCACAGCCGACGCCATCCGTAACGCCGGAGCCGACAGCACAGCCGGTGCCGACTGTAACGGCAGAACCGACAGCACAGCCGACGCCATCCGTAACACCGGAGCCGACAGTACAGCCAGCGGCAGAGGCGGAGATTCATAACGAAGAGTTTCTCGCGTTATTGAATGCAGACCGTGAGGCGATGGGGCTGTCGGCGATTCCGGTGACAGATACATTCGATTCAAACGCTCTGCTTTCTGCCGAAGCGTTGGCAGACAGCTACACCCATGACGTGGTTGTAAGGGACGGCGGCGTGAACTGTGAAAATATAGGGTATATCATGGGATTCAATTCATCCGCTTCAGATATCTACGCGGCATGGAAGGAGAGTCCCGGCCACTGGGCCGCCATGATTGACCCTTACCTTCAGTATTGCTCGGTTGCTAAATATGGCAGCTACTGGGTGTATTTAGGATATGCGGCCAATCCTATTGCGGATGGAACAATGTCTACGCAGGAAGCCGTTGATGCAGGTTTGTTAGAGCAGGTTGGCACTTATGATAACGGCGAAGGGATATACGCGTCTCCGGGAGTAACCGTCGAGGATGACGAGGATATTCTAGCCGAATTGGATGCGCTGCGCGGCATTACCGATTAATCTGGGAGTTTCGCTTTTGTTTTAACAGCCGTTCTTGAAAGAGAATGGCTGTTTCCTTTTGTATGGCGGCATACCCTTGTTCTGTGGTAAACGCCCGCGGCTTTTGACTGTATTTGCCGAGGTACATTACAGATTTTCTATAGAGAAAAAGGATGCATTATGATATAGTATAAATAAAATTTTTCAGCCTGCGTGGACAAGGAGATGAAGTGAAAAGGTTCGGGCATTCCTTACAGGGATAGCGTTCTTAGATGCGAAAAGGCCATATACGAAGAAAGTTCTTGAACAAATTGACTTCCATAGGATTGTGAAATTTTTGACTATTAAGGAATAGCCTTTGGCCGAACTGTTATGGACTCAGTATATCGGCTTTTGTTTAACTCTTATCCTCTTTCACCGGGCCTCGGTTCCATATCTTAGAGGGCTGCGCCTTGGGGGTGGGACTGCGGAAAAGCAGCCTGCCTAAAGCCTTGGCATTGAATGGAAACAGCGGCCAGAAGTAGCTGAATCCGCCGAAGGAAGGGGTGGTAGCGGCGGAGAGGAGCACCAGCGCAAGGCTTGCCAGAAAGCCCGGGAGGCCAAAGCAGCCTGTGGCAATAATCAGGAAAATACGGTACAGACGCAGGGCGTCGCCAAATTCCGTGCTTGTGATGGACAGCGAAGCCAGCAGGGTGACGGCGGCGTAAAACAATACTTCCACGGAGGCCCAGTTTAGGCTCACCGCAATATCTCCGATCAGCAGACCGCCCACAATGGAGAGGGAGCCTGAAAATTTGCCGGAGCTTAGGGCGGAGGAATATTTGAATAAATCCAGCAGAAATTCCACGCCGACCACATAAAAAAACAGGCGCTGGGGCGTCATTTCGTCGGCAAGCAGGCCCAGCTGTCGGGAAAAATCCGGAAAGTATGCGGCTGCCAGCAGAAACAGAGGCATTAAAAGCAGGCTCACAGGGATACAGAAGAAACGCACCAGCCGGAAATAGGTGCCCACGGAGGGACTTTTATAGTAATCCTCAGGGCTCTGGGTAAATTGGAAAATAGTGCAGGGCAGTATCAGCACCAGAGGAGAGTTGTCCACCAAGATCAGGATATGCCCCTCCAGCAGATAGCTGCAGGCCACGTCGGGCCGTTCCGTCATTTGAATGCTGGGCAGGGGGTGCCACCAATGTTTGTGAAGCAGAAGCTCCTCCAAACTTTTGGAACCCACGGTCAATGCATCCGCCTGAATGGAATTCAGCGCGTGAGACAGTTTTTCTAAAAGCTCCTTGTTCACGGAATCTTTCAGATAGGCGGCGGCCACATCCGTTCTGCTTTTTGTGCCCACGGAGTGCATGGCAAAGCAAAGCTGGGGAGAGCGTACCCGGCGGCGTATTAAATTGGCATTGAACAACAGCGTTTCCACAAAACCGTCCCGGGAGCCCTTTGTGACCCGCTCCAGATCGGGTTCCGAAATGCCTCTGGCGGGATAGGTGCGCACATCAATCAGAACTGCCTGAGCGAATCCGTCAATGAACAATACGGAAGGGCCGCTGAGCACGCTGCGGATAATATCGTCCCACGAATCGGAGAGGGAGGTCTGGGCATAGCCGATTTTGCCATTCATATAACGGACAATGTCCTCCACCTGTCCGTCCGCCGTATACATAGGATTCTGGAGGTCGGAAAAAATCTGCTGAAGGATTTCCGTCTTGCAGAAGCCGTTGACGCCAAGAAAAAACGCCTTGGTTTCACCCAGAAAGAGCCGTCTTGTCATCAGGTCGAAGCTGTCGTGGACGGGCAGTCTGGATTCTATTTCTGCGATATTTTCTTCTAAAATTGTGGATAAAGCCATACTAACTCCCATCTGCCCATCAAAGCGGGCATACAAATTAGGATGTGTAAAACACTAACTCCCCGTATTTTAATGTCCTATGCATACTATTTCCTGAGAAGTTTTTTTTATGCAGCGAATATTTTTGACAAGAACAGCCATTCGTAGTATAATAAAATCATATTTAAGGCGTAAGGCGGCGAAGGGCCATTGAGGAAGCGAAATGCCAAAACCGCTCAAGGTAAAACTGCCGCGGTATGACGGCAATGGGTGAATAGAAAAGGGAGCGGCAATATGTTCGACAAGCAGAAGGAGACCGTTCTGGCATTGGTAAAATCCCAGCGGGCAGATAGAAACTATGAAAAGGGATATTGGATTCCATATAAAGATTTCTTAGACCCAAAGGAGGATTTTACGGAATTCTCATGTGAAAGGCTTGAGGGGAAAGAAGGGTATCTTGCGCTGATTGAAAATCTGCTTCATGGGGATGAAACGGCGGAGGTTTTTGTGCAGGTTTACGGATTTGAAGAGGATAAGGACGAGCAGTGGATTTATGCCGATACGCTGTTTATTTTCAGCAGGCTGCCTCTCTTGACGATAAAACAGATTTTTAATGAACCAAAAGACATATTTCCAAGCGATATTGGAGAAGAAACAGACCTTTCACGGCAGTTTCTTGTCAATGAAAAGGGAGATCTGATCCCGGCGGCGGAGCTTCGCGGCGACGGCCGCAGGGCTTATTACTGCTGGTGGGACTAATTTCTCTTTTTGAGAGGTTTGTCCGCGCCGCGGCAGATGGACGGCCGCGTTTTTTTGTCAAAGAAAAAATCATGCATAAGCTTAGAGAAAAACAAAAAGCAGAGACTTAGACAAGGCAAAAACACCGACTTAGGGAATATAAAACACAGACTTAGGGAACCGCAGTAAAACATAGATTCATGGAGGAATGTAAAATGAAAATTTTAGAAGTGAAGAGAGAAAGCTGTCCGGCGGCGCGACTTATTGGAAAACGATATAAAAAAGGTGTGAACTGGGGAGAATGGTGGGCAAACGATTGGTTTTCAAAATTGGAAGTAAGCCCGCGTCTTCCGTTTAACGGGGACGCCTATATTGGGGCGGTACATATTGTGGATGGCAAGCCTGAACGCTGGATTGGAGAGCTCTTTCCGGTAGATACGGAAGTTCCGGAGGGCTTCGATTATGTGGATATGGAACCGTTGGAGTATGCGGTATGCTATTTGTATGACAAGGAGAACAGCGGGGAATTTTATACGAAGGACACCCATAATATGTGTTTAGAGGAGTTGAAAGCGCATCATTTAAAACGGAAAGAGGATGATTGGTGCGTTGAGAGGTATAATTGTCCAAGATTTACGACGCCGGATGAAGAGGGAAATGTGATTTTGGATTATGCAGTTTCGATTGAGGGTTGATTTGCAGCCCGGCGACACAGCCGCTGTCACGGCAGAATAGTTACACAGCGTTAGAGCGCATAGAAATCAGTCTATGCGCTTTAAAAATGTGCGATTCGCCGTCTACCGCGGGCCAATAGGGTATTATACTGCATAACGCCGGAATTTACCGTACTGCACTGGCGAAACGTATATGGCTGGCGATATGTAGTCAGATACCTCGGAAATTTTAACGGTTAAGCAGTATAAAATAAAAAATTATTAAAAATTATCTGACATAGGAGGTATGAGTGTGGAATACAGGGAAAACATGCTGCAGTATGAGGATTATTGCAGGCTGAGAGAAAGCGTCGAGTGGGTGCTCTGGGCGGAAGAGGCCATGCGGAAGGCGGTTGGGAATAGTTTATATACGGTAACTGCGGTTGACGGCGATCAAACGATTGGCATGGGAAGGCTGATAGGCGACGGAATGTACTTTATGATCTGTGATATTATTGTACGGCCCGATTATCAGAAACAGGGCGTCGGCAGAAAAATCGTCAATATGCTGATTGAATATGTGGACAAGGCAACGCCGGCGGGAGGACGCTCCAGCATACAGCTGATTGCGGAAAAGGGGAAGGAAGCGTTTTATGAGAAAATGGGATTCAAAGTCATTCCCCATGAATTCTGCGGTTCCGGCATGAGGAAGGTGATTCGGAAATAAGAGATTTCCGGGCCGGACTGCATGTCAGCGCTCGAATGTGACTGTGTGCGCGGCCGGATGCGACGTATTAGGAGTTAGAAAATGAATTTGCTGGAAGACAGGGATTATGAGCTAATAGCAGCAGCTCAGAAAGCCATACGGTTCAACTACGATCAAGAGCATTACAATCATACCGTCGGGGCCGCCGTGCGCTGCAAAAACGGGAAAATCTATGTGGGGGTAAATCTCTATTCGCTGCATGGAGCCTGTGCAGAACAGGTGGCGTTAGGAACGGCCATTACAAACGGGGAAAGAGACTTTGATACCATCGTCGCGGTCAGAGGAAAAGAAGGCGGGGAAATCATACCGCCTTGCGGAAACTGCCGTCAGATACTGCATGATTATATGCCCCATTGCAAGGTAATTCTTTCCGTATGCGGAGAATTGAAAACGGTCGAGGCGGAAGAAATGCTCCCTTTTTCCTATTCGGTTGAATAGACGCAAGCTCCGCCTTATGGAGACGGCTCATCACTTATCAAAAATAACTTCCGAAGCTTTGTTCAAATAGAGGGAATTATGTAAGCGAAACAGGAAGAATTCCTATTTCGCATGGTAAATTTAAGCCAGTCATAAGATATGAACCAAGAACTGTCATACAAATCAAATCATTATATCAAAACGATGAAACCGCATTAAGCCGCAAAATCACGGCAGGCCGCAGGACTGTGTTAAGCCAGAAAAAACTGCACCAAACCAAGGCCGATTAAAAGCGCGCCTGAGAGCGGGTCCGCCGCCCGCCCGGCCAGCTGCAGCACGGGATTGCGCCCCAGCCGATTGCCGGAGAGCAGAAAAAATATGGAGCAGATCAGGGTGCTGACAGCAGTGGGAAGGAGGGTCAGTCCTGCAAGGCTTGCACTCAGCCCGGCGCTGAGATTGTTTAAGGACAGCGTCAGGCTTAAGGTGAATACTTCTGCAGGCTTTAGCTGTGGTGCGGAAGCCTTGGCGTAAGCGCAGCCGGAAGCTTCGGCACAGGCGCCGCCGGAAGCCATAGTGCAGAGAGAACCGGAAGCTTCGGCACAAGCAGGGCCGGAAGCTATGGCGTATACCGGACCGGATTCCGCAGCACGAAGAAGGGCGGATTCCGCGGCGCAGGCGGTATTTTCTTCATGCTGTGAAGCGGCGTCGGGAGATGCGTTTGAAGGACGGCTCCGCAGGAGAGACGCCGCCCATTTGGCAATATAATAAAATCCCAGCAGAATCAGAATCAGGCTTCCGGCATAATTTCTGATAATTTCCGGAAGAAAGGGCGCCAAACGCTGGCCTAATCCTACGGAGAGACAGGTTCCCAGAAGTGTAATCAGGCTTATGACCATATTCTGCCAGAATCGGACGCGAATTCCCCGAATGCCATAGCTGACGCCTACCAGCAGAGAGTCCAGACTGGCGGATATCCCAAACAGGAGAGCAGAAATAAACATGGGTATTCTCCTGTGATATTTTTTATTACTATATTCTCAGGAAGAAAAAAGGGTGATATAATTAAGAACGGCGGGTTTGATGCTGCCGGGTGGAATGGAGCTTTGGAAAAAAGGACTGGAATTTTGAATCAATAAGGTGGAATTTCAATTAGACAGAGCGGAAATTGAAGAAAAAAGTATAGCTTTAATGATAGAAAAGAGGGATGGAATATGAGGTTTGTATATCCGCAGGGCAAAAGGAAGGCGTTGACGTTCAGCTATGACGACGGGCAGAGCTTTGACAGGAGGCTTGCCGAACTACTGCGAAGCCATGGAATGAAAGGAACCTTTCATTTGAATTCGGGAAGGCTGGGACTGCGCCGGGGAGATGAGGTGTATATCGGCGCGGAAGAGATAAAAGAGGTATATGCGGGGCATGAGGTGGCCTGTCATGGGGTGGAGCACAGGAATCTGCCGACGATTACCAGACAGCAGGCGGTTTTGGAGATTCAGGAGGACAGAAAGGCTCTGGAACAGATTACCGGAGGGCTGGTACAGGGAATGTCCTATGCTTTCGGGAATTATGATCAGGAAATTATGGAGATTGCCAAGTCGCTGGGAATAAAATATTCGCGCACCGTGAAGGATACGAAGAATTTCTTTCCGCCGTCGGATTTTATGGCGTGGCATCCCACCTGTCATCATGATAACGGCCTGCTGGCGCTTGCGGACAGCTTTATCGATATTGCGGGATTTTATGAACTGCCTGTTATGTATGTCTGGGGGCACAGCTTTGAGTTCGGCCGTTCGGGGGATTGGAGCATCATTGAGACTTTTGTGGATAAAATGGCGGGACGGGAAGATATCTGGTATGCGTCGAACATGGAGATTTACACGTATATACGGGCTGTCAGGCAGCAGGAGTTCTCGGCGGATGGTTTGACCATGTATAATCCTGCGGCGGTGAGCGTGTGGGTGAGTACTAAGGAAGGGCTTGTGGAGGCAAAGCCGCTGCAGCAGGTGAAATTATCCTAAAGGATAAAGCAGGAGTTCAGATATTGGAAGGTACAAAGTAATCACAGGATGAAGGGATAGGGGAAGTTAAAAGCATTTACAGTGAGGCAGACGAATGACAGGGAAAGCATAAAGAAGATACATAACATGGGCAGAAGAGTATAAAGAACCGCTAAAGGGGTAAAACGGCATGAAAGGAGTACATCAACGATGGCGCGAACGGAACAGGCTGAATTGACGGTATTATGCTTGGTGCATAACGGCGATACATATTTGCTTCAGAATAGGAAGAAACAAGATTGGAAAGGATATACTCTGCCGGGAGGGCATATTGAAATCGGGGAATCCATCGTTGACGCTGTGGTTCGGGAAATAAAAGAAGAAACGGGCCTGACGATTTTCAATCCAAGGCTCCGGGGGGTAAAACAATTTCCTACGGAAGACGGCCGGTATATTGTTTTTCTATTTTGTGCGGATGAATATGAGGGGAAGCTTATCTCTTCCGAAGAAGGAACCATGCATTGGGTACAAAGGAGCGAATTATCTAACGTTCATCTGGTAAATGATTTTCATGAACTGCTTCAGGTGATATTGGATGACAATCTGAATGAATTTCAATATGTGGTGGAAGACGATAAATGGAAAATCGTTATGAAGTGATGCTGCGGAGGATTTGATTGTAAAGCATAGGAGGATGGGACGGATGACAGAAGAAATGACAATCATCGGCGAGGAGGCTTACAGAGCGGCAAAGGAACTGCTGGATGCGGCAGGGCCGGCGCAGGGGGAAATTCTTGTGGTGGGCTGTTCTACCAGCGAGGTGGCTGGCGCCGGTATCGGGACGTTTTCCAGCCCGGAGCTTGCGGAGGTGGTTTTTGGGGGCGTCTATCAGGCGGCCCAGGAAGCGGGTGTTTACTTGGCGGCACAATGCTGCGAGCATCTGAACCGTGCCCTGATTCTGGAAAAGGAAGCGGCTCTGCGCTATGGGTATGAAATCGTCAATGTGGTGCCGCAGCCGAAGGCGGGAGGATCTTTCGCCACAGCCGCCTACAAGGCGTTTGAGAATCCTGCTGCGGTGGAGCATATCAAAGCGCATGTGGGAATTGATATCGGAGATACCTTGATAGGGATGCATCTTAGGGATGTGGCGGTTCCGGTGAGAATACGCACCGGAGAGATTGGGGACGCCCATGTTGTGTGCGCCCGTACCAGACCGAAATTTATCGGAGGCGGAAGAGCGATATATGACGAAAATTCCATGTAAAAAAGAGAATGCTGCCAAATATAGCATTCCCTGTTTGAACGGAAGGGTTTTCATAGACACGGAAAATTTACAGCCTCCTGTTTTGGCAAGTGCAGCAATTCATATCATTGCCGCACTTGTACATCTTCAATCAATTTCATAATGGTTTTGATAGAATCCATCTGCCCGCTGCGATTCATTGCGTCCCGGAAGGTTTGTCTGGTAAAGTAAAGTTCATGTACTTTATCCACCAGCAGATCCGTCGTTAAATCATCCTCATTGATTACAATAGAAAATCCCTGTGCTTCAAAGGATTTGGCGTTGAGCAGCTGATCTCCCCGGCTGCTGGAGGCTGGAAGCGGTATCAGAATGTTTGGCTTTTTCAATGCCAGAAGTTCGCAGATAGCGTTGGCGCCGGCTCGGGATATCACCACATCCGCCATGGCAAACAAGTCTTTTAACTCTGTTTTCACATATTCAAACTGCTTATAGCCGGAAGTGTTCAAAAGCAGATTGTCTATTTTATCCTTGCCGCATATATGAACCACCTGAAAATCCGCAAGCAGCTTGGGAAGCGCGTCCCGAACGGCTTTGTTGACATTGGCGGCGCCCAGGCTTCCGCCGATTACCATAACCACGGGAGTATTGGCGCCAAAACCGCACATGGTCAGTCCGGCCAGCCTGCTGCCCTGAGTCAGCTCCGCCCTGATGGGCGAGCCGGTCAGCACGGCTTTGTTCTCCGGAAGCAGTTTTAAGGTTTCCGGAAAATTACAGCATACCTTCTTTGCGGCGGGAATGCACATCCTGTTGGCAAGTCCCGGCGTCATATCGGATTCATGAATGATGCAGGGAATGCCCAAGGACGCCGCGGCGCGGATCACAGGCACTGACACAAAGCCGCCCTTGGAAAAGACCACGTCCGGCTGATAACCTTTCAGATATTTCTTTGCTTCGGCATATCCTTTCATGACGCGGAAGGGATCCGTCAGATTCTTTAAATCAAGGTATCGGCGGAATTTTCCGGTAGAGACGCCCACGTAGGGAATATCAAAGTCTCCGATTAACTTTTTCTCGATACCGTCATAGGAGCCCATATAAGTGACTTCATAACCCGCGTTTTTCAAAGAAGGAAGCAGGGCGATATTGGGGGTGACATGTCCTGCCGACCCTCCGCCTGTCAGAATTATTTTTTTCATAGCAAAGCCTTTCCGAATCAGAGCATTTGTTCCAGAGCGAGAGCCAGCTGATCAGGGCAGGAGGTTGACTTTGTGCCGCAGCGGATGCCTTTTAGTTTGGAGATAGCTTCCTGCGGCGACATCCCTTTTACCAGAGCGCTGACGCCCTGCAGGTTGCCGTGGCATCCTCCGGTAAACTGTACGGATTCAATGACGCCGTCTTTTAATTGAATGTCGATTTCTCTGGAACATGTGCCATGGGTTTGATATTTTAGTTTATCCATAATTCTCTCTCCTAATATTGTTTATGTTTATGATATATCATATTCTATCAGATTTTGATTCATTCTGCAATCAAAGTTTCAACCACTTTGTGAAAGTCGTAACTGCTTGATTTTGGGCAGAATTCTTTTTATCATGCAGACCGCCGTAATTTACAGTAGAAAAATGAGGAAAGGCATCCTGCCGACGGCGGGCAGTGGGGATGGGGGCATGTTTTATTCGTGTGAGGTATAATTTGTCAAATAAGCTAAAAATATTACGACGAAAAATTCTGTAAATTCCGGAATCTTTCAGTTATACTAAGGGTAAAGGCACAACAGTTGGAACCAAATGGAACGGCTGCAAAGGGACAAGCTTTTTCGGAAGATGTTTCCGTATCATATCGTATGTTTCGACGCAGTTTGGTGTGCAAGGTGATATGTTCCTGCTGCGGGATTTTGAGAGGAGGTACATTATGTTTCGTGTGTTTCAGGAGGAAAAGCTGATAACAATCGGTATGTTTTTGTGTCTGGGAATCAGTGTGTTTCTGCGGGTGTTTCTGGGACTGCTCTATCGGAGAATGATTCGGGAGGCCGATAATATGGCATCCACGGAGAACAGGCTGTTAAAGCAGTGCAAGACAAAGTTTGCCAGCTGTTACCAGATGAGCAATGGGGTTGCCAATATTCCTATTTTTGTGGACAAGTTCCTGAATAGAATGGCATGGGGGCGTTTATCTTTTGAAACCATCTACCATTTGTCCGGTCAGCTCATGCTTCTGTCGGTGGTATTCTCCGGAGTGGGTGTGTGCAAGAGCATTTTGTCCGGGCGGACGCTGGGGGATGTGCTGCCTTTTTACATAGTCAGCTTTTTTGGCCTGTACCTGTTTTTCAGTGTGTCCACAGTGGTTGATATCAGGGGGAAGAAAAGGGTATTAAAAGTAAATCTGGTGGATTATCTGGAAAATCATTTGTCCCCTCGTATCGACGTAACCAGACAGGATATAGAGATGCTGTATGGAGAAGCCGCATTTGAGGAGAAAAAGGGAAGTTTCGGCCGGCTGCAGGGAGGAAGAGAATCTCGAGGAAGAAATCGCAGAAGCAGAGGCGGGCAGACGAGACCGGCCAAACGGACGGTGGAATTGATGCCTATCGGAAACAGGATGGCGGCCGGAGGAGAGGAGCTGATACAGGAAGAACCCATAAAGGAAAGGCTTGCAGACGAGGAGACGGCGGGCGGGCCGCCTGCGACGCCGGAATATAAGGGGCCGGAGCCGGTTCAGAGCATGGAGGTCAAACCGGAGGATACCGCGGAGGTCACGGAGGAAGAATTGGAGGCGCTTTTAAAGGAATTCCTTACGATGTAGGGAGAAATTCCGATGACGCCGTCTTGTTCCGCTGAGATTGCCTTTCTGTTCCCTTTATCCTATGTCAAAAGATAACGTCGCGATTCGGCATATATGTAAACGGAGGGTTTATAGCTGCCGGAGGCGGCATTTCCCTCCGAAAAGGGAGAAGTATTCTCTGCTTGAACTTCGGGGCGTATGATATCAATTAATCTTCCAGTATAGCGCCCAGTTCTTTTTCCGCTTCTACTTCTAATTTATATTCTTCCAGACTTTCAGCGTCGAGCCATCCGCTTTTTTGATCAATCCGGTATAATTCCTCATATCCGTAGGTTTGTATCAGGAAATCCCAGCCTGATTTTGTGATATAGCCTTCCCGTATCTGGCAGTAGTCAAATAATTCTTCCACCTTTAAAGGATTTCGCAAATCTTCCGCGGTATATTCCACAGGCTTTTGATTATCGGCGAAGGGATAAAGATAAAACGCCAGCATGTTAAAGATTCCTCCTTTTTCTATGTCGAAAGCGAGCAGGATATTTCCCGCAGGGGATTTGCATGTCATTATAATATGCCATGCGTCCAAAAGACACATGGCATATTCCATGCTGCTTTGCTGCCCGTCCGTTTTACAAAGGCACTCTGTCCGGACTGTCTTCGCTGCTTCTTTCTGTCGCGCTGACAGGCAGATTACTGCAGGCGGGCCAGAAGCTCTTCCCTCTGGGCCTCATAGCCGGGCTTCCCGAGCAGGGCGAACATATTCTTCTTGTAGCTCTCAACGCCGGGCTGGTTAAAAGGATTCACACCCAGCAGATACCCGCTGACTCCGCAGGCAAACTCAAAGAAATAGAACAGCTCCCCTAAGTAGAATTCGTTGACTTCCGGTACATTTACCATGAAATTAGGCACTTGGCCGTCGGTGTGGGCCAGAATGGTTCCGTTCATGGCGCTCTTGTTCACGAAATCGACGGTCTTTCCGGCCAGATAGTTCAGGCCGTCCAAGTCAACCGGCTCCTGACCGATGATAAGCTCCTCCCGAGAGGTTTCCACATTGATGACGGTCTCAAACATAATTCTTGCGCCGTCCTGAATAAATTGGCCCATGGAGTGCAGGTCCGTGGTCAGGTCCACGCTTGCGGGAAGAAGTCCCTTGTGATCCTTGCCCTCGCTCTCGCCGTAAAGCTGTTTCCACCATTCCGATACATAGTGTACGGCAGGCTCATAATTTGCCAGAATCTCCACGCTCCTGCCCTTGCGCAGCAGGATATTGCGCAGCGCCGCGTACTGCAGCGCGTCGTTGCTCTCAAAATCGTTCTCCAAAGCGCGTTTCCGGCCGCTGGCCGCGCCTTCCATGAGTTTGTCGATGTCCGCGCCGCTGACTGCGATGGGAAGCAGGCCCACGGCGGTCAATACGGAGAACCGTCCGCCCACATCGTCCGGCACTACGAAGGTCTCGTACCCTTCCTCGTCAGCCAGATGCTTCAGGCTGCCCCTCGCCTTGTCGGTGGTGGCATAAATCCGCTTTGCCGCCCCTTCTTTGCCGTATTTTTTCTCCAGAAGCTCCTTGAAGACCCGGAAGGCAATGGCGGGCTCGGTGGTGGTGCCTGATTTGGAAATCATATTGACGGAGAAGTCCCTGTCGCCGACCACATCCATTAAATGCTTTAAATAGGTGGAGCTGATGGAATTGCCGCAGAAGTAAATCTCGGGCGTTTTCCTTTGAGACTTATCCAGCACATTGTAAAAGCTGTGGCTAAGAAATTCAATGGCCGCCCTTGCGCCTAGATAGGAGCCGCCGATGCCGATGACCAGCAGTACCTCGGAATCCTGCTGAATCTTCCCAGCCGCCGCCTTAATCCGCGCAAACTCTTCCTTGTCATAGTCCACGGGGAGATCCACCCATCCTAAGAAATCATTGCCTGCGCCGGTTTTGGACACCAGCACTTCCTTTGCGTCCAAGGCCAGCTTTTTCATATAGCCCACTTCCTCTTGGGAAATAAAGCAGCCGGCTTTGGAATAGTCAAATGTTACCTGTTTGCTCATATTCGTCCTCCTGTTTTTGAGAAAATTCATTCTCTTATGGTTTGTATTAAGTGTAACAAAGTTGTCTGGTAAATTCAAGCAAAAAGACAGATTTGCCGAAAGGTAAGTTGAAGATGCAGGCAGGACTTGCCATTCTTTGGATACTGGGGTAAAATAGAAAGCGGGCAGTTACAAAGAAAATATATTATCTTAGAAAAACCTGCGGGCGGAGGAACGTCAGAATTCTCATGAAAACCGCCGCAGAGCGCCAGTATGGAGGCCGATATGAAAATAGTGATTTTGGAGAGAAACAGCGTTGGCGAGGATGTGTCGGTGGACTGCCTAGGGGATTTCGGGCAGGTGACGGCATATGCCAATACGGTATCCCCGGAGGAAGTGCGGGAGAGAGTGAAGGATGCGGATATCGTCATTGCCAATAAGTCCCCTTTGTGCGAGGAGACCTTAAAAGACGCTCCCAATGTGAAGCTTATCTGTGAGTTCGCCACAGGCTACGACAACTGCGATATCCCCTATTGCACATCCAGAGGCATTAAGATTGCCAATGTGAGAGATTACTGTACCGGGATGGTGGCCCAGCATACGTTTGCCATGGCCCTTGCCTTGAGCCAGAAACTGTTTCATTACGACGCATATGTGAAGTCGGGGGCATACAGTAAACAAGACCGTTTTTCCAATTTTGACCTTCCGTTTTATGAACTGGAGGGCAAGACTTGGGGAATTGCAGGCATGGGAAGCATCGGCAGACGGGTGGCGAAAATTGCGGCGGCGTTCGGGTGCAGGGTGCTGTTTCATTCCATTACCGGAAAAAGTACCTGTACGGAATATACGCGGGTGGATAAGGACACACTGCTTTTGGAGAGTGATTTTCTGTCCCTCCATTGTCCGTTGAGCGATTTGTCCAGAAATTTTATTGACGCAGCCGCCCTGCGGCGCATGAAAAGGACGGCGGTGCTTTTGAACGTGGCAAGGGGGGCGGTGGTGAATCAGGAGGATTTATACCATGCGCTTACAGAGGGAGAAATTGCGGCGGCGGGGCTGGACGTGCTGGAAAAGGAACCTCTGGACGCCTCGAATCCCCTGTGCAGAATCAAGGACAGCAATCGGCTGCTGATTACGCCGCATCTGGCGTGGGCCAGCGTGGAGGCCAGAAACCGCTGCGTACAGGAGGCGTATAAGAATATTGACGCATTCCTGCGGGGCGAGGACAGGAATGTGGTGAATCCCGTAAAGGAGTAGACGACGGAATGAAGCTGCTATATATTGACGAGTTTCATTAAGTGTGATATGGTGTATGTACAAAAGGAGCCGACACTATGGCGGCAGGTATTAAAGAAGCGGGATGAAGTCTTTGCCAAGCCAATTTGATATTGGCTTCGACATGAAACATGGCTTTAGACCTAAGCCGGCTTTTGGCCGGCCTTGCAGGCGCGGCGCCCGCGGGAAATAAAATGGAGAAGACATAGGATGGACAAAATTAAAGAACTGTATAAGAAGTACGAGGAAATTATTGTATATCTGATTGTAGGGGTTGTGAACACGCTGGTATCATGGGCGGCATGGTATCTGCTTGCATATACCATTCTCGATCCTCAGGTAGTGTGGCAGAATGTGGCGCTCAGCATAGTTTCATGGGTGGTGGGAGTTGTGTTCGGCTATGTGCTGAATCGGAAATATGTGTTTAAGAGCACAGAGCCGAACATAGGGAAGGAATTTCGGCAGTTTGCCGGCGGAAGAATTTCCACCGGAATTCTAGATCCGGTTATGATGGTTCTGCTGATTAATGTGCTGCATTTCAATGAGGATCTTTCCAAAATTGTGGTGGCGGCGCTGGTAATGGTTGGAAATTACCTGATCAGCAAACTGTTTGTGTTTAAAAAGAGCGCCAACGGGACGGAGGCAGGGTGAACGTCCTGCTTATTTCACCTGATGTCTGGCAAAGGCCCGCTCTGCGCAGGGGACTCCGACGGCGGTACAAATGATGGCGGTCGGTATGGATAACAGTATCACATTGATATCGGTAAGGCCAAAGGGCAGTCCCTAGGGCATATACATTGAAGCGGTGATTTTGGGCTGGTGAATGTGCAGCAGGGAACATATCATTTCTTGAAAACAATATGCTTCAGCAATGGGGAAAGCGGCGGCGGGAATTTCCCGGAGCCGCTTTCATAGAGAATTTTTATGTCATGGGAGGACGGATGATATATTTCCAAGCATTTCCTTGACCAGCGCGGCGGAGTGCTTTGCCGCGGCGGCTTCAAAAGTGGGATAATCCATTTCCGCACTGTCGTCGGCCTTGTCGGAAATGGCCCGGATAATGACAAAGGGGATATGGTTCAAATAGGCGCCATGGGCGATGGCGGCGCCTTCCATTTCAGCGCAGTCTCCCTGAAATTCCGTAATCAGCCGTTCCTTTACCGCCTTGTCCGAGATAAACTGATCTCCGCTGACCACCCTGCCGATGCGCACATGGACGCCCGGGTTTGCTTTCTCGCAGGCCTCCTTTGCCAGCGCGGCCAGCTGTCCGTCCGCAGGAAATTCCCGAAAGCCCATCTGAGGGACCTCCCCCGGCTTATAGCCGAAAATCGTCACGTCCATATCGTGGTGCAGGGCGTCCTTGGAAATCAGAATGTCTCCAATGTCCAGCGCTGCGTTCAGGGAACCGGCCACGCCCGTATTAATCACATGCGTCGCTTCAAAGACGTCTGCCAGAATCTGTACGCAGAGGGCGGCGTTCACCTTGCCGATGCCGCAGCGGACTATCACCACGGAAGCGCCGTTTAAGGTGCCTTCATAGAAGTCCATTCCTGCCTTTGTGACGATATTGGATACTGTCATTTCAGATTTCAGCTGCTCCACTTCCAACTCCATTGCTCCGATGATTCCTATTTTATTCATTTTGTATCCTTTCCCAATATATTCCTGAAATACATCCTTTTCCATAATATCCTTTGCCCGGCGCCGCCTGAAAAGCCAGCGTCCTCGGCGGAGCCAGTGCCTCCTGTGGAGTCATCGCCTCCTTTGAGGCGCTATAATTGATGAATCTATGCAGGGCTTTTACTGAGGATATACCAGCCTGCCGTCGTCAATTCCGTAAAGCACTTGTTCCAGATATCTCTTTGCCAGATAATTTGCCATGGGAAGATTCATATCCAGATAATTGCCGCAGTCCTTGGGAGACGCGCCCGGCACTTCATCCTTATAATCCCGTATAAATTCGTACAGCTGAATCATGAGAGGCACAATATCCCGGGAGGCATAATCCCCTGCCAGCAGCAGATAGAATCCTGTGCGGCATCCCATGGGGCCGAAATAAATGGTCTTGTCCTTGTAATCGAGATGATTGCGCAGAAACGTGGCCCCGAGATGTTCAATTGTATGCACTTCCGCAGTATTCATCACGGGTTCCTCATTGGGGCTTGTCATGCGCAGATCAAAGGTGGTGATCATTTCCGAGCCAATGGTATCCTTGCGGGATACATACACGCCGGGCTGTAGTTTGATATGGTCAATGGTAAAGCTTGCAATTTTTTCCATCGTTTTTCCTTTCCGAATGCCGTATTTTCATCCTTATTTCATTTGATAAAGGCATATGCCGCAGGATGCGTAATAGAGCGCGATGCATTCTTATTTATTGTATTGAGAAAAAAGGGAAATGTCAAGGGCTTGACGATAGGTTCTTTCCGTGTTAAGGTAGGAGTATTATAAAGTGTGGAGGATAATTTCAAATCTTCCGGCTAAGAAATATGAAGAGGAAGCTTTTTTCAGTCTCGGAACGGGGGGCCCATGGGGCCTGTGGTGAAGAGACGGAATTTTTTTATAGGAGGTATTATCATGAACGCAGGGTCAATTATGAAACTGATGAATGCGAAAAACCAATTCAGCAAAAATCATCCGAAATTTGAGGCCTTTTTGAATTCTGTCTTTTCGAGGCCCATGGAGGAGGGAACTGTCATAGAAATCACCGTCACAAGGCCGGGAGAGGAGCCGGTGACTGCCAATATCAAGGTACAGCAGTCCGACTTAGAGCTGCTGGAAGAGTTAAAGGAGCTGGGCCGCTGAGACAGGAAGATATAAATTTGAGTTTCCGGCCGGATGGGCGGCAGCATGCGGGTGTAAAAAGGAAGGTTTCAGATGGTATATTTATCACATTTTTCTTTTCCTGACATTGAACAGGAATATAGTTTTTTGATGGCAATGAAAAGGACATGCTATGATACGTATTATCCCTTTCAGGTGTTGTCAAGGCATCGTCTGAGAATGCTGGATTTCGAGCCGGTTACGATTCTGTATGGGGGCAATGGTTCGGGGAAGACCACGGCTTTGAATGTGATTGCCGAGAAATTGGAGCTGAAAAGGGACACGGTGTATAACAGGACTAATTTCTATGAAAATTATACGAATATGTGCGATTATGAGACGCAGGGGAAGATTCCAAAGGAAAGCAGAATTATCACCAGCGACGATGTATTTGATTTTATATTAAATGTAAGAAATCTGAATGAGGGAATCGACCGGAAACGGGAGGATTTGTTTGAGGAATATCTGGAGACAAAATATTCTCATTTTCAGATGAAGTCTCTGGAGGATTATGAGCAGCTAAAAAAGTCTTATATGGCTAAGACGAAGACCCAGTCCCGTTATGTGCGAAATCATCTTATGGACAATGTGCGGGAGCATTCCAACGGGGAGAGCGCGTTTCTGTATTTTACCGAGAAGATACAGGAAAACGGACTTTACCTTCTGGATGAGCCGGAAAACAGCCTGTCCCCGCTGCGTCAGCAGGAGCTTTTGAAATTTTTGGAGGATTCGGCCCGTTTCTTTGGCTGTCAGTTTATCATCTCGACCCATTCGCCCTTTTTGCTTTCCATGCGGAACGCGAAGATTTATGATATGGACGAGGAACCGGTGGATGTGAAAAAGTGGACCCGGCTGCCCGGAATCCGGGCTTATTATGAGTTCTTTCAGCAGCATGAGAGAGAATTTCAATAGCATATTGGGCAATACCGAAACCCCCTCCCTGCGGCAGACCGCAGGGAGGGGGTTCGTGTATTTATATGGGAAGGCGCTTTCTTCTAAGAAATCAGAGCTTCTCCGGCGCTTCTTCCTGAAGAATCGGAGGTATCTGAGCCATCAGGTTGTCAATGTCTTCAAACATGCTGCTTTTGGTGGTTCCAAGCATACTTGCCAGTCTGATATGTTTCATGACTTCCTGATACATCCCCTTGATTCGGTCAAAAAAGCCGTGCAGGAGCTGGAAGGAATTCTGGGAGCGCTCGATGACGTCGGCGATCTCGGTCTGTACGGAAACGGCGCCCTCTGCGGCTTCCGTAATCTGCTCAAACAGGATATCGGTCTGGTCAACCTGTGTCACGCCCATCTGCAGGGCCTTCAGGGAGCTTTCCATATTGGAATTCAGCTGTCTGCTGCCATGTTCCACATCTTCGACACTGCTGTCCACTTCCGCGGATAAATCCTTGATTTCACCTGCAAGCTTTTTTACCTCCGAGGCAACCACAGCGAACCCTTTGCCGGCCTGTCCGGCTCTGGCGGCTTCGATGCTGGCGTTCAGGGCGAGGATATTGGTCTGGTCGGCAATGGATACAATCTTGTTCATGTGACGCTTGATTTGTTCCACTGCGGCCTGAAGTTCTTCAAAGGTAGCGGCCATCTGCTTAAAATCCGCTTCCATCTCTCTTGAACGGTCGTTCAGGGTCCTTACCCCTTCCTGAGCTTGATTTACCGAATCGATAATCTTGCTGCGGACGTTGTCAAAGGAGCCGGACACTTGGTTGATTTCACCAAAGGTCTGCTGGAAATCCTGCAGCTTATCCTGAAAAAGTTCCGCTTCCGATAATACGCTGCCAAAAGAGCGGTGTATCAAATCAAGCTCGCTCAATGTGTCAACTTCCTGTTTCACCAGCCGCCTATGATAATCTTTCAGGCTGTTCATGACGAACAAAACGGGGTAAAGGCCCCTTTTATTGGATTTGTGCTTGACGCCGGAGTTTTTTTTATTTTGAATCATATCTGCATCCTTTCTGATGATTGTTCCGTCCGGTTTTATTCAAAAGCCACACAGGACATGGATTGGTTGACAAACTGATTATTGTAATGTTCTCCATAACCGATGAGACCGGCATGGCAGCCAAGAGACGCCATATCTTTCAGGTAATCCTGCATGTAGCCGCGTTTGCTGAACAGCTTGTAGCGGAACAGGCAGTTTACGGAAAACACTGCGGAAGGATTGGGGAAATCCGAGCGTATCTTTTGGATGGTCTCCTGAACGGTAGCTCTGTAATCGCCCAGTTCCAGCAGCGTCAGCACATCGGAATCATTGACTTGGCGGAAACAAACCAAGGAATTCCCCTGAACTTCTTTAATGGATATGATACAGGTGTCATTGCCGCTTATCTTGCCGAAAGGATTCTGAAATGTCTGTGTCAATATCTGTTTTTCGGTTACTTTCAAAATGTCCTGATAGACCTGTCTGGCAGGCTGGCCGTTCAGAGCGCCGATAATGTATTTGGATTTGTCCGTGTGGGATGCGATAAAGCGATAATTCCCCATCGGCTTATAAATATTCTCCTTGTATGCCCGGATTCTGCCGCGTTCATTGCGGACCATTGCGTAAGCGACCGCATCCTCGTAAACCCGTCCGTTGGCCGAAACTCTGCCGCCGTCGCCGGTGCCGCCTACTAAAGAGATATTCCTCTGCCGCAGCGCCGCATACATTGTGGTCAGCACACAGGCGTCGTTTCCGGAGCAGAAGTCGATACAGACGGTGTTCTGCTGGGCGGCGTTTACCCGCTCTATGTCCTGTTCTAACCGCTCTATGTACCGCACCGGCATTTTTGATACTTCTTCCAGTACATTGGCGGTCGCTGTGACCCCGTCATAAAATGCAATCAGCACGACGCCCTGTTCGGCCACTTGGGTGTGATAACCCATCCCGATACAGCCGATACTGGGGACGCCGGGATAGAGTGATTCCAGCTCCTGTACATGGGAGCTAAATTGTTCGCTGTTGGAAAGCAGCATGATCAGCTGTGGCTGCCGCAGCCCTTGGGCGGCTTCCTTTAAATTCCCCTGCCTGCTCATGCCAAAGAATTGTTTCATTGCGCTGCTCCTTTCTACACGGATTCAGCGATGAAATATCCCGTCCGAAGCCGTTTTTTCTTCATAATGGTTACAATCTGGTATCGGCAATATTGTATCAAATCTTAGTTGGAAGGTCAACTATTTATTGCGGAGATTTCATATTGCTCTATTAGTACAGCGGTTCGGCGCCTTGACCGGGCCGCGGGCTTAGCCTCGAGGCCGAATGCGCCGTCATCGGGTCAGGGCCGGACCGCCTGAGAAAAAGCCGTCTGAGAGGGTTTATCCGTTATTCCGTGTAATACTGTGCCTGTGCGTGCCAGAGCTCATAGTACTTGCCCTTCTCGTCTTTTAACAGCTCCTCATGGCTTCCGCGCTGTATCAGGCGGCCTTCATGAAGAACCGCGATATCGTCGCAGAACCTGCAGGAAGAGAGCCTGTGGGAAATATAAACGGCAGTCCGTCCGTTTACCATGGCGTTAAAGCCGGAGTAAATCTCGTATTCCGATAAGGGGTCCAGACTTGCGGTGGGCTCGTCGAGCAGTACGAAGGGAGCGTCTTTGTAAAGCGCTCTGGCGATGGCGATTTTCTGGGCTTCGCCGCCGGAAATTTCCACGCCGTCGTCGGCGATGTTCTGATAGAGGTAAGTGTCCAGCCCGTTTGGCAGAGCGTCCAGACGCTCGGAGAGACCGGCGGTTTGCAGCGCTTCCTTGGCCTGAGCTTCGTCCACATCCATGGAGGCCGCCACATTCTGTCCCAAAGGCAGGGAGAGCAGCTTAAAGTCCTGAAATACTACGGAGAAAAGCCGGATGTATTCGTCTTGGGCAAATTTGCGGATATCCACGCCGTTTAACAGGATCTCCCCTTCCTGCGGGTCGTAGAGGCGGCAGAGCAGCTTTATCAAGGTGGTCTTGCCGGAGCCGTTCATGCCCACGATGGCCATTTTCTCGCCCACGCGCAGCTTTAGGGAGAGATCCTTTAAGGCGTAAGCGTCCGTCCCCGGATATTTGAAAGAAACATTGCGAAATTCAATGGTATATTTATTGTCCAGACGTTTCTCCACAGGAAGCTTTCCCTTGTACATCTCGTCGCTTATGCTGAGCATTTCCAGAGTGCTGGCCTGCTTTCTTGCGGTCAGGGAGAGCCGGCGGAAACAGGACGCCAGCTGCTGGAAGCTTTTTACAATGCTGGTAATGGATCCGGCGAATTTAATCGCGCTGCCGACGGGAAACGCGCCCATCAGGGCATAGGCGGCGGAAAAAAAATATCCGGCGAGGACTGCCGCGCCGTCCACGGCGCTGGACAGCATGCCGCTTTTTCCGCTCAGCTTTCCCAAAGTGGACATCAGCCGGAATTTTTTTTCCGCTTCTTTCGCGGTTTCCGAAATGTAATGATACATCAGGTTATGGCCGTCATATAAATGGATATCCTTAATGAAATGATAATCGCCCCTTACAATTCTCGAAGAAAACGACCAGAAAAAAGAGGCATATTCCTTTTGGACCTCCAAGGGCTGCCGTTCCATGTAGTCGTTTAGCAGAAGCTGATTGTAGGAGGCTTCTGTTTTGGCCGCGGCGCGGGTGAGGAAGGTAAGGACAAAAATCAGCGCCGCCAGTCCCAAGTACATCCATGGATTATGAGAACTGACCATAATTTTCAAAACGGGCAGGGTCACTATGGTATAACAGATGAGGGACCAAAAACATTTCATAAGCGCATCCAAGTCCCAGAACAGGTTGTTTAGCCCGGCGCCCCAGTTGTTGTCTGTCTGAATTCGGTCGTTTAAGTCTTTCACATAGGGGCTGTCGATCAGGGAATAGTCCATATATTGGAATTTGGCGGCAAGGTTTCCGTCGTAGACCCGCTTGACATTGCCTCTTTTGGGGCCGAGGAATTCGTTCTGTATGACGGAGGAAACCATATTTAACAGGAAGGTAAGCGCCAGCAGCAGGATAACCGGCCTGCCGATTTCTGTCATGGGCCTGCGCTCGTAGAGCATTTCCAGAATCTCGGCGGAGAGCACCAGCGACGCGGCGGACCGCACGGAGTCTGACAGAATGCGCAGGGCCGGGAAAAAATAGGCGGATTTATCAATTTTATAAGTATAAGAAATCAGATTTTTTATGTTCTGCCAGTTCTGCCGAAAGGAAATTTTGCTTGTCAAATCACTCTGCATCTTCTTCCACCTCGTCTTTCATAGTGTTTTCTTCGGACTGTGTGTAGTAATGGGACTGCACCTGAAACATATGGGCGTAGCTTCCGTTTAAGGCCATCAGCTCTTCATGGGTGCCGTCTTCTTTGATTCTGCCGTCTTCCAGAAAGAGGATTCTGTCGGAGAATTTTGTGCTGGCAAGGCGGTGTGAAATAAACAGGGAGGTTCTATGATTGCTAAAGTCCGCATATTCCTGATAAATTTCACTCTCTGCGATCGGGTCCAGAGCGGAGGCGGGTTCGTCCAGAATCAGGATATTTCCGTTCTTGTAAAGGGCTCTGGCCAGCAGGAACCGCTGAGTCTGGCCCCCTGAGAGAACGACGCCGTCTTCAAAGAGGCTCTTTGTCATGAAGGTATCCATGGCGATTCCTTTCTCGCGAAATACCGTTTCCAGTCCCGCGTCCCGAAGGGCCTTCCAGCACCGTGCCTCGTCGGTTTCCTTCAGGGTTTGAAAGGACAGGTTGCAGCCCACGGGATAGGGAAGGATGGTGCTTTCCTGAAATACCACGGAAAACAGGCCGTAGAGTGTCTGCTTGGACAGGGTCGCCGTATCCACGCCGTTGATCAATATCTGCCCCTCCTGCGGCTCGTACAGGCCGCAGAGAAGCTTGACCAGCGTGCTTTTTCCCGCGCCGTTTACCCCCAGAAGCGCTATTTTTTCTCCCGGATGAATCTTTAGATTAAAATGGTCGTATATTTTCCGGTCTCCGTAAGAAAAGCTCACGTCCCGAAATTCTATTTCCGCAGGCTGCCTCAAAAGCGCTTCCGGCAGAGGGCCTTTAGAGTCAATTTTCGGCAGTTCCATATGCCTGCGGAGAATCAGGGCGTTTTCGTTTGCAAGCTTCAGAGAAGAATATTGGTTGACGATTCCGGTGACAAATTTGGAAAATCCTGTGACTGCGCCGAAAGTCACCAGAAATCCCGCGGCGGAAATCCGGCCCTGCAGCACTGCGTAAATCAGGTATCCGTAGGCGGCGCCGCTGCGCAGGAGCGTCAGAAGCTGTTGTAGAAAAGTAATGAAAATCCGTCTGCGATTTTGGTGTTTTTCCAATGTTACCCGCTCTGCGAAAATCTTTTCGCGAAAGGCCATAAGCCAGTCGTTCATGGAGAAAATGCGGATATCCTTTGCCGCCTGCGTATCCCGAAAGGATGCGTTCAGGTAATTGATTTTCCGTGTGGACTGGGCGAATTCGTCTCTGAGCGCAAGATCCCATTTGTTTCTCAGCCGGAGAATTCCATAATCCAGCAGCGAAATCAGCAGCATCAGGCAAAGAAGCCATGGGCTTAAGGTGTTTAACACTGTGGAGTACAGGAAAAAGCAGATCATGTTGACCAGAAGCTTCCGGGGGAGATCCAGCATTTTGTAGCTGACGGAACCGTCGCCCTGATTCAGCATCTGGTAAGCCTGTCTGGAGAGCTTTTTCTGTTCGTCATATTCCACATATTTATAGAGGCATTTTATGCCGTTTAACAGGGCCTCGCCCATCAGCAGGCCTCGGAAGTGGTTCTCAAGAAAGTACATCTTCGATTCCGTGTAGGATACAAGGGATTGAAACAATAATAGGAACAGTCCGGCGACGGCTATCATGCAAAGCCCTAGGAAGAGGTTTCCCTGTTCTATCATTTTCAGCACAATGCCGGGCATCAGGATTCCGCCCAAGGGGAGGAGGCTGCCGCCCAGAACCTGCGCCGCGTGATAGAGGGCAAGGCGGGGATACTCTCGATAGGCGCTTCGATGAAAGTATACAATGTTGGATAACATGGAATGATTTGGCTTCTGTTTTGTGGGTTCTTTGGTTTGTTTTTTCATAACGACTCCTTTTTTCAAAAAAATTGCAGGCGGCGCGGGTAACTTCGGCGCTGCCCTAGTGCTTCGGCTGAGGCGGATAGGAATAGTATACTTATGATTTGAAAAAAAGGAGCCGTTTTTGTATGAACGGTTCCTTTTACTGCGTGAAAGGCCATATGGAAGTCAGTTTGTTATCGGAATAGGAAACGGTTTCGCTCCGCTGGGTGCTTCATGAGCGCTGGGCTTAGGCAAAAAGGGGGCGCTATAAGGGCAGCAGTATTTCCGTGGCAAAGACATTGCCTTCATCCTGCCTGCAGCAGTAGCCCTTGTATTTTCGGATGACCTTGTCGATGCGCCATAGGCCGTAGCCGTGGCCGTCGTCGGATTTTGTGGAGAGGTAGCCGCTTAAGCCCTTCCGGCAGCGGCCGTCCGTGGAATTCATCACATAGAGGTATAGGTTTTCCTTGACTTTGGCAATATAGATCCTGACAAAACGCTCCTGCGGGGGCAGTTTCATACAGGCGTCCATGGCGTTGTCCAGAAGATTGCCTATCATAACGCTTAAATCCACATCCGTCACAGGGAGGGCGTCAGGTACGGAAGCCGTGGCGTCCACAGGAATCTCTTTGGCCCGCAGCATGGAGAGCTTGCTGTTAAGAATGGCGTCCAGCATGGTGTTTCCGGTTTTTAAGGAAATATCAACTTTGTTATAGTCCTCAGCCAGCTCATGGATATAGTGTTCCAGCTGCTGTATTTGATTCATTTCCAGATAGGCCTGCATGGTCTGAAGATGGTTCTTAAAATCATGCCTCCAGCCCCTTGTCTGACGGTACATATTTTCTACTTCCTCGCAGTGCCTGCTGGTCAGGTCGTTCTGGTATCCGGTAATCTGCCGTTCTACCGAACGGCGGATAAAGCGCTGTATTCCTGCAAGAACCGCCGCCGTACCCGCAGCGGCCAGCGGTATGATGAGAAAGAGATTCATGAGCCTGCCTTTCTGCCCGATGTATCGAGAATGCGGAATTCCTCCGCTTTGCGAAGGAGTCCGCAAGCCGCCTCGCCTTGGGCGAATGCCGCGAGGGATTTGTTTATCTGCTGCCAGTCCGGGCATATCCCCAAGGGTCAGCCCGCCATTGCTTGAATAAACTGTTCGTTCACCTTTTTGTACAGTCTGCGGCTGATTGGGACGACGGCGCCATTGTCCATAATCAAATCGGTTTTGGTAATTTTGGAAATTTTCCGCAGATTGACCAGATAGGAGCGGTGGCAGAATATAAAGTCCTTGGTGGGTTCCAATTTTTCCGCCAGCTCTCGAAGGCCGATTTTAACCTTCAGACGTTCATCCATGTACGCCAGCTGGCAGTAACGTTCCATTGCTTCCGCATAGAAAAGGTTGTCTGTTTCAATTTTTATCAAACCGTCCTCCGTGGAAAGAAGGATGGTTTTGGTATCCGAAGTTTTTCTTTGCAGACACTTTTCAAGGCATTCCCAGACCTTCCGCTTGTCCAAGGGCTTCAGCAGGTAGTGCATTGCCTCCACCTCGTAGCCCTCCTGCATATAGTCGGCAATTCCGGTAGTAAAGATAATGGGAATGGAAGCGCCCTTGGCCCGCAGCCTTCTGGCAAGACTGACGCCGCCTTCTCCGTCCATCATAATGTCCAGAAACAATACGTCGCAATGCTGGTCCTGACACCACATAAAATAAAAGGCCTCGCCGCTGTCAAAGGCTTCCAGCTTAACGTTTAGATGTTTCCGGCTTTTCCATTCTTCAATGTACCTTGTCAGAATGTCCCTGTGGGTTTGTTCATCGTCCACCACGGAAATATTCAACATTGCGTACACACCTCTCTTTGACGTTTTTTCAAGATGAGACTATTATATACCTGTGGAGCGGGGAAAGTCAAGCGGCGGCTGCTGGAAGAAATGGGATTGGAAGTGGGAGGGACTGGCCTTTGACGCTCGAATATATGCATAAACACTGAATAGCATAGGAGGAATTTGGTATTTATGCCAGTTGCTTATTTCGAGATATTTACTTATAATGAGTGTAATGATAGGTTTTTGAGATCATAGAATCAAAATATGGATGCTATGATAGGGTTTTTGGTCATGGAATCGGTCTTATGGATGCTGTGACAGGATTTTGGTCATGGAAGCGGTCTTATGATGCTGTGACAGGATTTTGGTCATGGAATCGGTCTTTTGATTCTATAGATAGGATTTGAGGGGGCGCTATTTTTCTGACAATAGAATTCACGGGGTGCGTGTATTCTGTTGCTGAAAAAAGTAAGTCGAAGAGCTGGAATGAAAAGGTCAAAAAAGAAAGGAGAAAAAATGAAACGGGTAAAACGTTGTATTGCATCCATTATTCTTGCAGGCGTGCTTGTTGTTACTCCGGCGGCTGAGCTTATCGGGCAGTCCTGCGCGTTAACCGTATCCGCTCATGGCCATCATGGGGGAGGACATCATGGCGAGGGATATCGCGGAGGAAATAATGCTTCCGATGTGACATATTATTACTGCGGGGGTCACGACGCGCACTGCCATGAGAACGGAGTATGTCCCTATGAT
>CAOKFN010000057.1 GCA_948467735.1 uncultured bacterium
TCTGGCGAGTGTGGACATGAGCGGAATGGATGCCGGAAGCGTGACGAACATGGGGTATATGTTTTCCGGCTGCAGCAGTCTGGCGAGTGTGGACATGAGCGAAATGGATGCTGGAAGCGTGACGAACATGGGGGGCATGTTTTTCGGTTGCAGCAGTTTGACAAGGCTGAATTTGTCTGGTATGGATATGGAGAAAGCGACTCTTAGGGTGAATCCAATAGGGCAGACTGTTGAAATGTTTGAAGGCTGTGTGGCATTAAAGACATTATTAACACCTGCCAAACTGTCAGAAGATTTTTCGGCAATGCTGTATGGGCAATTTTATGATGCGGAGGGGAAAGACGGAGAATACAGAGAAACAAGTACTCTTACCGCTGATTTTATAAATACAACATTACAGAAAGTGGAAACTGCCGAGCCGAAACCGACGGATGAGCCTGCGCCCACCGACGCCCCAGCCCCGTCAGACCCTCCCGCCCCCATGCAGTGGCAGAAGGGCGAGGACGGCAAAGAATACTGGTATGAAAACGGCGTCCGTCAGGGATACAAACCCGACGACCCCTCCTACCGCGGCAAGGAAATCTACGATCCTGCCAGCGACGCATGGTACTGGCTGGACAACGTCCAGCAGGGCGCAAAGGCAGTATCCAAGGACGTATATCAGGAATCCGCTGGGGGCCTCTGGGCGGAGTGCGCCGACGGAACCGGAAAATGGGTGCGCTATGACGCATACGGCCACATGGTGAAGGGCTGGGACAAAAACGAGAACGGTACCTATTACTTTGACCCGACCTATGGCACCATGGCGAAAGGAACCGTCACCATAGACGGAAGCCAGTATCATTTCGACGAGACCACGGGCGTTATGACGGGAGGCCCTGTGAGCGGAGAAAAAGGAAGCTGGAGATCTGAGGGCGGAGCGCAGTTCTGGTATGAAGGCGGCGTGCGTCAGGGATATGATCCCCGTGATCCTTCCTACCGCGGCAAGGAAATCTACGATCCGGAGAGTGATGCGTGGTACTGGCTGGACAACGTCCAGCAGGGCGCGAAGGCAGTATCCAAGGACGTCTATCAGGAATCCGGCGCAGGAGATTGGGCGGAAAACGCGGACGGAACCGGGAAATGGGTGCGCTATGACAGGAACGGCCACATGGTAAAGGGCTGGGACATAAATGAGAACGGCACCTGCTATTTTGACCTGATTTATGGCACCATGGCCAAGGGAACCGTCGCCATAGACGGAACGGTATATCATTTTGACGAAGTGTCAGGAATTTTGTTACGGTAAGGATTCATAATAAGAGTTATCTGATTATTTGTGTGAGGGTCAAGTTTTGTGCAAGGGTCGGGTATTGTGCAAGGGTCAAATATTCTGCGGTCTGACGCAGGGTATTCGGCCCTTGCCGACTGTACGCCTGACAGATATATGAAAAGCGGTCTGATGCTGACAGCGGTTCTTGAGAAAATGTGGGGGAATCATGGCAGTATCCGGTGCATGGACTCCCGCCCTCAGATCCCGCAGGACGTCTTTGGCGCGCTATCTGTTATGCATATTTTTTCGAGAGATAACCAAAACAAATAACAATGATAAAATATTTGATAAGGTTATTCTGATTATCATTAATTCATCTGTTCCTGTTTCTGTCACCGTATGTAAGGAATTGCTCAGAAAATTATTAAATAAATGTTCTGCTGCGCCCGTCCAAAGCGTTCCGGTCAATGCCATGCACATACCCCATTCATAGGCTAAAATTCCGGACAATAGTATATAACCTATGCCCATAACAACTGCCGCGGCGATATTCATGGAACCGTCAAGCAGAGGATTAATTACGTTGGTAATATGCCATATTCCAAAAAGCAGAGCCTGTATGATATTAGCCGTCTTTTGGGAATAGCGTCGTATGCCGATTTTATAAAACAGTCCTCGGAACAGTCCCTCTTCCGCATAGACGTTTACGATGTTGCCGATCATGCACACTATCACCGCCGACAAGGAACTGCCGTTTGTATGTGTCTGTGCAAGCGAAAAATTGGTAATAAAAAAACGCAGAGAAGGGTGCTTACCCATGACAGACAACACGATAAATTCTGCGGCATAAGAAAGGAAAAAGGTGCTTGTGCCAAGAGCAAGACCATATTTCACTCCGGTAAATACCCCTTTTTTTGAAAAGCCCAAATCACTCCAATGACATTGAAGCATATCCAGCGCGATCCATATCAGCAAAATGCAGCAGATTTTATGCAATATATTTTCGCCAACCCATGTCTGGTCAGTTTTTACAAATATAATTTCTATCGCTCTAATAATCATCAACAAAATAAACATCATACTGATAACGCTTATTGTTCTTCTTTTTTCCATGTCTTTTTCCTCTGAATTATTTTGGCAGTCGTCTATTTTCCTCTTGATTTTTATTTCGGTTCTTGATGAGCAGATTGATTTCTTTTGCTTCCTGTTTCATTTGTAACAAATTCAAAAAGAGTGAAATGATATAAATAGCAGTCCCCATGCAGACAAGCAGCAAAAACGACAAGCTTGTAAACCAATGGAACAATCGCCCAAACACAAGGAGTTCGCATACGATAAATGTGATTTCCAAAATCACTTCGGTAAAAACGCTTCTTAATTCGATTTTCTTAATGCACATGATTCCCAAATGAGCGGCGATATTCGCACCGAAAGTCTGAAACACTGTTTTCAAATAAATACAGCCCGCATGAAAAGACAGCGCCGCAGCTGAAAGCAGCAGTAAGGAAATTGCTGTTGTAGCCAAAATATTTACTATTATTTTTTTCATTCCTCGTTATCTCCTCCCAATGCTTTTTTTACTTCATTCAAATAGCTGCGGTTGATATTAACCTTTTCACCGTTCTTCAAAGCCGCCTCCATTCTGCTGTTGAAGAGAGGTCTAATGCTGTCTAAAGCGTTTATGTTTAAGATACATGATTTGCTGATTTGCACAAAACCGTATGTCTGTAATTTATTTTTTAGCTGATATAACCGAAAATCTGTACGGTACACCGCGTTTTCAAGATATACAAAAGTCTTCTTGTCAACACTCTCTATATAATAAATATCCGGAATATTTATCATTTTCTCCGCAGTATCGTCAGCACATTTTATCTGCATATCAAACGACTGTAAAAAATCTATTATGCGATAAACCTGCCTGTCCTTTTGGGGATATTTAATTATTACTTCTATTTCGCCGCAGGATAAATCCTGTTCTTCCTTTATTTTCATTCTGCCACCTCTTAAAAAATTATAGCATGGTCTTTCGCTAAAAGAAATCTCCTTATAACTAAGATACATTTTCTTCTTACCAAGCTGCAAATATTGCCGGATTTTTTTGTCCCTTTGACATATATGATAAAATGAATATTAACGATAGCTAGATAAATAAGTGACAAGGAGCGAGAGGGATTCATGCTTTTTTCGTGAGCTGCCATGTCCCATCAAGCAGTTCAATCATTTCCTCCTGAAGCAGTTTAAGGCCTCGTATTCTTCCCGGATGCTGTCGGGCGGGAAGGAAACGGCGGATAAGGGTATTGATAATGAGCCCCGCTTGGTATATAATAATGATTAAAAATAATTCAGGGGGAGAAGATGGCGAAGCAGAAGGAAAATAAGACCAACGCCATGCGGATATTGGAAGCTCTGCAGATTCCTTTTGAACATTATACTTATGAATGTGAGGAATTTGTGGACGGCCTGCAGATAGCGGACAAGCTGTCCCTGCCTTGTGGGAGAGTGTACAAGACGCTGGTGACGGTGGGAAACAGCGGAAATTATTTTGTCTTTGTCATTCCTGTGGCGGAGGAGCTGGACTTAAAGGCGGCGGCAAGGAGCGTGGGTGAGAAGAGCGTGGCCATGATTCCTGTAAAAGATATCAACCGTGTCACAGGATATGTGCGTGGAGGATGTACCGCGGTGGGAATGAAGAAACAGTATGTGACCAGAATTGACATCTCCGCAAAAGATCAGGAGAAAATCTTTGTCAGCGGCGGGCGCATCGGTTCCCAGCTGGAGCTTTCTTCCAAGGCGCTGGCAGAGGCGTCGGGAGCGGAATTTGCCGACGTCATCAGGCACGGAAGCTGATTCTTCAGGCACTATGGAAAGGCACGGAAGCTGATTTTGCAAAAACTATTTGAAATGTGGGAAGTTTGTGTTAAAATATCTTTAGCGAAAGCGTCGCCCCGTCATGGAAGGCAGTATTTCGGGGCGCCGTTTCCGCGCAGCTTAAAGGCAGGGAGGTATGGCTGTGGAAAAAGAAAAATATGTGGCCTATGTTTCTACTTACACCCATGGGGATAAGCATGGAATTAAGATATATGATGTGGATATGGAGAGAGGTCGTTTTGTCGAGAAGGACAAGGTGGAAATTACCAATTCTTCGTATGTAAGTATTTCACATAACGGAAAATACTTGTATTCGATCACGGATTTCGGCGTGGAATCCTATCTGATCCGCAGGGACGGCAATTTAAGATTTATCAATTATGCGCCTATCAACGGCATGAGGGGATGCTATCTTTCCCCGGATTACACGGACAGCTTCCTCTTTGTGGCCGGGTATCATGACGGAAAGCTGACGGTGCTTCGGCTGAAGGAGAACGGTTCTATCGGCGAGATTACGGACGAAATTTTTCATAAGGGTCTGGGGAGCATTGCGGAGCGGAATTTCAGACCTCATATCAACTGCGCGAGGATGACTCATGACAATAAATACCTGCTGGTTGCGGATCAGGGGATGGATCATGTGAACGTGTATCGCTTTGACGCGGTAAACGGCAAGGTGCTTTTGGCGGACGTGATCAGAAGCGATATGGAGTCCGCGCCCAGACATGTCAAATTATCCAAGGACGGGCGTTTCGTCTATATTATACACGAATGGAAATGCTATATTGATGTGTATTCCTATGAAGAAAAGAAAGGGCAGCCCGTGTTTGAGAAAATTCAGACGGTTCCCACCTGCAAAACCGAGAAGGGAAGCACCAATGCTTCCAGCGCCCTCAGCTTTTCGGAAGATTACAAATATCTGCTCAGCACCAACGCGGGGGATAATTCGGTGGTGGTGTTTGAGGTGAATCATGAGACGGGAATGCTGTCCGAGATATTCTGTCTGCCCGTGAGCGGGGAATATCCCAAGGACGCAGGCCTGTTTCCGGATAACAGGAATCTGGTTTCTTTAAATCATGAGTCCAACGACATGACCTTTTTCCGGGTGGATATGGAGCATGGAACCATGGTGATGAATGGGCCGGCCATCAAGGTGGACGTGCCTAACTGCATTGTTTTTCATAAGCTGAGGGAGGAGTGAGCCGGCGGCAGATTTTCTCGCTCATGAGTATAAGAAAAGAGGCTCTGACATTTACTTCTGCCGGGGCCTCTGCTTTTGAAGCGGAACGGAAAGTTATTTTCGGTAAAAATTTATCAGGGAATCCATTTTAGCGGATGTATTGAGGAGAAGAGAATCCAGCACGGTCAGGGCCGTCATGCATTCCAGAACCACCACGGCTCTGGGAACGATGATGGGGTCATGCCGTCCTTTGATATTGATATCCATTTCCTGTCCGGACCTGCTGACGGTCTGCTGGGTGCGGAAGATGGAGGGCGTCGGCTTTACATAAGCCCTGAGAACGATTCTGTCCCCGTCGCTGATTCCGCCTAAAATTCCGCCTGCATGGTTGGAAGCCTTTGTGACCTCGCCGTTTTCCATACGGAAGGCGTCGTTATTCTCACTGCCAAGACGACGGGAGACCTGACAGCCGTCGCCGATTTCCACCGCTTTCACCGCGCCGATGGACATGACGGCTTTTGCAAGATTGGCGTCTAATTTTTCAAAGACAGGGTCTCCGATTCCGGCGGGCAGACCTTCCACAATGCATTCCATACAGCCTCCGGAGGAATCGGTCTCCTGTTTGACTTTTTCAAGGTAGGCCAGAGCCTCTTTGCTGGCTTCTATGTCGGGCATGGCGGTGGGAGTGGTGAGAATCGTATTTTTGTCAAACCGGGCCATGTTGATTTCAACCGGCCCGATGGAACGTGTATAGGCGCAGACCGTGACGCCGAGGGTTTCCAAGATTTTACAGGCGATGGCGCCCGCCGCCACGCGCCCTATGGTTTCTCTGCCGGAGGAGCGTCCGCCGCCGCGATAATCCCGGAACCCGTATTTTTCGTCAAAAGTGTAATCGGCATGGCCGGGGCGGTAATAAGATGCAATTTCGCTGTAATCTTTGGAAATCTGGGAAGTATTGTACACAATCAGAGAGATTGGGGCGCCGGTGGTGCGGCCTTCAAACACGCCGGAAAGAATTTCCACGGCGTCGTCTTCCCGGCGCGGGGTTGTGATGCCGCTTGTGCCCGGCCTGCGGCGGTCCAGATAGTGCTGGATATCCGGTTCGCTCAGTGCCAGACCTGCGGGGCAGCCGTCAACGACCACGCCCAATGCCTTTCCATGGGATTCCCCCCATGTTGTGATTTTGAATATAGTGCCGTAAGTAGATCCTGCCATAATGACTCCTTTCGTCGTTTCGTGAAATATTGCGGTTTTTATCATAGTGAAATAATATGAAGTCCGTTCTGTCTTTTGAGGCAAGAGGATGGATTTTGGCTCAAAAGCTTAAAAGAATCATGTGTTCTCCGGAAGCAGAGGGCATGATTCGGATGAATGTATTATAACAGAATCAGGGGAAAAATAGCAATGCTTCGTTTAGAATACCTGAATAGGAATTAAAATATCGAATAGTAATTAGAATGCCTGAACAAGAATTAGTGTATCTGAATCGGAAAAAGAGATTCGGCGCGGCAGAAATCATATTGTTTTTCAGGAGGATAAGAATGTATCATATTTTAAAGCAGGAGGGCAGGGCAAAGAGGGCGGAGCTTCATACGGTTCACGGCGTTATCCAGACTCCGGTATTTATGAATGTGGGGACCGCAGCGGCAATCAAGGGAGCCGTGAGCACGCAGGATTTGGAGCAGATTAAGACGCAGGTAGAGCTTTCCAACACCTATCATCTCCATGTGCGCCCCGGGGATAACGTGGTAAAGCAGCTGGGAGGGCTTCATAAATTCATGTCATGGGATAAGCCCATTTTGACGGATTCCGGGGGATTTCAGGTGTTTTCCCTAGCGGGGCTTCGCAAAATTAAGGAAGAGGGAGTTTATTTTCATTCCCATGTTGACGGGCGGAAAATTTTTATGGGGCCGGAAGAAAGTATGCGGATTCAGTCCAATTTAGCGTCCACCATTGCCATGGCGTTTGACGAATGCGCGCCCAGCAGGGCGGACAGGGGCTATGTGGAGGCATCCGCCGCCCGGACCGCCAGATGGCTGGAACGGTGCCGAAAGGAGATGAAGCGGCAAAACGGCTTGGAGGATACCATTAATCCCAAGCAGCTATTGTTCGGCATCAACCAGGGGGCGGTTTATCCCGATATCAGGATAGAACATGCCAAGCGCATCCGGGAGATGGATTTGGACGGCTATGCGGTGGGCGGACTGGCGGTGGGAGAAACCCATGAGGAGATGTATTATATTTTGGAGGAAGTGGTTCCTTTTCTGCCCAAGGATAAGCCCACTTACCTGATGGGGGTGGGAACCCCGGCCAATATTCTGGAAGGCGTGGAGCGGGGCGTGGACTTTTTCGACTGCGTGTATCCCACCAGAAACGGCCGTCACGGGCATCTCTACACCAATCATGGCAGAATCAATCTCTTCAACGCAAAATATGAACTGGACGACAGGCCCATAGAGGAGGGATGCGGATGCCCTGTCTGCGGACGTTATTCCAGAGCCTATATCAGACATCTGCTGAAGGCGAAAGAAATGCTGGGCATGCGTCTCTGTGTGCTCCACAACCTGTATTTTTACAATACCATGATGGAGGAAATCAGGGCCGCGCTGGAGGAAGGGAGATTTGCGGAATATAAAAAGCACAAATTGGCAGGCATGGGAGCCGGGCCTGCGGAATAAAAAAACAGCATCCGGCGTCCTACGGGCGGATGCGGAACTGGAATAGAAAGGAGCAAATATGAAATCAATAAAAATCAGAATCGTATTGCTGGTGCTGGTCTGTGCGATGGTATCCGCCGGGGTCTGCGGCGGCGTGAGCATGATATGGATGCAGGCGTCCGTAAACAGAAATACCGGGGAAATTATGTCCATGATGTGCGATAACAGCGCAAATGAAGTCAACGGAATTTTAAGCAGGGTGGAACAGTCGGTGGACACCTTGGCGCAGCTTGCAAAGCAGTCGCTGGATTTCAACCGGTTTAAAACGGACGCAGGATATGTGAGGGATTACACGGAGTCCCTTCAGGCGGCGGCGCTGGAATTTGCGAAAAATACCGAAGGGGCCATGACTTATTATATCAGGTACAACCCGGAATTTACGGAGCCCGATTCGGGGATTTTCGGCAGCAGAAGCAGTTCAAGGGATGAGTTTGAAATGCTGGTGCCCACGGATTTTTCCATGTATGATCCCGATGATGCGGAACATGTGGGATGGTATTATATTCCCGTCCGCAATGGCAGGGCCACATGGATGGATCCCTATATCAACGCCAATATCAATGTATACATGATTTCCTATGTGGTGCCCATTTTTGTGGACGGCGTTTCCGTGGGAATTGTGGGAATGGATATCGCCTTTGATCAGATTGAGTCCTTTGTGGGAGGGATAAAGGCGTATGATACCGGAAAGGCATTTCTGGTAAACGGCGCCAATGAGATTGTGTTCCATGATCAGATTGCCTTCGGCACAGGGCTGTCGGAGCAGGGGAATTTAGCTTCTCTGGATGCGGCGCTTTCGGACGCAGGCAGAGCGGGTACGGAGATTGTATATCACTATGGCGGCGAGAAGAAAATCTGTTATTACGCGCCCCTGAATAACGGAATGAAATTCGTGCTGACGGCGCCGGAGAAGGAGATTCATCAAGAAGGAAGAACTCTTTTATGGAGCATTGTGCTTGCGGGCGGAATTGCGGTTATCTTCTCGGTGGCGCTGGGATATTTCTTAAGCAGCGGGATTGCGGGTTCTTTGAAGCGGATCACGGAGATTATCAAACAGAACGCGCAGTTAAATTTAAAGCCCAAGGCCGGAATCGAGAAGCTCTGCGGGAAGAAGGACGAGTCGGGGGACATGGCAAGGGCCGTGAGGGATATGGACGAGCGCCTTCGCAATATGGTGCTGCGGCTGGAAGAAACGGGAAAAAAGGTATTTTCCAATGCGGAACAGATTGAGACAGGTTCTAAAAAGGTGGGCGAAATGTGCGAAAGCAACTCCGCCACAACGCAGGAACTGGCGGCGGCAATGCAGGAGGCGGCCGCTACGGCGGAGGGAATCAACCATAATATCGGTACGGTCAACAATAATGCAAAAGAAATTATAGCCTTTTCGGAAAGCGGAGAAAAGGATGCGGAAAAAATTCTGGCCAGAGCCGAGGGCCTGAGCCATACCACGCAGGAAGCGGCAAAGCGCACGCAGGAAATGTATGAGCAGGTGCGGAAAGAAACGGACGCGGCCATTGAAAAATCAAGGGCGGTGGAAAAAATCAACGAGCTGACCAAGTCCATTCTGGATATTTCCTCCCAGACCAATCTTCTCGCCCTGAACGCTTCCATCGAGGCGGCCAGAGCCGGGGACGCAGGCCGCGGCTTTGCGGTGGTAGCGGAAGAAATCGGGACTCTGGCCAACCAGACGCAGGATACGGTGAAAAATATAGACCAGATTATCGAAGAAGTATATTCCGCCGTAAAAGGCATGGCGGCATGCCTGAATTCTTCCACGAATTTCTTGGAGAAGACTGTTTTGAAGGAATACGGCGAGTTTATGGAGGTGGCGGGGCAGTATGCTTCCGACGCGGGAAATTACAGACAGAATATGGAGGACATTACCCGGGCCATACATAATCTGGGAGAGGCCATAGCCGCCATCAGTGAATCCTCGGACAATATCAGCAGGATGACCGGGGAATCCGCGCAGGGCATTTCTCAGATTGCGGAGAAAACAGCGGAGATTGTTCAGGAAGTGGCGGAGGAAAATACGCTGGCGGGAATGAACCGGGAGAGCGCGCAGGGGCTGAAAGAGATTGTGGATAATTTTGTGCTGTAAAGGAGAGAGGGCCAAAAACTGCGATTTGAAAAGTGACTTGGACGATGACGGGCCTAAGGCTCTCCATAAGGAGGAGCATACGGATGAGCGTTTATAAAATTCCGCTGCGGTTGAAAGCGGGCGAATTCAAATTCAGCGAACTGAATGTTGGCGAAGAGGACGAGAGTTTGGAACTCGACTATGATACCGAATATCAGTTGATGACATACCAAGTGCCGGTGTACGAAAATGAAGCGAGGATATATACGGTTCCAAGAGTCCTGATGCCGGACGGGCTGACCGCCGTGTACGACGGCAGCGGCGAACTTGATAAAGTTGAGCTTGTGGAGGAGGAACGCACAAGGCTGATCTATCTTCGGTTCAAAGATATCAAGGCATCCGAGAAAATTGTTTTGGATTTCGTCAAGGAGCAGGCGGATAAGATATGCGCCGAGATCATCGGCAGCAAACAAGAGCTTGCACGGCTGTTTTTTGGAAAGTTTTACGACGGGGAAGCGGTTGAAATCGCTGTCATGGCCGCCACGGCGGAGGAAATGAAAGCGGTCGTCGATGCGTATGGCGGAAGAATCGATGCCGCCGACAACAGCGGAAATTATCATGTTGAGAACATGATAATGTTCGACGATGAAACGCTGGGCGTTATGCTGATGTGTACCAGCGGTGATTTTAGAAGCCTGCTGTTTGATCTGGCAGCGGCGGCTGTGGAGGAACGGATAGAGAGCCGCATTCTCAATACAATCCACAAGACCGATGACTTTAAGTTTATTTCGGAGGAATGGGATTAACCCTTTTCCTCCCTGTCCGAAAATGTCGGCGTTGTCGTTTTTTCATTCGGAATTGTAAATAAGAACTAAAATAAAAATGCAGCTCTTGACCAAGAGAGTTTTTTTGTGTATTATAATTATTTATACTGACGGCTGCTAAAATTTGCCAAGCCGCCCGGCTCACGAGCGGAAAGATTCATGAATAGAAGGCAAATGATATCGCTCGTGAGTATAAGACGACTTGAAGGCGAGTATCGCCGGAATGGAGGAAAGATGGGAATTTTATTGGCAGAGGGAGAAGTGGCTGCGGCAGGAGGAGCGGGCGGCTTGCTGGGGATTGTGCTCATCTACGGACTTATGATCGGCGCAATGTGGTTTTTCTTTATGAGACCTCAAAATAAGGAAAAAAAGAGACTGGCGGCCATGCTTTCGGCATTGGAAATCGGCGATTGTGTCTGTACGACATCAGGATTTTACGGCATTGTGATTGATATTACCGACGATATGGTTATCGTTGAGTTTGGCAGCAATAAGAACTGCCGTATTCCGATGGAGAAGGCCGCAATCAGTCGTGTGGAGAAGCCCGGAGAGGCCAAAGGAGTGTAAAAGCGCTCTGCACTCAGGCATGTGCTTGAGGTTACAGTTTCTTATCTGATAAGGTGAAAAACGGACTGGTGCCATGAAGGCAGCGGTTCGTTTTTTCGTGATTTTTTTTATATTTCTTATTGATTTATTATAACATTTTATTGATATTTGTCCGTGTATCAGTTATGATAAAGGGAAAAGTTTTCATTAGGCAGCATGGGCAGGAGCTGTTACAGGAGCGACTGTGCGTCCGGCGGCCGGAAAGGAGGCCATGCGGACTGTAATATGCGCGGGAAAGGAGAGGGCTGGTTATGGAATTACATATTACTTGTATTCCCGGTGACGGAATCGGGCCGGAAATCATAGCGGAGGCAAAGAAGGTATTGGAAAAAATCGCTTCCGTTTATGGTCATAAGATGATTTTTGAGGATATTCTCATGGGAGGGGCTTCCATCGACGTACACGGGGTTCCTCTGACGGAGGAAGCCATTGCGAAGGCAAAGGCGGCGGACGCGGTGCTGATGGGCTCCATCGGCGGCGACACCACCACGTCCCCTTGGTACAAGCTGCCGCCGAACCTGCGGCCGGAGGCGGGGCTTCTGGGAATCAGGAAGGCGTTGAACCTGTTTGCGAACCTTCGCCCGGCGGTGCTGTATGACGAGCTGGCGGGGGCCTGCCCTTTAAAAGAGGAAATCAGCAGGGCGGGCTTTGATATGTTGATCATGCGGGAGCTGACGGGAGGCTTGTATTTCGGCGAGCGGAAGACCGTGGAGGAGAACGGGGTGCGCAGGGCCATTGACACGCTGACCTACGACGAAAACGAAATCCGGCGCATTGCGGTCAAGGGATTTGACATTGCCATGAAGCGCCGTAGGAAAGTGACCAGCGTGGATAAGGCCAATGTGCTGGATTCTTCCAGACTTTGGAGGAAGGTTGTGGAGGAAGTAGCCAAGGATTATCCGGAAGTGAAGCTGGAGCATATGCTGGTGGACAACTGCGCCATGCAGCTGGTGAAGGATCCGGCGCAGTTCGATGTGATTCTCACGGAAAATATGTTCGGGGATATCCTTTCCGACGAGGCCAGCATGGTCACGGGTTCCATCGGAATGCTGGCCAGCGCAAGCTTAAACGATACCAAATTCGGCCTTTACGAGCCCAGCCATGGCTCTGCGCCGGATATCGCGGGACAGGACATTGCCAATCCCATTGCCACGGTCTTAAGCGCCGCCATGATGCTGCGCTACAGCTTTGATCTTGATAAGGAGGCCGACGCCATTGAGGCGGCGGTAAAGCAGGTGCTGAAAGAGGGCTACCGCACGGGAGACATCATGTCCGAGGGCTGTACCAGAGTGGGCTGTAGCAGGATGGGCGGACTGCTGGCGGAGCGGATTTCATAAGGCAGATGGGAACGGCTGTGCAGAAGCTTTTTCCGAACGGAAAATATGCGATATTGATTTGGGCGGTGAAGTCGGTGAATTGGGCTGGGAAAATGAAACGAAATCCTTCTGAGGATGCGTTTTGCCAGCTGGAAGAATGAAGAATCGGAAGAGGGCATTCGTGAGAAAGAATGCGGGACTGGAAAACAGCGTTTGTTTCTACAGAGGTCGGAAAGAGAGAAGGCTGGGAAGCAGGCGGAGCTCTTTCCATGAGGAGGGCCATTGTAAGAAGAAATGCGGGACTGGAAAACAGCGTTTGTTCCTACAGAGGCCGGAAAGAGGGAAGGCTGGGAAGCAGTCGGAGCTCTTTCCGCGAAGAGGGCCTCTGTAGGAAGAAATGCGGGACTGGAATGGAGGATATAAAGATGAGAAGTGATTCGGTAAAGACGGGGGCGGCGCAGGCTCCCCACAGGAGCTTATTCAACGCGCTGGGCTACACGGAGGAGGAGAGGCAGCGTCCTCTCATCGGCATTGTCTGCTCTTATAATGAGATTGTGCCCGGCCATATGAATCTGGATAAAATTGCGGAAGCGGTGAAGATGGGGGTTGCCATGGCGGGAGGCACGCCGATTATGTTCCCGGCCATCGCGGTCTGCGACGGCATCGCCATGGGGCATGTGGGCATGAAATATTCCCTTGTCACCAGAGATTTGATTGCGGACAGCACGGAGTGCATGGCGCTGGCCCACGGCTTCGACGGACTGGTCTGCATCCCCAATTGTGATAAAAACGTCCCCGGGCTCTTGATGGCGGCTGCAAGGGTGAATATCCCCACTATTTTCGTGTCCGGAGGCCCCATGCTGGCAGGCCGTATCCACGGGCAGAAGAAGAGCCTTTCCTCCATGTTCGAGGCGGTGGGAAGCGTGGCGGCGGGCGCCATGACCATGGAGGAGCTGTGCGAGTACGAGGAGAAGGTATGCCCCACCTGCGGTTCCTGTTCCGGCATGTATACCGCCAATTCCATGAACTGCCTGACGGAAGCCATCGGCATGGGGCTTAGGGGCAACGGCACCGTTCCCGCGGTTTATTCCGAGCGCATCCGTCTGGCAAAGCATGCGGGAATGAAGATTATGGAGCTGGTGGAAAAGGATATCAAGCCCCGGGACATTATGACGGAGGCGGCGTTTATGAACGCCCTCACCGTGGATATGGCTCTTGGCTGTTCCACCAACACCATGCTGCACATTCCCGCCATTGCCAAGGAGGCGGGGGTTTGTCTGAATCTGGACATTGCAAACGAATTATCCGCAAAGACCCCCAATCTCTGCCATCTGGCCCCGGCCGGCCCCACCTACATGGAGGATTTGAACGAGGCGGGCGGCGTATATGCGGTGATGAACGAGCTGACGAAAAAGAATCTTCTGAATCTTGACTGTATGACCGTGAGCGCAGCGACAATCGGCGAGAATATCAAAAACTGCAGGAATCTGAATCCCGAAGTGATCCGGCCCGTAGAGAATCCTTATTCCGAGACGGGGGGCATCGCCATCTTAAAGGGCAATCTGGCCCCGGACAGCGGCGTGGTGAAGCGTTCCGCGGTGGTGCCCGAAATGCTGGTGCATCAAGGGCCCGCGAGGGTATTTGACTGCGAGGAGGACGCCATCGACGCCATCAAGGGCGGCAGAATTGTGGCGGGGGACGTGGTGGTCATCCGCTATGAAGGCCCCAAGGGCGGCCCCGGCATGAGGGAGATGCTCAACCCTACGTCCGCCATTGCGGGCATGGGACTTGGCTCCAGCGTGGCTTTGATTACGGACGGACGTTTTTCCGGCGCTTCCAGAGGCGCGTCCATCGGGCATGTGTCCCCGGAAGCCGCGGTGGGAGGCCCCATCGCTTTGGTGGAGGAGGGGGATATCATCAGCATCAATATTCCGGAAAACAAGCTGGAAGTATTGGTAAGCGAGGAAGTGTTGAAGGAGAGACGCGCAAAATGGCAGCCTAGGGAGCCGAAGGTCACGGGCGGTTATCTGTCAAGATACCGGGAACTGGTAACAAGCGGCAATCGGGGCGCGGTGCTGGAAATCCCTCATTCCGGAACGGGACAGGAGTGATAGAGAGCCAATTCCCAATATGCTTTTTTCGCAGGCAGACATCGCCCGCAGAGTAATTGGCTCACGCGGGCATATACTGCCCGCGGGGGCAGAAAGTGTCCGCTGGGTGATGAGCCTAAGCCAACAGTGATGATTTTACGCGGATGCTTGTAACAATCCGGCTGGCTTGTGCATAAAGCCACGTACTATGCCAAGGCCAAGAATCGGCATGGCGAATGCGGCGAGTTAAGCGGCCTGCTAAAGAAAATATATGGATTGACGGAAAAATTAAAACGGAGGATTAATATATGCAGTTAAATGGTTCGGAAATAGTTGTGGAATGTCTGAAAGAGCAGGGAGTGGATACCGTATTTGGCTACCCAGGCGGTTCCATCCTGAATATCTACGACGCTCTTTACAAGCACAGTGACGAAATCCGCCATATTCTGACCTCCCATGAACAGGGGGCGGCCCATGCGGCGGACGGTTACGCAAGGGCCACCGGAAAAGTGGGAGTGTGCATGGCTACCAGCGGGCCGGGGGCGACAAATCTGGTCACGGGAATCGCCACGGCGTTTATGGATTCCGTGCCCATGGTGGCGATTACCGCCAATGTGACGCTTCCCATGTTGGGCAAGGACAGCTTTCAGGAGGTTGACATCGCGGGCGTGACCATGCCCATTACGAAGCATGGCTATATTGTGAAAAATGTTGCCAACCTTGCGGATACCCTGAGAAGGGCCTTTACCATCGCAAGAAGCGGCCGGCCGGGTCCGGTTCTGGTGGATATCACAAAGGATGTGACGGCGGCGGTCTGCGAGTTTACGCCTGCGCCGGTGAAGGAGATAGAGCGCGGCGTTTCCTACAGCGAACAGGAAATGAATCAGGTGGTGGAATATTTAAAGGCCGCCAAGAAGCCTTATATTTACTTGGGCGGCGGCGCAATCCTTTCGGACGCCTGCGAGGAGGTGGCGGCTTTCGCGGAGCTGGTTGACGCCCCCGTGTGCGATACTCTGATGGGAAAAGGCGGCTTTGACGGCAGAAGCAGCCGCTATACCGGGATGATCGGCATGCACGGCACCAAGACCTCCAACCTTGGGGTCAGTCAGTGCGACCTGCTGATTGCGCTGGGGGCGAGATTTTCCGACCGGGTGATCGGCAATCCGAAGAAATTTGCGGAAAATGCCAAAATCATCCATATCGATGTGGACGCCGCCGAGGTGAATAAAAATATTCGGGTGGACGCCAGCTTGGTAGGAGATTTGAAGCTGGTGCTTCAGGAGCTGAACAAGAGGCTGACAAAGCAGAACCATGAGGAATGGATGGAGGAAATCGCAGGCCTGAAAGAAAAATATCCCTTGAAATATGACGATTCCAAGCTGTCCTGCCCATATATTATAGAAACCATCGACCAAGTGACCAAGGGGGAGGCGGTTATCACCACGGACGTTGGACAGCATCAAATGTGGGCGGCGCAGTATTATCATTACACGAAACCCCGCACATTCCTGTCCTCGGGGGGCCTTGGAACCATGGGATACGGCCTTGGGGCCTGCATCGGCGCCCAAGTGGGTCAGCCGGACAAAATATGCGTCAATATTGCGGGGGACGGGTGTTTCCGCATGAATATGAACGAGCTTGCCACCGCCAGCCGCTACAATATTCCCATCATCCAAGTGGTCATCAACAACCATGTGCTTGGCATGGTGCGCCAGTGGCAGACCCTTTTCTATGGGAAACGATATTCCCAGACGGTGCTTAACGACAAGGTGGATTTCTGCAAGGTGGCGGAAGGGCTGGGATGCGCGGCGCTGCGGGTGACAAAAAAGGAAGAGATGGCGCCCGCCTTGGAGAAGGCCATCGCCATGAAGGCTCCGGTGCTGATCGAATGCATTATCCCCGAGGATGACAAGGTATTTCCCATGGTTCCCGCGGGAGCGCCCATTGCGGAGGTATTTGACGGGGACGATATGGAGAAAGAGGGGCAGCCGTCTTGATAAAGTTTGCTCTTGCGGGCCGGAGGGCAGGGGCGTTTCAGTTTGCCCTGCCTGTGGGTGCGGATTGGAATTCTGCAAAGCATCCGCGGGCAGACCTGCTGTATGAGGGCAGATATGGGCTGCGGATACGGAAATCCTATAAATATTTTAACAATGCAGTTGACGAAAGCGTCAGGAACGTTTATTCTATACTTATGTGTCAAAAAAGAGGAGGAACATGAAATGTCCAGAGTGTATAATTTCTCCGCGGGGCCTGCGGTTCTGCCGGAGGAGGTTTTGAAGGAAGCAGCCGACGAAATGCTTGATTACAGAGGGACGGGAATGTCCGTGATGGAGATGAGCCACCGTTCCAAAGCTTACGATACCATTATCAAGGAGGCGGAGGCTGATCTGCGGGAATTGATGAATATCCCGGATAATTATAAGGTATTGTTTTTACAGGGCGGCGCCAGCCAGCAGTTCGCCATGATCCCCATGAATTTGATGAAAAATAAAGTTGCGGACTACATTGTGACGGGCCAGTGGGCAAAGAAAGCTTATCAGGAGGCATGTATCTACGGCAAAGCGAACAAAATTGCTTCCTCCGAGGATAAGACCTTTTCCTATATTCCCGACTGCTCCGATCTTCCCATCAGTGAGGATGCGGATTATGTCTATATCTGTGAAAATAACACCATCTACGGGACAAAATTCAAGACCCTGCCCAATACCAAGGGCAAGACTCTGGTGGCGGACGTGTCCAGCTGTTTTCTCTCCGAGCCGGTGGATGTGACGAAATACGGCGTGATTTACGGCGGCGTCCAGAAGAACATAGGGCCTGCGGGCGTGGTGATCGTGATTATCCGGGAGGATTTGATTACCGAGGACGTGCTGCCGGGAACCCCCACCATGCTGCGCTACAAGACCCATGCGGATAATGATTCCCTGTACAATACGCCGCCTGCTTACGGCATCTATATCTGCGGCAAGGTGTTCAAGTGGCTGAAAAAAATGGGCGGCCTGTCCGCTATGAAGGAATATAACGAGAAGAAAGCCAAGGTTCTCTACGACTATCTTGACGAGAGCAAGCTGTTCCGGGGGACGGTCCGCAAGGAAGACCGCTCTTTGATGAACGTGCCTTTTGTGACGGGAAGCGAGGAGCTGGACGCCAAATTTGTCAAGGAGGCAAAGGAAGCGGGCTTCGAGAACCTGAAAGGCCACAGAACCGTGGGCGGCATGCGGGCAAGCATCTATAACGCAATGCCCATAGAAGGCGTGGAGAAGCTGGTGGAGTTTATGAAGAAGTTTGAGGCGGAGAACAGCTGAGAAGCAGGCTGTAGAGGGCTTTGGGTGTTAAACGGCTGAGAAGCGGTTTATACAGAATTAAACCCGAAATGGCCCATAACAGTTACCGTAGAAAATGAAATCCGAGATGGAATGAGAAGTAATAGGAAGAGCTTTTAATGCATAAACCGGCTGTGAAGCTGCATGGAGAGAGTTTTAAAGTTTAGAACAGCCGGAAAACAGTTCATGAAAAAATGGAGGCTGGACGGCTGGAAAGCCGTCGTTCGGCAGAGTCTGCGCCTGTGCGGCGCGCGTGGATTCAGGGGCTTTCATCCGCATATTTGGGCATAGGAAATGTTGTGCGGAATATGATAAAACGGATGCAGTGCTGCCGCCCGTATGTCTCGAAATGGAAAGGGCCGCATAGAAAAGAGGAGAAAATGTTCAAGGTGAATTGTCTGAATCCCATTGCGCAAGTGGGACTTAAGAATTTTACGGAGCAATATGAGATTACCGCGGATGTGAAGGCGGCGGAGGGCATTCTGGTGAGGAGCGCGTCCATGCATGAGATGGAGATACCGGAAGGGCTTCTTGCGGTGGCAAGGGCCGGAGCCGGCGTCAACAATATTCCTTTGGAAAAGTGCGCCGAGAAGGGCGTGGTGGTATTCAATACCCCCGGCGCAAACGCAAACGGCGTCAAGGAGCTGGTTCTGGCGGGAATGCTCCTTGCGGCCCGGGACGTGGTGGGCGGCATCGAGTGGGTGAAGTCTTCCAAGGACAATGCGGATATTGCAAAGGCGGCGGAAAAAGAAAAGAAAAATTTCGCGGGCACGGAGATTATGGGCAAGAAGCTGGGCGTCATCGGTCTGGGCGCCGTGGGCGGAAAAGTGGCCAACGCGGCTGTGGCGCTGGGCATGGAAGTGTACGGGTATGACCCCTATTTGTCCCTGAACGCGGCATGGAATCTGAGCCGTGCGGTGATTCACGTGACCAATCCGGATGATATTTACGCTCAGTGCGATTATATTTCCATCCATGTGCCCCTCTTGGATTCCACCAAGGATACCATCAATGGGGAAGCCATCGCCAAGATGAAGGACGGCGTGACGGTTTTAAATTATTCCAGAGATCAGCTGGTCAATGAGAAAGACATTCTGGCGGCAATAGAGAGCGGCAAGGTGGCCCGTTATGTGACCGATTTCCCCACTCCGGCAATCGCGGGGCAGAAGGGCTGCATCGTTATCCCCCATCTAGGCGCCAGCACGGAGGAATCCGAGGATAACTGCGCCGTGATGGCCGTACAGGAATTGATGGATTATCTGGAAAACGGCAATATCAAAAACAGCGTGAATTATCCCGCCTGCGACATGGGTGTCTGCACCAAGGCCGGGCGCGTGGCGATTTTCCACAAGAACATTGCCAATATGATTACGAAATTTACCGCCGAATTCGGCGAAAAGGGCATCAATATCAGCGACATGACCAATAAATCCCGGGGGGAAGTGGCTTACACCATGATGGACGTGGAGGCGGCGCCCACTGCGGAGATTATTGAGGCGCTGGAAAAGATTCCCGGCGTATTCCGCGCGAGAATCGTGAAGGGCTGAGGCGGGTAGGGACTTATATATCTGTAAATGGAAGGAGGCTGTGAAAGTCGGGGTTTTTAACTCCTATTTTTTCACAGCCCCTTTCTAAATATAAAGAGGCTTTGGATGCGGCTTGAGTTTCCGTCACGTAACTTTTAAAATCCTGCCGTATTGCATGGGGCAATGAAATACTTTGGGGCGCTGCCGCATTTGACTATACATGATATAGGCAAATGCGGCTTATCAAGAAGAATAAACTTATGAAAGTAGAAGAGTATAAAATGCGTATGTTATTTGAAATGGACAAAAAAGATTATGTCCCTAACGGGAGCGTTTTTAGCAGACCTTCTGCAAGAGCTGTCATCATTAAAGATAGAAAAATAGCAATGGTATATAGTAAAAAATATCATTATTACAAATTTCCGGGTGGAGGTATAGAAGCTGATGAATGTATGGAAGATGCACTGATAAGAGAAGTGTTGGAGGAAACGGGGTTATGTGTTATTAGAGATTCCATTCAGGAATATGGGCAGGTTCATCGCATTCAGAAAGGTACAAAAGAGGATATTTTTATACAGGATAATTATTATTTCCTGTGCTGCGTGAAAGAGGATATCAAACAACAAAATTTGGACAAGTATGAAGCAGACGAAGGCTTTACGCTTGAATTTTTGGAGCCGCAGCCTGCGATAGATGTAAACAGGGAAACGATGCTGGACGATTTCACTCAGGTAATGTTGGAACGAGAGGCGCTTGTATTAGAATTACTGATGCAAGAGGGATATTTTGAATGTGGATTATAATAATAAGCTATAACAGCCTGCAGTTCCCTTAATAATCATTAAATCGCAATCGGAATTGTTGGAGATTGGGAGATTTTATTTTCTGAATATAAGGTAAAGATGAATAGGGCGGCTTTATGAAAGAAAGCTTGAGAAATTTTTATAAAGATAAGGCGTCAGATGAAGAATTATTAACGTATATTCGTATCAATGCTGGTAAATGGAATGAAAAATATTTATTCAGATGAAAAAGATAGTCAGAGAAGTAATGAAAGATTATGGAAATGAGGATTGCTATCCAAAAGTATTTGTCAGTTACTTTGTTACATATATACCATTAATTATCAATATATGATCCAATTTTAGAGAATGTACAAATGAAGAAATTCGTGAATACCATACGAAAGGAGAGTATTTCCGTATGATTGCTGAAAGGATAAAGGAATTGAAAAATCTTCGACGTGAATTTGAGAATTCTTTGTCCAGTTCGTCATTTTGACGATTGGGAAATTTTATATAGGTCTCCCAGCACGTAAGAGAAAAGGGAGAAATTATTTTGGCAATGTTACAAAGAGAATTTTTGCAGACAATAGAAAAGCTGGCATTGGAACGAAAGTGATTGAAGCAGCGACGGAGAAGAATTGAGCCAATAAGTAATTCAAACATGGTCATGTCCATAAAAAACATAATAGTATCTAAATCTACATTGAAAAACAAGCAGGTTGACAGTTATTGGGGGAAAGAGGATTTGGAAAAGAGGTGAGTTCCCTTGACAGATATATTGATTGTGGAGGATGACGACGCCATAACGGATTTGGTTCGCATGAATTTGGACAAAGAGGGATATCGCTGTACCTGTGCCCGGGACGGCGTAGAGGGAGCCGATTTGTGCGTCAGAGAACGGTTTGACCTGATTCTTTTGGACATTATGCTTCCGGGAATAGACGGCTACGGACTTTTGGAATACATTAAGCCCATGGGAACCCCGGTGATTTTCATGACAGCCAAGGGGGATGTGGAGGAGCGGATTCGCGGCCTGAAATCGGGAGCGGACGACTATCTTGCCAAGCCCTTTCAGATTGGGGAGCTGCTGGCCAGGGTGGAGGCCGTGCTCCGGAGGCAGGGAATCCGCAGGAAGCGGCTGGAATTGGGGGATGTGGCCATTGATCCGGATTCCAGGGAAGTGACAAAAAACGGATGCGAGGTTGTGCTGACGGCAAAGGAATTTGATCTGCTGATGGAGCTGATGCAGAATAAGAATGTGGCGCTCTATCGGGAGCGGCTTTATGAAAAGGTGTGGAAAGAACCCTTTGTGGGGGAGACGAGGACGTTGGACGCTCATATTCAGAGACTGCGCAGAAAATTAGGGTGGGAAGAGCGGATTAAAACCATATTCCGCATAGGCTACAGACTGGAGGGATAGGATGCGGCTTTTTACGAAAATCTTTTTATGCGGCATGCTGGTGTTTGGTCTGGCGTTTTCCGTTTCCGGTTATTTCCTGCTTCATTATTCCATGGAAAGCAGTGTGGCCAGAGAGGTGGATTTTGCTTTAAAACAGTACCAATATGATAAATTTACCGTCCAGTCGGCAATGCTGACTTATTCGGAAGCGGAGGTTACTGTGAGCTTTGAGGAAGATTTCCTTCCGGGCAGCGTGGGAATCTATACCATATGGCAGTTTTATCCGAAAGAAGAGCTTTTTTTGGAGTATGTGGAGCCTTTTCCGGATGCCAAGGAGCCGTCGGAAGGGGCGTCTTCTTCGGAAGACAAGGAGCCGTTGGAGATGGAGCCTTTTTCAGAGGCCAAGGAGCCGTCGGAGGGGGAGCCTTTTTCAGAGGCCAAGGAGCCGTCGGAGGGGGAGCCTTTTTCAGAGGCCAAGGAGTCGTCGGAGATGGAGCCTTCTCCGGATGCCAAGGAACCGTCGGAAGGGGCGTTTTCTTTGGAGCATGGGCAGTTCTCAGAAGGCCAAATGATGTCAGGAGATGTATTGTCTACAGAAGGATATATTATTCCGAAGGGGCAGATTCTGCCGGAAGGCGGAAAAATTTCACAGGGGCTGGTTTCATGGAGCGAGCGGCCGGATCGCTTTTTTGGCGCGCTTGCGGGAGAGCTCAGCGCTCCTGCCGCATTTTATTCGGAGGATAAGGAGCCGCTTTATACACAGATAGAGGGAATTCCGCCTTCGTTTCTGGACAGTCTGTCGGAGGACGCACATGCGTATCAATTGATTGACGCCCCCAGCGGCGGGGCGGTTTTGGTGGGAAGCGTGCTGTATTGGGAAGGATGGAACGATATGGGTCTGCATGGGGCGGCAGAGGGGACGGCCGGGGAAGACGCGGTGTCCGCAGGACAGAACGGGCGGAAAATCTATTTTGTCACCCAGTGGGATGTGGGCAAGACCATCAAGCAGCAGGACACCATGCGGCAGTATTTTATGAGATGTTATCTGGCGGCTATGGCGGCGGGCATGGCGCTGCTGGGCCTGTTGTCCGTGTTTTTGACCGGCCCTTTGAAGAGAATGTCCAAAGCCGCCCGCAGAATGACGGAGGGCTGTTACGAAGAGCGGCTTGCCGCAGGGGGAAGGGACGAAATCGGGGAGCTGGCGGAAAGCTTTAACCAGATGGCCCATGCGGTGGAAGAAAAAGTGGAAGCGCTGTCAAAGGCCGCCAGAGAGAAGGAAGACTTCGTGGCTAATTTTGCCCATGAATTGAAAACCCCGCTTACCTCCATTATTGGTTATGCGGATACCATGTATCAAAAGGAGCTTTCCCGGGAAGAGATACGCCGGGCCTCATGGCATATCTGGAATGAGGGGATGCGGCTGGAGGCGCTGTCCTTGAAGCTGATGGAGCTGACCGTGCTGGGGCGGCAGGATTTCCCCCGGCAGGAAATGCCTGCGGACGAGCTGCTGCAGGATGCGGCCGAGGGGCTGGCCCCGCTTTTTGAGAAAGGGGAGATTTTGTTTTCGCTGCAGGCGGAACCGGCATATGTGAGGGTGGATTATGATCTGCTGAAAACATTGCTGATGAATCTGGTGGACAATTCCATCAAGGCGGGAGCGGACCGGATAGAGCTTCAGGGGCGGAAGAAAGAAGAGGGATATTGGATCTGCGTGGCGGACAACGGGTGCGGCATGGAAGAGGAGGTGCTTTCGCGGATTACGGAGGCCTTCTACATGGTGGACAAGGCCCGTTCCAGAAAACAGCATGGAGCCGGGCTTGGGCTGGCGCTTGGAGATCGGATTGCAAGGATACATGGAAGCGCCCTTCAATTTGAAAGCGCAAAGGGAGTGGGAACGAGGGTGAGCTTTACTATCAGATAAAAGGACGACATTCCAAGAAAGGAACAAACCCCATGCAGGGAATGCTCCTCAATAAAAAGGAAAACTCATGCAGGGAATGTTCTCAATAAAAAGAAAAAACATGCAGGGAATGCCCCCAAGAAAAAGGAAAACCCATGCAGGGAATGCCCCCCAAGAAAAAGGAAAACCCATGCAGGGAATGCCCTTCAAGAAAAAGGGAAATCCATGCAGGGAATGCTCCTCAAGAAAAGGAAAAACCCATGCAGGGAATGCTCTCCAAGAAAAAGGGAAACCCATGCAGGGAATGTTCCCCAAGAAAAAGAAACCCCATGCAGGGAATGCTCCCCAAGAAAAAGAAAACCCATGCAGGGAATGTCCCCAAGAAAGCAGCACATTCACAGAAAAAAATAAAGGAGCGAGGAGGATGCAAGTGCGCAGGCCTGATTCAGTTTCAAAGAAAAATATGCGAAATTCCGGTGATAAATACAAAAAGCTGCTCGTCAATGCCGGAGGCATTCTGTCTGCTTTCGGAATTGCTCTAGGGGGGCTGTTTTTGGTGCAGAGCAGGCTCGCCCAAGAGGAGGCAGGCCTTCTCAGGGGAAGCGGGAAAGTGAAAGTCATTGGAGAATCCGAAGCTATGGAGGCTTCCGAAGTGCAGGTATCCGATACGATTATCGTGGAAAAGACAATGCTGACGGAAGAAGAACTGGCGGAGTCCGTGGGAAATCTGGCGCGTGAAAGGGAAGAGTATCCTCATGAGCCCCGGCAGGGCCAGCTGACCATGGTTCAGGCCATAGAATGCGGAAAGGAATGGATGGAAAATTTCTTGACGCCCCGTCTGGGCATGGAGAAAACGGGGCTTGGGGCGTATAAGGCAAACTGTTACCTGTGGGCCGCAGAGGAGGAAGCAATATTCAGTTATTGGACGGTGATGCTTGCCAGCCAAGGGATGGAGGCGGAATTGATTTTGAACGCGGTCAGCGGACAGGTTCTGGAGGCCTCTGTCACAAGCTCTCATTCTGTGGAATGTCCGGATGAGGAGGGGAAGAAGGCGCTTCTAAAAGATTATGGGGATTCTTTTGGACTGGAAGGGAGTTCCTTATTTTTGGAGGGAGGGGACGGAATCATATACCGAAGCATAGGAAGCAGGGGATTATACACGGCTGTCAGGTCCGAAAGCGTCATATTCAGCAGATTGGAGGAGGATGGGCTGAAGAACGAGGAGATTTTCAGCATCCAGTTATATCTGCTCAGAGTGAAGTGAGTGATTCTGTGGAAATTCTGGATGGATATTCTATTGTGAAATAAGGTATTTGTGAGAATTTGCACAAAAAAGCTTCGCTGAGACAGCGAAGCTTTGACAGTTTCGTTTTACCGTTTACTAAGGCCGGCAGCCTTTGCCAGATCATTGCGTGTCTCTATAACTTTGTTATAGCTTTCCGATGTTTTGTTTACACTGTCATGAAAGATATCAGTTGATAAAAGTGTAATTGAAACACTAATTGAAAAATCAGATGCCTTATTTTCGTCCCCCTGTTTTAGGTCGTCCACATATGCCATTTCTTCCTTAAGTTGATCTAATTTAGCATCGGCCTGCGAATATGACAGGCGGCCGTCCAAGTAATCATCAGCAACTTCCACGGCACTTTTAGCGACTGATACCGCCTTGGCACTTGCTTTACTTCCGCCGCCGCAGCCAGCCAGCAAAAGCGATATGACCAAAAACAGCAGCATAAATTTAGTTTTTTTCATGATTTTCCTCCTTTTGTCTTAGAACTTGCATATAATTATATCTCCATTTGATAAAAAAGGCAATCAATATTTTCTTGATTTATAAGGTATATCGGTAAAACCCGGGTCTTTAACAGTTCCACAATAAGAAAAATGCCTACAGGCCGCATAAA
>CAOKFN010000058.1 GCA_948467735.1 uncultured bacterium
ATACTGGGGTTACAGCGATTCATCGTCCATACTACTGCCAAAGACGGGATTATACCACAAATCAAATTTTGCGACAACAAAAAATTTTTTTCTAATTTTACCTGCTTTCAGAAATAGAAGGAACATGCTGAGCGGCAGGAGATAAAACTGATGCTTAAGACAATATTTCCAATAAATGGCTAAAGTACTCCGGCAGCGGCGCATCTGTTTCCACATATTCGTTTGTGGACGGATGATGAAATCCCAATATCTTGGCATGAAGCGTCTGGCCCTGCAGAGAAAACGGAGCCTTTCTATTGGGAGCGTATAATGCATCTCCCAGCAGCGGATGTCCGATGCTGGCCATGTGAACCCGAATCTGATGTGTGCGCCCCGTTTCCAATTCGCATTCAAGATAAGTGTAATTCCGAAAACGCTTCAGCACGCGATAATGTGTCACTGCCTGTTTCCCGTTTTTCTCGTTCACGGCCATTCTCTTCCGTTCCGTGGGATGTCTGCCAATGGGGCGGTCAACCGTTCCGTCCTCCTGTATCACTCCGTGACAAATGGCATGATAGCGCCTTGTGATAGAATGTTCTTTTAGCTGCTGCGCAATGCAGTTATGGGCCTTATCGTTTTTACAGGCAAGAATGGAACCTGTGGTATCCATATCAATACGATGTACAATGCCCGGCCGCAGACAGCCATTAATTCCCGACAATTCATTTCCACAGTGATACAGCAGAGCATTTACCAACGTACCGCTGTAATGTCCGGCGGCCGGATGCACTACCATCCCCTTGGGTTTGTTCACTATAATGACGTCCCTATCTTCATACAAAACATCGAGGGGAATATTTTCAGGAAGAATATTCGGTTCCACAGCGGGAGGAAGACGAAACGATACTTGATCCTCCGTCTTTACAGGATAGGATCCCTTGACAGCCAGCCCGTTTACTGTGACGCCGCCTTCTTTAATTAATTTCTGTATAAAAGAACGCGACAAAGAATCCATAAGCAGCGCTAAGCACTTATCGATTCTCTCGCCCTCCATGTCTTCCGTTATCTCAAATGAATATACTTCGTTCAATCCAAAGCCTGACTTTCTACTCTGCCTAAATCTATTTTCCGCCCCCATGGGACTGTTTCTCTTCCAAAGGAATCCTCCTTGTACCCATGGAAATCCCCACATGTTATTATTTCGATTTCAAACGTAAAAAATCCAAATCTTCTTCCTTATATACGAACAAAAACAAAAAAAACAGGACAATGGTACATGCCACAATAAAACAGTCCGCCGCATTAAACACAGGAAAATGAATCAACACAAAAGAAATAAAATCAACCACATAATCAAAGCGGATTCTGTCTATGATATTGCCCAAAGCCCCGGCAATCAAAGCAGCAAGCATCACATGGACAATGCGGAATTTTTTCTTCGGAGGCACCTTCCATACCGCAAATAGAAGCACCGCCAGAAGCGCGAAGCCCATACAAAGAATTAACGTCTTCCGGCCTTGAAGCATACTGAAAGCGGAGCCTCTGTTCTCGACATATTGAAGTTCCAAAACACCGTTAATCAGCACAACGGCAGGCTGGCCTTTCAAATGCGTAATTGCCAGATATTTCGTAAACTGATCCAGACATAATAATATGCCCGCAATCACCGCATCCAGCGCCAGCATTTTCCCACGACTCAGATTATCTTTACGCATGTGCATCCTCATCACTAAAATAAATTTCTCCGACAGCCTCAAGAATTTCTTCGTCCGTAATGGTCTGATCCAAGACTGCTTTACCGATTTTCTTCAACAGGACAAATTTAATTCTGCCCGATTCCATCTTTTTATCGGATTTTGTCAGACGCAGAATTTCCTTGGGATCGATTCCTTCCACGGAGATTGGCAGATAAAAAGGCACGAACATATCCCGGATTTCATAATATTCATCCATGGTAAGCATCTGGCGCTTCCATGAAATATATGCGGCCGCAACGGCGCCCAGCGCTACGCATTCTCCGTGATAAAGTGAAAATCCTTTCGCTTTTTCAATGGCATGGCCGATGGTATGCCCAAAATTCAGCAATGCCCTGTCTCCCTGTTCCGTGGGGTCTTTTTCCACCACCAGCTTCTTTACCGTACAGCTTTTCATCAGCATTTCCTGAAGCACATCAATATCCCGCTCACAGATCTCATACATTTTCTCAATCAGCCATTCATAAAACATGGAATCCTTTATTAAGCCATGCTTCATCACTTCGGCAAAACCCGCGAAATACTGCCGATCCTCCAAGGTCCGCAGAACCGTCAGATTCATGTATACAAGACGGGGCATTTTAAATGCGCCCACCATATTTTTATATCCGTCAAAGTCTACTCCCGTTTTTCCGCCGATACTGCTGTCAGCCTGCGCAAGAAGGGTCGTAGGGAGCTGTATATAATCGATTCCACGCAGATAAGTGGCGGCGGCATAGCCTGTAATATCGCCCGTGACTCCCCCTCCCAGAGCCAGCAGCATATCTTTGCGGTCAAAACCTTCTTCTATCAGATATTTATAGATTTCTTTCACTGTGTCAAGCGTTTTGTGTTCTTCCCCGTTTGGGAAAACATACTTCACCGCTTTCCTGCATTTCCCTTCCAGCAGGCTGCGTACTTCTTCACCATAGAGTTCATTCACCTTGGAATCCGTAACGATACAAAGCCTTCTGCTGCCGCACCCCAGACGCTCCAGCTCTTCCCATAGAGCGTCAAAAGACTGAGTAAACACAATATCATAACAGGGCTTTTTATTATACAGAATTGGCAGTCTCTCTGACATTTTCCCAATTTCCTTTCCGTTCTTATGTATTATTTATGGGCACCTCAAAAGAATCTCCGAAGATGTCTTGGAAATCTCCTGATATATCCACACTGGCAGGGGTGACAATAAAGATGTAATTGGAAATCTTCTGTAGATTTCCCGATATGGCAAAACAGGAGCCGCATATAAAATCCACGATTCTCTGCGCAATATCCACATCCAGTCCCTCCAGATTCAATACGACTGTGCGGTTCGCCAAAAGCGTCTCCGTGATTTCCCTCGCATCATCTACGGAAGTGGGTTTAATAACACAGACTTCCATGCCGCCGCTGGACATCCTTTTGGCGGGTTGTTTAATCGGAGTAATTTTGTTGGAAACGGCAGGCTGCCTTTTGGCCGCGGAAGAATGTTCTTCATAGTCATCAGGGTCTTTGGACCTTGATGCGGAAATCCGTCTGGGCGCGGGAGCAGGCTCTATATCATCCTCATCATCCAGATAATCATCGTCGTAATATTCATCCTCGTCATCTTCACCGTTCAATTTCATATAATTCAGAAACTTATCCATTACACCCATTTTTATACCATCGCCTTTCAATGACTACAGCTTGGCTGCAGTGCAAAATCCTTTTTGCAGATAAAACCGAATGGATACAATACTCATCCATGCGGCGGTCAGACTATATTGCTTTATAATTTCTCTCTCCAAAGATTCCTGTGCCGATTCTGACATAGTCGGCTCCTTCTTCAATGGCCACGGAATAATCGCCTGTCATCCCCATGGAAAGAAGACATATACCATTATTATCAATGTTTTTCCGGCTTATGTCAACAGCTATTTGCGCTAATTTACGAAAACAAGAACGATTTTCTTCCGGATGCTCCGTAAAAGGCGCCACTGTCATCAATCCTTTCAAATGTATGGCGGGCAGTCCGGCAATTTTTTCCACAAGGACAGGTGCTTCCTCCAATGTCATTCCAAATTTGCTGGCTTCTCCCGACACGTTCACTTCCACCAGAATATCCGCTTCCACTCCCTTTTTCACGGCCTCTCGGCTGATTTCTTCCGCAAGCGCCATCGAATCCACACTGTGTATCATGGCGGCTTTGCCCACAATGTATTTTACCTTATTTCGCTGCAGATGGCCGATCATATGCCAGCGAATATCGGAAGGCAGCGCAGGAATCTTGTCCAAAAGCTCCTGAACCTTATTTTCTCCAAAATCTCTTATCCCGGCGTCATAAGCCTCTTGAATCATGGAAATCGGTTTTGTTTTGCTGACTGCAATCAGCGTTACTTCACTCCTCCTGCGCCCCGCTCTGCGGCAGGCCTCTTGAATCTCACGCTCCACCATCCTCAAATTTTCCTGAATACAGGATTTAGGGCCGGACTGCCCTTCCACCATGGAATGGTTATCTTGTGCGAAAGGATTATCTTCCATGGACTGCTCTCCTCTCATTGTCATAAACTCCCTCCTGCCGCCGACTATTACTTTTGGTTGATAAATTGGTCGTCCCTTACAGATTCCGCATTCAATACAATATAATCATAAACGCTCAGCCCATATTTGGTATTAGGTTTTACAATGGCATATTCGTCGTTCTGATATAATATACTGATCTGTTTAAAATCCGCGTAACCCTTGTTCATATTATAGACGCCGATCAATGTAGCCCGTCTGCTCACCGTAAAGATTTCTTCGCTTTCCGGATGATATAGAATATCACCTGCGTTCACCATGGAACTGTCCAGATAATACTCCTTTGTTTCACTGTCAAAATAATATACGTCAACTTCTACAATCTCACTGGAGATTGTGCCGTCCTCCAGATAACACTGCCTTTTGATGCTGTCCCCGCCGTTATTCCCTCCGGGAATGATGTATTCCTCCGGAATCAGGAAAAACTCTTTCTGCACTATGGAAGAAACCGGAATTTTCAAGCCCGTCTCATCCTCCACAATCAGCTCCACGTCCAGAAATCTGTCCGGCATGAAAGTAATCATGGAATTGGTAAAAGAAAGCTGAAGGTAAGTGTTTCCGTCCGCATTGGAGAGCAGTTTGACGGCTCCCCATGATTCATACTGGTTCTTCAGGAAACGAACCTTAACATATCCTTCCTTCTGAAGCTCAGCCCCCCGAACGGCATCAATCGGAATCACAATGGACCAGTTCTCATTTGTAGACAGTTTATATACAGCCTCGCCGGATGCCAGCAGGGAATTGCCTGCGATCCTCTTTTTCTCGTATTCTTTTTCATTCAATTTACCGTCCAAAATATCCTGAGTCACATCCTGAGCCTTCAAATCTTCAAAGCCGTCCGTCCAATAAGCGACTATGCCCGTTTCCGGCGCATGAGAATAGTTGATAATATTTACTCCCGACGCACTGTCCAAATCACTGATGCTCTGCAGCATATTTACATTGGCAAGCCTCAATACCGTATTTTTTAAAGTATATTTATAATCATAGACACGATCGTACTGTCTGACGTCAAACCCATGCATAAAATCTACCAGTTCGCTTCTAAATTCCAATAGTTCTTTTGCAGAAAGTGAATTTTCTCCCATATTCATGCTTGCCAGACTCTCACTGAGACGTCCTGTTTCATCCGTCACATAGACGAGATCATTTTTGGCTACACGTTCTCCTTCAATCGCATAGTAATTTACATAACCGGTGGATTGAGCATACACAACCGTTTCATCGCGCAGTACAACCCCTCGATATATCGTATCGGCAGCAAGGGAACCCTCTTTTACTTCATAGCGCACAATATGCCCCGTCTGAAAGTACATGATAACATAGACGACAACATAAACGAAAATGACGCTGAAAATAATCATGCCAATATTTAAGTTAAGAGGTCTTTTATATCTTTTTATCTTTCCTTTCGCCAATGATACTGCCTCCATACAAAAGCCCCGGCGGTTGTTCCGAGGCTTTCATGTGTATATCGTCGTTACTGTTCATTTTTACAGCTGCTGTGAAACATAGTCTGCATTCCATGGAAATAATGCGTTCCATAGAAATAGTGCATTCCATGGAAATAGTGCATTCCATGGAAATAATGCATTCCATGGAAATAGTACTTTCCATGGAAAAACTGTATTTCAATGACATGTATGAATTCTACAGCAAAGAAACATTCCGTATAATATTACAAGGAAACAATAATATTTTTCCTTAAGTCCTCCGGAATTTCAGACTCATCCAAGGAAACGCTTAAAACGAAATCCACCTCAAACTTTCTGCTGAGTTTTTCCAATTTTTCCACCGCAGCCGTAATGTCCGAATTCTCTAAGCATGCAATTTTTAAAAAGCTGTCAAAATACATCTGCTGCAAATCATGATCCTGCGAAATAATACCGCTTACAAAGCCTACAAATTCACTGCTGCTCTCAAGCATAAACTGAGACACATCTATCAGACGAACTTTGTTGTTCAGCTCATACATATGTTTTGTGCTCTTGTCAAGATATACAATATTACCTGATATCTCCTTAATTTCCTGATTCACTTTATCCAATAGCTGCTTTGTCTTACCCTTACCTTTTCTGCCTACAATTAACTGGATCATTGGAAACCCTCCTATGGTAATAATTTATAGTAGTAATAATTGTGCTGCCCTTACATTTATTATAAGGGAAAAGCATTCAAAAAACAACCTCTATTTATGAATCTCCTCAAGTAAATCTTGCATTTGGCGATAGAGCGCTTCCGAGCCTGCCGCCTTAAGAATCACGGAAATATAAGGAGAACCGTTTTCGTCTCTGGAAAGAAGCATCAGACAGTTTCCCGCCGCATTGGTGGTGCCTGTCTTCCCTCCAATAATTGTCACATTGGCAGGCGCTTCATAATTTCCGCGCAGAAACAAATTAGTGCTTTGCTTGTTAAACTCCTTAACATTGCCGGCAGCGTCATAATATTTTGTCTGATAGCTTGACATATGTATGATTTCATTGAAGGTGTCGTATTTGATGGCTTCATTAAACATCAGATACAAATCATATGCGGTGGTATAATGATTCAAATCCGGCAGGCCGTTGGGATTCGTAAAATTAGTGTTTGTGGCTCCCAGCTCCTTTGCCTTTTCGTTCATCATATTTATAAAATTATCCACACTGCCGCCGATATTTTCCGCAATCAGCAGAGCGGCGTCATTGGCTGAATACACAAGAAGAATGCGAAGCGCCTGATCAAGCGTCATGGTGTCCCCGCTTTTTAATCCGCACAGCACCGCGCCGGATTCCGTCACTGTGACGGCATTTGTGGCGGTCAGTGTCTGACTGAGTTTTCCGTTCTCCAAAGCCACAATGGCTGTCATTATCTTGGTCAGACTGGCCGGAAAGAGCCGCTCATGTATGTTTTTGGCATAGAGGACTCCTTTGTTCTCCAGATCAAAAAGCGCGGCGGCCTCAGCCTGAGACATATTTACACTTTCATCATCCGTTACATTTTCAACCGTCACGCACAGATCTGCGGCAAAGGGCGCCGCAGTCCGCCGTTCCTGTTTTGTCACCACATTGAAACTGCTGACGTCATAATCCGCATCATAGGCCATATCGTAAGATACGCCGCATCCTCCCATGCAGCAGACGATGCATACTGCCAGCATGAAAGCCTTTATACAGTTTTTCTTCCTTTTTCTATTTATACATCTCACGCCATTCCATATCCCCTCTGTCCAATGATTTAATCAATAATTCCGCGCTTGCCAGATTGGTCGCCAGCGGAATATTATGCATATCGCAGAGACGCACCACATTGTTTACATCCGGCTCATGCACCTTAGGAGTCAGCGGATCACGCAGAAAAATCACCAGATCCATCTGATTATGCTCAATCTGCGCCCCGATCTGCTGTTCTCCTCCCAAATGCCCCGCCAGAAATTTATGGATACTCAAATTGGTAACTTCCTCAATTAAACGCCCTGTGGTACCCGTCGCATACAAATCATTTTTACTTAAAATCCCCCTGTACGCGATGCAGAAATTCTGCATCAGCTTCTTCTTTGCATCATGTGCAATCAGCGCAATATTCATGGTGCAATACCCCCTTTTCGTTTTAACGATTCATTATTTCGACCTTCTCGCCTGAAGTCTCACATTCAGCACAAATCCCATTCCCATATACAAACTCATCAAAGAAGTCAGCCCGTAGCTGACAAAAGGAAGCGGCAGTCCCGTGTTTGGAAGTATAAAAGTTGCCACCCCGATATTAAAGAAGCTTTGAAAAGCGATCAGCCCTCCCATCCCTGCCCCAATAATCATGCCGGCAGTATCCTTCGCCTTTCGCGCCACGGAAACACATTCCAGCGATAGCGCAAACAACAGCACAATCACCGTTAGACTTCCCTTAAAACCAAATTCTTCTCCAATCACGGAAAAAATAAAGTCCGTCTCTTCTTCCGAAAGGAAGTTTCCGTTCTTTACGGAAGTCAGCTCATTGTTTTTGTAGCCCTTTCCTTCCAGCTGTCCCGACGCAATGGCCTTTACGGAATTTAACTGCTGGCGGGCAAAGGACGTCGAATATTCCTCCGGATTCACAAACGCCAGAATTCGATTTCGCTGGTTGTCTGTCAGGAAATTGTTTTCCGGCTGCAGCGCCAGCGCGATTACCAGCGCAATGGCAGGGACTGCCGCGGCAATGACTGCAAATACTAATTTAAGGCTTATGCCCCCTGCGAACATAATAACACAGAATAACGCCAGCAGTACAATACTTGTAGATAAATCAGGCTGCTTATAGACCAGCAGCCACGGCAGCGCTATCATTATAACACAGATGCCTATGATTCTCACTGTATTAAAATTCTTCTTATGTTTCATAATAAACTGTGCAAAGAATAAAATCAACAAAATTTTTGCAGTTTCCGAAGGCTGAAATCTCAGTCCGCCGGCTCCCCCAATCTGCAGCCAGCGCTGGGCGCCGTGAGAATCCGCCCCAAACTGCCATACGGCAATCAGCAGCGCAAGATTTCCCGCATACATCAGCCAGTTCAATTTCAGAACCAGACTGTAATCAATAAAAGAAATGATTATCATTGCGACAGTACCGGCAATCACTCCGGCCAACTGTCTGGTCTGGAGTGATTCCTCCGCGCTTCCGATTGCCATAAGGCCGATTGTCGAAAGCGCAAGTACCATAAATACTATTTTAAAATCATAATCCCAAAATCTGTATTTTTTTAACATAATCTCCTCTGTGATAAACAGCGCTGTTACTTTACGGTCCCGTCCTGACTGACCGACACATCCACAATGGGAATATTGGCATATAGGGAAGGCATTTTGCCGCCGCGCCCTGATTTGCTGCCCTTGGTATTAATTTGTATTTCCATATTCTCAGAATCTATTTTCATGTACTTGGATATGACTTTTGCAATATCCGTTTTTATCAGCTCCATCATTTCCGGCGAACAGTTTACCCTGTCTGAAATCAACAAAATTTTCAATCTGTCCTTCGCAATCTGGCAGGAGCTTTTTCTGCGAAAAAAATGTCTCATTTTCACTCCTCCTATGCCTTATGAAAAATTCCCGTTACCCTTGTCCAGAAAGAAATACCTTTATCAAAATTCAAATAAGGAACTTCCTTACCGCTTACCCTTTGTACCACATTCGCGTAGGCCTGTCCTGCGGGAGAAGCGCTGCCCACCAGCGGTTCTCCCTGATTGGCGGCAACTACCACATTTTCGTCATCCGGAATGATGCCGATTAAGGGAATTGCCAGTATATCCACCACATCCTGCGCGGACATCATATCTCCCCGCCTGACCATATCCATCCGCAGCCTGTTGATAATCAGATCCATCTTCTGGAATCCGTTGGCCTCCAGAAGACCGATAATCCTGTCCGCATCCCGTATCGCGGATACCTCGGGCGTCGTCACAACCAGCGCCCTGTCCGCTCCGGCAATGGCATTCTGGAACCCCTGTTCAATTCCTGCCGGACAATCCAATATAATGTAATCAAACTGTTCCTTCAAATGCTCGATTACCTTCACCATCTGGGCCGGAGATACGGCGGTCTTGTCCCTCGTCTGAGCGGAAGGCATCAGATACAGCCCCGGATGACGCTTATCTCGTATCAGCGCCTGTTTGACCCGGCAGTTCCCCTCGACCACGTCCACCAGATTATACACAATACGGTTTTCCAGCCCCATGACAACGTCAAGATTGCGAAGACCGATATCCGTATCGATCAGACAGACCTTCCTGCCGAGTTTTGCCAGACCCGTTCCTACATTTGCAGTTGTGGTGGTTTTGCCCACACCGCCTTTTCCTGAAGTGACGACAATGACTTCGGAATGTTTTTCTTCCATTTTCCTAACCTCCATGATAAATAATGTCGTCCTCCGAACATTTCCAAGCCAGCAGCTCAAAATGTGTTCAGCAAATCTTTGGTAAAGGCATCCAGTATAATTCTGTCGTTTTTCACATATGCAATTTTCGGCCGTACTTTAGGCTGCAATACCCTTTTCGTCTGTTTCATATTAGGTTTATATTTGAAATCGCCGATTTTAATTCTTTCCGGCTTCATTTCAAGCGCTGCTACAAAGGCTCCTTCCCTGCCGCTGCCTCCGGCATAGGCTTCGCCGTAAAGGCCGCCCAAGACAATAATGTTTCTGGAGCTGATAATGGCGCTTCCGGGATACACGTCCCCCAGCATAATTATGCTGTTCTCTGTCTCCAGCACATCTCTGTTTTTCAGATTTCCCCTGAAAAACTGCCCGTTTTCTTCTTCCTCCGCAAGCTTTTCCTCCATTCGGGCAATGGCGTCCGCATATTTTCCATTCGTCTCGCCTTCCCGCTCCACAAGGCAGAGAATGCGCAGATCGCTGTTCTCGCGAACGGTTTCCAATATTCTGATTTCTTCCGTATCCGTCACTTCACGTCCTTCTATGGACATCGCCAAAGCGGCGGACCCGAAAAAATTTCTTGCCTCGGAAAATTTATACCCAATCTCCTCTAATATTCTTTCAAAAGGAAGCTCCTCATTCAGATAAAGCGCAATTCCGTTGGGAAAGCTCTTAATGATCACTGCTTCTTTCATATCGTCTTGTAACCTCCCTGGCAATAAAAGGATATATCTATCAGTTACAATTCATTTGAGATTCCGCCATCCGGCATATCCGCCACGCCGGTAATCAATTCATCCTCCTCGGCCAGACCATAATAAAATTTTATGATGTCCCTTGTGGCCTGCGCCGCATAATCGGAGGAATACCCAAAAGGAATCCTGGCGGCGATTGCGATTTCCGGCTTCTCATATGGCGCGTAGCATACGAATAATCCATGGCTGGGCCTTGTTTTCAGCTGTTCCGCGGTACCTGTCTTTCCGGCAACGCTGACTTCCAGATCGTCAAAATAGCTTTTACTCTCCACCGCCTGACGCATTCCCGAATGAAGCACATCCCAATATTCCTGCGGCAGTTCTATGGTGCTGCGGATATTCGGCTCAAATTCTTTTACCACATTCCCCTCGGAATCGGCAATCTTGTCCACCAATGTCAGCTGATAACAGGTGCCGCCGTTTGCAACCGTCGCCGTATATCTTGCCAAGCCCGCGGTGGTATAACTGCTGCTGCCCTGTCCGATGGCGGAACGCACGGGGTCCTCCGTCGATACGCTGGGCGTCGATTCCGACAGCTCAATCCCTGATTTTTCCGTAAGCCCGAACAGATCCGCATACTGCTGGAGAATGTTGAGCCCTTCCGTCTCGTTATATGTGCCGGTCATGCTGGAAAGCCGATAGCCCACATCATAAAAATAATAATTACAGGAATCCCTAATCGCCGTCACCAGAGTTTCGTCTCCGTGGCCTCTGCGCAGCCAGCATTTCGGCGCCGACGCAATTTCCGTAAAGGTGCCCACGCAGTTCGTTTTCATGTCAAGGTCGATTACTCCTTCCAGCAGACCCGCAGCCGCCACTACCATTTTAAAAGTAGAACCGGGCGCCGCCGCATACTGTGTGGCATAATTATACTGTGGATTGGACTTATCCGCATTCAGCTTCGCAAAGTATTCCGCGTCAATGGAATTTGCCATCTTATTATTATCATACCCCGGATAGGACACCAGCGCAAGCACATCCCCCGAATTAACATCCGTTATTACCACGGACGCATTGCAGGGATCCAATGCCAGCTGGGCGGGAGTAATGTCCAGATGATTGATGCGGTTCATCATAAAATTGTAAGCGTTTATCCCTCCCCCGAAAATCGCCGCTCTGTCTTCCTCCGAGATAGGCACCAGCTCCTGCTCGCAAAGAATCTTACATACCTCCGTGCCGCTGATAATGTCGTCCAGCAGCATATATTTATAAAAACGCTTCTGAAATTCCGTATTTTTGTCTACCAAGGAAATGATATCATCTATCAGCTTGTCATATATTTCCGAAGAATCGGAATACTTATCGTCCAGCTCCAGCCTGCTGACGTCAACCCAGTTCTGGGATATACAATATTTGAGATACTCGCTGAGGCTGATCACTTCTTCCTGCGCCCACGCAATCTGAGTCGCATCCGAAGAATCCACTGCCTCCTCCATAATAATGCCGTTTCGCCGGAGCAGACTTACAATATTGCTTTGATAAACCTGATACTCTCTGTTCAGCTGATTATACGGCGTCAGGCCTTCCGTCAATTCATAATAAATCCTGTCATAAACAGTCTGCTTATATTGGGAATAAGCCTCGTAAACCGCTCTTTCCGTCTCCAGCGCACTATCGCCTGCCATATGCCTTGTGTCAATAATGGAATTATTGAACATTGCGTAATACACATCGTAAATAGGGATTTTAATGTCGGAGCTGGCGGCATTTTCCGCCGCGATATATTCCTTAGCGTTGATTATTTTGCTGGATACAAGTCCCGCCAGCTTCTGTTCCATAATGTCGTAAACAGCTTCCGTCAGCTCTTTGTCAATGGTCAAATAGACGTCCTTTCCCGCCGAAGCTTCCTTTCGTTCTTCAATGGAAAGCACCTTGCCCATCACATCCACAATTACCTTTTCATATCCCTTTTCCCCTTGAAGGGTGGTTTCCAGATAGGCCTCGATGCCCCCCTTTCCCACCACGTCATTGATATTGTAGGCGTCGCCTTGGGCGCCTGACTCCGCCATTTTCGCATTCAGATCCGTCAGCTCTTCGGAAGAAATTTTCCCCGTATACCCCAGCACATGGGCAAAATACTTGCTGTCCACATATCTGCGCACTGTGTCTTCCACAATCGTAACACCCGGAAGCGATTCGGAATTTTCCATCAACACCGCCACCGTCCTGTCGCTGATATTGGAAGCCACAGTGGTTCCGATATACTTTCGATAGGAAGTCAGGTACATGGCGTAGCGAATCGTCACCAGCTTCAGCCAGTCTTCTTTTGAATAGCCCCTGCCCGGCACAAATTTACTTTTGCTGTCCTCCGGATTTTCCCGCTCTCCGATGGCAAAGCCTCCCCCGCTGCTGCGGCTCAGATATTCCATCACCTCCTGCGCCGTGGCGGTCCGCTCTTCTTCTTTCAGGTCGCTGATGGTCTTCGCCCCATACACGTCCGCGAGAAAGCGCAGCTGGCTGCTGCCCTGTACCGTAAATGCATAATCTCCGTCCTCGTTGAGATAGATTTTAAAATCCGTAATGCATTTATCCCCGTTTTTTTCAATCATCCGAATCAGGCTTAGGATGGTTTCATTCATTTTCCTGTTTTTCTGGCTGCCGGATTCAAACACATCCTCAATCTTGACAGAGTAAGCCAGCTCGTTATAGGCGAGGATATTGCCGTTTCTGTCGTAGATATCCCCCCGTATGCTGGAGATGTCCCGGGTCTTTTCTATTTCAAGAACAAATTTTTCAAGATATTCCGAACCATGGACAATCTGTAAATCAAAACAGCGGCCGATTAACACGCCTCCCATCAGGCAGAACACCAATACAAAAACCGTCAGCCGGCTCGTCACAATTGCGATAAATTTATCCTTTAACTCGTCAAACAAATTTCTGCGCTCTCCTTTTTTCCCAATCTTCCAATTTCGTGTTAATTTTCAAAATGATCGGATATAAAAACATCGTGGCCAAAATAGTATACAGCGCCTCCGGCAGAATCACATGGATAAAATAATAGGGAAAATGAAATCTGCCCCGAAGCATATACGTTAAAACATAGCAGATGATTCCATATGACAAATCGCTTATCACAATCAGCGCAATGGGCAGTTTAATATCTTCGGGATAGAAAATTCCGCTGAACTTGCCGTTCAGATATCCTATGTACATTAAGAGCATCGCATAAAACCCAAGGAAACCGCCGAAAAAAATATCGCTCAGCAGTCCGCAGAAGAATCCGATTACAAGTCCTTCCTTTTCCCCGCGCATAAATCCAAAAGAGGACGTCAGAATCATCATCAGATTCGGAATAATGCCCGCAAGCGCCAGTCCGTTAAATACGCTGCACTGTAGAACAAAGCATATTATGATAATAACAAATATTGTGATTTTCCTGAGCATTCCGCCTCCCTGTCACGGCACGTTCTGCTTCATGTCCGTGATCACCAGAACTTCCCCCAAATGTTCAAAATCAACCGCCGGAATGAGCAGCCCCGACTTGGTCAGATTATTGGCGTCCTTTTCTATGGAGCTGATATATCCGATCAATATATTGGGCAGATATTTGTCGCTGATATCGGAGGTGACAATCTTATCCCCTTCCTTTACCATGTTCCGGCTGTCCACCAGCTGGCTGAAGGTAATGCAGCCGCCGGCCATCTGTTTTAGGTCTCCGGACACCATCAAATTATCCCTTGTAGAAAGGGTCATGCCGCTTACATTGCTGTTATCGGAGATGATGGACGTCACTCTTGACCAGTTCGGTCCCACCGCGGTAATTCGCCCTACCAGACCTTCTCCCGCAATGACGTTCATATCCACGGCAAATCCGTCGTTTTCTCCTTTATCTATGAGAAACGAAGAATACCAGTTTCCGGTATCCCTGCCGATAACTCTTGCGCCCACCTTGCTATAATCGCCATACTGCCCGTCCAAGGCGTATAATTCCCTCAGATTATTCAGCTCATATTTATCCTGCTGCAGAAGCGTATTCTCCTCTGTCAGCGCCGATATTTCCTCCCTCAGCCGCGCGTTTTCCTCTAACAGCGTCCGAATCTGAACCAGCTCCTCGGAACGATTGGCCAGCCACGCCCCGGCTTCCCCAATCCCCTGCTGGAAAGGTACGATGAGATATCCCACCGCCGTATTGAACGGTTTGTTAAAGACGTCCGTCCCGAAAGTGACCCCCATCATAGCCGTACAGAGAATTGTTAAAATAAAGAGGAGATATTTACTCGGCAGCGTAAACCTCTCCCCTTTTCTTCTTATGACTGGGCTCATTTACTCATCCCTTCAATCGCATATGCTACGGATTTATAATTGTCGTCCTTAATGATTTTGGCAAGTCCCATCACCACGCTGGCAATAGGGTTGTCCGACACATTGACCTTCAGCCCCGTTCCTGCCGCAAGACGTTCCTCAAGGTGACTGATCTGAGAAGCGCCGCCGGTGAGATAGACGCCATGGCGGTAAATGTCCGCGGCCAGTTCCGGCGGGGTTCTTTCCAGAATCACCTTGACATTATCCACAATGGAGTTGAAATGCTCTTCCAAGCACTCGTTTACCAGCTTTGTGGGAATTTCCCGCTCCACCGGAAGTCCGGTCACAATGTCCCTGCCATAGACAATGGCGCCCCGTCCCTCCTGTTCCAATTCCTTTAAAGATATTTTTACCGTCTCGGAGGTTTTACCGCCGATAATCAGGCTGAATTCTTTTCTCACGGCGGTCCTGATTGCCTCGTCGAACTTTAAGCCGCCGGTTTTGATCAGACGGCTGAGCACAATGCCCCCCAGAGACAGAATCGAAATTTCCGTGGTTTCATATCCCACGTTTACTACCAGAACGCCCTGGGAGTTCTTTACGTCAATTTCCAGCCCCAGCCCGTCGGCAACCGCTTTCTCCACCACCATGATTTTTTTGGCTTTCACATTGGCGTCTTTAATCAAATCATAAAACGCCCTTTTCTCCACCTCGGTCACATCCGTGGGAACCGCAATATAAAAATCCGCCGGCTTGGTATTGCCTTTCTGTAAATCAGAGATAAAATACCTCACCAAAGTCTCCATATTTTTAATGTCCGCAATCACGCCGCTGGACAAAGGATAAGAAATATGAATATTGCTGGGAGCTTTCTCATACATTTCATAAGCAGAGTTTCCGTAAGCAAATAAAACGTTCTTGTTTTCAATGGCAATCATATTCTTCTCCACCAGAATATGATCGTCGCCCTTACTGTAAATTTTAATGTTGTTCGTGCCTAAATCGATACCAAATGCATTGTTTGCCAAAATGACAACCCCTTTCTCATTGTATATTATCCATCCTTGTAAACGAGCTGCTAAAAGCCGGATGAGGGAAAACCTTCTGACCCATAATCCGGCAGAGAGATTCCCGCGATAGCAAAAACCGGACTATGCTCCAAACCATTCGCATTCCTTAAAGCTTACATATTTCTGATCGCCGATCACAATGTGATCCAGCAGAGGAATTCCCGTCCATTCGCCCGCCGCCCTTACATCCTGCGTCAGCAGCTTGTCGGCTCTGCTGGGCGTGGGGTCTCCGCTGGGATGATTGTGTACCAAGAGAATACTCACCGCCTTGTGCTGCAGTGCCTTCAGGAAAATCTCCCTTGGAGAAATCAGCGACATGGTAACGCTGCCCTTGGAAATCTCTTCTTTATAAATCACCTGCCCCTTGGCGTCCAGACAGACCAGCACCACGCATTCCGTCTCCCGATGTCTCAGCAGTTCCATAAAATAAGCCGCCACCTTGCCGGAACTGTCAAACCGCAGGCCTTCCTTTGCTTTTGCGCTGCTCATTCTCATGGAAAGCTCCGTCAGACATTTCAGCTTCACCGCCTTTACTTCCCCGATTCCGTTGATGCTCTTAAGCTCCTCCAATGTCACGTCATACAGCCCCAGCAGCCCTTCTTTCGGGTATTTGGCAAAGCTTAGCACCTCCTCCGCCAGCTGCATGGCGTTTTTTTCCTTGGTGCCGGTGCGGATAATGATGGCCAAAAGCTCCGCCTCCGTGAGATTTTCCGGCCCGAACCTCAGAAACCGCTCATAGGGAAGCTCCGGCGCTTTTGCCGGTTTTAATGTCTCCTCCGCAGCCGGTTCCATGTCCGCTGCCGCCGTAATTGTCGATGTCCGTTCTTTTTTACTCATGCGTCTCCTGTTCCAGCCTTCTCCGACGCATCATGAAAGTCAGGCGGCCCAAGCCCGATGTCCCATTCTCTTTTGCTCTTATTCCTACAGACCTCTATATAGTACCACAAAATGTAAAAACTGTACACAAAAATCATAGAATTAATTTTGATGTTTTTCTACACAATGCTGCAATTCAATTTATTTTTATCCACCAATCCTTTATTTACAAGGACCTGCAGGGTTTTTAAAATACCGAATTTCGCATGCTGCCAAGTCAGGCCTCCCTGAAAATAGACCGCGTAAGGCGGCCTGATGGGCGCGTCCGCCGAAAGCTCGATGGAGGATCCCGCCACAAAAGCGCCCGCGGCCATGATAACCTGCGCGTCGTAGCCGGGCATATCCGCAGGCTGGGGAGCAGCGTGACTGTCCACGGGGGCGGCGGCCTGAATTCCCTCGCAAAACGCAATGACGCTCTCGGGCTTGCGGAAGGTAATCGCCTGAATAATATCGTGCCTGCTCTCGCCGCCGTTTGGAATTACGTCGAAGCCAAGTCTCTCATAAAGATTTGCGGCAAAAACCGCTCCCTTTAATGCGGAAGCCGTCACAACAGGGGCCAGAAACAGTCCCTGATAAAAATCCTTCAACACTCCCAGAGAAGCCCCCACTTCTTTGCCAAGCCCCGGAGAGGTAAGCCGGAAAGCGGCGTTTTCCACGCAGGCTCTTTTCCCGGCAATATACCCGCCTATGGGCGCCAGACCGCCCCCGGGATTCTTAATCAGAGAACCCACCGCCATGTCCGCCCCAACGTCGCTTGGCTCCACAGCCTCCACAAATTCCCCGTAACAATTATCCACCATGCAGAGCACATCCGGCTTGATTTTCTTGATAAAAGCAATCAGTTCCCCGATGCGTTCCACCGACAGGGTGGGTCTGGTCTGATATCCCTTGGAGCGCTGAATGGTAACAAGCCTTGTGCGTTCGTTCAGGGCGTTTTGAATGCCCTCGTAATCAAAACCGCCGTCCTCCAGCAGATTCACCTGTCTGTAGGTGATTCCGTATTCCGCAAGGGAACCCTTCGAGGGCCGGATTCCGATGACCTCTTCCAAAGTGTCATAGGGCTTCCCCACAGGGGAAAGCAGTTCGTCTCCGGGCCGCAGATTACTCATCAAAGCCAATGCCAGCGCATGGGTCCCGCAGGTAATCTGCGGGCGCACCAAGGCGTCCTCCGTGTGGAAGACCTTGGCGTAAACTGCCTCCAGCGTATCCCGCCCCAGATCGTCATAGCCGTAGCCTGTGGTTCCCAGAAGGCAGGCCGCGCTGACCTGACATTCCTGCATGGCCTTAATGATTTTCAGCTGATTGTATTCCGCAATTTCATCTATTTGTTCAAATCTTGTCTCCAGCGTCTTTAAAACCTGATTTCCATAGGCATACACCGCGCTGTCAATTCCCATGTGCCCGTACATTTCCTCAAGCTTCGGGGAATTTTCCCTAGGATGAGTTTCCTTTTCGCGATTTTCCCTGCCGTGGTTTTCTTTTTCCCGACTTTCTTTTTCGTATGTTTCCTTTTCGTAATTTCCCGACATTCTATTTTCCTCTGCCATTATTATTTCAACGCCGTTCTTCCATGGAATAATTCTCTTTCCTAGGCGGCAGGCGTTCCCCGATTATCGTCAAAAGCTGCCGCAGAATCCTGTCCTCCTCATACCCGAACGACTCTTTTTCCACCCATATCACATCCTGTTCCCGGCGAAACCACGTCAGCTGCCGCTTTGCAAAATGCCTTGTGTCCCGCTTCAAAAGTTCCACGGCCTCTTCCAGCGTCATATCCCCCTCCAAATACGCCAGTATTTCCTTATAGCCAAGCCCCTGCATGGAAACCATGCCCCTATGGCATCCAAGAGCCTTAAGCTTCCTCACTTCTTCCACAAGCCCCCCCTCAAGCATTTCCTCCACCCGCCTGTCAATTCGCTCATAAAGTCGTTCTCTGGATTCGTTCAGCACAAAATAACAGGCTTGATATGCGGAAGGCTTCTGCCTCTCCCTTTCATTATGACGCGAAATGGGTTCTCCTGTCAAATGATAATATTCCAAAGCGCGTATGGTGCGCTTGATATTGTTGGCATGAATGGCCTCGGCGGAATCCGGATCCACTTCCCGCAGCAGCTCATGCAGCCATTCCGCGCCCTTTTCTGCCGCCAGCGCCTCCATGGAGACCCGATACGCCGTATCATTTTCATTTTCCACAAAATCAATATCCCGAAGCAGCGCCTGAATGTAGAATCCCGTGCCTCCCGTTACAATAGGGATATGCCCCCGCTCATAGATACCCGGCAGGCATTGCTCGCACTTTTCTTTGAACACCGCCACATTAAAAGCCTCCCAAGGCTCCAGAATATCAATCATATGATGGGGAATCCCCTTCATCTCCTCCCGTGTAATTTTGGCGGAACCGATATTCATATGCCTGTAGACCTGCATGGAATCCGCCGATACAATCTCTCCGCCCACCGCCTCCGCCAAGGCGATGGACAGCTTCGTCTTGCCCACCGCCGTCGGCCCCGCCAGAATAATCATGGGACGGGATTTCCTGCTGACGCTCATTGCACTACCTCTTATTCCCCTCAATTCACAATCCTCTTAAATTTGCGCTCCATTTCCGTCTTTGTCATTGCCACAATGGTGGGCCTGCCGTGAGGACAGTTGTAGGGATTGTCCAAAGTGAGCAGTTCGTCAATGAGAGCCTCCGCTTCCGCAAGGCTCAGCCTGCTGTTTCCCTTTACTGCGGCTTTACAGGACATAGAGGCTATCTTTTCTTCGATCACCCGCACGCTGCCGCCCGTCCCTCTTAACATACTGCCCTCTGACAGCCCGTTCAATACCTCCAAAAACATTTCCTGCTCATTGCATCCGTATAAATCCACGGGCACGCCCCTCAACGCGTATTCGCTGCCGCCGAATTCTTCGATTTCAAATCCAAACGCCTCGAACACTTCCCTATGCTCTTTCAGCACCGCTTCTTCCTGTCCTGACAAACTGACAATCACAGGCGGCAGCAGACTTTGGGACAGGGGCGTCTTTTCTCTGTACTGCTTCATCAATCTCTCGTAATTGACCTTTTCATGGGCGGCGTGCTGGTCGATCATCAACAGCTTCTCCTCGAATTCAATCAGCCAGTAAGTCTCAAACACCTGCCCGATAATGCGGAATCTGCTCCGATTGTCAACCGTAAGGATTTTATCATCAAAAAGATTCATCTGCCGTTCCTCTTCTTTCACGGGTACGCCATGAGGAACTGCGGACTTAATTTCCGCCTGATTTTCCGCCAAACGGCCGGACCCCGCCAAGCTTACAGTCAGGCCGGGATTACCCGTAAGAGAACGATGCGAAAATGAACTGGATTCTTCTGACAGATTTCCCGAATTCCTTGAACCTCCCGAATTTCCGGAAAACTCGGACGTCTCCGTAAAAAAAGGTTCTTCCGCCTCCGTATTCGGCCCGCCTGCCTGCGGCGCAGTTTCCGGCGCATGGCTTTCCGGCTTTATTCCATTAACATCCCCTGATTCCATGGAATGCTCTTTTTCCATCGAGTGCCCTGATTCCATGGGACGCTCTGATTCCGATTCCTGTGTTTTTTCCGCTGATACACTGTTTTTCACACGGTTCCACACAGGGCTTTGGACGAATTCCCGGGCCGAAGGACAATCCTGAACATACCGCGCCTCTTCCATCACCTGATAAGAAACGCCGCGTTTCAGCTCAAAGGGTTCGGGGACGGCTTTTGCTTCCTGCGCCTTTTTTTCCGCCGCCTGCTCCGCCCTGCGTTCCTTCTCCGTTGACAAAAGCGCCTCCGGTATCATCTCCCGCTGCACCAGCGCCTTTTTCACCGACTCCGTCAAGAAATTACAGAATCCCAGCGTGTCGCTGAAACGCACGTCCATTTTCGTGGGATGCACGTTCACATCCACACATGCGGTATCCATCCTGATATGCAGCACGCAGAACGGAAATTTATGCTGCATCAAATATTCTTTATATCCTTCCTCCACCGCTTTCGCAATCACATTGCTGCGGATAAACCTCCCGTTGATAAAATAAATCTCAAAATTCCGGTTGGAGCGCACCTGAACCGGCTTACCCAGATATCCTTCCACGCGGATTCCTGCGCGTTCGGCCTGAATCGGCACAAGCGCCTCCGCCGCCTCGCGCCCGTAAATACGATAAATCACTTCCCTCAAATCACCGTTTCCGGAGGTATGGAATTTCAACTGTCCCCCCAGCAGCAGTTTAAAAGAAATATCGGGTCTGGATAAGGCCAGATGCTCCATCAAGGACGCAATATAACCCCCTTCCGTGGCAGGCTGTTTCAAAAATTTCCGTCTGGCAGGGGTGTTAAAAAAGAGATTGCGCACAATAAACGTCGTGCCTTCCGGCGCGCCCACCTCGTCAAAACTGATCTCTTTTGCGCCCTCTAACAGAATCCGGCTGCCCAGCATGGTATCCGATACTTTTGTGATAACTTCTACTTTTCCCACCGCCGCAATGCTGGATAAGGCCTCTCCCCGAAATCCCAGACTGGATATCCGCACCAAATCGGCGGCATTCTCTATTTTGCTGGTGGCATGACGCAGAAAGGCCGTCCTCAGCTGATTTCGTTCCATGCCGCTTCCGTTGTCGGTCACGCGGATAAACTCAATTCCCCCGTCCTTTGCCTCCACTGTAACGGCGCAGGCCCCCGCGTCGATGGCGTTTTCCACCAGCTCCTTCACCACGCTGGACGGACGCTCCACCACTTCCCCCGCCGCTATCTTATCTATTGTCTCCGAATCCAAGATATGTATCTGCGCCATCTCTCCCCTACCTCTTTCATCCTGTCCGTCTCATCACACCTGCCATCTGTTCTTAAGCTTATTCTGCAATCGGTATAACACGTTTAACGCATCAATAGGGGTCAAGGTATTCAGCTCTATCTCCGTCAATTCTTTTACCACATCCTCGTCCGTCACCGTATCGAACAGGGAAATCTGAGCCAGATCCACCTCGTCCAGCCGCGGCTGTTTTTTGACGGAGGCGGCTTTATCGCCCTTTATTTCCACGGCAATGCTCTGAATTTTTTCTATAATGTCATTGTCCGTGAGCTGCTCCACAATTTCCTTTGCCCTGTCAATCACCATATCCGGGACTCCTGCCAGCTTTGCCACCTGAATGCCATAGCTTTTGTCCGCGCCCCCCTTGATGATTTTGCGAAGAAACACAATATCGTCCCCGCATTCCTTCACCGCGATACAATAATTATTCACATTGCTCATCTTGCCTTCCAATTCCGTAAGCTCATGATAATGGGTGGCGAAAAGCGTCTTGGCGCCCAAAAGCTTCCGATTGCTGATATGTTCTATCACAGCCCACGCAATGCTCAGCCCGTCAAACGTGGAGGTGCCCCGGCCAATTTCGTCTAAAATCAGCAGACTGTCCGCCGTTGCGTTTCGCAGGATATTGGCGACTTCATTCATCTCCACCATAAAAGTGGACTGACCGCTGGCAAGGTCGTCGGACGCGCCCACCCGGGTAAAAATCCGGTCCACAATGCCGATATTGGCGCTTTTGGCAGGCACAAAGCATCCCACCTGCGCCATCAGGACAATCAATGCGGTCTGCCTCATATAAGTGGATTTCCCCGCCATGTTCGGCCCTGTGATAATACTGATGCAGTGACTGTTATTATCCAGAAAGGTATCGTTGGCGATAAACATATCGTTGCTGATCATCTGTTCCACCACCGGATGTCTGCCGTCCTTGATGTCAATGACGCCCTTTTCATTTAATTGGGGCCGCACATAATTGCTGCGCTCCGATACCAATGACAGAGACGCAAACACATCCAGACGCGCAATCGCCTTCGCCGTCCTCTGAATCCGCTCCAGCTCCACGGAAATGGAATCCCTGATCTCACAGAACAAATCATATTCCAATGTGGTAAGCTTGTCCTCCGCGTTCAATATGGTATCTTCCAATTCTTTTAATCTTGAAGTGGTATATCGTTCCGCGTTGGACATGGTCTGTTTCCGGATATAATCCTCCGGCACCATATTTTTATAGGAATTGGTCACTTCAAAATAATAACCGAACACCTTGTTATATTTAATCTTGAGATTTTTAATCCCCGTCCGCTCCCTGTCCTTCTCCTCCAATTCCGCAAGCCACTGCTTCCCGTCCCTCTTGGCGCTGCGCAGCCTATCGATGTCAGCGTTAAAACCATCCTTTATCATGCCGCCCTCCCGGATGGTAATGGGCGGATCCTCTTCAATGGAAGCCTGAATCAGCTGAAAAATATCCTGAAGCTCGTCCAAATCCTTCTCAATACCTGTAAGCTCCTGTCCCGAAAATCCCTTCAGAACGGTCTTGACCGCAGGCAGCATTTCCAGAGAATTGCGGAGTGCTATAAAATCTCTGGGATTTGCCGTTTTATATGTCACCTTGCTCAACAGTCTTTCCAAATCATAAATGGAATTTAAGTACTCCCTCATTTCGTCCCTGGATACGCTGTCCTTATTTAACGCCGCAATGGCGTCCAGACGTTTTTCCATTTCGTTTTTGTCAATCAGCGGCTGTTCCAGCATGCTCCTAAGAAGCCGGCCGCCCATGGCCGTTTTCGTCTTATCCAGCACCCACAAAAGAGAGCCCCTTTTCTGCTTTTCCCTCAGAGTTTCCGTAAGTTCAAGATTCCGTCTGGTGGAGCTGTCAAGCAGCATATATTTATTCGTCAGATAAGGATAGATGTGGGTGAAATGAGACAATTCCGTTTTCTGGGTATCATATAAATACTGCAGCAGCGCGCCCGCCGCCGCCATTCCCACCGGAAAATCCTCAATGCCAAGCCCGATTAAGGTATTCACCTTAAAATGGCGCATCAAAAGCCGCTTACAGCTTTCGTCGTCAAACATATGGGATTCCAGCGCATTGACTGAAATACGATACCGCTCCCGCAGATGGTCAATATCATAGCCGCTTACCAGAAACGCTTCATTGCAGATAATTTCCGAAGGATCATACTTTATCAGCTCGTCCGTCAGCTTCCGCAGATCCTCCACCTCCGTCAGATAATAATCTCCCGTGGTGACGTCCGCAATGGAAATTCCGATTTTGGCGGGCATATACGCAATGCACATAAGGAAATTGTTCTTTGATTCCTCCAATGACTGCATGTTCAGATTCGTGCCCGGCGTCACAATGCGGGTGACTTCCCTCTTTACCAATCCCTTTGCAAGCTTGGGATCCTCCACCTGTTCGCAGATGGCGACTTTATACCCTCTGCTGACCAGCTTGGTCAAATACCCCTCCACCGCATGATAGGGAACGCCGCACATGGGAGCCCGTTCCTCCAGTCCGCAGGCTTTCCCCGTCAAAGTAAGTTCCAATTCTCTCGATACCGTCAGGGCGTCCTCAAAAAACATCTCATAAAAATCTCCCAGACGATAAAATAATATACAATCCGCATATTGTTTTTTAGTCTCCATGTACTGCTGCATCATGGGCGTCAATTCTTCAACAGGTATCTGTTCCGACATGTTTCCGCTCCTGTTCTCTCACTTTTGTATCTTTCATTAAAATAAGCCGAATGTTCCCCCTTGGCTCACTGCCAAACAGGCAATATCTGCCCAGCGGGCATATCTGCCCGCGGAATAAAGGCGAAAGCACTATGATTTGTGCAATCGCCTTTATTTTACCACAACATGGTGTAATTGTAAATGAATTCCATGTTTTGAACCACGACAAACGCATGAATGTCTGCTCTCACCCAAGTCCTGAATTGTTGATTTTT
>CAOKFN010000059.1 GCA_948467735.1 uncultured bacterium
GAGTGGTGCCTTGCGGCAATGGGCGGCCAATGGCGCCTTTCGCCGCGTCCATGGTTCCACGGCCCGCCTTTAAGCCGCCGAACAAGGCATCCCCTCCCTCCCCCATCGGCCCGCCTTCCCCTAAAACGCCCCGCCCAGTCCGGCCAAAGTCCCGAAACAGCAGAATTGCATTCCTTCTTGAAAAAATTATGTTGATAGCCCATAAAGATATATGTTATAATACCCTTTAAGACAATGGGAGGGATTCCCCTGCGCAATTTCTACCTGCGCGGCATATCTGGAAAGGGAAGGACAGAATAATGGAGACAGAATCAAAAAACTTTATAGAACAAATCATTGATAAGGACCTTGCGGAAGGAGTGTACGACGCCGTGCATACCCGCTTTCCGCCGGAACCCAACGGATACCTGCATATCGGCCATGCGAAGAGCATTTTATTGAATTATGGTCTGGCACAGAAATATCATGGAAAATTCAATATGCGGTTTGACGATACAAACCCCACCAAAGAAGACGTCGAATTTGTGGAGTCGATCAAAGAGGATATACAGTGGCTTGGAGCCGACTGGGAAGACAGGCTGTATTTTGCATCCGATTATTTTGGACAGATGTATGACGCGGCGGTGAAATTGATTCAAAAGGGAAAAGCATATGTGTCGGATCTGACCGCGGAACAGATAAAGCAGTATCGGGGAACCCTCACCGAGCCGGGGAAGGAAGACCCGTACAGCAGCCGCGCCGTGGAGGAAAATCTGAGATTATTTCAAGAAATGAAGGACGGAAAATATGCGGACGGTGAAAAGGTGCTTCGGGCTAGGATTGATATGACTTCTCCGAATATGAATATGCGCGATCCCGTCATTTACCGTGTGGCCCATATGACCCATCACAACACCAAAGACGCATGGTGCATCTATCCCATGTATGATTTTGCCCATCCCATTGAAGACGCCATAGAGGGAATTACGCATTCTATCTGCACGCTGGAATTTGAGGATCACAGGCCGCTGTACGACTGGGTGGTAAGGGAGCTGGAATATCCTCATCCGCCCAAGCAGATTGAATTTGCGAAGTTATATTTGAAAAATGTGGTAACGGGAAAACGTTATATCAAGAAGCTGGTTCAGGACAAGATAGTGGACGGCTGGGATGATCCAAGGCTGGTATCCATCGCGGCTTTGAGACGACGGGGTTTTACGCCGGATTCCATCAAGATGTTCGTGGATCTGTGCGGTGTTTCCAAGGCCAATTCCGTTGCGGATTATGCGATGCTGGAATACTGTATTCGTGAGGATTTGAAGGTAAAAGCGGTCCGCATGATGGCAATTTTAGACCCAATTAAGCTGATTATCGATAATTATCCGCAGGATCAAATGGAAATGCTGCCAGCGGTAAACAATCCTGAAAACGCCGCACTGGGCAGCAGGGAAGTCCCTTTTGGGAGAGAACTGTATATTGAGAGAGAGGACTTTGTGGAGGAGCCGCCCAGAAAGTATTACCGTTTATATCCGGGGAATGAAGTGCGTCTTATGAACGCATATTATGTCACCTGCACAAGCTTTGTCAAGGATGCGGACGGCAGGATTACGGAAGTACACTGCACCTATGATCCGAAGTCAAGGGGCGGCAGTACTTCGGATGGGAGAAAGGTAAGAGGCACGATTCATTGGGTGACTGTGGATACGGCGGTTTCCGCAGAAGTACGCCTGTACGAGAACATTATAGATGAGCAGAAGGGAGTTTATAATGCGGACGGCAGTTTGAATTTGAATCCCAATTCGCTCACTGTGTTGAAAGGGTGTAAGCTGGAGCCTGCTTTTGAAGGGGCGGAAGGCGGAGACAGTTTCCAGTTTATGAGGCAGGGATTTTTCTGTGTGGATACAAAGGATTCGCGTCCGGATGCGCTTGTATTTAATCGCATTGTATCCTTGAAGAGTTCCTATGTCCTGCCAAAAGAAATAAAGAGCTGAGGAATAAATTCTGCGCGGAAATGAGGATAGCATGGGAATCTTATCAGGATTAAAGCGTCTGGGATTGGGCAGTTTGGAAAATGAAGATATCTATGAGGCGGATAAGGAGAATTCCAAGCAGAGGTCAAAGAATGATACCGCAGGGACTCCAAAGCCGAAGCCGGAAGAGAAGGATTTAATCTATGAAAAGTCTTATGTATGTCCTGTGTGCGGAAGCGGTTTTACTTCAAAGGTTATGAAGTCCAGCAAGGCGCGGCTGGTGAGTACGGATCAGGATCTCCGGCCCAGATATGACGTCATTGACGCGGTAAAATACGACGTGGTTTTATGCACCACCTGCGGATATGGGGCGCTGGGAAGTTCGTTCACACATATTTCTCCCGGACAGATAAAGCTGGTGAAAGAAAAGATTTGTTCCAAGGTGCGGATGGGAAATTATCACAATGAAGTTTATTCTTATGAAGAGGCGCTGGAACGGTATCAGCTTGCGCTTGCAAACGCTTTGGTAAAGCGATCCAAGGCGAGCGAAAAGGCATTTATCTGTTTAAAGACGGGCTGGCTTTTAAGAGGATACACAGAGTACCTGAAAGAATCAGACAGTCCCAAGGAGTCCGTGGAGGAAATGGAAACGCAGGAAAATGAGTATCTGCAGAATGCGTATAAAGGATTTCTGGAGGCGAGGCAGACGGAAAATTTTCCTATGTGCGGGATGGATGAGCTTACCATTGATTATCTTTTGGCAGCATTGGCTATGCGCTTTCGGCAGTTTGATGTGGCGGCAAGGCTGATCAGTACTATTTTGACCTCTTCTTCCGCAAGCATCCGTGTGAAGGATAAAGCGAGGGATATGAAGGAACAGATATTGCGGGAGTTGAAGAAGCGTTAAGGACGGCCGGGAGACGGTTATGCACGAAATGACAATTCAGCTGCAGACAGAAGGAAAGCTTTGTCTGTATGAACAGATATATGAATATATCAAAAATGAAATTAAGAGCGGGAAGCTTCTTGCAGGCGAGAGGCTTCCCTCTACACGTTCTTTGGCGGAGTATCTTCAGGTGGCAAGAAGCACGGTGGACTATGCCTATGGACAGCTGCTCAGCGAGGGATATATCGAGTCGAGGCCCTGCAAAGGTCATTTTGTATGTTCGATGGAGGAAATGTTCCGGCTGGAGGCGGAGAGTGCCGGCAGAGCTTTACATCCTGCCAAAGAATCCGCGGCTATAAAACGCAGGATAACCGACGGATCGGCATCTGGGAAGGCGGGGGAAGCTTTTCCGAAGGATACGGAGGATTTGCTGTGCGAAGGAGCAGGTTTATCCAAAGTAACGGAGAGCCTTGGCGGAAGGATGAAAAAGCCTTTGGAAGAGCATTGCCGCATCGATTTTTCGCCTTTTGATATTGATATGTCGGGTTTTCCCTTCGGCGTTTGGAAGAAAATAACCAAGAATATATTGAACTATGCCAACAGTGAGCTTTTTGCAAGGGGGGAGGAGCAGGGAGACTATGACTTTCGCCGGACAATCAGCAGATATCTTCATTCTTCCCGGGGGGTCAACTGCAGGCCGGAGCAGATTATCGTGGGGGCCGGGAACGATTATCTGCTTTTTCTTTTGGAGAAAATCCTAGGACCCCGTGTGCGCATTGCCATGGAAAATCCTACTTATAAAAGGTCTTATCGTATTTTTCAGTCTTTTTCCTATACAATAGCCACGGTGGACATGGACGAATGGGGGATGCGGGCGGATAAGCTGGAACAGGAAAGCGTGAGCGCCGTCTATGTAATGCCCTCCCATCAATTTCCCACCGGAACGGTAATGCCCATCGGACGGAGAATGGAGCTGTTAAAGTGGGCGGGCAGGGAGCCGGGGCGGTATTTAATTGAGGATGATTATGACAGTGAGTTTCGGTATCATGGGAAACCGATTCCCGCCCTTCAGGCTTCCGACAAACATGGCAGGGTCATCTATATGGGTACTTTTTCCAAGGCCATTGCCCCGGCTATCCGCATCAGCTTTATGGTGCTGCCGGAGAGCCTGCTGGAAAAATATTTGAGAGACTGCGCTTTTTATTCCTGCACGGTGTCAAGAATTGATCAGAGTATTTTAAATGAATTTATTCAAGAAGGGTGCTTTGAGCGTCACTTAAATAAAATGAGGAAGATATATCGCGCCAAGCACGAGCTTTTGCTGGAATGTCTGCAGCCCTTCAGGACAGCGTTTGAGATATCGGGAGAGAATGCGGGACTGCACCTTCTGCTCACCTCCAAGACGGGAATCTCCGAAAAAGAATTGATCCGCAGGGCGATGGAAGGCCGTGTGAGAGTTTACGGATTGTCGGAGAATATGGTGGAGACGGCGTCGGACAGCCGGACGGTACTGATTGGGTTCGGAGGGGTATCCGCCGATGAAATCAGGGAGGGAATGGAACTGCTGGAAAAGGCGTGGATAAAGCAATAAAGCGGTTCTATTGCAATAAAAAGCACCGCTTTAGCGGCGCTTTTTCCTCATACACTTTTGGCAGAAGCGATATGTCTTAATTGTCGTTGATGGGAGGCTCTATGCCCGGGCCGTCTTCCTCATCAAAAAATTCTTCCACACTGTTTGCGGCAGCTTCCGCTGCCTGTTCCGTGAGCGGAGTAAATGTGTTTTCGGCTTTGGAAGAATTTATGGGAAATTCTTCCACCGAAGGCTGCGAAGGCTCTGCGGAAGAGGATTTGCCGGAGGATGTTTCCGCGGAACATGCTTCTGTAGAAGCTGCCTTCGTGGAAGAGGCTTCCGTGGAAGAGGCTTCCATGGAAGAGGCTTCCATAGTATCCTGACTGTTTTCTGCCTGCTGAGTGGAAGATTCAGGATTCAGGGGAACATAGCTGCGGGAACCATCTGCGGATTCATTCAGGTCCTTGCCGAAATCATCATAATCTTCTTCGTCGGAATCTTTTTCTGCGGCGTCTTTTTTCTGTAGATAAAAATAAACAGCGGCGGCGGCAGAAATAACGGCGGCGGATAATAATAAAGTTTTGCCGAATTTTTTAGCCATGGGTTGCTCCTTTCATTTATGACAATAGAAATCAGCTTCACATGTTTTTGGATTCAGGAAAAGAAAAACTGCGCGGCAAAGTTTCTATTGTTATATTTAGTATCAAGTTTATATTAATACTATTTTGCTGGATTGAAAAGGGAATATGCACAAATTTCCGAAAAATTTTATCATTTTATTCCAGTATGTCAGGAAGTATGGTACAATGTTGATACTAATAAATACAGCGGCGATATATTGATTGGACGGGAGGAAGGAGAAAGGAAAAATGGTTGGAAAATATAAAGTCGTTACTCTATGTGGGAGCACAAGATTCAAAGAGGATTTTATGGAGCAGCAGAAACGGCTTTCGTTACAGGGATATATCGTGATTTCGGTGGGCTGTTTCAGTCATTCGGGGGATGATGAGGTATGGGCGGAAGGGACAAAAGAAATGCTTGACGATATGCATAAGAGAAAAATCGATATGGCTGACGAGATTTATGTGATCAATAAGAATGGGTATATCGGGGAGTCAACCTTATCGGAAATCAAATATGCGGAATCGAAAGGAATGCCCGTTGTTTACATGGAAAGTCCTGATACACGGAAAGAATCGCCGGCTGCCGAGGAGCGTTTTGTATGAACAGCAAATTTTTTGACTTGAAGAAAGAAAAGCAGGATAGAATGATAAACGCCGCATTGAAGGTGTTTGCGATTCAGGGATACCGCCATGGCAGTACTGACGATATCGTCAAGGAAGCGGCGGTCAGCAAGGGGCTGTTGTTCCACTATTTTGAAAGCAAGCTGGGGGTCTACCGCTTTGTATATGATTACAGTGTCAGGTACATGATTCTGGAGCTGCGTTCCACGGTGGAACCGGAGGAGAAGGAAATGTTTGCGATGATGAAGCAGATAGAATGCGCCAGAATGCATGCCATGAGAGGATATCCCTACATGCAGCAGTTTTTAAACCGCTCCATGTCGGAAGATTCCTATGAGGCGCTTCTCTCCATTGAAGAAAAGCGGAGCGCCTTGGAAGAAACATATTCGGCGCTGGCGGGGCGGATTGATTACAGCCTTCTCCCCGGAGGGGTGGACGGTGAAAAGCTGCGGAAGATGCTGGATTTCACCGTCAAGGGTTTGATGGCGGAGCGGTTTCAGGATGCTTCTTTTCAGCCGGAAATGCTTTATCATGAAATCTGTGATTATCTTGATATGACAAGGCAGATTGTGTATCGTGAGGGAAGCGGTTCTTACAGCCCCTACCAATAGGGCCGCCCTATTTGCCGGGGCCGCCTCCTTTGTAGGGGCCGTCCGCCGGGTATCCGCCCTTGAGCTTCTGCATTCCCCGCTGGATGGCGTCTCTGGAATTCTTCCAGTCGGCGTCTTCGTTGCGGTAGTCGAATTTCTCCACCATCCAAGCCACGTCCCCGGCCAGCCGTTCCATATTGCGTTCCATCAGGGGCAGCAGCGCGGCGTAAAATTCTTCTTTGGCATTGCCGGAAAGCCTGCTGTCCGCGGCTTCGCACAGGGAGCCGAAATGATGAAGGCAGAAGCCTTTGCTGTTTTTGATTTTGCCGCGGAATTCTTCGTCCTGATTCCACAAGGTAAAGAAGGTATCCAGATACCGGGCGTATGTCTCGGAAAACTGTCTGCAGATATAGCAGGAAGCTTCTTTATCATGCACCCACATGCCGATGGAATTGCCGCTTTCGGCCGTCTTGCGGAATTTATCCTTCAGGGACGTTTTTCCCGGCTTAAAGCGTGCGAATTCTCTTTTCATTTCATCGATGATTTTCTGATAATGGGTTTTCAGAATCCATGCGTTTCCCAAGGTATTCCCATAGTCAAACATTTTCTGGAAATGTTCTCTGCAGAAGCCGGCTTTATCCGTCATCTCTCGAATATCCGCCTCCATATAGGAGGAACCGCTTCCGAGCACGAAATCCAGCAGATCCTGCTCCACATTACGCTCGATAAAACAAAAGGGGCATTCGTCGTCGGCGTTTACCGCATCGTTTAAGGGGATGGTGTATAATTGCTCTTTCATATATCGTATTATCCTTTCTGAAAAATCGTACCAAGCTTGTCGTCAGTTAATGGCTGCCCATGCAGTCATAAGCTTATAATTGTATTATAAAGGAAAGCATATCAAAGTGCAATACCGTAACCGGAGAACCGCATTCTTATGATAAAACAGCCTTGCCGCTTTGGTGGTTTGAACGAACTAATTCTTACGGAAATAAAACATTTTTGTAACAAATTGGAATGTAAAATTAAGGATTTTTTAGTTGTAAAATGGGCACGGGAAGGATAATATATAAGTAAGGAAAGAAAATATGGAACTATCAGTTCATAACGAAAGATGGGATGACTCTTGGTATTCAGCAGTATAGAATTCTTACTCTTTTTCCTCCCGCTTTTTCTGATTCTGTATGGTTTGTCTCCTGATAAAATAAAGAATGCGGTGCTTCTGACAGGAAGTCTTATTTTTTATGCCTTGGGGGACGTGAAGTCTCTGCCGCTCCTTATGTTATCGGTTCTGATCAATTATTTTTTCGGACTGCATCTGGAACGCAGGGACAGCGTCAGACCAAGGAAGGGGCAGAGGCCGGAAGTTGAAACGGGACAGAGGAAAAAGAATACAGCCAAAAAGAAAAGTAAAAAAGAAGTTATTTATGAAAATTACATAAGGAACAGAGCGGAAAGAATACGCAGAGTATTATTTATGACAGCGATTCTTTTGAATGTAACGCTTTTGATATGCTTTAAGTACTTTAGAAAAGAAGGACTGCCGCTGGGAATCAGTTTTTATACATTTCAGATTCTGTCCTATCTTGTGGATGTGTATCGGGGAGAAGAGGAAAAGGAAACATCTTTTGTGAAGTTTGCGTCTTATGTCGTTATGTTTCCGCAGCTGGTATGCGGCCCGATTATCAATTACGGTCAGGTGCGGGATGCGCTGGGGAGCCGCAGGTACACCATAAGGGGGATTCAGGAGGGGCTGAAGGTATTTACTCTGGGACTGGCCGCCAAGGTACTGCTGGCGGATACCATCGGCCTGCTCTGGCAGGATGTGGAGAGCAGAGGCTTTGAAAGCATTTCCACCCAGCTGGCATGGCTGGCGGCGATTGCTTATTCCCTGATGCTTTATTTTGATTTCTGCGGCTATTCACTGATGGCTGTAGGGCTTGGCAGAATGCTTGGCTTTGAGCTGCCGATGAATTTTAAAAATCCATATATGGCGGGAACCGTCCGGGAGTTTTACCGCAGATGGCATATTACCTTGGGGAAATGGTTCAGCAGGTACGTATATATTCCGCTGGGAGGAAACAGAAGAGGAACCTTCCGGACCGTCTGCAATCTGCTTGTGGTCTGGGTTCTAACCTCTGTCTGGCATGGAAGCACAATCAATTTTCTGGCGTGGGGACTGATGCTGTGGCTGCTGATTGTTATGGAGAGGGGGCTGGAAGCCATAGGGGTGTTGAAGCATTTGGAAAAGGGCGTCGGAAAAATCATTTCCCATTTATATTTGTGGGCTGTAATTCCGGTTACTTGGATTTGCTTTGAAATCTCGGATATGGAGCAGCTGCAAATCTATCTGGGGAGAATGTTTGGGGTGATCGAGCCTGTCAAGGTCAGCGCGGGCGATTGGCTCAGGATACTGGAATCCTATCGATGGTTTCTGGCGGCCGGCCTGTCTGCCTGTACCCCTGTGGTGATGAAGCTGTTCCGGCGTTTGAAAGATACTTTGCCGGGGGGCATAATTTTAGCGCTGCTGTTCTGGCTGTGTGTGTACAGGCTGCGGACGGCGGGCGACAACCCATTCCGGTATCTTCAGTTTTAGGCGGGAGGCGCCGCGGGACATATCACGCTAAAGCATATTATGAAACTGGAGTCAAATACTCCGCCGTTAACGGCGGGACGTCAAAGTTGAAGAGTCCCAAGGAGCGGAGTATTTGACCCTCGTGGGGAAAAAACAGTATTCTTCCGTATGTATCAAATGGATTCATCTATATTGCAGATACGGCAGGAAGGATACGGGCTTGAATAGAGGTGTCGAGATGAAGAAGGTAAGTAAATGGACATATTTGTTATTATTTTTGGGAACGGGAGTGATATATCTGTCCTGTGTGGATCATTGGGAGGTATATACGAAGCCTCTGGCGCAGGCGAAGAATTGGTATCAAAATCTGGAGGTGGAGGAGAAGCTTCTGGCTTACACAAATAATGTACAGGCTGCGGGGGAGCCGTCTTTTATTGTGGGTAAACAGGAGGGGCAGGATACGTCGCCGGACGCTTCCGGCATAGATAATATGGAAACTTCGGACAATCAGGTTCCGGGAAGCGGCAGGGATGAACCAATCTCCATAGGAGACGAGGGAGGGACGGCGGACGAAGGTGAAACAGGGAAAGAAAATCCTGAGGGAGCGGAAAGCGGCGGTGAAACGCCGCCGGATAGTCCTGACAAACCGGAGGCAGACGAAGGAAGCGGCGATGGTTCCGAGGGGGAATCGCCGGAAGGAGAAGCGTCAGAAGGGGGAGCGGCGGACGAGAAAGTGCCGGAGGATATGGGCCCCCGTTATATGACTGTGGAGGATGATTATTTTGCTGACGCGGTGTTCATCGGGGATTCTAGGACAATGGGGCTGTTTGAGTATGGCGATTTGGAAGAAACCGCGGAGTTTTACTGCTCCAGGGGTCTGACCGTTTTTGAAATGTTCGAGGCAAAACTTGCGTCGGTTCCTGATTCTAAGAAAAAAATATCCGTGGAGGAGGCGCTGCAGCAGAAGTCTTTCTCCAAAATTTATCTTATGATCGGCATTAATGAGATGGGTGGAAATATGCCGCCTTGGGTGGAAGAATACAAGAATGCGGTGGAGAAACTAAAGGAGCTGCAGCCGGATGCCATTATTTATGTACAGGCGATAATTAAGGTGACTGCGAAACGTTCCGCACAGGGAGATTATATTACCAACGAGGGGATTGACCTGAGAAATGAGGCGATTGCTCAGCTTGCGGATAATGAGAAGGTGTTTTATCTGGATGTGAATCCTCTTATCTGTGACGAGACCGGGGGGATGATACCGGATTACACCACGGACGGGGTGCATCTGAAAGCAAAATATATTGAAATCTGGAAAGATTTTTTAAAGACTCATGCGATTTGTCTTGACGAATGACCCGCAGGATATTATGATGATTTCTGGTGAAATTTTGTCCCCATAACAAGTTCCCGCAGGCGGAACAAGTTCCCGCAAGCGGGAACTGGAATAGGAGAAAAAAGATGAGCGAGAAATCAAAAAATGTTCTTGGTGAAAACGGCATTTATGATGCCAAGTCTCTTGGGGCGCCCAAAATGCTGGTGCTGGGGCTGCAGCATATGTTTGCCATGTTCGGCGCCACAATTTTAGTCCCCATGCTGACCGGACTTGACGTGTCCACGACGCTGCTTTTCGCGGGGCTGGGCACCCTGCTGTTCCATTTGTTGACAAAGGGAAAGGTTCCTGCCTTTCTGGGTTCTTCTTTTGCATTCTTGGGCGGTTACGCCGCTATTGCCCCCATGGCGGGAGGCGCGGGAAATCAGGCGCTGCTTCCCTATGCCTGTTTCGGCGTGGCCTGTTCCGGACTGTTATATTTAATATTGGCTTTTATGATAAAGATATTCGGCACCGGCAGGGTGATGAAATTTTTTCCGCCCATTGTCACAGGGCCGATTATTATTGCCATCGGACTGACGCTTTCCCAGTCTGCCATTGATAACTGCGCCTCGGACTGGCTGATTGCGGTGACTGCGATTGCTCTGGTAATCATATGTAATATCTGGGGCAGGGGCATGGTGAGGATTGTCCCCATTATCATAGGCGTCATAGGATCATATCTGCTGGCGGCGGTTTTGGGCAGGGTGGATTTTACGCAGGTCAAAGAGGCCGCGTGGATCGGCTTCCCCGTTCATTGGAATCAGACTGCCTTCTGGGCGCTTTCCGAAGGAGATCTTTCTCTGCTGATAACTTCCGTGATTACGATTATGCCCATTGCGCTGGCGACCATTGTGGAGCATATCGGTGATATTTCCGCCATTTCCTCCACCGTGGGGAAAAACTATATCAAGGATCCGGGCCTGCACCGCACTCTGCTGGGGGACGGACTTGCCACCATTCTGGCTTCTTTGTTCGGGGCGCCTGCCAATACGACCTACGGCGAAAATACGGGCGTGCTGTCTCTGACGAAGGTATACGACCCTCTGGTCATACGGATTGCGGCCTTGTTCGCGATTCTCTTTTCCTTTTCTCCTAAATTTGCCGCTGTGATAGGATGTATGCCTACCGCCGCCTGCGGGGGAGTATCCTTGGTGCTCTACGGTATGATTTCCGCGGTGGGCGTCCGCAATATTGTGGAGACAAAAGTGGATTTTGCAAAGAGCCGGAATGTGATTATTGCGGCTTTGATTCTGGTGCTGTCCATCGGAATTAAGTACAGCTCCGCCGGGGCGGTGGGATTTACGGTGGGAAGCCTTGCTATCAGCTTTTCCGGGCTGGCAGTGGGAGCGCTGGCGGGAATTATTCTGAATGCGGTTCTGCCGGGGAAGGATTATGAATACAATGATGATAATCCGGATCAAACGGGCGTGAAACTTGGCTCATAGACCGCACGGGCTGTTGGCGGCATTCGTTCGGCGGGCGTGAAGGCGGCTGCCTTCAGGGGCTTTCATTCCACAGAGCGGGGTGTGGGGAAGGAATTTTCAGACATGGCTGAAGCGGGCTTTGGCGCGCTGTGTGCCGAGAACGGCCGACTGTCCGGAAAAGTACGTAACGGCACAGGGGGAAGCTTGGAACTTAAAAATCTAAATAGGGAAATTTGCGCCTGCCAGCGGCGGGCATGGAGGTGTAAGGATGAAAGCAGCAGATATGCACTGCGATACCATATATGAGCTTCTGCGCCGGAAGGAACAGGGTAAGGAGGCGGCCCTCCGGCAGAATGAGGGACATATTGACCTGCTTAGGATGAAGGAAGGGCATTATCTGATGCAGAATTTTGCCTTGTTTGTGATGATGGAGAAGGACGGGGATCCTTGGGAGCGCGTGTGCCGCCTGTATCAGTGCTATCGGGAGGAATTGGAGCGGAATCAGGATATTCTTGCGCCCGTGCTTGCATATGGGGATATTGCAAAAAACGAGGCGGCTGGTAAGCTGTCCGCAATGCTTACCGTGGAGGAAGGCGGAGTATGCCGGGGCGAGGTGGAAAAGCTTGGGGAATTGTACCGGATGGGCGTTCGGATGATTACTCTCACATGGAATTTTGAAAATGAAATCGGCAGTCCGAATTTCCTGCCCGAATTAAAGGGGCAGCTGCAGCAGGCGAGAGACGCTTGGAAAAGTGCTGTGGAGGAAGACGCCCGGCGGGAAGGGAAGGACTGCGGAGCGCGGCAGGCAGAAGGCTTGACAGAGCGGGAGGGAAAGCATGGAGCGCAGTCGGAGAGAGGCCTGACGGCGGGGGAAGAGAAGCGCCGGACTGCCCAGCGTGCATTTGACGCGTATTTTCACACGCCTAATTTGTCAAAGGGGCTTACCGAAAAGGGAAGGGAGATGACAGCTGAGATGGAACGGCTGGGCATCATCCCCGATGTATCTCACTTATCCGACAAGGGCTTTTATGATGTGCTGGAGGTGACAAAAAAGCCTTTTGTGGCAAGCCATTCCAACGCGAGAGAGGTCAGTCCCTGCGTCCGGAATCTGACCGACGACATGATACGCAGGCTTTCTGAACGGGGCGGCGTCATGGGATTGAATTTCTGCGCGGATTTTCTGGAGGAGAAGCCTTTGGGAGAGAAGAATCCCGGCACCATTGCCGCGGTGGTGCGGCATGCGAAACATATCGCAGCCGTGGGCGGAATTGAGGTATTGGGATTGGGAAGTGATTTTGACGGAATCGATACCCATGAGGAGCTGCCCGGGGCCCAGAGTATGGGGAAGCTCTGGGACGCCCTTCATGACGCGGGGTTTACCGAGGGACAGCTGGATAACATATTTTATCGGAATGTGCTGAGGGTCTATCGGGAGACGCTGTAAATCATATTGGCTGCCGATTAAAAGATTCTATGATATGTTCCTCTGCGCCAAGCTCCAAAAGCTGTTGTCTGATTTGGACAGGCGTGCCGTTTTGGGCGTACACTCCCCGCCGCACTCTCAGCTCGTTTAGAAAATTGCCAAAACGATAGTCTCTCATAAAATCTTCCTTGCCTGCCGGGAAGCCGTTCCTTTTTCCTGTAGTATACGATATTGATACCTTTTATAAAAGGGGCAAAACGTCTGCTTAAGGTAGAGTTTTGATGGGAAGAACTTCATTTTATAGATAAAAGGAGGCCGACATAGGATGCTTTTGCAAAGAAATGCTATGCCTTAAAATACTCAAAAAAGTGCAAAGTCCTTGACTAATTCAATAGGCTTTGCACTCTGGTTTGCGCGATGATTGTTATGTTGTTTTATTGTATTGTCAGCAGGTTGTTCATTTTCAGTACTTCAATGACTGTTTCCATTTCGTCCTTTAAGTCGTGAATATCATGTCTTGTGTTTCTTTGGGCCACTGCAATGTCAAGCTGCAGGTCATCCAGTTTCTTTGCCGTGCGGTCCTGCATAATTTCCAAGATCTCAAGCCTGCCTTCTATCTTGTCAAGCCTGCCTTCCACTTTGTTAAGCCTGCCGTCCATCTTGTCAAGCCGTCCGTCCATTATGTCAAGCTTGTCAAATAGTTTCTGAAACATTTCTCTGCTTTCACTATCCATTTTTCAATACCTCCCCTGTGATAATAATAGCACATCCAGAGTGTAAAGTCTATTCAATTCTCAAGGTGCTCTACGGATAAGATGGCTGTATTTCAAAGCAGGCAGTTTGAAAGATAAACGTTGCCGGGCGGCGTTATATGCGCCGCAGGTTCTGATAACCGAATTGTGGCTGACACAAACGAACGGCACCGCGCTTGACATCGATATGTTTCCGCGCTATGCTGTAATTGAAATGACAAAGCTGTAAGAAAGCGGGGCTTTTTATGCGTAAAATGGAATTCAAAATGGAACGTCCGGGGCTTGTGGAACCGGGGCAGAAGATTACGGTTACGGAGGGGGAGCTTCCCAGCAATTATTATTATATTATAGACCCGGCTGTTGCCATGTCGGCCAATATCCCCTTCAGAAACAGGCTGATAAGCCGTGAGGGTGTGGTTAAGGATGTGGTGGAAAATGCCAGAGGCTTCTATGTGACGGCAGAATTTGACGAGCCGGAGGTATAAGTTCCGGTCACAGGATCGCGGCGGCGGAATATACTATACCAAAATGATTCAGAAGGTTTCAGAATGGGAAAAAACGGAAATACCATAACAAACGACTGCTCTATGGCGGGAATCAAACCGGCAATGCTGGAACTGCCCTATCCGCCCATTCAGGTAAGGTGCAGGAATAAGAGCTATGCCGAACTGCTTAAGGTGGATTATTGCGGATCGGTGTCTGAATTAAGCGCCATCACCCAGTATATTAACAATGAAAACCGAATGTCCTGTGAGAAATGTTCTTTTGCAAGAACGATCATAGGGATTGCAATGGCGGAAATGATGCATCTGCAGAAGCTGGGAGAATTGATATATCTGCTGGGCGGAAATGTGGATTATGCGGTTACACGGCCCGACGGAAAGCAGAAGCTCTGGACTCCGGCATGTCTGACGCTTTCCGATAATATTCGGGAAATGCTCTGTGCCGGTATCGAAGCCGAGAAAGCAGCCATCGCCCAGTATCGAAAACACATCGACATGATGGGGGACGACTGTGTATGTGCGGTTCTGCTCAGGATTATCAAAGACGAAGAATATCACATTCTGTTATTGCAGGCGCTTCTGGAAAAGCTGTAAGAGCCGCGATTTTGAAGCGTGAATCGTTTTTGGATACGGCGGCTTGGGCTTGAGCCGGGCCGCTGTGATCCGAAAGACAGAAGTTAATTTTCCGACAGCTTTGTGAAAATAATTTCCCCGCCGTTGGAGACGCCGCCGTAGAGAAGATGGTTATATCTTCCGGTATGCAGGTAATGTCTAATCACATATCCGGCAGAAAACGGCATTTCCAAATCTCTTATCTCCTCTAATGAAAACCATTTAAGCATCCCTTCATTGGATTTCAGATTCATATTTGTGCCGTCCGGGAGCACGGCAAAGAAATAATAGTTCAGCCTCAATTCTCCCGCGGTATTCCGTATGGTGAGATATCGAAGCTCCAAGTCGCGCAGATGCGCTTCCGTAAGGGATAATTCTTCCTTCAATTCCCGCAGGATACAGGCTTTGGCGTCGTTTAATTCGTTCTCTTCAAAGTGTCCTCCGGCGGAACCTGTCCACATATTGTTTATGACTCTGGAACCCTGTCTGTAAAGAAGAAGGATGTTATCCTCCCATAGCAGGTAGATGCAGGTCATCTTTTTATATTACGGATCGCCGAAATTTACAGCAGGAAAATGAGAGGTGATATTAAATTATACCTTTGTATCCGGGTATTGTCAAGAAGGACATACTTTTCCCCTTGAAAGCATAGATTGTTATCAGCCATAGCGATGCTGGGAACGACAGCGATAAAGAAACGGCTGCGGCAGGGGGAGGGAAATCGTGTTTGAACAATATAGTATTCAACAGACCGTAAAGGAATTGGGAAGCAGCTGCGACAGCGGGCTGACCGGACGGGAGGCCATGGAGCGGCTGAAACGGGACGGCAGGAACGAGATGAAGGGCGCGAGGAAAAAGACACCCATAGAGTCTTTTCTGGAACAGCTCAACGACCCGCTGATTTATGTTCTGATTGCGGCGGCGGTGGTTTCCGTACTGTTGAAAGAAATCAGCGACGCGGTGATCATCGGCGTGGTAGTGGTGATGAACGCGGTGGTGGGGATGCTTCAGGAGGGCAAGGCCAGAAAAGCGCTGGAGTCCCTGAAAAAGCTCACCAGCCCCAAGGCAATGGTGATTCGGGAGGGAAGGCGCATGGAGATTCCGGCTGCCGAGCTGGTGAAGGGGGATTTGGTCTATCTGGAGGCGGGATGTCAGGTGCCTGCGGATCTGCGTCTGACGGAATCCGCTAATCTAAAGATAGAGGAATCCGCCCTGACAGGGGAATCCCTCCCCATGGAAAAAGACGCGGGATTTGTGGGGGCCAAGGGAAAAATGCTGCCCTTGGGAGACAGAAGGAATATGGCGTATATGTCAACCATTGTGACATACGGCAGGGGGGAAGGACTTGTCACCGCCACGGGAATGAATACGGAGCTGGGACAGATTGCGGCCATTATCACGGAAAGCAGGGAGGAAATGACGCCCCTGCAGAAGCGCTTGGGGGAACTGGGAAAGATACTCAGCCTGCTGAGCCTGCTGCTCTGTGCGGCATTGTTTGTCATTGCGGTGCTGCAGAAGAGGAACGTGCCGGAAATGCTGATTACCGCCATTTCGCTGGCAGTGGCGGCAGTACCCGAGGGACTTCCCGCGGTGGTTACAATTTGTCTGGCATTGAGCGTGACCCGTATGGTGAAGGTTCATACCATCGTGCGGAGGCTGCCATCGGTGGAAACCTTGGGGGCGGTCAGCGTGGTCTGCTCCGATAAGACAGGCACTTTGACTCAAAATAGGATGACCGTGGAGAAATGCTGGCTGAACGGCAGGCTGCTGCAGGCGGAGGACTGTCAGCCCTCTCTGTGCCGGGACTTTTACTACGGCATGGTGCTCTGCAACGACGCGGCGCTGGAAAAGGACAGCAGAACCGGAGATCCCACGGAATTGGCCCTGCTGGATGCGGCCGCCCGATTCGGGATAACGAAGGAGGAGCTGGAACGGCAGATGCCAAGAACGGGGGAGCTGTCCTTTGATTCCGACAGGAAGATGATGACCACGCTGCACAGGCAGGATGCGGCTTCGGCGGCAGCCTTGGCGGCAGATAAAAGAGGCCGGGGCTCGGCTTTGGGGAAAGGTGCTTTCAAAGCGGCGGAATATGGGGCGCAAAGGGGCGGAGGAGAGTTGAAGGCGGCGCAGTTGTCCGGAAGAGGCGCCGATGGCAGAAGGGAGCTGAGGGCGGCGGAATTTTCCGCGTCCGCTTACGGCGCGGGCGGGCATGGAGCCGGCCGGATGGTATCTTACACAAAGGGCGCTCCCGACGAGGTCTTAAAGCGCTGCAGCCAGATATTTACGGAAAGCGGCGTGGTCAGGCTGACGGAGCACTGCCGGTCAAGGATCAAGGAGGCGGTGGAGCAGCTGTCGGGAGAAGCGCTGCGAACGCTGGCTGTCGCCATGCGGACGGGAGTGTCAGAGGCAGAGGAGGAAAATCTGACATTCCTGGGCATGGTGGGCATGAGGGATCCTGCAAGGCCGGAGGCGGCGAGAGCGGTGGCGGATTTCAAGGAAGCGGGCGTGAAAACGGTTATGATTACCGGAGACCATGTGGATACGGCCTTCGCCATCGGAAGACAGCTGGGGATTGCGGAGCGTTTTGAACAATGCATGACAGGGGAGGAATTGGGTCGTCTGTCCGATGGAGAATTTGCCGACAGGATTGACGACGTCAGAATCTTTGCCAGAGTTTCTCCCGCCCAGAAGGTCCGCATTGTGGACGGCTTTAAGCAGAGGGGGGAGATTGTGGCCATGACCGGGGACGGCGTAAACGACGCGCCATCCCTGAAGAAAGCGGATATCGGCATCGCCATGGGAATGGCGGGTACGGACGTGGCAAGACAGGCGTCCGATATGATTCTGACCGACGATAATTTTGCCACGATCCGGCGGGCCATTGAGGAGGGCAGGGGGGTCTATGAAAATATAAGAAAATCGGTTATTTTCCTGCTGTCTTCCAATTTAGGGGAAATTATCACCATGTTTCTGGCGGTTATCTGCGGCTTGGCCTCGCCGCTAAAGTCCAGCCATATTCTGTGGATTAATCTGATTACGGATTCCCTGCCGGCATTGGCGCTGGGGGTGGACAAAAACGACGGAAAAGCGTTGATGCGGCAGCCGCCCAGAAAGGCGAAGGAGAGCCTGTTTTCCGGCGGAAGGCTGGCGTGTACCTGTTTCTATGGGGCATTGATCGCGGCGGTAAGCCTTACGGCGTTTCTGATGCTGCCCTGCGCGCTGCTTCATATTAACGGGCAGCCTGTCAGTCTGGGAAATCTGGCGGCGGTTCTGCAGAGTCCATCCGTGCTTGCCAAGGCCCAGACCTATGCCTTTACGGTGCTTGGCATGTCTCAGCTTTTTCATGCGGTGGGCATGAGGGATATGCACAGATCCGTCTTCCGCATGAATCACCTTGAGAATAAATTGATGATAGGGGCCTGTATTCTGGGATTTGCGCTGCAGTTTGCGGTGACGGAGGTGCCGTTTCTGATTCAGGCCTTCGGAACCTCGCCCCTATCGGGAAAAGAATGGCTGAGGCTTGGGATTTTGGCGGCGGCGCCGCTGTTTGCCCATGAATTGATTGCCCTGTTTTCACTCACGAAGGAGGCGGCAGGCCGGGAGACGTGAGGAGGAACCATGGGGCTGATTAACAATGTCCGGTGAAGTAAAAATTCAGTTATCATATAAAAGCATGTTATTTCCGTGGTGGAAATAATGTGCTTTTTTTCGGATTTGGAACGAGGCTGAAATAGAATCAGAAAGAATTGTGCGGCGCGGGAAGAATTTGGAAGACGAAAGATTGTGTTTTTACTTTTTTTGTGATAAAATACAAGCTGTTTGTACAAGCTTTAACAGATCGTCATCAAATAAATTACAATAGCTCTCGGCAATTCTATTGTTGGAAAGGAAACTGCATATATATGCAGCAGGGTTAATCATGTTATATTCTGTTGTTTCTGATTTGAAAAATGCAAATTCGCTGCTGGCGCTGGGAGGAATTTTGTTTGCGTTTGCCGTTACCGTATTCGCAACCGCAAAGCTGAGCGGCTGGCTGCCCAAGGATGCGGGGAGGGAACATGCCCATGACGGCAAGCTGTCCGCAGGAAAACCAAGGGGGGCGGGAATCATTTTTGTACTGGCCTTCACGGCGGCGGCGTTTTTGTTTGTTCCCATGAAAGCCGAAATTATGATTTACCTGATTCTGACCGTAATTTCCATGGTCACAGGTTTTTTGGACGATGCTTCTGAGAAGCCTTGGGGAGAATTTAAAAAAGGATTTTTGGATTTGTGCGTGGCGGTTCTGGCGGCCGAAACTTATCTGAAATATAATCCAAATACCATTGAGCTGGCCCTGTTTCATGTGCAGATTGTGATTCCCAGAATTCTTTTTGCCGTTTTAATCGTAATTTTGGTGTGGGTATCGGTGAATGTGACCAACTGTGCCGACGGGGTGGACGGGCTCTCGGGTACGCTGACGATTATCACCCTGACCACCATATATGTTCTGGACAGGCTTTTGGAAAGCGGAGAGGACTTTTCCTTTTTGATTCTGCTCTTTGGGATATGCATCATGGGATATCTGTGGTACAATGCCGCGCCCAGCCGCCTGTTAATGGGGGATGCGGGTTCCCGGGCCATGGGATTTTTCATCAGCATAGCCATTTTAAAGACGGGTAGCCCGCTATTGTATATTCCCGTGGCATTGGTGCTGATATTGGACGGCGGACTGGGGCTCATTAAGATATTAATGATTCGTTTGTTTAAGCTTCATATTATGAAAAAGATCAGGACGCCTCTTCATGACCATGTGCGCAAGCTGTGGGGCTGGTCCAATACGCAGACGGTATTTCGGTTTGCTATTATCCAAATTATCCTGTCGGCGGCAGTGATTTGCGGATTAGGGCTGTAAAGGCGGGGATGGGGCGGACAACCCGGTCAAGGCTTATAACCTCTGAAACCATTGAATTTAATGGGTTTGAGCCGATTTTGGGAATATAAAGTTGACACTGCCTGAAAAGGGCGGGAGGAATAGATATGAACAGCGGACGCCTGAAAAGGGCAGGAGGGAATGGACATGTATGATGAATTGACTCCAAGCGATATTAAAAAGATGGAAGAAGAAATCGAACACCGGAAGCTGGTGGTGCGTCCCAAGGCGCTGGAGGATGTGAAAGAGGCCCGGGCCCATGGAGATTTGAGCGAGAATTTTGAATATTATGCGGCGAAAAAATTTAAAAATCAAAATGAGAGCCGCATTCGGTATCTGGAGAGGATGATTCGGACCGCAAAGGTGATTTCCGAGGATTCCGCGGAGGACGAGGTGGGCATCAACAATACCGTCACCGTGGAATTTGCCGACGACGGCACTGTGGAAAGCTATAAGATTGTCACCACGGTCCGGGGCAATTCCCTTGAGAATCTGATCAGTAACGAAAGTCCCTTGGGAAAGGCTCTGTTAGGAAGAAAGGAAGGGGAATCCGTCCATGTTCAGGTGAACGCCGCGGCGGGTTATGATGTGAAAATTATCAAGATTGAAAATACGGTTGATGATGGCAGCATAAAGATTAGGAGCTTTTAGATGAAGAAATATCTCTTATTTGATTTGGACGGTACTCTGACGGACCCGAAGGAGGGAATCTGTACCTGCGTGCAGTATGCGCTGGCTTCCTTTGGAATTGAAGAGCCGGATTTGGATAAGCTGGAACCCTTTATCGGGCCGCCGCTGAAGGACAGCTTTATGGAGTTTTACCAGATGAGCGAAGAGCAGGCCAAGGCGGCGGTGGAAAAGTACAGGGAACGGTTTCGAGAACAGGGAATTTTCGAGAACAGGCTGTATCAGGGTATCCCTAACATGCTTAAGATGCTGAACGCAAGGGGAATGACGCTGGCGGTGGCTTCCAGCAAGCCGGAGGGATTTGTCCGTCAGATTCTGGAGCATTTTAAGATTGCAAAGTATTTTAAGGTTGTGGCGGGAAGCGGATTGGACGGATCCCGCGGAACCAAGGAGGAGGTAGTGCGGGCGGCGCTTAGGCAGCTTTTCGGCAATAAGCCCATAGAACGGGATAATGTGTATATGATTGGCGACCGTCGGTTTGACGTGGAGGGAGCACATGCCGTCAAGGTGGAGAGCGTAGGCGTTACATACGGTTACGGCAGCATGGAAGAGCTGAAAGCCGCCAAGTCGGATTATATTGTGCGTTCCGTGGAGGAACTGCAGTACTTTCTCCTAAGGGGCGCCGATGAGGCGGACAAGAGGACAGGGACTCAGCGTATGTGGCAGATTGGACGACCGTTTCTGCTGTTTTTTTTGATGAAAAATGCCGTACAGGGACTGGTAGGATTTCTGCTGATGCTGCTTGGTGGCGGGCTGCCGGGAGGTGAATTCTGGTTTGAGTCAGACGCGCAGGGAATGTTGCAGGGGCTGACGGGCAATGGGCAGGCCGTGTTATCGGCTGTAGGATTTGCGGGCGGCGGGGCGATCCTTTGGGAGAGCGCCCGCAATGATATTACGGAGAGGAAGTATGGCAGCCGGATTCTGCATTTGAGGAAGGAGCCGGTGAGATGCTATCTGATTCTGGGCATGGCGTCCGTGGGTGCGGCGGTGGGCTTGAATCTATTGTTTGAACTGCTGGGAATCACTCAGAGTTCGGAAGTCTATCAGCAGACGGCTCAGAACCAATATGCGGCATGGCTGCCCATAGGGCTGGTCTGTTACGGGCTGATTGCGCCCATTGCGGAAGAGCTGTTGTTTCGAGGCGTCATCTATCATGAATTGAGGCGCTTTGTGAAGACGCCTTCTGCAATGGTGATTTCGGCGGCGCTTTTTGCCGTGTATCATGGCAACTCGGTTCAGGGTATTTATGCGTTTGTTATGGGAATGCTTATGGTATACGCCTATGAATATTTCGGAGATTTTAAGATACCTGCTGCAATTCATATCGGGGCCAATGTGCTGGTATATGTGCTTGGCAGCACGAAGGCGGCCGCGGGCATTATGAACTGGCCCGTCTGTATCATCTGCCTGTTCTGGGCCGTGGCGGGAGTGTATTTTTTGAATAAAGAGAAGGCAGTCATGTGATCCGGATCACGAGCGGCAGGCACTGCGAGGCAGCGGCAGATTTTACCGCTGGTAAGTATAATCAAAGAACATGTCATTCTGTATGATTTGTTAGGATGGGAAGTGGAAGGATGAAATTTACGGTCATAACGGTCTGCCTGAATCCGGGGGAGAAATTAAAGGCTACATTGGACAGCGTGCTGGGCCAGACCTGCACCGATGTGGAGGTTGTGCTAAAGGACGGGGGCAGTACGGACGGCTCCGTGGAAGAATGGCTGCAAAGGGTGCAGGGCAGCAGGGACGGCTTCGTGGGAGAATGGCGGCAAAGGGCGCAGGGCAGCAGGGACGGCTCCGTGGAAGAATGGCGGCAAAGGGCGCAGGGCAGTACGGACGGCTCCGTGGGGGAAGAGCGGCAGGAGGTTCGGGACAGGGGAGCGGACGCGGCGCGGGTCAGGATAATTGTGGAAAAGGACAAGGGTATTTATGACGCCATGAATCAGGCGGCGGCCTGCGCCAAAGGAGAATTTATCTTGTTTCTGAACTGCGGGGACGTGTTCTACGATAATAGGGTGCTGGAGAGAGCGCTGGGGGTCATTGAGGAGGAGCGGGCCGCAGGCACGGACGTAAGCAGGCTGGTATTATACGGGGATACCTATAGTGAGAAAAACAAAACGGTGATTGCTTCCCCTCCTGTCATTACAGGATTTACCTGTTACCGGAATATTCCCTGTCATCAATCCTGCTTTTACGCCGCGGCTCTGTGTCGGGAAAAGCCTTATGATCTGCGGTATCAAATCCGTGCGGATTACGATCATTTCCTATGGTGCTTTTATCGAGGGGGAGGTAAAATGCGTCGGATGGATTTCCCTGTGGCTTCTTATGAGGGCGGCGGTTATTCCGAAGACCGGGGGAACCGGAAGCGGGACAGAGAGGAACATGAGCGGATTACAAGGATTTATATGAGCAGGAGCGCCCTGCTGCGTTATGGGGCGGCCATGGCCTGCACACTGGCGCCGCTGCGCAGCGCCATGGCCGAGAGCAGGATGTTTTCCGGAATCTATCATCGGCTGAAGAAGCGAATCTATCATTGAGTGCCCGCTTTGGCGGGCAGATGGGAGTCAGTGTGAAAAAGGGCATTTCACATGTC
>CAOKFN010000060.1 GCA_948467735.1 uncultured bacterium
TTCCCGACAGGAAATTGTATCAGACGTTAAATCGGAACAAAATCACGTCCCCGTCCCTGACAACATAATCCTTGCCTTCCATCCCCACCAGACCTTTTTCACGGGCCGCCGACAGGGAACCCTGCTCTAACAAGTCCTTGTAATTGACCACCTCCGCCTTGATAAAACCTCTCTCAAAGTCAGAATGGATTTTCCCCGCCGCCTGAGGCGCCTTGGTGCCGATTTTGATGGTCCACGCCCGCGTCTCGTCTTCCCCCGCGGTGAGAAAGCTCATCAGCCCCAGAATATGGTAGCTGGCTTTGATCAGCTTCTCCAAGCCGGACTCCGAAAGCCCCAGATCCTCAAGAAACATTGCTTTTTCCTCCTCGTCCAGCTCGGATATTTCCTGTTCAATCTGGGCGCAGATCACAAAGACCTCGCTCTTCTCCTCCTCGGCAAATTTCCTCACCTCCGAAACCATGGGATTGGAAGCGCCGTCCCCGGCCAAATCTCCCTCCGCCACATTCGCGGCATAGATGACGGGCTTATAGGTGAGCAGATTGCAGTCCTGAAGCACTGCCAGCTCATCCTCATCCGTAATCTCCATCGCCTTTGCCAGCCCGCCGCTCTCCAAATGGGCCTTTACCCGCTCCAAAAGCGCCAGCTCCTTCGCATAGGACTTGTCCATCCTAGCCGCCTTGCTCACCTTTGCCAGTCTTCTCTCCAATACTTCCAAATCCGCAAAAATCAGTTCCAGATTGATGGTTTCAATGTCCCGCAGAGGATTCACGCTGCCGTCCACATGAACCACATTGCCGTCCTCAAAGCACCTGACCACATGGACGATGGCGTCCACCTCCCTGATATGGCTTAAGAACTGATTGCCAAGGCCCTCTCCTTTGGAAGCGCCCTTCACAAGCCCTGCAATGTCCACAAATTCCACCACCGCCGGGGTCACTTTTTTCGATTGATACATATCGCCCAAAAGCCTTAACCGCTCGTCGGGCACCGGCACCACTCCCACGTTGGGGTCAATGGTGCAGAAGGGATAGTTTGCCGACTCCGCCCCCGCTTTTGTCAAAGAATTAAACAATGTGCTCTTCCCTACGTTGGGCAGACCTACGATGCCTAGTTTCATTTTATCTCAATCTCCTTTGGATTTTCTTTCTTGAATTCGCCGGAATTCAAGATTTTAACAGGATTTTCTCCCTTCAAAGTTCTGTACATTTCAAACCTACATGCTCTCCCGTCCCAAGCCCTGTCTGCTGAAAAATCTGTATTGGCGCTCGTATATATTTCCCGCGATTCCCTTTGCAAACCTTTTACACTTCCCTAACAACAGCAAGCCTTATCCCATAATAAAATGCGCCTTTCATAAAAGAGCCTTAACGCCTCTGCCATTATAGCATATCACGATTCAAAAGTAAATTGTAGGATTTTATATGTTTGATAATAGAATATCCAAAATCCCTGTGCTTTTCTCCTTCAATATAGATTTCACTTTTGATACTCCGCTGATTATTTTAGAAATACCAGAAATACAGCCCTCGCTTTCAATTCCGCCGTCAACACTGCAGCAGCCGCACCCTTATCCCCCTATCCTTTCCACGCAGGATTCCTACTACCTGATGCTGTGGCTGTCCAGCCCGCTGCCTGCCTGCTTGAAATATCCGTCAAAGGACTTGTCCCCTTTGGATTTTAAATACTTCTTCAGGCTCTGCTGGATGGCTCTGCCCGTTTTCCAGAAAGCCTCATCCGTTTTCTTAAGCTCGCCAAAGGAAAGGGGCTGCATATTATCGCTGACCGCCACGCTGCCTTTCAGGAAGTCTATGGTAAGCATAAAGCGCTCTTTTTCAAAATAATACTGAACGGTATCTGTCGATGCGCATACACTTGTGAATACGTCCCCTCCCAAATCCATATTTTCGACGATTTCGGAAAAGCCGTTTAACAGCTCCGCCGCCCTTGCGGATTTTTCCCTGTTCTGCTCCGCATCCTGTGCTTTCTGCGAAAAGAACACGTCCTTCGTGTACTGCCTGTCATTCGACAGGATCGCCTCCGCCTGACGCCTTACGATCCCCTCTATGATCTTTACACGTTCGGGCGGGAACCTGTCGTCCCCTCGGAAAGAGAAGGAAAAATCCCTCATATCCTTGACCCTATCCCGTATCACGTCGTTCATGCCCATCTGACCGATTCGGGTAAAGTCCTCCCCCAGCTTGGGGGCATACTCAAACAGCCTGTCCCCAATGTTCTCAAATTCGTCCATCTCCACATAGGGGAGCAGGGAAAGGTTCATGTCGAAGATCGGCGCCATCTGTATGATCTGCAGCGTGTCATTGTCAAAAAGCACGCCGTAGTTGCCCGTGTGCCTGTCCTGATTAAAGCAGAGCGAGTCGGTCACAAGCATTTCCCTGAACTGCTGTTCCGAACCTGCCTTTTCAAAATAGCCGAAAATTTTTTCCAAGTCAAGCCCCTGTGTGTCCGTGACTTTCGCAAAAGAGGCATATCCAAGCTGTTCGTTCGTAAACAGATTGCACCTTGACGCAAGCCTGCCATGCAGCGTCGCCAGCTCATAGGAAATGGCATTGTTCGGGCTTACGGCTTTTGCGATCTCGGACGCCATCGCTTCACAATACGGCTCAAGACCGGCTCCAAGCTCCCTCCCCCTCTTATATAGGAATATGTCCGATCCACATTCTCCCACATGGTCTTCCTTCCTGAAACACTTGCGGAAGGAGCCGTCACAGGCAAGCTCAGGGGACGTGGAAGTAAAGCCGGCGTCATATAAGCCCACGCCCTCAAAAGCCAGTCTGGAAATGGATTCGGTAAACTGATTTCGGTACAGGGACACCTGTTCCCACGAGACGTCTTCCCTGTCCGATTTTATCCAGAAGGTATCATTTATCGTTGCCGCATGCGTCACCCTGATAAAGCCCTCGTTATTGTCACAGCCCATCTGCTTCATGAGCGCCTGCAGGTGGGAATTGTGCTTGGAGGCTTTCCTGCCGTCTATCCACGCACCCGCGTCCTTGAACCCGATTGGCATTTTCCCGAGGGTTTCGGAAACCTCAAATGAAATACTGTCGGAAAACGCCGTTGCGGGCTTTACCTCAAGACTCGCGATCATCCTGTCTTTATTCATTAAGTAGTACATACGATCAATCCTTTCAAAGCAGACGCTTCATCGCCATATTCTGTCTGCCGTTTTCTTTGATATCTTTCATCCCGCTTCCGCCAAGAGAAACGACCGCCTTGTTGACAATCGGGACGCCTGACGGCTCCGAACCGTATTTCCGAATAAGGCGCTGATACAAAGCCCTTTTTATTATAGCCTTTCTTCCGTCTTCCTGTCAATCTGCATCCTGCGAAACATCCGCTGTCCGGGCTGTTGTCCGGCAGCAGTACAGTTCCCTGTTCAAACGGTTACGCTATTTGTACCTTTTCACGGAGCGGGGGAAATAGGATACAAAAATCAGAGGCCCTCATGAGCCCCTGTTTTTTAATCCGGCTTTTTTCGCACTCAACAGCTATGCAGATATCCCCATCCCGCGAAAAATAACGCCATATCATTTATCCCCTGCGCCATCCCTATCTGCCCGCTGATGTTTCGGAAGCATTCTTGTGAGAATGAAAGCATAGGCCGCCATTATGAGTATCATGACTAAACCATGAATCACCTGCTTTTCCACCGTAAATCCCTCTTCATTTACAAAGGTACCGAGGGAATTAATGGCCGAATGGGTAATAATACAAGGGAGCAGGCTCCCGCCGTGATAAAATATCGTTACAAACAGGAAACCAACCGCAATCGCAAAGCATATCTGGCAGATATTATTTACTAAGTCCATGCCGCTGCCGTTGAATAAATTGACCAGATGCCCTATGCCGAAGGTCACGCTGGAGACAATCATTGCGGATTTTACATTATTTTCCGCCATTGCTTTGAACAGGAGGCCCCTGAAAATCACTTCCTCCAAAAATCCCACGCAGAGCATACAGACAATGCGGCAGACGGCCGCAGACAGCGGAGTATTGACGGCGGCGCCGTTCCAAAGATTCCCCGACGCTAAGACGGCCAGCGGCACATAATATAGAAACCTGCGGGCCGGAACGGAAGGCCTGCAAAGCCCATACCGCTGCGTTAAATTATTTTTCCGAAGAAAAGCAAAAAGGATAACGGACTGTATGATACAAAATAGGGCGCTTGCGGAGTATTCAATTCCAATTATTTCATTGAATGAATTGGCCAAAGACTGCAGCACGCAGTAAACCACAATCCATACAATAGCAAATGTCAGTTCGTTTTTCTCATATAATTTTTTCATTTCACTCCTCCTTTGGAGACTTTTCCTCCTGCACTGCCAATACCGCGCCTGTGTATACCCGCTCTAAATGCGTCGTTATCAGTTTTTCATCATACTCTAATGAATTATTGGCAATGATACTGGCATACCCATGAACAAACAGGGCGAGCGTTATAAACACTTCTTTTGCCTGTTCCATGTCCATATTCATTCCTTCCTGCATTACGGAAATGACAGGCAGAAGTTCCTCGGAATTGATCATGTCAAGCAGACTGTTTTCGGCCACAAACCCTGATTGAAAAAGAAAGCGAAACAGATTAGTCTCTTCCACTGCAAAGCGGATATAATTTAACCCGATTCCAAGCATAACATTTTCCTCTGCGTCTGGAATATCCATCAAATATTCTGTGTGATATTCGTTCGTTTTCTCATAGGCGGCTCTTTTTAACTCTTCGATGGTCGCGAAATGATACATCACGGGCTGAGTGGAACAGTTCAGCTTTTCCGATACCGTCCTTGCATTGATATTTTCCGCGCCTGATTGACGGGCGGTTTCAAATGCGGCGGCAATAATCATATCCCTTGTGATTTTGGCTTTTGGCGGCATTGTCCTTCCTCCTGTTTAATTATCATCGTTATATAACAATGATTATATATTAAACGACAGCGGCGTTTTTGTCAATCCTTTCAAACAAACTTTCACCCGCTTTCCACGTTTCTATGTAAAACTTCATCGTTTACTCCTAACATAATCCCTCAGACAAATCTTTGCCGTCCGTAATAATTTCATCTTCTCCAACAACGCCAAAAAAGACGGCAGTTCCTCACTTTGGGGAACTGCCGCCTCATAGCGCCGACGTCCTGTATGCCGTCACATCCGGCGTCCTCTGTCTCCTGCCAAAACCCGCGCTATACTACATAACGCCAGAATTTACCGTACTACAGCTGATGAAACGTATATGGCTGGCGTTATGCAGTCAGGTACCTCGGAAATTTTAACTGTTAAACAGTATAAATTCTCTCAATTTCACATGTGTGAATCTTTGTTTTCGGATGATAATTAATCCCGACCATCACAATCTCACCGCCATAGTCACGCAGTGCTGCGGGATAATTCTTTTCTTTGATCTGCCCGATAGCGCCCTCCGAGGACTTATCCCATTTCAGCTCCACTATCATAGCAGGAAGGGCGGATTTTTGCTTAGGCAGATACACCACATCCGCAATCCCCTTCCCCGACGGCAGCTCTTCCACCTTCAGATACTGGTCTATGGCGGCAATGTACGCAAATTTGATCACATACCGCAGCGCCTGCTCGTTATTGTAAAATGTGGGCGCATACTGCGTTGTGCGGACTGCCTCCACTGCCTCTGCCACCGCGCCCCCATCACCCGCAAGCGTATCCTCCAAAAGCTTTCGGGAACGCCGGAGCAGCTCTATCCACCTTCCGCTTACATTCCTGCCCTTCAATATTTTCCTGAACTCAGCCCTCACCTCTTCATTCGGAATCCGCGCCGTCCTGTCCTCCTCATGCCAAGTTAAGTACCCTAAATGGATCAGCAGCGTCAGCACATCATCCCTGCTTTTGAAGGATTCAAAATCATTCTCAAAATCCTCCGTGTCAACCTCCGTCTCTTCCCCGGCAATCAGCCGTGAAATGATCTCCTGTAGTCCCTCAAAATTCATATTGATATACGTCAAAAGGGATTCCGCCGCCGAAGTTTTCCGCCAGTAGGAGCCGAATTTCTTCTTCCGCATAGCCTGCATGACCGAATAGGGATTATAGACCGACCCTATCTCCGGAAAATCATATCCGTCATACCATTTTCCGGCGTCCTCAAAGCTCATTTCGTGCCTTTCACAGAGCTTTTTCACCTCCTCTTCCGTAAATCCGGTAAACTCGGCCAAGCCGCCGGGATCAAGGACGGAATATTCTATAAAATCCGAAATGGCGGACTGTGAGCCGTCCTTTTTAATGGGAAGAATTCCGGTCATATAAGCGGCGGCCACAGCCTTTGGGGTAAAATTATTACTCTTAAACCACTCCCTCAAAAGGCTGAGATAGCGTTTCTGCGCCACAGCATCTTCCTTCGCCTCCCGAATCAGCACATCCCATTCATCGATGACAAACACAAATTTCCTTCCCGTCTTTTCCACACAGCGAACCAAACGATCCGTAAACCCTCTTCCGCCCGCGCAGTCGGGATATATTTCCTCCAATTCAGCCAAAAGCCGATTGACAATCATATCCGGCACTTCTTTCAGCAAAATCCCCTTCCTCTGTGCCGCCGAAAGAAAGGTGGTGACATCAAGGTTTATCACATGGTACTGATTCAGATGGGCCCGATACCTTTCCGTCCCCGCGATCTCCTTGTCGTCAAAAAGGCCGTGGGAATCGCAGGAGCAGTCGTAATACGCGCAAAGCATCTGCGCCGCGTAGGATTTTCCAAACCGGCGAGGCCTGCTGACACAGAACAGATTATTTACCGTGCCAATCCCGTCGTTTATCAGACGAATCAATCCTGTCTTATCAACATATTCGCTGTTAATAATTCTTTGAAACCCGCTGTTTCCCGGATTAAAATAGATTCCCATCGATACCACCGCCTCGCTTAAGCCTTGTACACTGCCGCCCAATGAATGACTATCCGGATTTTCAAGCTTCTCCCACCCTCTCCAAATACTTCACCGCCACCTTTGAGGCAAGCCACACGCCGTTTTCGGACAGATAAAACCTGCATCCGTCCCTGTACATATCCCCGCTGTGTATTTTGAGTATCACGGGGACGCCGTGCCTTTCTCCCACCTTTTTCGCGGTTTCCAAATCCTTTGACAAATGGACATACTGCCGTCCCATTGGGCGCAGCCCTTCTTTTTCTATGCTTCCGATAAATCTGGACGCTGTCCCATGATACAAAAATTCCGGCGGCTGTCTCTCTTCCAATTCCAAATCCACGGGAATGCTATGCCCCTGACAGGCGCGTATCCGGGTTTTATCCGAGTTAAAGGCAAATCTCTGCTTGCTGTCCGTCCTTACGACTTCCTCCAAAATCTCCATATCTATGGTTCTTCCCGTACTGTTGATTCCGGCCAATAATTCGCCTGCGTCCGCCCAGCCATGCCCATCCAGCTCTATCCCCGCCTCATCCGGTTTATGCCGCAGCACTAGGCTGATAAACTTCCCCAGCTTATCCAAACTGCCCTTCTTGTCTAAATATTCCATACTTACACCCTCCTGCCCGCCTTTGGCGGGCATCAATTCAAAATTTGGAAGTTTACTTCCAAACTTCCTCCCCATGGCGTACACGAGAACTCATTCTTCCGATCCGCACACACTGTTTCCCCGATTTTTTCCAATCCATGCGTATTTTCTATTTCGATCGGCAAATCCCGTTGACGTTTCATTGTTTCTGAAATTATGATTTATTGTAATCACAATATTTACAATCATTCAATATCTCGCTTTTCTTTCTTTTAATTCCCTGTAAAGCGTACAATAATTCTCATAGCGCAGTCTGCTCACGGCTCCCTGCTCCACCGCGTCTTTGACGCCGCAGACGTTCTCCCCCATATGGGCGCAGCCGCCGAATTTACAATATTTTTCATGCTCCGCAAATTCAGGATAAAATCCTGCCAGCTGTTCTTTTTCCAGAGCGAACAGCTCCAGAGAGCTGAAACCGGGAGTGTCCAGAATATATGTATTCTCCCCCGCAGCTATCAGCTCCGAATGTCTGGTGGTGTGCTTTCCCCGTTCAATTTTCTCACTGATTTGTCCGGTCTCCATGACAATTTCCGACTGTAGACAGTTGATCAGCGATGATTTGCCCACCCCGCTGGGCCCCGCCATTGCGGTGATTTTTCCCGCCAGCAGTTCTTTCAGCTCCCGAATGCCCTCTCCTTTCAAAGCGCTGACGCTAAGTACACGATAACCGCATTCTCTGTAAATCCGAAGATAGCCTTCCCCTTCCCCGGCCTCGTCCATGTCCTGCTTGTTAAAACAGATAATACTGTCCAAATTCTGCTGTTTCATCATAATCAAAAAGCGATCCAGAAGATTAAAGCTGGGCTTGGGCTTTACAATCGAGAAAACAACCAGCGCCTGATCCACATTCGCCACTGCGGGGCGAATCAGTTCGCTGTGTCTGGGCAGAAGCTCCCTGATATTTCCCAGACCTTTCTCTTCATTCAATATGTCCATCTCCACATCATCGCCCACCAAAGGTTTCCGCTTATCCTTCCGGAAAATCCCCTTGGCCCTGCACTCATATATCCTGCCCGCGGCACCCGCGACGGATGTTTCCTTGGCATTGCCCGTAAAACGCCCTTTATCCGCTTCCCGGACAATGTCCGCTTCCCGAACAATGTCCGCTTCCCGAACAATGTCCGCTTCCCGAACAATGTCCGCTTCGCGGACATAATAGAATCCGGCAATTCCTTTAATAATTTTTCCCCTCATATCTCCCTTCCCGAATCTGTCCATCCTAGTGCTGACAGCAGCAGGCTGTTTTCTTTCCCGAATATCACCGCCAGCCGCCGGAGCCAGCCTGTTTTCTTTCCTCAATATCTCCGCCGGCCGCCAAGCGCCTCATAAAAAATCATCCACAGAGTTCCCGCCCCATAGGAAACCGAACGCCCTGCCGCCTGCTTTACATCCCGGCCGTTCCGTCCGCACAGCCGAAACTAGTTCTCCTACTCCGGAACGAATTCCACTCTCCTTGAAAAAGAGCGAGGTTCCGTCATTCCCGGCATGGTGATGACGCTTCCCGTCACAGGGTCCACAGAAGTCGTCCCGCTTGTGGTTACGGTATAAGTCATGGTAATCGTCCCTCCGGAGGATTTCAGCCCATAATAATTGGCCGCTTGAGGGAAGCTGGAGGTTTTGGTATCCAAAAGCACCATTCCGTCATCGGCAGTCAAAGTGATGGCAACCTCCGTGCCCTTCACATAATCCGGCGCCTCTTCCACCGACGGGGCCATGATGCTGCCGTTATAGCGGTAAATCGTCTTCGGTTCGTCCGCTGTCTCCGGCCCCATGCTGACTTTGATATCCAAGGCCGTCCCCGGCTCCACATAGGAGCCTTGGGAATAGCTCTGATAACAGATCATCCCCTCCTCATATTCGGAATGATACACCTGCGTGACACTGCCTATCTGCAGCCCCGCCTCAATCGCCGCTATGGTTCCGTCCTGCTCGGAATATCCCAGAAGCTTCGGCACCCGCACTCTCTCCCTGCCCAGACTTACCGTAACTGTGATATTGGTTCCCTTGGCAACTCTGGTTTCGGCCGCAGGCACCTGAGCCATGACCAATCCTTTTTCCACTTCATCGGAATAACCTTCTTCTCTGGTGACGGCAAAACCTTCGCCAGTCAGTCTGCCATAGGCGTCTTCATAGGAAGAATTGAGCACTTCGGGCACCGCAAAAGACTGAGGCCCCGTACTGGCTGTAAGAACAATCGTACTTCCCTCCTGTATCTCCGTGCCTGCGGCAATATTTGTACGGATTACAACACCCACCGCAACTGTGTCGGATTCTTCATAAATCACCTCAGAATTCAGCCCATAGCCGCGCAGCTCATTTCTGGCCTCCTCCACGCTTTTATCCTGTACATCGGGAACCTTCACATACTTAATGTCCGCGTCCTGATCCGAAGAAGGCGGCGCCGTGGCTCCTGAACCGGTCTGATTGTCCGGATTCCTCCCGCTGTCCCCCGAGCCAAACACATGAACCGCCAGAATAATGACAATGACACAGATAACGACGCCTCCCAGCAATGCCAGAATTGTAGTCACCCGCTCCATTTTGGGATTGTAATCGTACTCATCCCCGTCATCCTCCTCCGGTTCTAGCTCTTCCTCATATATTTCCTCCGCCTCGGCCCGCAGGCTTTCTCTTTCATCGTATTGAAAATTCTCCTGATAGGCGGTCCTGCGTTTAATCTGCTCCATATCCTTTGGCGTGATTGTGCGGGTTCCGCCCTCCATATCCGGGTCGTTTGGCACCACAAAATTCTCATCCGGATACATCAGCGACTGCTTTAAATCAGCCACCAAGTCCTGCATGCGCTGATACCTGCGGTCCGGGGACTTCTGACAGCATTTTAAGACGATTCCCTCAACGCTGTTGGGAATCTCCGGCACAAATTCCTTCGGCGACGGCAGTTCCTCCTGAATATGCTTGATTGCAATCGCCACCGTGGTCTCCCCATTGAAAGGAACCCTTCCCGTAAGCATTTCAAACATTGTGATGCCCAGGGAATAAATATCGCTTTTTTCATCGCTGTAACCGCCCCTTGCCTGTTCCGGGGACGTATAGTGAACGGATCCCATCACGTTGGAGGTGATAGTATTGCTGGTAGCCGCCTTGGCAATCCCAAAATCCGTCACTTTTACCTTGCCGTCTCTTGAAATCATGATATTCTGAGGCTTGATATCCCTGTGAATAATATGGTTGTTGTGAGCCGCCTCAATTCCCATGCTCACCTGTATGGCAATGCTGACCGCCTCCTTAAAAGACAGCCTGGCCTTTTTTTCAATATATTTTTTGAGCGTAATTCCTTCCACCAGCTCCATGACAATGTAATAGATGCCGTTTTCCTCGCCCACATCATATACATTTACAATATTGGGATGCATTAACCCTGCCGCGGCCTGAGCCTCCGTGCGGAATTTGGATACAAAATTGGCGTTTTCGCTAAACTCCTGTTTTAATACTTTCACCGCCACAAAGCGGTTCAGCTTATGACATTTCGCTTTATATACATCCGACATACCGCCGGTACCTATTTTCTCAAGTATCTCATACCGATCGCCTATCATCATTCCAATCTTAATCATATATGCTCTCCATTCTCAGATACAAAGAAATGATTCACCTCGCATCATTTTACACCAGCAATCAAAATTACGCTGATGTTATCCCTGCCGCCATGCTCATTGGCTGCCTTGACCAGCGCCTGCGCTTTCTCCACGATATCTCTGGCCCCCTCCAATATCATCCGGATTTCCTCGTCTTCCAGCATATTGGTCAAGCCGTCCGTACACATCAATATCTCATCGCCTTCTTCCAGCCGCACCGTAAAGAAATCTACGTTCACCGTATCCTCCGCCCCGACTGCTCTGGTGATAATATTCTTATTCGCGTGATTTCTTGCCGCCTCCCTGTCAATTTCTCCCCTTCGTACCATTTCTTCTACCCAAGAATGATCTTTTGTAATCTGTCGTATTCCTTTATCATTTGCCACATATAATCTGCTGTCGCCCACATTTGCCACCCAGAGGCTGTTTCCCTCGCATACGGCGGCTACCACGGTGGTTCCCATGCCTTCCAGCCATGAAAAACGTGCCGCCCGCCTGCGCACCAGAGTGTTGGCCGCCTGAATCGCTTCCTCCAGAATCCGGATCGGTTCTGTTTCCGACGAGGCCGCCGCCTTTTCCACAATGGTTTCCACAGCCACTCTGGAGGCATAATCTCCGGCATTATGCCCCCCCATCCCGTCTGCCACCAAAAACAAATTCGCAAGACTGCCCACGGGCCGCTCTGACGAATAGACAAAGTCTTGATTCAATTTTCTCTTTTTTCCTATATCAGTTATGGAAAACGTCTTTAACACGTTTCATTTCCTCCAAAGTCCTGCGGCGCAGCTGTCCGCAGGCGCCGTCGATATCCCTGCCCATTTCCCTTCTAATAGTAACATTTATTTTATTTTTTTCAAGTATATTTTGAAAAGCAAGGATTCTCTTTCTATCCGGCCTGCTGAAATTCCGCTCCCTGACCGGGTTTATGGGAATCAAATTCACATGGCAGCCAAGAGGCCTTGCAAGCTCTGCCAGACGCCGCGCGTCCTCGTCGGTATCGTTGACGCCGCGCATCAGGCTATACTCAAAGGTAATTCTTCTGCCGGTCTGTTCAAAATAATATCCGCAGGCTTTCATCAGCTCCCGAATGGAATACTTCTCCGCTATGGGCATCAGCTTTCGGCGTTTTTCATCCGACGCGGCATGCAGAGACAGCGCCAGCGTGATCTGCAGCTTCTCTCCTGCAAGCCTTTTTATCTCCGGCACAAGCCCGCAGGTGGAAACCGTCACATTTCTCTGGCTGATATGCAGTCCGTTTTCATCCGTCAGCATTCTGAGAAACCTAAGCAGATTGTCATAATTGTCCAAAGGCTCCCCCGTCCCCATGACTACCACGTTACTGACCCTCTCCCCTGTCAGCAGCGTAATCGCATATATCTGGTCCAGCATTTCCGAAGGAAGGAGATTGCGCTCCAATCCGCCCAAGGCGGACGCGCAGAAATGACAGCCCATCCGGCATCCCGCCTGAGAAGAAATACAGACGCTGTTGCCGTGATGATATTTCATCCATACGCTTTCCACCACATTGCCGTCGGAAAGTTCAAATAGAAACTTCTTAGTCCCATTATCTTGGGACTTTGGCCCATTATCTTGGGACTTTGGCCCATTATCTTGGGACTTTGGCCCATCATTTTGGGACTTTGGCCCATTATCTTGGGACTTCATTCCGTCAATCTGAGATTCTTGTACACACACTGCTTTCAGGGCAGTAAAATCATACCGCTCTTCACATAATTCCCTAAACTGCTTGGAAAGATTGGTCATCTCCCCAAATCCCCTCGCCAGTTTTTTATGCATCCACTCATACATCTGTCTGGCGCGAAAAGGCTTTTCCCCTATGGCTGTAATCTCCTCCGTCAATTCCTGCAGCGACAGCGACTTAACGTCTATGTCTTTCTTTTCTTCGCCTTCGTATTCTTTATTTTTGTACTCTCTGCTTTTATAATCTCCGCTATTGTATTCTTTGCTTCTGTACTCTCCGCTTTTATAATCTCCGCTATTGTATTTTTTGCTTCTGTATTCTCCGCTTTTGTATTCTTTGCTCTCATCATCTTCTTTTTTGTATTCTCTAGTCATCCTATCATCCTCACACCTGCTGTACGAAACCGCAGAATTTCTAATTTTTTTCATTTCTTATTTTTTTTCACTTCTTCAACATTTCCGGCCTGCCGCGCAGACGTCGCATACAGCCTGTGGGAAAAATGCTGTTCATGCAGTCTTTTGTGCAGATTCTTAATCCGCACACTTATCCGGCTTGGAATCTGCACAGGTTTTGCGGAATTTCGCAATAAAAAAACCGTCGGTTTCCATATATCCCGGCAGGAATTGTATACACGCGGCGTATTCCTTCTCCGTCAGCCCAAACGCAGGATCCTTCCCTGCTCTGCTTAACTCTGCTGCAATGCGCCGCTTCTCCCTGACGGCTCTTTCCGGAACCGTACCTTCCAGCGAAACCGGCTCAAGCCCCAATTCTCGGGAAATGAAACGCACCATATCCTGATTTTCCCCCCTGTGGACGGTACAGGTACTATACAAAAGGATTCCTCCGGGTTTCAAATAAGAAACACTTGCCTCCACAATCTGTCTCTGCAGCGCCGCGAGGCTCTCCATTCCCTCTTTCGTCACACGGTACTTGATATCCCGCTTTTTCCCCATGACTCCCAGACCGGAACAGGGCACGTCCAAAAATAGGACGTCCGCCTTCCCTGTCAAGCCGCTGTCTGTCCGGATGCCGTCAAAAACCTCCGTGTCTATGTTCACGGTTCTCATACGGCGGATATTTTCTCTTAACAGCGTTACCTTTTCTTCCGATATATCACGGGCAAGCACCCTGCCCGCTCCCGCTTTTTCCGCCGCCAGAATGCTTTTTCCGCCCGGAGCCGCGCAGACGTCAACAACAAAATCCCCCTGTCCGATTCCCGCGGCCTCCACCGCAAGGGCGGAGCTCACATCCTGTACCATCCACAAGCCTTCCTGAAAACCCGCAATACCGCTCACTCCCTCCGCCGTTCCCAGCTGCTTTGCCAAAGATACATAGGGCAGATACGGACTCTCGGAAAGCAGCACGCCCTGTTTTTCCATACGGGTACAAAGCCCCTTCCTCTCCTCGGCGGACATTGTGGATACAAAACGCAGAGAAACCGGATGAATCTCCATCAGTCCCTTTAAAAGTGTTGCCGTAATTTCCCAGCCATATTCATCCAGCCACAACTCTGCCAGCCATTCCGGCGTGGAATACTTTACGGATAAGTACTTCACAGGCTCCTGTTTCTTGTCGGGAAGAGGCAGATTCTCTTTTTGTTTGGAAACCGTCCTGAGAATTCCGTTGACAAAACCCTTTAAATTCCGAAACCCTCTCTTTGCCGCCAGCTTACATGCCTCATTACACACGGCGCTGTCGGGTACGGAATCCATATAGAGCAGCTGATAGACGCTCATACGCAGAAGACAGCGTATGAGCGGACGCATTTTTCTCACGGGCAGACTGGAAAAATGATTCAAATAATAATCCAGTTCCAGCTGTCTCTCTATGACGCCTTCCACGGTTCTTTTGATAAAAGCCTTATCCCTGTTCTCTAAATAGTCATACTTGTCCAAGACTGCTTTCACCAGCCTGTGTGAAAAGTTCTTTTCCACAGAAGGGCTTTCTTCCACGGAAGATACTCCCTGTGTGAAACGTGTTCTTTCCGTGGAATTCACTCCTTCCGTTTCAAGCAGAAGCAGTGTGTCCAAGACTAGCTCTCTGATATTTTCCGCCACAATTAATCACTCCTTCTCCGGCCGCCGCCAAACAGCAGCACCAGACGGAGCAGCTGCAGAATTGCCGAAGCTGCCGCCGCAACATAGGTCATGGCCGCCGCTCTGAGCACCTTTTTGCAGCCTCTGTTTTCTTCCACGGTCAACAGACCGTACTGTTCAATTTTTGCCACGGCTCTGGAGGAAGCATTAAATTCCACCGGCAGCGTCACAAGCTGAAATATTACCGCCAGCGCAAACGCCCAGATGCCGATCTCAATCAACACTTGATTCCAGCTCAACACAATTCCCAGCAGAATCAACGGAAATCCTAATTTACTGCCGATATTGGCCGCCGGAACAAGCGCTGTCCTAAATTTCAGAGGAGAATAGCCCTTTGCATGCTGAATGGCATGACCGCATTCATGCGCCGCCACTCCCACCGCAGTCACTGTGGGCTGGCTGTAATTGCCGCGAGAAAGCCTTACCGTATTAGTCCGCGGGTCATAATGGTCTCCGCTTTCCGACGACAGACATTCAATCTGCACTTGATAAAGTCCTTCATTATTCAATATACGTCTGGCCGCTTCCGCACCGGTTAATCCGGTACTGCTGCGTACTCTGCTGTATTTTCCCATAGTACTGTTCACTAAAGCGCCTGCACCTAGGCAGAGGACCATGCCTATAATCACCAATAAATAAGTCGCATCCATAAATTGCTCCTGTCTTATACCAGTTCTGTTGATTCCAGTCCCGTTCCGAGACTGTATTTATTCCGTTTTCGTCCCTATGGCAATATTTGCCGTTTCCTTACCGTCCTAGTATTTCCCCGGGCTTCATTTTTATGCCCAGCAGAAAATCATGGGCGCTCATACGCTTTTTCCCTTCCAGCTGCAGCTCGTAGATATGAAGCGCGCCCTTCCCGGCAGCCACTGTGATGGAGTTCTTGTCGGTTTTCAGTATCTCTCCGGGCGTGCGGCCATAGACACTTTCTGCAATCGTGGGAGCAGCCCGCCAGATTTTCAGCTGTTTTCCCTGATAACTGGTAAAAGCGCTGGGCCATGGAGTCATGGCGCGGATTCTGCGGTCTATGGCCTGCGCCTCCTCCCCGAAATCAATTTTTCCCATGCTCTTGTCAATCATGGACGCATAGCTGCTAAACTCCTCCTGCTGCTTACGGGGCGTCAATTTCCCCTCCTCCAATAGAGAAACCGCTTCCGTGACGGCCTCCCCGCCCAAAATTGTAAGCCTTTCATAAAGCGTTTCATACGTGTCCTCCGGAAGTACCGCCATTTCCTTCTGATAGAGGATGTCTCCCGTATCTATCCCCGCATCCATCTGCATAATCGTAATTCCCGTCTTTTCCTCTCCCGCAAGAATCACATGCTGGATGGGGGCGGCGCCCCTGTATGCAGGCAGCAGCGACGCATGAATATTGATACTTCCCCGAGGAGGAATGTCCAGTATTTCCTGAGACAAAATCTGCCCAAAGGCCGCCACAATATAAATATCCGCCTCATATTGACGAAGCTGCGAGACAGCCTCCGGCGTCTTAATCCGCTTAGGCTGCATCACAGGAATCCCATGGCTTTGCGCGCACACTTTCACAGGCGGAGGCACAAGCTCCCTGCCCCGCCCCTTTGGCTTGTCAGGCTGAGTCACCACTGCCGTAATCTCATGTCCCGCCTGAATCAAGGCCTCTAAGGCTCCTTTTGCGTAATCCGGCGTACCCATAAACAGAACTTTCATACCCTCCTATTCCTCCTCTTCCGCCTCATATTTGGTGTCCTCCAAAGGTCCTTCCACCTTTTCCACATAGAGATGCCCGTCCAGATGGTCCAGCTCATGACAGATAGCGCGGGCAAGAAGGTCCGTTCCCTCCAGCTCATACTCCGTCATATTGATATCCAGCGCCGCTGCCTTGACATAACTTGGCCGCTTGACCTGCCCCGATTTTCCCGGCACGCTTAAACATGCCTCCGGGCCGACCTGTTCCCCGCTGCTCTCTACGATTCTGGGATTAATCAAAATATGAGGATCATCTCCCGTAGTGTCAATCACCACAATCCTTTTGAGAATTCCAACCTGAGGCGCCGCAAGCCCCACCCCGTTGGATTCATACATGGTATCCAGCATGTCTTCAATTAATTCTTTAATGCGCGGAGTCATCTCCACCACCGCCTTACACTTTTTCGTCAGTACCTCTTCTCCGATTTCGCGTATATTCCTGATTGCCATATTTTTGTTCCTCCATTCAAAATTGCCGCCTGCCGCGGTTTACTTGGTCTCTGCATGTATTTACACAGGAAAGCCGTATTTTTTATAATGTATTAATGGGATCAAAATCAAACTGCACCATATCATCCGCAGACGGCTGTTTTTTTATTTCTTCTTCCAGCAAATCTTTTATCTGTACCAGTTTACCATATTTTGGACATTTCACATAGAACACAAATCTAAAAATATCATTAATTCTTGCAATCGAGGCGGGCGCAGGCCCCAATACCTGAAGCTCCGGCAGACGGTTTACCGCCAATCCGCTGCCCGAGTCTCGGATTTCCTCCTGCCGATTCACAAAAGTCCCCTCTCTCTCTCCCCGGACCCCGTTCTGCGAATTTGTCGCAGTCCCCTCTGCCGAACCCCGGATTCCCGCCGTCTTCCTGCCATTTCTCTCCCCCAAGAATGCATTCCTCACAGCCTCGGCCAGCCTGTCAGCCAGACGGCCGCCCCGCTCTTCCTCCTTGGAGAAAATCTGCACCGCCAGCATATGGGAGACCGGCGGATAGCCCAGCATTTCACGATAGAGAATCTCCTCCCGATAAAAGCCCTCGTAATCCTGCTGTGCCGCCCGGACGACGGCATAATGATCCGGCTGATACGTCTGAATCACCGCCTCTCCCGGCAGAGCGCCCCTTCCCGCCCGGCCCGCCGCCTGCGTCAGCAGCTGAAACGTTCTCTCCCCCGCCCGGTAATCGCCCACGCTCAGAGAAAGGTCCGCCGCCAGCACCCCAGCTAAGGTGACGTTCGGAAAATCATGCCCCTTTACAATCATCTGCGTTCCAATCAGCACGTCCGCCTCCCCGCCGGAAAACGCGGAAAGAATCCGCTCATAGCTGTCCTTTGTCCGGGTGGTGTCCGCGTCCATGCGCAGGGTGCGCACGTTCGGAAACATCTCTTTCAATTTTTCTTCTATCTGCTGGGTGCCCGCCCGAAAGCCGCTGATATATTTGGAGCCGCACTCGGGGCATACCTGCGGCTTCGGCTCCCCATAGCCGCAGTAATGGCACAGCAGCATACCGTTCTTATGCTCCGACAGGGAGACGTCGCAATGGGGACATTTCATCACATGGCCGCAGGCTCTGCAGGAAATAAATCCCGCATATCCCCTTCTGTTTAAAAAGAGAATGCTCTGCTCCCCCTTCGCAAGCCTGTCTGCCAGAAGCTCCTGCAACTTTCTGCTGAAAATGGAGCGGTTCCCCTCCTTCAGCTCCTGCCGCATATCCACAGTATGGACAACGGGAAGCTGCCCGCCCGTCAGACGCTCCTGTAAAACAAACAGTTGATATTCCCCGGTCACAGCCCGATAATAAGCCTCCATGGAAGGGGTGGCGGAGCCCAGAATCACGCTCGCCCCATGAAGCCTCGCCGCCTCCAGCGCCGTCTCTCTGGCATGGTATTTGGGCGTCGCCTCGCTTTTATAGCTGCCCTCATGTTCCTCGTCTATCACAATCAGCCCCAGCTTGGGAAAGGGCGTAAACAGCGCGGAGCGGGGGCCGATAATCACATCGATCTCCCCGTTTTTCGCCCGCTGGCACTGGTCGTATTTCTCCCCGGCGGAAAGGGTGGAATTCATGACGCTGACCCTCTCCCCAAACCGCCTGTAAAATCGAAGAAGGGTCTGGTAGGTCAGGGCAATCTCCGGTATCAGCACAATCGCCTGTCTGCCCCGATTCACCATTTCCTGAATCAGCCGTATATACACCTCCGTTTTGCCGCTGCCGGTAATCCCATGCAGCAGGTAGGTGTCCGGTTTCCCCGCGTCAAAATCCGCCAACACCGACTCCACGATATTTAACTGTGCTTCGCTCAATGTCCGGGAAGCTTCCTCCGAATTCTGCAGCTTGACCGGATTGCGAAATGCCTGCACGCTCTCAATTCTAAGCGCCCCCGCCTTTTCCAGACTTTTCACCGTCTGGGCGGACACCCCCAGCTTTCCCGTCACCCACTCGTAAGGAATGGACTCCTGCGCCAGAAGCTCCTGTAAAAGCCTCTCCTTGGCCGTCTGTTTCTTCCGCCTGCTCTCTCCCAGCAGGGAATATAATTCCTCCCTGCCCAAAAGCCTCCGTATGGTTCTGCGCTCCAGCTTTTTCACGGACTGCTTGGCGGGCAGAACGGTTTTCAGCGCCTGTATCATGGTAGAGCCGTAATTTTTCCGTATCCAGCCCGCCAGCGCAATCATCCTGCCCTCTATACCAACGCCTCCCTGAGCGATTCCCTGTATCTCTTTTGTCCGGGCCGGGTCAAAACAGCACACTTCGCCCAGCCCCACCACATATCCCTTAATCAGTTTATTGCCGTTTCCGAAAGGCACCACGACGCACATTCCAATCTCCACCTTTTCCCGCAGCCTGTCAGGAACACGATATTGAAATGGTTTATCTAATTTTTCGTGGGAAATATCCACGATAATCTCCGCATAAAGCTCTCTCACAGCGATACCTTTCCGCCCGCCTCTCACAAGGGCGCGGACTCCAAAAGTTCCTTGATTATTACCCTTTCATCCATGGGGTACTTCCTGCCTTTGATCTCCTGATAATCCTCATGGCCTTTTCCGGCTAGGACAATCATATCTCCCTCCTCGGCATGGGAAAGGACATAGGCGATGGCCTCCCTTCTGTCGCAGATTTCCACATATGCCCCCTTCGTCCTGCCGATGCCCTCCTTGATGTCGTCTATAATCGCCTGAGGGTCTTCAAAACGGGGATTGTCGGAGGTAATCACGGTGAAATCCGCCAGCCTTCCGCTGACCTCTCCCATCTCATAACGCCGCTGTCTGGACCGGTTTCCCCCGCAGCCAAACATACACACCAGCCGCTTGGGCCGGTACTCTTTCAGGGCTGCCAAAAGATTTTTAAGCGCCATGGCATTGTGGGCGTAATCTATGAGCAGTGTAAATTTATCCGAAATTTCAACTTTTTCAATACGTCCCTTTACCTTCACCGTATCCAGCGCCCTCTGTATATCGTCGGCCCGCACTTTAAAATGCCTGCACACCGCCATGGCGCAGAGTACGTTATAGACGCTGAAACGCCCCGGAAACGGCGCCCGCACGTCGAAGTCCATCAAGCCCGCCGCATGAAAATCCACACCCAGCCTCTCCGGCGTATGCACCAGCTTCAGATTCTCCGCCCGCAGCATACAGTTTTCTCCCATGCCGTAGGTCTCCAAATCACAGCGATGCCCCGCCGTCACCTGTTCCACATGGGCGTCGTCGCCGTTTACGATTCCCACCAGACACTGCCGGAACAAAAGATTCTTACAGGATAAATACTCCTCAAAGCTGGCATGTTCATTGGCCCCGATATGATCCGGTTCCATATTTGTAAAAACCCCGTAATCAAATAGAAAGCCCTGCGTGCGATGCAGCTTCAGCGCCTGAGAAGATACCTCCATCACCACGGCATCCATCCCGGCCTCCGCCATCCTTGCGAAATCCTGCTGCAGCAGATAGGATTCCGGCGTCGTATTTTCGGCATGCATATGGGATTCCCCTATGATGGTCTCAATGGTTCCCACCAGCCCCGTCCGGACGCCCGCCTGCTCCAGCATGGCCTTTATCAGATAGGTAGTGGTGGTCTTTCCCTTCGTTCCGGTAACGCCGATGACCTTCATCCTCTCCGCCGGATGCCCGAACCACGCCGCGGAAAGGAACGCCATGGCATATCTGGTGTCCTTCACCCGTACCACCGTCACATCCTTCCCGGCCAGCCCCCGGACGTCCTCCGAGACCACCAGCGCCTTCGCTCCCCTCTCCACCGCCGCCTTGGCAAATTCATGCCCGTTGAAAACGGCCCCCTCAATACAGAGGAAAAGACATCCCGGCGCCGCCTGTCTGGAATCATATACAATGGAGGAAATCTCCCTGTCCATGGTTCCCTGCACACATTCCCATTCCAATTTGTCCAACAGCTCTAAAAGCTTCATAGTCCCTCTTTTTTACTATCTGTGCATTCTTTACTATTTTACTCTAATTCTTTGATTTCTACCACCCCTAATTTTTTGAATGCTGCAGATTCTTCCTCCGTAATACGCCAAGAGCCTTCTGCGGTCAAAACAAGCCGCGGAAGGCTCGCCCACCACACAAAAAGCAAAGAAGCCCCGGCTTCCGCCAAGACTCCTTTGCTTTTCTTATGAGGGGGGAGATAGTGAATTAATCAACTATCATGATTATCTTACAAAGCAAATGTGTCAAAACTGTGTCCATTTTATAATAAAACTCTTAAAACAATAGAAAAAATATATACCGGAAACGAAAGACCCCGGCATATGCCGGGGCCTTCCGTTTCTTATGAGGGGGAAGATAGTGAATCTTTCATCAACTATCTGAGATACATCTTACAGATAAAATGTGTTTATTCTGTGTTCAAATTATAAGAAAAGCGTAAATAAAATATAAAAGAATTACGCATCCGGCACCGGACATTCCAGCTGACAGTCGCAGGGTTCCTTCTCCACATGCGCCCTGCTGTATTCCTGCGCTTCCACACAGCCCATTTTTTTATAAAACGCCTGACTTTCCACCGCGGAATGGGCCGAAATATACAATTTTTCCGCCCCATGCCGCCCCGCCCATTCCTGCGCCTTCCGAAACAGCACGCTTCCCACGCCCTGACCGCGCAGCTCCTCCGATACATAAATATTGGACAGATCCAGATATTGCTTTTTTGACCCGAACAGCTCCCCTGATACAGCGCAAAAGCCTTTCAGATATCTTCCCTCAAACGCTCCGTATACCATTCCGCCGCCCCAAATGCTCCGCTTTAGGATTCCTATCAGCTCCTCGTAATCTTCCCGTTTCCAGTCATCCACAAAAGCAATGTCTTTCACACGCCAGCTTCCTTCCTCCTTCCGCCAGCATTTCGTCACATCCTGATGCCTGCGGAAATTCTCAAACAATTCCAAGGACAATTCTTCTTCCTTTATCATCCTGTACTCTAACATAACCGTCACCTCTTTGCAGGCCGCCGGTATAACGGCAGTTTTACAGCCGCCTCAGCCGGCCCAGAATATCCTTCACCTTTCTTACGGCGTCCTCCACCTGACGTTTTGCCTCATTCCAGCATATCCACCAATCCCCAGTTTCCCGCGCTGTTCAGGCGCTTGGCCTTCTCCAACAGCCCAAGCGCCTCCTCTCCAGCTTTTACGGCCTCCTGTATCTCCCTGCGCGGATCATAAATTTTATTGCCCATAAACTGCCCCCTTCTTTTCTGCTCTGCCTGTTTATTCCCACAGGCAGCGAGCCACCCAAAATATAAATTATTATATCATAGTAAAACGTACAGCGCAACACGCCGATACCGCAGCGTAGTAAAAAGTCCTTGCCATACCGCCCGCGGAGGGATACAATATTGGTACAGGGAAATTGTCCCACAAACAATATTGGAGGGAACTCGGGTCTTTAACAGTTCCACAATAAGAAAAATGCCTACAGGCCGCATAAAGCC
>CAOKFN010000061.1 GCA_948467735.1 uncultured bacterium
CAAGCCGACGGAAGAGCCGGGAGAGGAACCAGCGCCCAAGCCGACGAAAGGGCCGGGAGAGGAAGCGACGCCGGAACCGACGGAAGAGCCGTGGAATGAACGACCGCCCGAGTCTTCGGAAAAGCCGTGGAAAGACCCGGCACCCGAGCCGACGGAAGAGCCGGGAGGGGAAGCGATGCCGGAACCGACGAAAGAGCCGGGAAAGGAACCAGCACCCAAGCCGACGAAAGAGCCGGAGGAGGAACCAGCGCCCAAGCCGACGAAAGAGCCGGGGGAGGAACCAGCGCCCAAGCCAACCGAAGGGCCGGGAGAGAATCCCACGCCGGAACCGACGAAAGAATCGGAGAATAAAACGGCAGGCAGACCTGAGCCCGAGCCGTCAGCGGGGCCGGAGGACAAGCCGGTCTCCGATATTAAAACAGATTCGGAAAGCAGGCTGCCGGAAGACGGATTCTGCGAAAACGGAGGCGTGGAACAGGAAAAGCCTGAACGCAGAACAGAACATTCAGGTAATAAAGCATCTTTTCCGCTGATTGCGGGTGCGGCCGGCGCTTTTATATGCGCGGGAATAGCGGCGGCCCGGAGCGGGGCGATCAGAAAAAGCGTAAATGCGCTGGGCAGGATTTTCAGACGAAAATAGAATATATGGTGAGCGATAAGACGGCATGGATTTTTTATAAATTCATGCCGTCTTGGTCGATTCGGCGCAATGCTTGGTCGATTCGTGTCAGCACCCTCTTCTTTTCAGAGTGTTATAGTATACTGCCCAGAGCGTGAGTCATTAAAATAATGTTGTAAGAAGAGGCTTGTTGATGGAAAGCATAGTTATTTTTGTTCTGCTCATGGTTCTGTTTACTGTCTGGATAACGTCTGTGCGGCGGAGCTTAGTAATCATGAACGAGCATATCAATCATGCCATGAATCAGATTGGTGTGCAGATTTCCGCGCGTTTTGATGCTCTGGCAGCCCTGCTTGACATTGCGAAAAGCTATGCTGAGGATGAGTCAGCGGCGCTTATTTCGGAAATCCAAGCCCGCAGGAGCGTTATTACCGCAAAATCCAAGCCGGACGACGTCATAAGGCAGGAAGAGCTGATTTATGAAATGCTGGGGAAGATTGTCAGGATGGCGCAGCATTGTCCCGCATTGAAAGAGGATGAGGATTATGTCAGCTGTATGGACGCCATTGACTGTTATGAGGGGATGATATTTACCAGCCGGCTTATTTATAATGACTCCGTTACAAAGTACAACAGAGTGATTCTGTTGTTTCCAAACAGTCTGGCTGTCAAAGTACTTGGATTTCATAAAAGAGATAATTTGGAATCTTTCGAGGACGGGCAGAGACGTATTTAATTTACTAGGAGGAAGAGTATATGTGGAGAAAGAAACTGTTTCGGCTGATTTTGGCGCCTGCGCTGGCGCTCGCTTTTACCGCCTGCGGCGATGGCGAGCCGGATGCATTTAGCACGGAGAACGATGCTTCATACGGTACGCAGAGCGATGTTTCCGGTACGCAGGGCGGTGGTTCCGGTGCGCAGGGCGATGTTTCCGGTGCGCAGGGCGGTGGTTCCGGTATGCAGGGCGGTGGTTCCGGTGCGCAGGGCGATGTTTCCGGTACGCAGAGCGATGTTTCCGGTACACAGGGCGACGCCGTTTCGGCCGCAGGGAATGAGGAACCCTCGTCCGGGACGGAAAAAGGAAGCTGGGCCGTCTATTGGTATCTCTGCGGCAGTGATTTGGAGTCCGGAGGAGGATTTGCCACAGTCGATTTGGGCGAGCTCATGGAAGCGGCGCTGCCTGAGGATGTGAACATAGTCATTGAGACCGGCGGCGCCTCTGCATGGCAGAATGATTTTGTGGATCCGGGAAAAATTCAGCGCTGGGTGTATAGCAGCAAAGGGCTGAGTCTGGTGGATGAACAGCCGTCCGCCAACATGGGCGAAGCGCAGACGCTTGCGGAATTCTTAAGCTTTGCGAAAAAGAATTATCCTGCGGAAAAGACGGCGGTAATTTTTTGGAATCATGGCGGGGGCTCCGTGTCGGGAGCGGCTTTTGACGAGCTCTACGGCGGGGATTCCCTGACCTTGGATGAGATGTACAGGGCGTTTTCCAGCGTATGGGAGCCGTCGGAGGTCAGTCAGCCGCTGGAACTGATAGGCTTCGATACCTGTCTGATGGCAACGGTGGATGTGGCATATGCTTTTTCCGACCTTGCCCATTATTTTGTTGCCTCCGAGGAAACAGAGCCTGCCAACGGATGGTATTATTCGCAATGGGCCGGGGCGCTGGCCAAGAACAGCTCGATGGACGGCGAGGCGCTTGGCAGAATTATCTGCGACACTTACTATGCAGGCTGTGAGAAAGCGGGAACGCAGGATAACACCACGCTTTCGCTCACGGACCTGACGAAGATAAGGCCTCTTCTGGACGCTTACGAAGCCTTCGGCAAAGAAGCTTTGGCGGCCGCCTGCACCGACCCCGGCTTTTTCTCGCAGTTTGCCCGTACTGCCTTGCAGAGCGAGAACTACGGCGGCAATACAAAAGAGCAGGGATATACCAACATGGTGGATTTAGGACATATGGCCCGCCAAAGTGCGGATATGCTGCCTTCCGCCCAAAGGGTGCTGGATGCGCTGGACGAATGTGTTTTATACCAGGTGGGCGGAGCATACCGGGCAGAGGCCACGGGACTTTCCTGTTATTATTCCTACAATGGCGATGTGGAGGATTTTAACGGTTATGCGGGACTTGGCGCAGGTACAGCCTTCAAATATTTTTATGCCTATGAGCTCACGGGAGAGCTGGATGATTCCGGCATGAAATACATTGCCGACATGAATTTTGACTCGCTGCCCGAAATTCGGAACCTGACCTCCACAGGCTGGGACGGCGCGCCGCTGGATGTGGATGAGGAGGGGACTTCTTTCCTGACGCTGGGACCGGAGGCGGACGACATTCTGGCGGGTATCGGTTTTGCCTTATATTTTGTGAACGAAGAAAATGATATGATGATGCTGCTGGGCACGGATAACGATATGACTGCAGACTGGGAAAACGGCGTATTCTATGATAATTTCAGAGGGGTATGGGGAGGAATCGACGGCAATCTTGTCTATATGGAGCTTAGCTTTGAGGGCGAGGATTATAACCTCTATTCCGTGCCGGTTCTCTTAAACGACGAAGAATATCATTTACAGGTAGTATATGATTTTAATACCGAAAGCTTTCAGATTTTGGGCGCTAGGCAGGGCATCGATGAAAACGGCATGGCGGACAAGGAACTGCGTCTGCTTCAGGAAGGAGATGAGATTGCCACAATCTGGTATTTGGCTTCGGCTTCCGGGGATGATGATTTTCAGCCTTTCAGGGCCGCGGCGTTCTCCGTGACGGCACAGACCGCTTTCAGCGAGATCCCATTGCCGGACGGAAAATATAGGATGCTTTATGAAATGCGGGACGCAATGGATCACTATGCTTACTCCGCTCCGGTGGAGTTCGACTGCGCGGGCGGTGAAATTACCACCACGGTATACCAAAATTAACGTTGAAATTGGATGGGAGAAAAATGGTGATTTCCTGAATGTGAATTTGATAGGTTCAGAGCAGGGCGTGTCTGAAATTGCTTTCCCGAAGAGTCGGGGAGCATGAATTTCAGACACGCCCTGAGATGACGCCGCCTGTCTGCTGTCTGCTTTTTTCAGGCCACATAAGTGTACATAAAGATAAAATGACAGATGCTTCCGGCCATGACAAACAGATGAAATACTTCGTGGGAGCCGAAGTTTTTGTGCCTAGAGTTAAAGATGGGAAGCTTCAGCGCATAAATCACGCCTCCCGCCGTATAGAGAATCCCTCCGGCCAGAAGCCATAAAAATGCCGCGGGAGTCAGAGTATCCAGCAGTCTGCCGAATACCAGCACACACACCCATCCCATGGCGATGTAAATAACGGAGGAAAACCATTTGGGGCAGGTAATCCAGCAGGCCTTGATGATCATGCCTGCCAATGCGATGCCCCAGACCAGAGCCAACAGCGTGTATCCTAGATTCCCGCCCAGCACAATGAGGCAGACGGGGGTGTAGGAACCTGCAATCAGCACAAAAATCATCATGTGATCAAGCTTGCGGAAAACGCGCAGGGCTTTTCCCGTTAAATTGACGGAATGGTAGGCAGTGCTTGCGCCGTAGAGAAGTATCATGCTTGCCATGAAAATGGTCATGGCGGTCAGGCACAGCGCGCTTGAGGACAGCCCCGCCTTGACCAAAAGCGGCGCCGTGGCAAAGACAGCCAGCAGCATGCCGATAAAATGTGTAATTGCGCTTCCGGGTTCTCTTATTGTAATCTGCATATCCAATACCTCCAATCATAAAAGTTCTTCATACTACATTTGCAATACATGAATAACAACAAGTAGTTTTCAAAACTATGTGATAAGATGATATTATACCCAAAATGAGGAAAAGTCAATACTAATCTTCCTCAATTATTTGAATTTCCAAATAATCGAAATCAATGGCCTCTATAAAATTGTCCTGTGTAAAGCGCGCCTTCTTATGACGCTTGAAATCAGAAATGGTTTTGTCAAGCCAGATGGGCTTTCCCAGATCAAACTGAAGACATATTTCATCCAGAGCATGGAAGATTTTGTGAGTGCGCGTATCGGCGCCGCCGTCTTCGATGCAGGTATCCTGAAGCATATGATTGTCTTTGAAGGTTCTTGCCCATAAACGAAACATATCAATTATCCTCTCTTCTTAGAGACTTCTTCCCGCGAGCAGCTTTGATTGGCGTGCTCCCACTTTATCATAATTGATTTTGGCAGGAAAAGCAAGCTGTTTTGCGACGGGGGCTTCTGCGGAAAAAATTAGGCATTTTTATTGCGGCGGCCGCATATAAATAGAAGGTACGCATTTTAGGCAATATAGAATGTGTAACTAAAATCTTCTTAAAAAAGGATTAATTTTTGTGGAAAATATACAATTATGTAATTATTTATGGTATAATTCTATCATATCATGGTATAGTGATGTTGGAAAGCCGCTATTCCACATGCACAAAAAAGAGAACAATATAACCAAAGGAGCAGAAATGGAACTGAGGGAAGACTATCGGGAGGGGCGGGATGGAATCGATAGCTGGAAAGAAGTGACTCTTATTTATACTGCGGCCCTGCGGCAGATTGAGACAAAAATGGCAGTATTGAACGACGAGTTCCAGCATGTGCATCAATATAACCCAATCGAGCACATCAAGGCCCGTATCAAGACCCCGGAAAGCATTGTAAAGAAACTGAAGAGGAACGGATATGAGTCCACCATTGATAATATGGTGAAGTATATCAACGATATCGCGGGCATCCGTATTATATGCTCTTTCACTTCTGATATTTATAGGATTGCCGGTATGATTGGAACGCAGAGTGATATAAAAGTAGTTAAGGTCAAGGATTATATTACATTTCCGAAGACCAGCGGCTATAAGAGTTATCATCTGATTGTGACGGTGCCGGTGTATCTGTCGGACAGGGTTATCGAGGATACCAAGGTGGAGATTCAGATTCGGACGGTGGCGATGGATTTCTGGGCGAGTCTGGAGCATAAGATACATTATAAATTTGAAGGAGACGCGCCGGAATACATAAAGAACGAGCTGATAGAATGTGCGAAGATGGTGTCGGATCTTGACGCCAGAATGCTGAAGCTGAATGATGAAATATTGAAAATTGGTCAGGAACAAAAAAGATAGCGAGGGATTTTTTCAGCCTGCTGATAGGAACCCTCGCTGTCAGGCGCGGCCGTTCACATGCTTATAAATGAGGAGTGCCCGGACGCCTTTGGGCACCCGGGCTATTATGAAAATAAAAATAGGAATTATCGCAGATATTTTTCTTTTGATTTAATAAAATTATAGCAATTAATTATGAACAATAAATGAACGCAGTGTAAATAATTAGTAAATATAACAAAAAAAGCGATAAAAGATGTTGAAATGTATACGCTTTGTACAAAATACATGAAAAGGCTTTCAAAGGGAACGTAAAAAAATTACAAAAAATTAAAAAAAACAGTTGCAAAGTAAGGAATTACCATGTATACTTAATACTGCTGTGGCATGATAGCTGTGAAGCGAGAGGTTGTCGATTGGCAGAAATGACAGTCGGGTTTTCCGTGGAGCGAATGTCAAGTTAGAAAACTGACGACAAGTCACTGTACCTAATGAGCGTCTGCCGAAAGGCGGGACCTGACGTGAAGGGTCGGAATTCGGAGCGGCTGCGTGGGAATTCAGGACACACACGGGAGAGTGTACAGTCACCGCTTGTCGTACTAAAATGAAAATGAAAATTTTCATTTCGTTAAAAGTGCGAAAAGGAGGCGACTTTTTTTATGGCAAGTCAAGTAATGAGAATTACACTGAAGGCTTATGAGCATCAGCTGGTGGATGCATCGGCTAAGAAGATTATCGAAACTGTAAAGAAAACCGGATCTGAGGTAAGCGGCCCCGTGCCCCTTCCCACCAAGAAAGAAGTGGTCACGATTCTGAGAGCCGTACACAAGTACAAGGATTCCAGAGAGCAGTTTGAACAGAGGACTCATAAGAGACTGATCGACATCATTGCGCCCACCCAGAAGACAGTCGATGCGCTGCAGAGGCTGGAGATGCCTGCGGGTGTGTACATTGATATAAAAATGAAAAACAAGAAGTAAAACCTCTACTTAGACGTATGAACACAGGCATGGAACCGGAGGGGGACATGCCCGAAGCGGCGCTTCGGCGGTTATGGCGCAGCGATAACCGGTGGTCCGCTATGTAGAAGCTGCAATGCCTATCAGGCAGAAAGAGAGGAAAAATGAAGAAAGCAATTTTGGCAACGAAAGTCGGAATGACTCAAATCTTTGCCGAAGACGGTACTTTGATTCCCGTAACCGTTCTTCAGGCAGGCCCCTGCGCGGTTCTTCAGGTGAAAACCGTTGAGAACGACGGCTACAGCGCGGTGCAGGTGGGTTTTGTTGACAAGAAGGAAATGATCGTCAACAAGGACGCCGGCGGAAAGAAGGAAGTAATCCACAGGCACGGCGCGAATAAGGCCGAAGTGGGCCACTGCAGGAAGGCAGGAGTGAGCGCGAAGAGATATATCAGAGAGTTTAAATTTGATAACGCAGAGGAATACAGCCTTGGGTCGGAAATCAAGGCCGATATATTTACGGCGGGCGATAAGATTGACGCCACTGCGATTTCCAAAGGAAAAGGGTTCCAGGGTGCGATTAAGAGATGGGGACAGCATAGAGGACCTATGCAGCATGGTTCCAAGTTCCATCGTCATCAGGGTTCCAACGGCGCATGTTCTTCTCCCAGCCGTGTATTTAAGGGGAAGGGAATGCCGGGCCACATGGGATGCGTAAGGGTTACTATTCAGAATCTTGAGGTGATCAGGGTGGATGCGGAAAAGAATCTGCTTCTTGTGAAGGGTTCCGTACCCGGACCTAAGAAGGGATTGATAACCATCAAAGAAGCCGTCAAGGTTCAGGGCTGATTATAGTGTGAAAGGAGGGTCAATCAGATGGCAAGCGTAGCTGTTTATAATATGGAAGGCAAGGAAGTCGGCACAATGGAATTAAACGATGCTGTGTTCGGCGCGAAAGTAAATGAGCATCTGGTACACATGGCGGTTGTACAGCATCTTGCGAATAAACGTCAGGGAACTCAGAAGGCAAAGACGCGGTCAGAGGTGTCCGGCGGCGGAAGAAAGCCTTGGAAGCAGAAGGGTACCGGTCATGCGAGACAGGGTTCCATCAGGGCTCCGCAGTGGAAGGGCGGCGGCGTGGTATTTGCGCCTGTTCCCAGAGATTATTCTTTTAAGATGAATAAGAAGGAAAAGAGAGCGGCTTTAAAGTCAGCGTTGACCAGCAAGGTTCAGGACAGCAGGCTGATCGTGCTGGACGAGTTAAAGCTTGATGAGATTAAGACCAAAAAGTTTGCTGCGGTAATGGATAATTTAAAGGTTCAGAAGGGACTGGTGGTCATTGCCGGAATCGATAATAATATAGTGTTGTCCGCAAGAAACTTGGCGGATGTGGATACCATATCGGCAGACATGATCAATGTGTATGATATTATGAAAGCCCAAACCTTGGTTGTGACCAAAGATGCTGTTGCAAAAATCGAGGAGGTGTATGCGTAATGGCAGATATAAAATATTATGACGTTATCCTCAAACCGGTGATTACTGAGAGAAGTATGGCGGGAATGAGTGAGAAAAAGTATACCTTCCTTGTTCATCCGGAGGCAAATAAGACTCAGATTAAGGAAGCAGTGGAAAAGATGTTTGAAGGTACAAAGGTGGAGCGCGTCAATACCATGAACTGCCCCGGCAAGAAGAAGAGGCGCGGGATGATTGTGGGCAGAACCGCCAAGACCAAGAAAGCCATTGTAAAGCTTACGAAGGACAGCAAGGACATTGAGATTTACGCCGGTCTGTAATGCAGGGCATTATTTGAAGGGCGGAACGATTTAAGTATGCGGCTGGTCTGCGCAGGGCCGCGCAAAGAATCAGAGAAAAGGAGATAAATAACATGGGAATTAAGAAATACAATCCCTATACACCTTCCAGAAGAAATATGACAGGTTCCGATTTCACTGAAATCACAAAGAAGACGCCGGAGAAGAGCCTGTGTGTTTCTTTGAAAAAGAATTCAGGCCGTAATAATCAGGGTAAGATTACCGTGAGACATCGCGGGGGCGGCAATAGGAGAAAATATAGAATCATTGATTTCAAGAGGAATAAAGACGGTATTCCGGCAAAGGTTGTCGGTATTGAGTATGATCCGAACAGAAGCGCAAATATCGCACTCATCTGTTATGAAGACGGAGAAAAGGCATATATCATTGCGCCTCAGGGGCTTACGGACGGCATGAAGGTTATGAATGGTCCGCAGGCGGAGGTGAGAGTGGGCAATTGTCTTCCGTTATCCGAAATTCCTGTTGGTACCCAAGTACACAATATTGAGCTGCGTCCCGGCAAGGGCGGACAGATGGTACGTTCCGCCGGCAACAGCGCACAGCTGATGGCGAAAGAAGGAAAGTATGCGACTCTGCGTCTTCCCTCCGGCGAGATGAGGATGGTGCCTTTGACATGCCGCGCTACGGTGGGCGTTGTGGGCAATGGGGATCACAATCTGATTAATCTCGGCAAGGCGGGACGCAAGCGTCATATGGGCATCCGTCCTACGGTCCGCGGCGCTGTTATGAACCCCAACGACCATCCTCACGGCGGCGGCGAGGGCAAGAACGGCATCGGACGTCCCGGACCCAGCACACCTTGGGGCAAGCCTGCATTGGGACTTAAGACACGCCGTAAGAAGAAGGCTTCTGACAAGCTGATTGTGAGAAGGCGCGACGGCAGGGCGATTAAGTAAGAGAGAGTAAATCAGGAGGAAAGATAATGGGTAGGAGATCACTGAAAAAAGGACCTTTTGCAGACGCAAGCCTGTTAAAGAAAATAGACGCTTTAAATGCTTCGGGACAGAAGCAGGTCATCAAGACATGGTCACGTCGTTCTACAATTTTCCCTTCTTTCGTGGGACACACAATTGCGGTTCATGACGGCAGAAAGCATGTTCCTGTGTATGTTACCGAGGATATGGTCGGCCACAAGCTCGGCGAGTTCGTGGCGACCAGAACTTACCGCGGCCACGGCAAGGACGAAAAGAAATCGAAAGTCAGGTAATCTGCGCTGCGGATTTCCCGAAGAAAAATTCCGAAGAGGGAAATCCGGGGCTAGGTAGTAGATAAGGAGGATATGGATCTATGGCTAAGGGACATAGAAGTCAAATTAAGAGAGAGAGAAATGCCCAGAAGGATACCAGACCTTCAGCAAAGTTATCTTATGCGAGAGTGTCCGTACAGAAGGCATGTTTCGTGTTGGACGCCATCCGGGGCAAGGATGTGCGGACGGCGCTTGCTATATTGGAATATAATCCCAGATATGCTTCCAGCCTTATCAAGAAGCTGCTTGAATCAGCGATTGCAAATGCTGAGAACAACAATGGCATGAATGGAGAAAACCTTTATATTGCGGAGTGTTATGCAAATAAGGGGCCTACCATGAAGCGTATTCACCCCAGAGCACAGGGAAGGGCTTACCGCATCGAAAAGAGAACGAGCCACATCACTGTGGTACTGGATGAAAAGTAGGGAAAGGAGCAAACATTACAATGGGACAGAAAGTGAATCCTCATGGCTTGAGAGTCGGAGTTATTAAGAAATGGGACTCCAGATGGTACGCTGAAGGCGATTTCGCAGATTATCTGATTGAAGATCACAAAATCAGAGAGTACCTGAAGAAGAAATTATTTGATACAGGCGTTTCCAAGATTGAAATCGAGAGGGCGTCCGACAGAGTAAGGGTAATCATTCATGCGGCGAAGCCCGGCCTGATTATCGGCAAGGGCGGCGAGAAAATCGAAGCTACCAAGGCAGAGCTTACCAAGATGACCGATAAAAAAGTATTGGTGGATATTCAGGAGATTAAGCACCCGGAAAAAGATGCTCAGCTTGTGGCGGAGAATATTGCCCAGCAGCTGGAGAACCGTATTTCTTTCAGACGTGCAATGAAGTCCTGCATGAGCAGAACCATGAAGGCAGGTGCTCAGGGTATTAAGACTGCCTGCTCAGGACGTCTTGGCGGCGCTGATATGGCTCGCAGCGAGTTCTATAGTGAGGGTACGATTCCCCTTCAGACTTTGAGGGCCGATATTGATTATGGTTTTGCTGAGGCCGATACCACTTATGGCAAAATAGGAGTTAAGGTTTGGATTTATAAAGGCGAGATACTTCCTACAAAGGGAAATCAGACGGAAGGGAGTGATGAATCATGTTAATGCCGAAGAGAGTAAAGCATCGTAAGCAGTTCCGCGGCAGCATTAGAGGCAAGGCGACAAGAGGCAATACCATCACTTACGGAGAGTATGGTCTGGTGGCGATGGAACCGAGCTGGATCAAATCAAATCAGATTGAGGCGGCGCGTATTGCGCTTACCCGTTGTACAAAACGTGCAGGTCAGGTCTGGATTAAAATTTTCCCTGACAAGCCTGTTACCACAAAACCTGCCGAAACCCGTATGGGTTCAGGTAAAGGTACCTTGGAGTATTGGGTGGCAGTTGTGAAACCGGGACGCGTGATGTTTGAGATTGCCGGTGTTCCTGAAGATCAGGCAAAGGAGGCGCTGCGTCTTGCAATGCATAAGCTTCCCTGCAAATGCAAAATCGTGTCTAAGGCAGACTTGGAAGGCGGTGTTGAATAATGAAGTCAAGTAAGTTTGTAGAAGAATTAAGGGGCAAAACTCCGGAAGAATTGAATAAGGAGCTTGTTGCCGCAAAGAGAGAGCTTTTCAATTTGAGATTCCAGAACGCAACCAATCAGTTGGATAATACTGCAAGAATCAAGGAAGTAAAAAAGAATATTGCAAGAATCTGCACAGTTATTACCCAAAAATCGAAAGCGTAACTGCCGGGCGCGAGGAAAGGAGATCAATCGTGGAAAGAAATTTGAGAAAAGTCCGTGTTGGTAAAGTTACCAGCAATAAAATGGATAAAACAATCGTAGTGGCTATCGAAGAGCATGTAAAACATCCTCTTTACAAGAAGGTCGTAAAGCGTACCTATAAGCTGAAGGCACATGATGAGAAAAATGAATGCAGTATCGGAGATACCGTCAGGGTAATGGAGACGAGGCCCCTGTCCAAAGACAAGAGATGGAGACTTGTGGAGATTGTAGAAAAAGTTAAGTAGTGAAAGTCAGCCGCAGTCACGGTGAAGGAGGAAAATCATGATTCAACAGGAAACAAGATTGAAAGCTGCCGATAACACCGGCGCCAAGGAGCTGCTTTGCATTCGCGTTATGGGCGGTTCTACAAGAAGATATGCGCAGATTGGCGATGTGATAGTTGCTTCCGTTAAAGATGCAACGCCAGGAGGCGTTGTAAAGAAGGGTGATGTTGTCAAGGCGGTTGTGGTGCGTACCGTTAAGGGCGCGCGCCGTAAGGACGGTTCATACATCAGGTTTGATGAGAATGCCGCAGTGATTATCAAGGAAGATAAGACGCCCAGAGGAACCCGTATTTTTGGGCCGGTTGCGAGAGAGCTTCGTGAAAAACAGTTCATGAAGATTGTATCTCTGGCTCCGGAAGTGTTATAAGGAGGTGCCGTATGTCCATGTTGAAAATTAAAAAGGGCGATACCGTGAAGGTAATTGCCGGAAAAGACTGTAACACAGAGGGAAAAGTGATTTCCGTTGATGCCAAGAAGCACAGGGTGCTGGTAGAGGGAGTAAACATGATTACAAAACATGCGAAACCTTCTCAGGCGAATCCGAACGGCGGCATTATCCGGAGGGAAGCTCCTATTGATATATCAAATGTAATGCTTGTCTTCAAGGGAAAACCAACCAGAGTCGGCTTTAAGATGGAGGGAGACAAGAAGGTTCGTTTCGCAAAGTCAACAGGCGAAGTGATTGACTGATCAATAGGGAGGAGGAACGAAAAGTGTCAAGATTAAAAGAGTTGTACAATAATGAAATAATGGAAGCAATGACTAAGAAGTTTGGATATAAGAACGTTATGGAAGTTCCCAAGCTTGTTAAGATTGTTGTCAATATGGGTGTCGGCGAGGCTAAGGACAATCCGAAGGTTCTTGATAACGCCGTGTCCGATTTGGAGACCATTACCGGCCAGAAGGCAGTGCTTACCAAGGCAAAGAAATCCATTGCAAACTTCAAGATTCGTGAGGGAATGAATATCGGCTGTAAGACCACTCTTCGCGGCGAGAAAATGTATGAGTTTCTTGACCGTTTAGTGAATCTGGCATTGCCCCGTGTGCGTGACTTCAGAGGCGTCAATCCCAATGCTTTTGACGGCAGAGGGAATTATGCTCTCGGTATCAAGGAGCAGCTTATCTTCCCTGAAATCGAGTATGATAAAATTGACAAGACCAGAGGTATGGATGTGATTATCGTAACCACTGCAAGGACCGATGAAGAGGCCCGGGAGCTGTTGACACTGTTCAACATGCCTTTCGCAAAACAATAAGGAGGTAAGTTTTCAATGGCGAAAACATCGATGAAAATTAAACAGCAGCGCAAACCCAAATTCTCTACGCAGGCTTATACCCGCTGCAGAATTTGCGGCCGTCCCCACGCTTATTTAAGAAAATACGGCGTCTGCAGAGTTTGTTTCCGCGAGCTGGCATATAAGGGAGAGATTCCCGGCGTCAAGAAGGCAAGCTGGTAGGGACAGTATAAGCCGGCAGGCAGGATGCTCGCCTGCAGGCTGGTAAGAAGGAGGAGAAAAACAATGACAATGAGCGATCCTATTGCAGATATGCTGACAAGAATCCGCAATGCAAATATGGCGAAACATGATACGGTTGATATACCTGCTTCCAAGATGAAGCTGTCCATTGCACAGATACTTCAGGAGGAGGGGTATATTGTCAAGTATGATATTATTGATGACGGAAGGTTCAAAACCATCCGCATTACATTGAAATACGGCGCTGACAAGAAAGAGAAGATTATCTCCGGAATCAAGAGAATTTCCAAGCCCGGACTTCGCGTGTACGCGGGCAAGGATGAACTTCCCAAGGTGCTCGGCGGCCTTGGTATTGCCATCATTTCTACCAATCAGGGCGTTATCACCGACAAGAAGGCTCGCGAGATGCAGGTGGGCGGCGAAGTAATCGCCTTTGTGTGGTAAAAGCATGATTCAGAAACAGGAATGCGTGCCGTGAGAAGCATTTGAAATATAACAATATATAACAGGAGGTACGGGCATGTCACGAATAGGTAGAATGCCAATCGCAATTCCGGCAGGAGTGACTGTGGATATTGCAGAAAATAATAAAGTGACCGTGAAAGGGCCTAAGGGTACTCTGGAGAGAGTGCTGCCCAGTGAAATGGAAATCAAGTTAGAAGGCGCTGTGGTGCATGTGAGCAGGCCTAATGATCTGAAAAAGATGAAATCTCTTCACGGCCTTACCAGAACGCTGATTCACAATATGGTAGTGGGCGTTACGGAAGGGTTCGAGAAGAAGCTGGAGGTAAACGGCGTCGGTTACAGAGCCGGCAAGGCCGGTAAGAAACTGACTTTGAATCTTGGATATTCTCATCCTGTTGAAATGGAAGACCCGGAGGGCATTGAGACAGTTGTGGAAGGACAAAACCTGATTATCGTTAAAGGCATTGATAAAGAAAAGGTTGGCCAGTTCGCAGCTGAAATCAGAGACAAGAGAAGACCTGAGCCTTATAAGGGCAAGGGTATCAAGTATGCCGATGAGACAATCAGGCGTAAAGTTGGTAAGACTGGTAAGAAATAATAGATAAGGAGAGTATGAAGATGGTTAAGAAGGTATCAAGAAAAGAAGTTCGTGTTAAAAAACACATGAGAATCCGTAACCGCTTCAGCGGTACTGCCGAAAGACCCCGTCTCGCAGTATTCAGAAGCAATAATCATATGTATGCTCAAATTATCGACGATACGGTTGGGCATACATTAGCAGCCGCTTCCACTGTTGAGAAAGAGATCAAAGCAGAACTTAAAAAGACAAACAATGTTGAAGCGGCAGCATATCTTGGAACTGTCATCGGCAAGAGGGCAGTTGAAAAGGGTATCAAGCAGGTTGTTTTCGATAGAGGCGGCTTTATATATCATGGTAAGATTGCGGCATTAGCTGACGCAGCCAGAGAAGCTGGCTTGGAATTCTAGGAAAGGAAGAGGAATACACAACCATGAAACAGACAATCATAGATGCAAGCCAGTTCGAATTGACCGACAAGGTTGTTACCATTAAGCGTGTTACCAAGACCGTTAAGGGCGGACGTAATATGCGTTTTACCGCATTGGTAGTGGTTGGCGACGGCAATGGCCATGTGGGTGCGGGACTTGGCAAGGCCGTAGAAATTCCCGAGGCAATCCGTAAGGGAAAAGAAGACGCAATGAAACATCTTGTTGAAGTTGCGCTGGATGAGAATAATTCCATTACGCATGATTTCGTCGGCAAGTTCGGCGCCGCAAATGTTCTGCTCAAAAAGGCTCCCGAAGGTACAGGTATCATCGCAGGCGGTCCTGCGCGTGTGGTCTGTGAGCTTGCAGGCATCAAAAATATCCGTACAAAATCTCTTGGCTCAAACAATAAGCAGAATGTTGTTCTTGCGACAATCACTGGTTTAAGCCAGCTGAAGTCTCCTGAAGAAGTTGCTAAGAGCCGTGGCAAGTCTGTGGAAGAAATACTGGCTTAATATCAAGAGCTTCCGGACAAATCTATACACACGATCGGACAAATCTGCCGCCCGTTCACGATGCTTTCCGCTCGTGAGCCGGGGGACTTGACGGATGTCAGCGACTGCGAGTATTAGATATGGAACGGGAAGAACCGGATTTTTTTCACATGGATAAGAAGGAGAATAAGTTTGAAAGAAAGGCGCTTTCAAACGTTGATTGGATGTCCGCTGAAGCGGACAGGAGGTATAGTGATGGAAGAGAAGAAATTAAAGATTACTTTGGTAAGGTCCACAATTGGCGCCGTACCGAAGAATAAGGCAATCGTTGAATCTATGGGACTCCGTAAAATAGGCAGGTCCGTAATACTTCCTGACAATGATGCGACAAGGGGACAGATTCGCAAGGTTAGCCATTTATTGAAAGTTGAAGAAGCATAATCGGATAAGGAGGTGTTAAAAATGGAATTATCCAATTTGAGGCCTGCAGAGGGTTCCAAGCATAACGATTTCAGGAAAGGCCGCGGACATGGATCAGGAAACGGCAAGACCGCAGGAAAAGGCCATAAGGGACAGAAGGCGCGTTCCGGCGCCCCCAGACCCGGCTTTGAAGGCGGACAGATGCCCTTATACAGACGTATTCCCAAGAGAGGATTTAAAAATAGAAATTCAAAGGATATCGTTGCCATCAATGTGTACGAACTGGAGCGTTTTGAGGACGGAGCAGTGGTGGACGTAAATGCACTGATAGAAGCCGGCGTTATCAAGAATCCCAGAGATGGTGTAAAGATACTTGGAAATGGAGAACTTACCAAAAAGCTCAACGTCAAGGTAGACGCCTATAGTGCATCTGCAAAGGAAAAGATTGAGGCGCTTGGTGGAACAGCAGAGGTGATGTAATGCTTACAACACTGAAAAACGCATTTAAAATTAAAGAGCTCAGAGACAAGATTTTATTTACCTTTGCCATGTTAGTTGTGATTCGTATCGGATCACAACTGCCTGTGCCGGGTGTGAACGGCGAGTATTTCAGGAGCTGGTTTGCCGGTCAGACGAACGGTGCTTTCAGCTTTTTGGATGCGATTACCGGTGGTTCCTTCATTAATATGTCTATATTGGCGTTAAATATTAACCCATATATTACATCTTCCATTATCATGCAGCTGCTCACCATAGCCATTCCGAAATTGGAAGAAATGCAGCGGGATGGGGAAGACGGAAGAAAGAAAATTACCAACATTACAAGATATGTGACGGTGGGGCTGGCGCTGATTCAGTCCACGGCGATGGCCATTGGCTTCGGCAGGCAGGGATATCTGATTGAATATAATGCGTTGAATGTGGTCTGCGCCATTGCCACGCTTACGGCGGGCAGTGCGTTCCTTATGTGGGTGGGCGAGCGGATTACGGAAAAGGGAATCGGAAACGGTATTTCCATTGTTCTGGTAATTAATATTATTTCCCGTCTTCCCGAGGACTTGAATAACCTGTTCCAACAGTTTGTATTCGGCAAAGCGCCTGCCACGGCGGTTCTCGCCGCAGTGGTTATCATTGCGATCATTGTGGCCATGGTGGTGATGGTCATCATCCTGAACGACGGCGTCCGTCGGATTCCCGTGCAGTATGCGAATAAGGTTCAGGGCAGGAAAATGGTGGGAGGACAAACCTCCAATATACCCTTGAAGGTCAATACCGCAGGAGTTATTCCCGTTATTTTTGCCCAGTCTCTGCTTCAGCTTCCGGGTATGATTTCCGCTTTCGCCGGATATTCGGGAACGGGCGTCTGGAGTGAGATCCTTAAATATCTGAGCTCCAGCTATTGGTGCAATCCAAGCCAGCTGAAATATTCCGTAGGGCTGCTGGTATATATTGTGTTAATCATTTTATTTGCATATTTTTATACCTCTATTACCTTTAACCCGCTGATGATTGCCGATAATATGAAAAAGCAGGGCGGATTTATTCCGGGAATCAGACCCGGCAAGCCTACCAGCGATTATTTGAACAATGTATTGAATTATATTGTATTTATCGGGGCCGTGGGCCTGACGGTTATTGCGGTTCTGCCCTATTTCTTCAGCGGCGTATTCAAGGCAAGCGTGTCTTTTGGCGGTACAAGCCTTATCATTATCGTCAGCGTTGTGCTTGAAACCATGAAGCAGATGGAATCCATGATGCTGGTTCGCAATTATAAGGGATTTTTGGAGAAATAGAATTACAAATAGCTTTGATTAAGAAGATACCATACGTTATTGTGTGGTATCTTTTTTGCTTTGCGCAGACTTTTAACAGGGTTAAGATAAAAACTGCTTGCATTTTTCTGAAAATGCGTGTAATATAAAAGCATAGGAGCTGCATAACTGACGGAAGCAGGAGCACCTGCGGGGAGTGCAGCCAAAATGAAAAGCCGACCGTCTGGGTGCCGTTAATTTGTGGTGTCAGGATAGCCGGTTTTGTTTGTATGTAAATCAATCCAGCGCCGTGAACACATACGGACGGCTTAAGCCGCGTAATCGGTGAAAACCGAACAAGCGGCAGAACCGTTCAGGCGCAGCTGGACTAGGCGAAATCTAGTCTCAAGACGGAACTTAACAGGAGGAAAATCATGAAGCAGTTAGCTCAGGAATTGAAAAACAATGCCTACCCCGGCAGAGGAATTGTCATAGGACGTTCCGCCGACGGGAAGAAGGCCGTAACGGCGTATTTTATTATGGGAAGAAGCGGAAACAGCCGTAACCGCATCTTTGTTGCCGAGGGGGAGGGCATCCGCACCAAGGCGTTTGATCCTTCCAAGCTGGAAGATCCCAGTCTGGTGATTTATGCGGCGGTGAGAGTATTGGGCGGAGACACCATTGTTACCAATGGCGATCAGACGGACACGATTTATGAAGGATTCACAAAAGGGCTGACTTTTGAACAAGCGTTAAGGAGCCGGGAATTTGAGCCGGATGCGCCCAATTATACCCCCAGAATATCGGGCATGCTGCACATGGAAAACGGCGGATTTAATTATGCCATGTCCATATTAAAGAGCGATCACGGCAGTCCGGAGTGCTGTAACAGATATACATTTTCCTATGATAATCCGGCTTCGGGCGAGGGACGTTTCCTCCATACATACATGGGAGACGGCAATCCCCTGCCCAGCTTTGAGGGAGAGCCAAAGCTGGTGGAGATTCAGGGGGATATTGACAGCTTTGCCAATATGCTGTGGGAAAATTTGAATCAGGAAAATAAGGTTTCCCTGTTTGTCAGATTTATTGACATTGCCGACGGGCAGTATGAGACGCGGATTATAAACAAGAACCAATAAAGGAAAGAGGAGAAAGCACATGAAAGAAATCGAATTGAAATACGGATGCAACCCCAATCAAAAGCCCTCTCGGATTTATATGGAAAACGGGGGAGAACTTCCGGTTACGGTATTAAACGGCAGACCGGGATATATCAATTTCTTGGACGCCTTCAACGGCTGGCAGCTGGTGAAGGAATTGAAGGGAGCATCGGGTCTTCCCGCGGCGGCATCCTTTAAGCATGTGTCCCCGGCGGGCGCGGCAGTGGGACTTCCATTGGACGAGACGCTGGCAAAGATATATTGGGTGGACGATTTGGGAGAACTTTCTCCCTTGGCCTGCGCTTATGCAAGGGCCAGAGGGGCGGACAGAATGTCCTCCTTTGGTGATTTTGTTGCGTTGTCCGATGTGTGCGATGAGGATACGGCAAGGCTGATTAAAAGAGAGGTTTCCGACGGATGCATTGCGCCCGGATATACGGAAGGAGCCCTTGCCCTGTTAAAAGCCAAGAAAAACGGTAATTACAATGTGATTCAAATTGATGCTTCCTATGTGCCGGAGCCTTTGGAGAGGAAACAGGTCTACGGCATTACCTTTGAGCAGGGCAGAAACGAGCTGGATGTGAACGGCGGTCTTCTTTCCAACGTGGTTACGGCCAATAAGGAAATTTCCGACGCGGCGCTTTTGGATATGAAAATAGCGCTGATTACCTTGAAGTATACACAGTCCAATTCTGTCTGCTATGTAAAAGGCGGTCAGGCCATCGGCATCGGCGCCGGCCAGCAGTCCCGCATTCACTGCACCCGTCTGGCGGGCACCAAGGCGGACAACTGGTTCCTTCGCCAGTCCCCGCAGGTCATGGGGCTGAAATTCGTGGACAAGCTTAGCCGTGCGGACAGGGACAACGCCATTGACGTCTACATGGGCGAAGAGTATATGGATGTGCTGGCAGACGGGGCGTGGGAGCATATTTTCAAGGAAAAGCCGCCCGTATTTACCCGGGAGGAAAAAAGGACGCTGTTGGACGGAATGCAGGACGTCACGCTGGGATCCGATGCGTTTTTCCCTTTTTCCGACAATATTGAGAGAGCGCATAAAAGCGGCGTAAAATACATTGCCCAGCCCGGCGGCTCCGTTCGGGACGACGCCGTAATCGAGTGCTGCGACAAGTATAATATGGTGATGGCTTTTACGGGCATCCGGCTGTTCCATCATTAAAGCGGAATCGTTTCGCGGTAATTGATACCGAACCCCGCTGTCTGCGGCGGGGTATTTTACTTTAAAGCCACGAATTTTGCATCCTCTTCCTTGAAATAATCGTTCATATTGCTGCTAAACCCGCTTGCTTTCCATGCCTGTTCAAATGTAATGTCTTTTATGTTGCTTAGAAAGACAAATGTACTATCCTTGACGGCATTGGGCATTCTTCCGGTAATTTCTAATCGATATTGATAAGTATAATGGTCCGTTTTCCATGTGCCGTCGCTCATTTCATAATATTTAACCATAGTGACCAGCATGTTATTCTTAAAATATTCTTCAGCGGATTCTGAGTCGGTCACTTCGTAGGTGGTAATCACCGATTTCTCAGCAGATTCCGAGCTGGCCGTTTCATGGGACGGTTCTTTTTGGGCGCAGCCCAGCAGACTGAGCAGCGTGAGCGCCGTCAAAGCTGCTTGAAAGATTTTTTTCATAGATTCTACACCTCCGGCTTCTGATTTAATTCTAAGTTTATCACTATCATCATTAAAATTCAATAAATGATTTGAGATTCCCTGTTTTTCCGGAATAGGTAAATTTTCCGCTGCAGGATATAAAAAGAGATATTAAAGAGCGGAAAGCAATTTGTTGCTGATTTTCCAATACTATGTTATATTATAGTATATGTCGTCAGGATTTTCATTTTGGTCATAAACCGGATATGCATGTAAAGGACTGGTATAGAAGTGCTGATAGGAATCACCAAAGAATAGAAAGGATTTTATTTCATGAGGCTGTCGGACTTGGAACAATATGACAAGATAACCATACAATGCCACGATAATCCGGACGCGGACACGCTTGCGTCGGGGTATGGTCTTTTCTGCTATTTTAAAAGCAGGGCAAAGGAGGTCTCGCTGGTATACTGTGGCAGAAACAGAATACAGAAATCAAATTTATGCTTGATGGTGGAGAAATTAAAGCTGCCTGTGGAGTATATTGACATAGGCGGCGACGGGTGGATGGAAGTGGAAGGGCTTCTGATTACGGTGGACTGCCAGTATGGGTCCGGCAATGTGACCGGGCTGCGGGCTGGGAATGTGGCGATCATAGACCATCACCAGCTGGATCGGGAGGCGATTCCTATGTGCGTCATCAATCCCAATCTGGGAAGCTGCGCCACATTGGTATGGAAGCTGCTGCTGGAAGAAGGCTTTGATATTGACAGCGATGCATATCTGGGCACCGCGCTGTATTATGGGCTTTATACTGACACCAATCAGTTCTCCGAGCTGTATAATCCGCTGGATATGGATATGCGTGAAAGCGTCAACGCTGACAAGGGCCTTATCACCCTGTTCCGAAATTCCAATATTTCGCTGAAGGAATTGGAGATAGCGGGAATTGCCCTGATCCGCTACAGCTATAACGATGATTATGAATTTGCGGTGATTAAGGCGCAGCCCTGCGATCCCAATATTCTGGGATTAATCAGTGATTTTCTGCTTCAGGTGGACGCCATCAAGACCTGCGCGGTGTTCAACGAAGTCAACGATGGCTTTAAATTCTCGGTGCGCAGCTGTATCAGGGAAGTCAACGCCAGCGAACTGGCGGAATTTCTGGCAGAGGGCATTGGTTCCGGCGGCGGTCATTATGAGAAGGCCGGCGGATTTATTTCCAGAAAGCTGTACGAGGAGAAATACCCTACGCTGCATTCCGAGGGATATTTCAATAATCGAATGACAGAGTACTTTGACAGTTATGAATTGATTTACGCAGACGAATATGAGGCGGACACCGGCGCAATGCAGCGATATGTAAAGCGCAGGATTCCCATGGGGTATGTGAAGCTGGACGAACTGCTTCCGGTGGAAACTCCTGTTACCATCCGTACCATGAAGGGCGATATCGATATGAGGATAGAGGAAGACCTATATGTGATTATTGATATGAAAGGGGAAATCAACGCCGTCTGCGGCAGGAAATTCCGGCAGCGCTATCAGCCCTTGGGCGGCGGATACGGGGTGGAAGATTATCTTGAAACGCCGGATTACATTCCTGTCATTAAAGACCGCAGAAACGGACGGGATATGCTGCTGACGGATTATGCCAGAGCCTGCGTGCCTGAAGAAGATGAAAAAATATATGCCAAACCCTTAGAGCGGGGGGTAAAAGTATTTTCTTCTGACGATAGAAATAACTATATGCACGGCAGGGCAGGGGACTATCTCGCGATTCGCTGTGATGACAGACATGATATCTATGTGGTGGCCAAAGAACTATTTTCAAAAGCCTACCAGTGTGAGTAGATTTTCTAAGCGGCCAAAGGACGCCCGCTAAGAAAATCTACGGTTCCGCTTTGCGGAACCTACTCACACGGAAGAATCCGCAGGCGGATTCTTCCAAAATTGCACCATATTAAAAGGCAAAAAGGCTGAAAGCGAAAGCGTCAACGGCCCGTTTCTGCACTTCCGCCCTTAAGCTGCCATGAATGAATGTAGATGGGGGAGGGAGGGGATGCCTTGTGAGGAAAAAGGCGCAATGTGGAGTGGAGACTTGCGGCAAAAGGCGTCCAAATGCGCCCAATTCCCCGGCCAAAGCTCCACCGAACCCCCACAACCCCCCCAACAAAGCCAACCCACCCACCCCCAACCCCCCCCCACCCCCCGGCTCTCTGTTTTTTTTTTTGTTTTTTGGGT
>CAOKFN010000062.1 GCA_948467735.1 uncultured bacterium
GCTTTATGCGGCCTGTAGGCATTTTTCTTATTGTGGAACTGTTAAAGACCCGGGTAAAATGGCATTCCCTAAAATATTAGAAGCATAAATATTCCATTCCATACCATGGTGTGATATAATAGGGATATTATGTCAGGATTTTTTTGCTCTATTGAAATATATTGCGAGCAGTCTGAGCAGATGCTGCGCCACTGTGATTGATAGGTATGGCGTATGCTGGTGGATTGCTGTTTAAGGGGCAGAGTATTCCTTTTTATGCGGTTTAAGGGAATAAAAGTATGGATAAGCTGTGAGGAGGCAGAATGATGGATAGACAAGTTATTTATGTTTATGGCGCATCCGGTTCGGGAACTTCTACCATAGGCAGGTTCGTCAGCGAAAAATTAGGGTATTATTTCATGGATGCGGACGACTATTTTTGGGAGCCCACGAATCCTCCCTATACAACGAAAAGAAATGCTTCCGACAGGAGCGCGCTGATGAGAAATGATATTGAAAAATATGAGAAGGTAGTGATTTCAGGTTCCGTTGCGGGCTGGGGAGACGAGCTGACGCCTTTATTTACATTAGCGATTCGCGTGGAGACGGATACGGCGATACGGATTGAAAGATTAAAAAACAGGGAGCGCTTACGCTTTGGCAGCAGGATTGACCCGGGGGGAGATATGTATGAACATCATCAAGAATTTATTGCTTGGGCGGCGGCCTATGACAATGGCGGTCTCAATATGAGAAGCAGGTCAAAACATGACGAATGGCAGAAGCGGCTGCAGTGTCCGCAGATTTTATTGGACGGAAGCCTGCCCGTGGAGGAAAATTATGAAGTCATAAGGCGGAGTCTGTAACCGCCTTAATCATTATAAAAATAAGAGCGAGGACATATTTAAGCCATGAAAGGGCATGCAAAAGATTTGGAGCCGGAGTATGCGGAAGGGATGAATACAGAGCGGCAGGGGGGCTTGAGAAGTATATAGGCAGCGGTTGAACGGAAATCAGGAGATCAAAAAACGCCGGCAGTTCAAAAAGGAAAGGGAGGACTTCATACATTACGTGGTTGATTACAGTATTCAAAATAAAAAAGCATGGGAATTTGACGCTTACAATTTTTGGGTAAAGCAGTCGGGGACTCCCGCGGAGAGAGCGAAAAAGGACAGGGAGAACCCTGTTGGGATGTTAAAGAGATATGCGGATTATTTTGACGCATATCGGGACGTCAAAGTGGCCAATATATGCGGTTCCTGCGGAAAGAAGGCGGTTCCGCTGGCAATTTTAGGGGCGGACGTGACGGTTTTTGATATCTCGGAAGATAATAAAAGATATGCGCTGGAAACAGCAAAAGCCGCAGGCGTGGACGTTCATTATGTAGTATGCGATGTGCTGGAAATTGACAGGAATTTCTATCAAAACTATTTTGACGTGGTTTTTATGGAAGGCGGTGTACTGCATTTTTTCCATGATATCGACGAGTTTATGCGGATGATGTATTCTCTGCTGAGGACGGGCGGAAAAATGATATGCAGCGACTTTCATCCGTTTCAAAAAATATCCGATATATTGAAATTTGAACAGCCGGGGATGAGTTATTTTTCCGCCGATATCATAGAAGGAGAGATGGCCCATGCGCGTTTTTATGAAGAAGCGGTTAGGAGACGGATGCCCAAGTGCAGTTACAGAAAATATACAATCAGCGAAGTAATCAATGCCGTCATAAGCTGTGGATTTACCTTGAAAAAATTTGACGAACATCCCGCATGGACGGACGAAAGCCTGCCGGGGGAATTCACGATTACGGCGGTGAAGGAGCCTTTGGCGGCGCCGGAAGGCTGAGAAGTGTCAAGCATAGGTGAAGGCGGCTCCGCGGCGGAAGCGGAATGCTTTGGGCGATGGAATGGGAGATTGGAGCCGTGGATACGGAATCGGACGAGAGGAATGGAAGAGGTAAAATATGCTGGATTATCTGCGGCGGTTTTGCTGCGTTATTTTGATTGCAGCGCCGTTTTATTTGTTATTTCGCAGGCCATGGGCTAGAGTGTCGGCAGGAAAATCGGTTTTGCCGAGAGAGCTTGCCATGGCCTGCTTTGTTCTGTTTCACGCGGGACTTCTGACCATGGCTCTGGAAGGGGAATACGCCAGCCCCGCTGTGATGGCGGAGCGGGCGGCGGGCAGGCTGGCGGCGGGGGAGGGAATTAATCTGGCGCCTTTTCGGACAATCAGCAGTTTTTTTCCTAATGGAGATTCATCCGCCCATGGGAGCGGCGTTTCAGCCGGGCCTTCCAATGGGAGCGGCGTTTCAGCCGGAGCTTCCAATGAGAGCGATATTTTCACCGGGCCTTCCGATGGAGGAGGTTTCCATGATTGGAATGCGGATGCTTTTATGGTCAACATTGTGGGAAATGTGGTGATGTTTATGCCTTGGGGATTTGGGATTGTCCTTTTGTGGGAAAGCAGGCGGAAGGCGCTGTGGATTGGGGCGTATTCCCTGCTGCTGCCCCTTTTCATTGAGACCAGCCAGCTTTTTATCGGAAGAAGTGTGGATGTGGATGATTTGATATTGAATTTTATGGGAAGTATTCTAGGGGCGGGGGGATTTTTCCTTTTGAGGAGCATTAGGAAAAAGATTCCGGCCGGGCGAAAAAAGCGAAATGACAAGTCATATGATGCATGATAGAATACCTTCATATCGTAATATTCTGTGTCGTGATTTATACTGCTTAACAGTTAAAATTACCGAATAACCTGACTATATAACGCCAGCTATATACGTTTCACCAGTGCAGTACGGTAAATTCTGGCATTATGCAGCATAGTCTGTGGGAGAACATATTTGCATTGGTTTGGCATAAGCCGCGAAATATTTCAATGAAAAGGAGAGCCTTGCAGGCATGCGGGGCGGTGGCAGAGCAGATGAAGCAGTTGGAGCTTTTGGTTAAAAATAAGATTTTGGCGCGAGGAATTCTCGCTTTTTTAGGAACCTATGGGATTTGTTATATCCTTGACCTTGCGGGGGCGGCGCCCGCTTCCTTTTCCGTGATGAGCGTGCTGTTTTGGCCCGTGATTTTCTGGCTGCTGGGGCAGACGGAGAAAAGCTTGGCGGCTGTGGAAGGAAAGCAGCGGGGGCGCAGACGCCGATATGGGGGTATTGTGAGTTTTTTATTTGCCGTATCCATGATTATGGGGTATCAGCTTCAGGCAAATGGATTGACCGAATGCGGCTTGAAAGGCAAGGGGCTGATTATACTGCGGGCGGCCTGTCTGGGGATTGCGGTTTTCCCTTTTGGAAATCTATTATTCTGTCAAATGGAGAAATTGGAAAGTGCTCCCACGTCGGTTTCGGACAATAAAAAGGAGTGGAAACCTGCGGCGGTATTCGGCGTCAGTGCGGCGGCGATATTCGTATGCCTGATTCCTGTGTGGCTGGCCTATTATCCCATTATTATGTCTTATGATTTTCACAGGCAGGTAAATGAAGCGGCCAAAGGGTTCGCATGGTTCTGGCCGTATCAGCCCATTGCCCACACATGGGTTATCTGGCTTTTTTTACAGCTGGGATATCGGCTGGGCAGTCCGGAGGCGGGAATGGCGGGAATGGCGCTGTTTCAGATGCTGGCGTATTCGCTGACGATGGGCTATGCCTGCGCTTTCCTCTATCGGATTGGGAAGAAAAGGTGGATGGCGGCAGCGGCGGTTTTGTATTTCGGCGTATTTCCTTTGAATTCGGTCATGGTTTTATGCACTACCAAGGATGTGCTGTTCAGCGTCTTATTCCTGCTGTTTGTACTGCTGCTGGCGGAGAGGTTCTTTTTCAGAAAGGGAAAAGAAACGCTTCTGTGGGACGTCTTGATTCTGCTGGAAGGCTGTCTCATGATGCAGTTTCGCAATAACGCCATATATGCGGCGGCGGTTTTTGGCGTGCTCTGGACGGCCTTCGCCGCCAAAAAAGAAAAGCTGAGGGTGCTTCTGCTCTGCGTGCTTCTGATTGCCGGAGGACGGGGGACGGCGGCGGTAATCAAGGCGGCGCTGGGCACGGAGCTTTCCTCCGCAAAGGTGGAAATGTACAGCGTACCCATTCAGCAGCTTGCAAGAGTGGGATATTATCATGGTCAGGAATTGGACGAGGAGACAAGGCGGCTTTTGAATCAATATATTCCGGAGGAGGATTGGGAGAGCTATAACGCGCCTCTTGCGGATACGGTGAAGGCCGGTGTGGGAGTGACTACATTTCCGGAGACTTGGGATGGGCATATGGGGCAGCTTCTCTGGGATTGGGCAAAAATCGGACTTAAGTATCCTAACGAGTACATTGACGCGTTTCTTGAGCTGACCCGGGGGTATTGGTTCCTAGACGACAGGTCGTATGCGGAGTGTCTGGGGTATGGAGTGGAAGGGCGGATGGGAGTAATTTATACCTATTATTCCTCCGAGATAGCGGATGTCGGGGAGATTAAGCATGAATCGAAGCTCCCGTGGCTGGAAGAGCAGCTGGAAAAAATCGTCAGCGGAAATGAATTTTACCGCTGGCCGGTGATATCCCTGCTGTTTAAATGCGCTTTTTATGTGTGGGGGCTGGGGATTGTATTTCTGGCGTTTTTGTTCCTGCGGCAGAGAAAGCAGGCGCTGTTTTGCCTGTTTCCGCTGGTATATCTGGGAACCATGCTGTTAGGCCCGGTGGTGCAGATGCGGTATATCTTCCCCATTATGGTGACGCTGCCCATACTGGCGGTTCTGCTGCTTTGGCCCAAGGACGCGGATTGACAGGGGGCGCTGGAGAGAAGGAACGGTACTGGAATCAAATACTGGAATCAAATACTGGAATTAAACGGTACTGGTATAAAGGAGAAGGTTATGTATACAAAACAGGATTTGACCGCTCAGCTGGAGGGCATGGGGCTTAAGCATTCGGACGCGCTGATGCTCCATTCTTCCATGAAGGCTGTGGGAGCGGTGGAAGGCGGCGCCGATACGGTGATTGACGTTTTTATGGAATATTTTTCGGAGGGACTTTTTATGACCCCCGCCCATACTTGGGCGCAGATGAGCGAAACCTATTCTTTCTTTGACCCGGATACGGAACCGGCCTGCGTGGGCGTTATACCCAATCTGTTCCTGAAGCGGCCGGGGGTGCTGCGCTCCCTTCACCCCACCCACAGCATAGCCGCTTACGGGCCTTCCGCCGCGGAATATGTTCGGGGAGAGGAAAACTGTACCACGCCCTGTACGCCGGGGGGCTGCTGGGACAGGCTTCGCAGCATTCATGCACAGATTCTGCTGGCGGGGGTTACGCATATCCGAAATACTTTCATACATAGTATCGAGGAGGTATGGGATGTGCCGGAACGCTTTACGGACGCGCCGGTATGTTTTCAGGTGAAACTGCCGGAGGGCGGCCTGAAAACGGTGTCGGTCTACCGGCACTATAATCCCCATACCGCTCACATTTCAGAGAGCTTTGACAAATTGAGCGAGGCCTTTTATGAGACGGGAGCGGCGCGGAAGGTGACTTTTGGCAGCGCGGAAAGCATTCTCTGCGACGCCGGGAAGCTGTTTGAGGTCACTTCCAAGGTGCTGGCCCATGAGCGAAACTGCCTGATGGACAGGGAGAGCATTCCGGCTGAGTGGTGGAGGGAGTAGTGTGAAAAAGGCATTTCACACATCCTGATTTGTATGCCCGCTAAGGCGGGCAGATGGGAGTAGTGTGAAAAAAGGCGTTTCACACATCCTGATTTGTATGCCCGCTAAGGCGGGCAGATGGGAGTAGTGTGAAAAAAGGCGTTTCACACATCCTGATTTGTTGCCGGAGGGCGTATTATTTTTCCTTTTCCGGCGAGGGGGCCGTGCAGGAAAAGCCGGAAGAGATGGCTCCGGTGGGACAGACGGATCTGCATTTTCCGCAGCGGATGCATTCGGGGCTGTTAATCTGCTTGGTGACTTCCACAGCCATGGGGCAGGAGCGCTCGCATTTTTTACAGCCGATACATTTGGATTCGTTCAAATGCATCCGATAAAAGCTGAATCGGTTGAACAGCGAATAAAAAGCGCCCAAAGGGCAGAGATATCGGCAGAAGGGGCGCTACAGGAACATGGAGGATATCAGGATAACCGCCAGCACCAATATCTTCCAGTGAAAGAGCGCTCCGGCCAGACTCCGCAGGGAAGGGTCGGCAAGCATCAAGGGGACGCCGCCCTCCAAGGTTCCGGCAGGGCAGATATATTTGCAGAAATATGGGGGAGTCACTCCCGTTTCGGTCACGGCAAAGGCCGGAAGAAGGATAACCGCCGTCAGCAGGATCATGTATTTGAGATATCGGGCAGGCCTGTCTATTTTCGTGGGAAGCTTTCGTTTGGGAACGGGGATTTTGTGCAGCAGATCCTGTATTAAGCCAAAAGGGCATAGCAGGCCGCAGATGACCCGGCCTAAAACAATGCCGAAGAGCATCAAAAGCCCCAGCACATAAAAGGGGAAATGATGGTCTGCGCCGCCCAAAGCCGTCTGAAGGGAACCCACGGGGCAGGCGCCCAGCGCGCCCGGACAGGAGTAGCAGTTGAGAACCGGAAGGCAGACTGCTTTCGTGCCGCCGGTAAAAATTTTCCCTTTTTGAAAACCCGCCGCATAGCCGTTTACGAAAACGGCGGATAATAATTGTATTTTTCGCTGAAAGGACAAGAGTTTTTTGGACGCCCGTCCTGTATTCAGCCGATTCCGATGCATTCCAGACATATTTTCACCGCCTTTTCCCAAACCTCCAGATGTTCCTGTTTTATCAGGCCGATGACCGTAAAGGCTGCCGCCGCGGCCAGCAGGCCGTATCTTATCAAGAGAATTCGTTTATTCTTCAAGACTGATTTCCTCTTTTCCCTCGGCGTTCAGAACCGAGTTTATCGCTTTCAGAAAGGTTTCCGATAAATCCTTTTGCCCGCCGATAATGGCGTCCCCCGCAAGGTTTCCTTCATTATCCACGAAAACGGTAGTGGGGGTATATTGGATGTTCCTGCATACGTCGATAAGGTCTTCGCTGCCGGTAATCAGCGTTGTGCCTTCAAAACCCGCTTTATTTAAAAGCTCTTTGGCGGTGTCCGGAACGCGGGCTCCGTCCAGACAGACGGTGATAACCGCCACATTGTCCGGCAGGGCTTCGGCAAAGGCCGCAAGGTCGGGCATTTCCGCAATGCAGGGGCCGCAGGTGGTGGACCAGAAATTGATGACGGTCACATCCCGATTCAGAATGTCGTCCTGTGTGAAGACGCCGCCGTCCAAGGTGTCGGCGGTAAAAGATTTCAAAACGCCCAGCTTGGAGGCGGTGCCGGTATCGGTTTCGCCGCCGCTTTGGGCCGCATCTTCCGCAGGCGGCGTATTTGAAACGGGCGGCGCGTCCGAGGCACAGCCGGAGAGAAGCAGGCTGACGGCGAAGGCCGCGGTGAAGAAAAGTGCGGAACATTTTTTGGCTTTCATAGAAGATACCTTCTTTCTTGAATGATTGATTTTATTATAAGCTATCTGAAATAATTCGCAAGGGGGCTTTCACCCAATAGATGAAAGCCCCCGATGAACTGGAAGTTATGTTGCAGGAGATAATTCTTTCTTTTTTGCGTTTAATACCTTTCGCAGTTCTTTTTTCCTGTCATCAAGGCTCTCCTCTTTGATGTGCCTTAATGCGCTGAGATATAGACGAACGGATTCTGCATTGTCAATCTGGGAATAAATTTCCTTGAGAATGCCGAACAGCTCATCATCAGCCATAATGCAGGAAAGCATATTGTATTGATTCATCATGGACGCCATATCTATGGCAGCATAGAAAACCTTCCCGACATATTCTGGGTCATCCGCAAAAATCTCCCTCTGCCTGCCCAGCCAATAGAGCAGCATAGTGGTATCATTGTGCTCAGCTGCCACGATAGCGGGATTTTTGAATGGTTTGGAAATAGAAAACGACAGATTCTTCTCAATTTTCACGCCGAGGGCAAGAAGCTCCTCCGCATCCTGTGGAGAATGGGCTATCCCCAGCGCATTTCCATGAATCATGCTGGCCTCGCTCGTCCAATGGATATCGGCCCCCATTTTGCTAAGAGCTTTTGCAATAGAAAATCGATCCCAGAGTACTGCGTCAAGAAACAGGTTTGCACCTGACAGGCATTTTACATGGACAAGTTCCGGCTCCTCCTTGATCTGGCGGATAATTTCTTCATCCGATATGGTTTTATCTCGGAACTGAGCCGTAATTTCGGAGGCCTTTTTTCTTAATTCTAAGTCCGTCATTTTGATTAACACCCCTTTCAAGGGAAAGGGGTTATTCTTCTTTCATGAAAACCCCGATTTGTCGATTTGTTCATGTTCAAGTATAGCACAAAGTCAGCCGACGTTCAAGCCCTGTCAGGCGGCCTTGAGCGCACCTGTCAGAGTGCCGTAAACGACAGCGCCGGACTTGCCCGGCAAAAGAGAACGTATCTGTATTTATGGGGACGTCAGTTTATTGTTTTAGTTAAGAACAAGGCAGCAGCATGACAATTCGGGGGGTGTCGGAAAAAACGGCGTCAGGTGTGGAAAGAAGACATAAAAATTGAAATATTGTCTGCTTTTGGGCGGCGATTTATCCTAATGGGAAGTCAGTCTTATTTGCGGAAACTATTAACGCGGCAAAGAATGAACGAGGTGTTGGAAATGACTGAGGGCAGGAATGACGCAGGCAAAATTTTTGATTACGATTTATGGGAGGATAAAAATGATTGAAGAAATAAAAGATAAGCAGTTAAAAAAACATATCGCGCGTTCCATATTAGAAGCATTAACTGATTGGTTTGGAATCACAGAATCACGCGAACAATATATTAAGGATTGTGAGGAACAGATATTTGCCGCGGCGAAAGAAGGCGAAAAAGAAATAGGATTTATATGCTTAAAAGAAACAGGAAAAGATACCATAGAAGCTGCCGTAATGGGCGTTTTGAAAGAATACCATAGGCGTGGAATCGGGAAAGAATTGATTAAGGCGGCGAAAGAGATTGCGATAGAAAAGGGATATTCCTTTCTTCAAGTGAAAACTGTTCAAATGGGATGAAAATAATCCATGTCAAATTTATGTAATGGCACTTAAATGAGGCTGCCCTGCCTAAGCAGACTTTGGCGATATATGATGAGTTTATTTGACGATGAATAGGTTATGAAGTCGTTTATAAGTAGTGAACCATATGAAGCGGCACAGTTTCATGACATTTTGCATTCTGCTGTTGCTGCTTTCAAAATAGTTCGTTTCTTGACACTGCCGCCATATTATGGTAAGATAACAGTGAGCAAATTATAAGCTGAGAGCCTTGTTCATAAATTAAGCGATATAATCTGAATCAATCTAAATATATGTCCATATACAAAGAACATAGACAGGAGACTCTGCGCAGCAGGGCCTTTTTGCGTTGATGGGGCAGAGCTTCGCAGGCGGGCAAAGCTCCCGCAGGAGTATCAGGTTCCAGCAGGCGAGACAAGTTCCCGCAAGCGGGATAAGTTCCCACAAGCGGGACCAGTTCCCGTAAACGGGAACTTGATAAAAACAGTCGCAGAGAAGAGATAAAACCAAAATTAGGAGAGAAAAATATGTTTGTGTCAAGGGAGAATTGTAAATCGGAAGTTTTGGATAACGGCGTGGTAAGAACCGTCAAGGGCTGCATGGAGGATTTGATGGTGGTGGAGCTGGTGTGGCAGAAGGGGATGGAGGGCGCGGTGCATACCCATCCCCATCGTCAGTGCGGCTATGTCCTGAAGGGGAAATTTGAGGCGAATATCGACGGAGAGAAGAAAGTTCTTGGGCCGGGAGAATGCTTCTATGTGGAAGCAGACGTGCCCCACGGACTGCTTGCGTTGGAGGACGGGGGCGTGATGCTGGATATTTTCACGCCCATGAGAAAAGACTTCGTGGAGAAATAACAGAGTTGACTGTGTTGGTCATTGCAGAGGCGATTGGGATATGAGAAGACATAAACTTACTCCCACAAGCATCATCATGCTGGGATTTCTTGCGGGAGCCGTATTGGGGAGCCTATGCCTTATGCTTCCTTTCAGCGTGAAGCCGGGGCGGAACATAGATTTTTTGGACGCATTGTTTGTGGCCGTGTCCAGCGTCTGTGTCACCGGGCTGTCAACAGTGAATATAGGGCAGACCTTTTCCGGATTTGGCCAGATAATTATTTTATTTCTCATACAATTCGGCGGTCTGGGGATTGTCACATTTACCACAATGGTATTGTGGGTCTTCCGGCGAAGGATTACCTTGTCGGAGAGGATGTTGATTCAAAATGCCTATAATCTGGATACTCTGTCAGGGCTGGTGAAGCTGACAGGAAGGGTTATGAAGGTGACGCTCTGTCTGGAGGGCATAGGGGCCGTTGGATATTCGTTAGTTTTTATTCCGGAATTCGGAATTCGGGGAATCTGGTATAGTATGTTCCATGCGGTTTCCGCTTTCTGCAATGCCGGAATCGACCTTTTAGGAGGAAACAGCTTCTGCGCTTATCGGGATAATGTCATTTTAAATGTGACGACTATTTTCCTGATTATCGTCAGCGGGCTTGGTTTTCCCGTGTATTGGGAGATTGCAAGGACGGCCTCTCTGCGCCTGAAGCCAAGACATGGTCAGGATACGAAGAAGGTAAATCTCCAGACAAAGCTGGTGCTTCTGGCCACGGGCGTATTGATTTTGGCGGGTACGGCGGCGACGCTTTTGTTTGAATATGACAATCCTGCCACCTTGGGGGATATGGGCTGGCCGGGAAAGGTGATGGCGGCCCTGTTTCAATCCGTCACTCTGCGTACCGCGGGATTCGCTACGATCCCTCAGGAATGCTTCAGGCCGGATTCCTGTCTGGTGTATCTGGTGCTGATGTTTATCGGAGGGTCTCCGGCGGGTACGGCGGGCGGCGTCAAAACGGTAACGGTCATTATGCTGTGCGCTTCCATGTTCGCAAATATCAAGGGCAGGAAGGATGTGACCGTGATGCATAGGAAAATTGCGGATGAAACCATACGAAGATGCGTGGCCATTGTCGCTTTCAGCTTTTCTGTGCTGATCGTGCTGACGACGGCGGTTCTTGCGGTTCAAGGCAGTGATTTTTTAGAGACTTTGTATGAGATGACCTCCGCCATTGCCACCGTGGGGCTGTCCAGAGGGCTGACAGGGGCGCTGAAGCCCGCGGCGAAGCTTTTGGTGGCGCTGACCATGTATCTGGGGCGCATCGGCCCGATTACTCTGGCGCTGGCGTTCAACCATCAAAGGCCCGCGGGGGATATTTCCTGCGCGGAGAGCAAGGTGATCGTCGGTTAAGGGATTTCGGAGGGAAATATTTTGCCGGTACTAAACGGGAGGGGTTAATGAAAGGCAGGAGAATGGGGGCGAAGAAAAATATGCGGAAAGAATATATTGTCATCGGGCTTGGCAGGTTTGGCAGCAGCATGGCGAAACAGCTGGAGGCCAACGGCTGCGAGGTGCTTGCCATTGACCGCAATGAGAAGAGGGTGAATCAAATTGCCGAATATGTGACCTTGGCCATGTGTGTGGATGTGACAAATGAAGACGCGTTAAAGGAGCTGGGAGGCAGGAATTTCGACGGGGCGATTATCTCCATCGGCCATAGTCTGGAGGCGTCGGTGCTGGCGGCAATCTGGGCCAAGGAACAGGGCGTCGGCCAGATTATCGCCAAGGCGTATGACGATATGCAGGGCAAGATTCTGACCAAGGTGGGCGTGGATAAAATTGTCTATCCGGAGAGAGAAATGGGGGTTCATCTGGCAAATGATCTGGCGTTTAACAATCTGTTTGACGCCATCGAGCTGACTTCGGAATATTCCATCGCCGATGTGCCGGCCCTTGGCAGCTGGGCGGGAAAGAACTTGAAGGAATTAAAACTGCGTGAAAAATATGGAGTGAACGTGATTGCCATTAAGCGGGGAGGAGTGCTGCTCATCAATCCTCCGGCGGACGATCCCACAAAGCAGGGAGATATTTTTTTGATTCTTGGATTGAACGGTACGTTGAAAAAGATTGCAAATGCATCCCAATCCGAGAAAAAGTGACAGGACGCAGGCGGCAGATAACAGAATATGGGGAAGGGAGGGAAGAATAGGGACTGCGTGAAGGGAAGGCGCCGCAGGGGATAAGCCGGAGCCGGGAGCGGCAGGAGAGGATGCCGCGGGGGATAAGCTGGAGCCGGGAGCGGCGGGAGAGGATGCCGCGGGGGATAAGCCGGAGCCGGGAGCGGCAGGAGAGGATGCCGCGGGGGATAAGCCGGAGCCGGGAGCAGGTGAGACGCCGCGATGGATTGCATAAGAGAAATGAAGCAGAGGGCGTATGGGCAGAGACGGCGGGCATCCGGTACAAAGAATGATAGGAGGACAGACAGATGGAAAAGACACTTAAGGAGGTTTTAAACGGGCAGGAAAAAGACTATATCATTCCGTTTTTCTGGCAGAATGGGGCGGAGGACGCCGTGATTCTACAGGAGATGGAGAAAATCTATGAAGCGGGCATCAGGCAGGTATGCGTGGAATCCAGAGTGCATCCCGATTTCCTTGGGCCGGGCTGGTGGGAGGATATGGATGTTATTTTGGAGGAAGCCGGGAAAAGAGGGATGAAGGTATGGGTGCTGGACGACGCCCATTTTCCCACCGGATATGTCAACGGCAGGGTGCCGGAGCATCCTGAGTTCGGGAAGAGGTATCTGGCCTGCTATCATATCGATGTGCGGGGGCCGCTTTCGGGGCACGGATTCCTGATGCACTTGGAGGCGGGAGAAGAATTCATCGGGGTGACTGTGGGGAAAAAGGGACGGGAGTCCCAAGTCCTTTCTAAAGTCTGCGACGTGACGGACAAGGTGCGGGACGGCGTTTTGTATTGGGAGGTGCCGGAGGGCGCTTGGACCATCACCGTACTGAAGATTACAAGCAGGGGAACCGGAAGAAGAGGATATCTGAATGTAATTGATAAAAAAGCGGTGGAATTTTTTATCCAAACGGTTTATGAGCCTCATTTTGAGCGATATCATGACAGGTTTGGAAAGGAGTTCGGCGGCTTTTTTTCGGATGAACCGGAAATAGGAAATGTATTGTCGGAATATGGACATAATGCCCGGCTGGGGAATATGGGGCAGACGCTTCCTTGGTGTGAAGAATTGGGGGAGCTTCTGCGGCGAAGCTGGGGGGAATCCATGACGGTCCGACTGACCGCGCTCTGGGATGATGTGGGAGAAATGACCCAGTCCGCCAGATTTTCTTATATGGACGCGGTGACGGATTTGTACGGAAGATGTTTTAGCGGCCAGATTGGGGACTGGTGCCGGGAACATGGGGTGGAATATATCGGGCATGTGATTGAGGACAATGGGTGCCATGGCCGGCTGGGATTGGGAACGGGGCATTTTTTCAAGGCTGTGGGGGGACAGGACATGTCGGGAATCGATGTGGTCCTGCAGCAGATTCGGCCGGGATTTGACGACTGCTGGTTTTACCACACCCATGGGAAGGGGCAGTACAACGGGACGTTTTTCCATTACGGGCTTGCGAAAATGGGAGTCAGTCTGGCACATCTGGACAGGAAGAAAAAGGGCAGGACCATGTGCGAGATTTTTGGGGCGTATGGATGGGCGGAGGGCTTGAAATTGATGAAATGGCTGGCGGACCATATGCTGGTGCGGGGGGTGAATTATTTTGTGCCCCATGCCTTTTCCATGAAGGATTTTCCGGACAGGGACTGCCCGCCCCATTTTTACGCCCGGGGCAGGAACCCGCAGTTTCCTTACTTTTCGTATTTAATGGCCTATATGAACCGGGTCAGCCATTTGATCAGCGGCGGCGTCCATGTGCCTGCGGCGGCAGTGTTCTATCCCGTCTGCGCGGAGTGGATGGGAGAATGCGACGGATTTGAAGTTGTGGGCCGTGAGCTCCTGCAGCATCAGGCGGATTATGAGGTGCTGCCGGAAGAGGCGCTGCTTGGCGGCAGCATCCGTCAGGGGCGGCTGCGGGCCGGGGAGGAATCCTATGATACGGTGATTTTCCCATACTGCGAGTATCTTCCGGATCAGATTCTACAGTGGTGCGATAAGGCGCTGGAAGAGGGAGTGAGAGTTATCTTCCACAAAAAACGTCCCAAGTATATGAATACCCACGAAAGTTATACCCATAAAGGGCTGATTCTTGCAGAAGATTTGCCCCGTGTGATCAGGGAGGAAGGGATCGGGGAAATCCGGTTTGCACAGGAAAATCCTTATCTGAGGTATTATCATTACAGGCAGAGCGAGGGGGATTATATCCTGCTGTTTCATGAGGGTGTGGAAGACGGCGGGGGCGGGGAGCAAAATCAAATGCTCTGTCTTCCGCCGGAACTGGCGCGGAGGTCTGTGTTCTGGTATGACGCGTGGGAAAACAGGCTGTATCAGGCGGAAAATAGGGATGGAATGGTGTCTGTCCCGCTGGGGCCGGGAGAAGCGGCGATTTTATTCGCAGGTGAAATCGAGAAGGGAATGGAAGCGCGTCCCATGAGAAGGGATTGGAAGGAGCTGTATTCCTTTGAGGGGCCGTGGAAGGTGAAAATGAAGGAATATACCGGAGAAAAGGAGTGGGAGACAAAGCTTTCGGAATTGGAGAATCTGACGGGAGCGGACGGCCTGCCGTATTTTTCGGGACAAATGGAATATGAAGCGGAATTTGAGGGGGGACGTCTGCCGCAGGGCGTGTCGGAATTCAGGCTGGACTGCGGAAGGGTGTATGAGACGATGGAAGTGCTGCTGAACGGCAGAAGTCTGGGAGTCAGGCTGACCGCGCCCTATACGGTAGAATTTGCCGGGGAAGATATCCTGCCGGGGCGGAACGTGGTGAAGATCAGGGTCTGCAATACCCTTGTACATGCGGTCAGGGATGGATTGTCCTCCACAATGCCGGTGGAGCCTTCCGGACTTCTGGGGCCGGTGAGGCTGCTTGGGTGATGGGAGTGCTTTGGACGGCGTTCTTCATAGAAGAAGTTTTCTTTATCGTGAGGGCGTCGCAGAGTGGAAGCGTGAGGATTGACGACAACGCGGCATAAGAAGATTTAGACAAGTCAGATGTAGAGATTAATTCTTATAGTTCCTAAGAAGGGCGGAAGGGAGTTAGTATGTATTATGATGAAATAGAGGCTTTCTGTAAAAAATATGACAATACGAAAAGGGAGTATGCTTTCTGCGCGGAAACGGCGGCGCAGCATGAGGAGTGGCGGCAGAGGGCGGCGCAGCGGCTGATGGAGATTTCGGGAATCCGCAGGTGCGAGCCTGTGGAGGGAAATGCCAGAAGGCTTGAGAGTTTAGCGGAGAATGGGTATGCAAAGGAATATTGGCTTCTGGACACGGAACCCGGGATTGTGATGCCCTTTTATCTGTTAAGGCCGGATAAGCCCAACGGGGGCGTGGTGTTGATTCCCCATGGGCATGGGGGAGGCAAGGAGGCGTCGGTGGACGGTATGCTGGTTTCCACGGCGGGAGCGGACGTCAAGGCGCCTTTGGCAGCGGTGTTAGCGAGGGACGGCTTTTTTGTGCTGTGTCCTGACGAAAGGGGCAGCGGGGAACGGCGGGAACGTTTCCAGCAGGGGGATTCGGAAGGAGCAAGGCGGGGAAATTCCCACCGGGAACTGCTGCAGATTGCGGTCGGCTTCGGGCAGTCGGTGATTGGACTGGCGGTATGGGATTTGATGAGGCTGGTGGATTTTGCGGAGACAATTCCCGAAGTGCGAAAGGGCGCTGTGGGATGCGTGGGAATGTCCGGGGGCGGCTTCCAGACGCTGTGGCTGGCTGCGCTGGATAGGAGAATCCGCGCCGCCGTCACCAGCGGATATTTTTATGGAATGCGGGATTCTCTGGTGCGGATGGCTAATAACTGCGCATGTAATTATGTGCCGTTTATGTGGGAGACCATGGACATGGGAGACATGGGGGCAATGATTGCGCCGAGGGCGCTTTTGATCGAGAGCGGCAGAGAAGATCCGCTGAACGGGCACAGGGGACTGGAGAATGTGCGGGAACAGACGGAGACCGCGTTGAAAGCGTATGCGCTGTATCATGAGGAGAATAAGCTGATACATAAAGTGCATTCGGGAGGACATGTATGGAACGGGGAGGGCGTGGAGGAGTTTTTGATTAAAAATCTATGCTGAGGAGGCGGCGCTGCGGGTGAAACAATAAGGCTGTAAAACAGCCGGGGACGGCCGACGTGATATTTTCTGCCGTTTGATTATGATGAAGCGAAGGCCGTCATGGCAATGCTGTTATTTTGCAGTTTCGTTCTTGGCTCTTCATGTTGGTCAGCATTACCTGCCTATATCATTTACAGGCAGATTGAGCTGACCAACATGGTAAACTGAATTACCGTCTGCTATCCATAGTCAAGCTTCTTTCAACGGGACTTTACACGCAGTAAAAATGGAAGCAAGGGGGCTTGAATTTAGGCCCCGTTTTTATTTATAACTTGGTACAAATGAGCGGGGAATCTGATACAGAAAGGCGGTAAAAATCGCTCTTCTTGCGGGAGTGTGGATTGAAATAGAATTACAATGCACAGCAGACATTGGAAATATAAAGGAAAGTGCATAAATACAGAGGAATGTGTGGAATAGAAATAATTTTTAAATGTATCTTGCAATTAAAAACCGCATATGCTATAATGCCGATAGGCAAAAAGATAGAACCAGTTTAGGGAACACAAAAAGAACGAACCCCGGAAAGTACCGTAAATACTTTCCGGGGTTCTTCTTCTTTTGCGGAGAAGTTAACCGTTTGGGCTAGTTACCGACTAATTGTCGCCGTCTAACCACTTGATGACGTAGTGGCAAACTACGCCAGCCGCAACAGCGACTAAAAAAGATAAAACCAATTCCATTTAGGAAACACCCCCTTCCTGTCACCAGTGTCGGGGTGGTAACGAAAATATTATATCATGCTTTTCTGCATAATTCTACATTTTTTCAAGGCCGAAAATATCGTTTTTAATTTGGTACAAATCCAATCACAAATAATGAAATGATATAATAAATTAAATATGAGGTCTGCATAAAAGATTGCAGATAACGGCTAAGCGGTGCCATAGATGTGTGTAATGCGCGTCCGTAGCACCTTTTTCTTTTTCAGGGAGGTGAGGACGTGAGTATATGTACGCATTTTGGTTTCTCCTTTCTTTTGTATTTGGCACAGAAATGCCTGTAATTTGGTTATAGGGGAAGCAGAGTTTTAATACAAGTGGGAGGTGGGAGCGTGGCGGCATATGACGGGATTATAAGAATAATTACAGGAATTGATACAAGAGGGCTTCGTCAGGGGGAATGTCCGATGCAGAATATACATATGCCGTTGACAGAGGGCAGTATGGGAATTTTGCCGACGACTCCGCCGGATACGGGCTGGCGCAGTGGACATACTGGAGCCGCAGGGAGGCGCTGTACAAGTACGCCAAGTTCAGAGGGAAATCCATTGGGGACATGGGCATGCAGCTTGAATTTTTCTGGGAGGAGATTCAGGGGTATCAATCCATCATGGATGTATTGAAGAAGGCATGTTCCGTGGAGGAGGCGTCCAATGCCGTCCTGCATGGCTGCGAAAAGCCGGGAGACCAGAGCAGGGCGGTTGAAAATGCAGAAAGGAAGGCCGCAAACCATTGATTCTACTGGAAAATCTTTGATTTACGGCCTTTATTGCAAAATGGAAGCAAGGGGGCTCGAACCCCTGACCTTTCGCGTGTGAGGCGAACGCTCATCCCGGCTGAGCTATGCTTCCATGCCTTTTATTATACCATGGACGGAAAAAAATGCAAGGGGTAATCTCATTAAAAATTCAAAAATTTGTATCTACAAAAAATTCCATTCCAAATCTGCGGCGGCAAATTAATAACAGTTTGCCGCCGTTTGGCCTGACGGCAGTTGAAGCCGCCGTTATTCGCTGACCTGAAATTCCTCCGTGGCGGGAGAACCCTGCCATGTATTTCCGGCCGAACGATGATATTCTCTGAATACGGACCCGTCTTTCTTGGTGTATTCAATGATAAAGATTTGGCCCGTTTCTATTTTCATAGGATAATTATTGTAAGGCAGTACATTACCGGTAACGGGATTGTCTTTGAAGTCTTCGTATGCGTCTTCCACGCGCCAGAATTCCCTGAATTGAAAATCCGGCAGAACCGCGGACAAATCCGCTTTCCCGTAATAGAGTGCGGTGTATTCTTTTCCGCCAATCCGAATGGAGTCCACCCGCTCCGGGTTAGAGAGAAGAGTCAGGTTTTCGGAATGTACCACGCTGTCTCCGTAATGCTGTTTCAGCTGATTTGCCATGCAGGGAATGGTATTGGTGGAGTAGTCCGTCCCGTCTAAATCCGTATGGGCGCTTCCGTATATTCCCATGACGCTGACGTCGTTACATTGATCCAATTCTCTGATAAAATTCTTAACCATAGCGTTCTCGCGGTACACATGGTCGGAATTCTGGTAATAATGCCGTCCCTGTTCGATGGTCTCCTGTGTCAGCTGGTATAATTCCGACTGTTCCTGCCCCGTGGACGCGAGATATTCCAGATATCGCCTGCCTGTGGTTTCATATTGGTGTCCCACATCCGTTCCGTGAAAAACGGTTTCCGGGCAGAGCTTTTTTATCTGCCGATAAAAGTCCAGAACCTCTGGGGTATGGACGGCGGCGCCTTCCCAGTCTTCATATAATTGGAGCAGTATTTCGTCGTTGTCCGACTGCATCCAAAGATTCAGGAATTCCGCAGTGTAATTTGGCAGCTCTACAAAAAGGTCCCTCATGCCTGCGTCGCGATAGCAGGCGGACCACAGTTCCAGTTCTTTATCCATAATGCGTTCCACGCCGTGTTCTTCCCCGTATAAATAAATCTGGCCGGTGCGGGGGGTTTTCGCGGTGCAGGCGGTTAGAAAAAAGCTTGTCGTGAGGAGGACAAGGATGACGGCAGGGATTAAGAGTATAAGGCGATTATTTTTGAATTTGGGTTTCATTTTTGTTCCCTCCTGAATTATATTGCTTGAAGGTGAGTCCGTTCCATTCTGCCGCCGCCTTAAATTTCGGAATTATTTATTCCTGCGGGCAATGAGCCAAGAGGCCGTGTATTAAGCCGGCCGGAGGCGGCTTGGACGGTTGGCGAATACCGCGAGGGTCATATACCGGAGTGTCCATTGATACTGTCCATAGGATACATTCGACCTGACGAGAGGTATTTGCCTGCAGAACCCTAGACAACGGTGCGCTGCAGCAGTTACAAAATTAAGTAGTTCACATGGATTCCTTATTACGGTTACTGTAAGTATAGTATCACTAACCGTAAGAGCTGTCAAGCAGATATGGGACGGAAATTTGTTTTATGCAATGGGATGTACATTATGTTTCAGCACAAATTTTTTTCCAAATCTGCTCAAAAATTATAAATTATGGGTGCATATTTGACGATAATATAGTAAAATAGATGTAACAGATTTATAAGGTGCGGCAGATAGGTTCCAAGAGTTTAATCGGAGGATTGTCAAGGTTTATGAACGGCTGCCTGCCGGAGCGGGCGGAGTTTATATGTGAGGCATGAGCTGCTGCATAAGAATGATTGTGTGGAGAAAACTGGAAACAGCATCTATCAGTACGGTAAGCGGAGGAATGTCGGGCGGGGGTTTTTTAGAAGCGGGCTCTTCCGCCGGATCATGGTACAGGGAGGGTGGATGCAGAACTGGAATAGGAGGGAAATGGCATGAGTATTAATATTAAGTTGAAGCAGGATGTATCTTTTCTGTTTTCCGGTCTGGGAAGCGGCGCGTCCGGGGTGGCGGGCAGCAATTTTCTGGCAGATTATGCCAGCATTAAGAACGGAAGCTACGGAAAGCTGATGAAGGCTTACTATGGCGGTCATGCGGACAAAGTGGTGAAGTCGGCGGCTAAGAGCAGCGTGGATAAAGTAAAGTCTTCCACTGGGGCTAAGACGTCGGAGGAGACCAAGGCATACGCCAAGGTGCAGTCTGCGTCGGACGCGTTGAAGGATTCGGCGGACGCGCTGCTGGTCACAGGGCCGAAATCCGTGTTTGCCCAGAAGGATATCACTACCAAGGATGAGAACGGCGTGGAGACCACGGAGAAGGGATACGATGTGGAAGGAATTTACAAGGCGGTAAACAGCTTTGTGAACAGTTATAATTCTTTGGTAAAGGCGACGGACGCGGCGGATAACGACGCTATTTCACGCCGGACGGGGAATATGTTAAACGCAGCCGCAGGCAATTTGAAATCCCTGCTTGCGGCAGGTATCAGCATCAATAATGACGGCACTCTGGATTTGGATAAGAGTACTTTTATGAAGGCGGAGATGTCCACCGTGAAGAGTCTGTTCCAAGGCAGCGGATCTTTCGGATACCGGGTATCCGCGCAGGCGTCCTTGATCAATTACGCGGCAGGGCGCGAGGCGAATAACGGTAATTTCTATACGACAAAGGGTACATACAGTACCAATTTCAGCAGCGGGAATTTGTTCAGCAGTACTTTATAGGGGTATTGAATTACGGTTTTGATGGAAGCGGCAGTTCGGGCGGGATGCGGGACTGCCGTTTTTTTTATTTTGCATATTGACTTTCTGAAAAATCAATGATATATTAATTATAATTTAATTTTTTACTTAATCGATTAAGCATATAGGCGAAGATATTTGATACAAAATAGTATTTGAATGATGTAAAGAAAGTCCTGAGCCTTGTTTACGAGAGATGTAAATGGGATTTACTACAACAAGTGATATTGATAGGTGAGACAAGGAGGTGCATAAGAAATGATGGAGTTTCTATTTTGGTTTATGAAGTGTATTATTTTTGTTATTCTCGTTTGTTTGTTGGTTTGCAGCATACTACAGCAAAATTCCGGAAAAAAGATGAGTGAAATTATTTGGATTTTTATAAATTTGATATGCTGCGCGATAGTTTTAGGTTGTTTGGAGGATTGGACGAAACCGCTTTTTTTTGATTCAAGTGAATTTGTCTCAGTAAATGCACCTGTAAATAATTCCAGTTCAGGATTTATGTCAAGGCTGGGTTTAGTTTCGGAGTCTTCCAGCTTCCCAGAAGCTCCGTTTATGGTCAGGGTTCTGATCGATAACTTAAATATTTATTCAGACCTATCTGGGGAGGGAGAAGTAAACGGACAGACCGGAAAGGGGTCGTTTACCATCGTAGAGGTGGCGAACGGCTGGGGAAGGCTGAAATCCGGAGCGGGATGGATATATCTTGGGAATCCTTCATATTGCGAAATAGTAAAGTGAGCAGGCAGTGAAAAGGCGTCAGGAGGTTCAGGGAAAGGTTGAACTGCAGCCTTTTTGCAGTAATCGCAAAAAGGCTGCAAAAATTTATTAAAAAGGTATTGACTTTTGACAGGAAATGGTTTATTATAAGTTTTGTTCGCAGGAATGGCGGAATTGGCAGACGCGCACGGTTCAGGTCCGTGTGGT
>CAOKFN010000063.1 GCA_948467735.1 uncultured bacterium
AAGGGCATTTCACATGTCCTGATTTGAATGCCCGCCTTGCGGGCAGATGGGAGTCAGTGTGAAAAAGGGCATTTCACATGTCCTGATTTGAATGCCCGCCTTGCGGGCAGATGGGAGTCAGTGTGAAAAAGGGCATTTCACATGTCCTGATTTGAATGCCCGCTTTGGCGGGCAGATGGGAGTCAGTGTGAAAAAGGGCATTTCACATGTCCTGATTTGAATGCCCGCTTTGGCGGGCAGATGGGAGTCAGTGTGAAAAAGGGCATTTCACATGTCCTGATTTGAATGCCCGCTTTGGCGGGCAGATGGGAGTCAGTGTGAAAAAGGGCATTTCACATGTCCTGATTTGAATGCCCGCCTTGCGGGCAGATGGGAGTCGGCGTGAAAATTGTCAAAGCGGTTATACTGGGTATCACATTGCTGTTGTGCATCTGTGTATTTCCTTTATGCCTGATTAGAAAAGAAGAGAATATGGATCCGGCGCTGGGGATTGCGTATGGGTCCGCCGCGGTGCGGGAATTGACGCAGGATTTTACGGCACAGACAGAATATCTGGAAGGGATTGCCGTTGACATCGGGATGCCGGAAGGCGGGTGGGGTGAGGGAAATCTCATCATCCGTATCCGGGAGGAGGGCGGAGAAGAACGAACGCTGGCGGAAAGGAAGATTCCATGGGAAGAGGTAAATGATGAAGCTTTTACTTATGTTCAGGTAAAGGGATGGCTCAAAAAGGGAGCGGCCTATTCCGTTGTCATAGGGATGGAAGAGGGAGCCGAAGGTACGTTTAGGGCAATGTATACCATGAAGGAGGAAGAAGCCGCGCCGGGAAGCGGGGCAATGTATTTTGCGGGAGAGCGTGCGGAGGGGCGGGCGGTGATCCGATATGTGTACGGATTTCCGTTGAACATGAAAAATACTCTTTGTTTATGGGCGTTTTTCTGGGTCATAGGACTGACCGTGCTGGAGCTGGCGGCCGGGAAAAGGTATCCGGCGGGAAGGCCAATCCCTGCCAAGGCGGAGGCGTTCTTGGCGAAAGCGGAGGCGCTTTTAATAAAATGGCAGATTCCCATTCTGCTGGGGGAATTGGCGGTTATCATGGTTCTGATTATCAGAATCTGTAGAAATGAAGCGGTTCATTGGGACGAAGCGTTCACATGGCAGCTGGTGACAAAGAACAGTTTTACGGAGATGCTGAAGGCCACTGCGGCGGACGTCCATCCGCCCTTGTATTACATGCTGGTCATGGGGGCGATGAAAGTATTCGGCCAAAATATTTTCGTGGGGAAAATGGTATCTGCGGCGGCAGCGGCCGCAACGGGAATCCTTGGTATTACGCTGGTCAGAAAACGCTGGGGCGTAAAGTCCGCCGTTCCTTTTCTGCTGGCGGCGGGATTGGGGCCCCAGCTGATTTTCTATAACGTGGATCTGCGCATGTACTCATGGCTTATTTTCTTTGTCACGGCGGCGGGGCTGTTCGCTTATGAGATTATGCTGTCGGGCCAAGGGCGATGGTGGGCCGCATTTACTTTGGCTTCCTTGGGGGGTGTGTATACACAGTATTTTTCCGTGGTGCCGCTTTCGATTCTCTATATATTTCTGCTGGTCTGGATTCTTGTAAAGGACAGAGGACAGATCAAGAAATGGCTGTGCTGCTGTGTGGTTACGGCTGCGGGATATCTGCCGTGGCTTGCGGTGGTGATTGACACATTGAAAAGGGATTCCGGCGCCGGGAGGGAGGAGGCGGCGCTGCCCGGTATCGGGGAATTGTTTGAGTGGGCGTTCCAGAGCAATATTAAGTGGTCCGAGAGCATGCCCGTGGTTCTGCTCATAACTGCCGTCCTTTGTCTGATTGTGGAGCGGAAGCGATATGGGACGAAAGAGAAGGCGTTTCTTGCATTGTCCGGGGCGATGCTCTTTGGGACCTATGGGCTGTGCATGTTTCTGGCGTCCCGGATGAGCCATTTTTGGGATAACCGGTATATGGTGGACGCTTTATTGTTCCTGTGGCTGTTTCTTGCCGTTATGTTAGGGGGGCGAAGACTCATTACATGGGGAATCGGCATGGTGTGGCTGGGGATTCTAATGCTTTCCTCCTATACGGTTATGCAGGCGGTGGAGCTGGATACGGTTCCGTGGACGCAGCATGCCCGGCAGGTGCTGGAACAGGTGCGGGATGAAGAGAGGATTGTCTATACCTTTCCGACGTTCGATGTGCTTTATGCATATTATCTGCCCAATGCGGAATTTATCTGGTATGAGGATATGGATTTTACCCAGTGGGAGAACGGGGAATTTTATGTGCTTTCCAGCGGTGAAAATGACTTTTGGTGGCAGCTATATGCGGACGGGGTGCTGAAGAAGGAGGTTTTGGGCAGTATGCGTCTGGAACAGAGCATGGGGGCTGAATTATGGAAGATTACTTATCAAAGGTGACATGCACTCGAGCTTTTATGGAGAATAAGCCAATGAACTTGGCTAAAATTGGAGCCCGGTTAGAGGAAGCCGGAGTGCTGTGGATGGTTAATAGGATTGCCTGCAATATCAGAAAATTTGTGGCTTTGTAAAAAGAATTCAAATAATCTGACAATTTGATAAAAAGTTGTTATTTACAGATGAGGAAAAAAGTAGTATAGTAATGAAATGAGGACGCAATGAAGCGCAGAAAGGCTTTATTGCGTCCTTTTTTTGTACACTGGGAGGCCCAGAAGAAAATTGTCAGCGGTTCAGGAGCGTCCTGACCTGCCTGAAAAAGAGCATAAAGAAAGGAGCTTTCATATGTTTGACGTGAAAACGAACCAACCCAAGCCGCCCCTTTACCGTCAGGAATTTGAGCATGATAACTGCGGTATCGGAGCCTGTGTGAATATCAAGGGCAAAAAATCCCGGGCGGCCGTTGAAAACGCCTTGAAGATTGTGGAAAATCTAGAGCACAGGGCGGGCAAAGACGCCGAGGGCAAAACCGGAGACGGCGTGGGCATCCTGACCCAGATTCCTCATAAATTTTTTGCAAAAGTGACCAAAGCCCTTGGGATCGAAATCGGGAAAGAGCGGGAATACGGCGTGGGCATGTTTTTCTTCCCTCAAGAGGAGCTGCGCCGGAATCAGGCGAAAAAGATGTTTGAAATCATCGTCCGCAAGGAAGGGCTGGAATTCCTAGGCTGGAGGGAGGTTCCCGTCTTCCCCAATGTGCTGGGGCACAAGGCGGTGGAATGCATGCCCCATATCATGCAGGGCTTTGTGAAGAAGCCCGCGGATGTGGAGAAAGGGCTGGAATTTGACCGCAGGCTCTACATTGCGAGGCGGCTGTTCGAGCAGTCTTCCGAGGACACTTACGTGGTTTCTTTTTCCAGCAGATCCATTGTGTATAAGGGCATGTTCCTAGTGGGGCAGCTGCGGACCTTTTATGCGGATCTCCAGAGCGAGGATTTCGAGTCCGCCATAGCCATGGTGCATTCCCGTTTTTCCACCAACACCAATCCCAGCTGGGAGCGGGCCCATCCCAACCGCCTGATGGTACATAACGGGGAGATTAACACCATTCGGGGCAACGCGGATAAAATGCTGGCCAGAGAAGAAAATATGGAGTCCGAGTATTTAAAGGGCCAGATGCACAAGGTTCTGCCCGCCATCAGCAAGACCGGTTCCGATTCCGCCATGCTGGACAATACCTTGGAATTCCTTGTGATGAGCGGTATGGACCTGCCTCTGGCGGTGATGATTGCCATCCCGGAGCCTTGGGCCAACGATAAGGCAATGTCCCAGAACAAGAGGGATTTCTATCAATATTACGCCACCATGATGGAGCCTTGGGACGGGCCGGCCTCCATCCTTTTCTCTGACGGGGATATGATGGGGGCGGTGCTGGATCGCAACGGCCTCAGGCCTTCCCGCTATATGATCACCGAGGACGACACCCTGATTCTTTCCTCCGAGGTGGGAGTTCTGGACATTGCCCCGGAGAAGATTAAGGTCAAGGAGCGGCTGCGCCCCGGCAGGATGCTCTTGGTGGATACCTTGAAGGGCAGGGTGATTTCCGATGAGGAATTAAAGGAGAGCTACGCGTCCAGACAGCCTTACGGGGAATGGCTGGACAGCAATCTGGTCTTTTTGAAAGACCTGCCAATTCCCAACCAGCGCGTGCCGGAGTACACCGACGAGGAGCGCCAGAGGATGCAGAAGGCTTTCGGCTACACCTACGACGAATTGAAGACCAGCATCCTTCCCATGGCGGAAAAAGGCGGGGAAGCCATCGCCGCCATGGGAGTTGACACCCCCCTTCCGGTGCTGAGCAGGACGTACCACCCCCTGTTCCATTATTTCAAGCAGCTCTTCGCGCAGGTGACAAATCCGCCCATCGACGCCATCCGGGAGGAAATCGTCACCTCCACCACGGTCTACATCGGGACGGAGGGAAATATTCTACAGGAAATTCCCGGAAACTGCAATGTGCTGAGGGTAAACAATCCCATACTGACCAACACGGACCTTCTGAAAATCAAAAATATGAAGGCCGAGGGCTTCAAGGTGGAGGTGGTGCCCATCACTTATTATAAAAATACCAGCTTGGAGCGGGCCATTGACAGGCTTTTCGTGGAGGTGGACAGGGCGTACCGGGACGGGGTGAATATCCTGATTCTCTCCGACAGGGGGGTGGACGAGAATCATGTGCCCATTCCCTCCCTGCTGGCGGTGTCCGCCCTGAACCAGTATCTGGTGCGCACCAAGAAGCGCACAAGGGTGGCCCTGATTCTGGAATCCGGGGAGCCTAGGGAGGTGCATGATTTCGCGGCCCTGCTGGGGTACGGCGCCTGCGCCGTCAATCCCTATCTGGCGCAGGAGGGCATACGGGAGCTGATTGACAGCCGGATGCTGGATAAGGATTATTATGCGGCGGTGAATGATTACAATAACGCGGTGCTTCACGGCATTGTGAAAATTGCCTCCAAAATGGGGATCAGCACCTTACAGTCCTATCAGGGCTCCCAGATTTTTGAGGCCGTGGGCATTGCGCCGGAGGTGATTGGAAAATATTTCTGCAATACCGTATGCAGGGTGGGCGGCATTACGTTAAAGGATATTGAGCGTCAGGTGGACGCCCGGCATTCTCAGGCCTTTGACCCCTTGGGGCTGGGCTGCGACCTGACCTTGGACAGTCCGGGCCACCACAAGATGCGAAGCGGCGGGGACGAGCATCTGTACAATCCGGCCACGATCCATATGCTGCAGGAAGCCGCAAGGCGGGGGGATTATGCCCTGTTCAAGCAGTATACTGCCATGGTAAACGACGAGAATTCCGTCAGGAACCTGCGGGGGCTTTTGGATTTCTGCTATCCTTCCAAGGGCGTTCCCCTAGAGGAAGTGGAGCCGGTGGAGTCCATTGTGACCCGGTTTAAGACAGGGGCTATGTCCTATGGCTCTATTTCCAAGGAAGCCCATGAGACCTTGGCTATTGCCATGAACAGGCTGCACGGCAAAAGCAATTCCGGGGAGGGCGGAGAGGATTTGGATCGGCTTGTGCCGGGGCCGGACGGCTTGAATAAATGCTCCGCCATCAAGCAGGTGGCAAGCGGGCGTTTCGGCGTCACAAGCCGTTATCTGGTGAGCGCTAAGGAAATACAGATTAAAATGGCGCAGGGGGCGAAGCCCGGAGAGGGCGGCCATCTTCCCGGGGGCAAGGTATACCCGTGGATTGCCAAGACGAGACATTCCACGCCGGGAGTATCCCTGATTTCACCGCCGCCCCATCACGATATTTATTCCATCGAGGACTTGGCCCAGCTGATTTACGATTTGAAAAACGCCAATAAAGAGGCACGGATTTCCGTCAAGCTGGTGTCGGAGGCGGGCGTGGGAACGGTGGCGGCGGGGGTTGCCAAGGCGGGCGCGCAGGTGATTCTGGTGTCGGGCTATGACGGCGGCACCGGGGCGGCGCCCAGAAGCTCCATCCACAACGCGGGGCTTCCTTGGGAGCTTGGGCTGGCGGAGACCCACCAGACCTTGATTATGAACGGACTGCGGGGCAAGGTGCGCATTGAGACCGACGGCAAGCTTATGAGCGGCCGGGATGTGGCCATTGCGGCCATCCTTGGGGCGGAGGAATTCGGCTTTGCCACCGCGCCCCTTGTGACCATGGGCTGCGTTATGATGCGGGTCTGCAATCTGGATACCTGTCCCGTGGGCGTGGCCACCCAGAATCCGGAGCTGAGGAAAAATTTCAAGGGAAAGCCCGAGTATGTGGAGAATTTCATGAAATTTATCGCGGAAGAGCTGCGGGAATATATGGCGGCGCTGGGCGTGCGCACCGTGGATGAGCTGGTGGGGCGGACGGAGCTTCTGAAGGTGAGGGAGAATCTGACGGAGCGCCAGAAAGCCATCGATCTGTCGCAGATTCTGGCAAATCCCTATGAGAAGTCCGGGGAGAAATATACTTTTGACCCCAAGCAGGTGTATGATTTTGAACTGGAAAAGACGCTGGACGAGAGGGTATTGGTAAAACAGCTGAAAAAAGCCATCGACGCAAAGCAGAAGAGAAGCATCCAAGTGGACGTGTCCAATACAGACCGGACCTTCGGCACCATTTTGGGTAGCGAGATTACCAGAAGGCTGGGGGATGAGGTGGAGGAGGACTCCTACCGGGTGCTGTGCCGGGGCGCGGGCGGACAGTCCTTCGGGGCGTTCATTCCCAAGGGCCTGACTCTGGAGCTGGAAGGGGACAGCAACGATTATTTCGGAAAGGGCCTGTCCGGCGGCAAGCTGATTGTATATCCCCCGAGGGGAAGCCGTTTTGACGCCTCCGAGAACATCATCATCGGCAATGTGGCGCTGTACGGGGCCACCAGCGGCAAGGCGTTTATCAACGGCGTGGCCGGGGAACGGTTCTGCGTGCGCAATTCGGGGGCGATTGCGGTGGTGGAAGGCGTGGGAGACCACGGCTGCGAGTACATGACCGGAGGGCGGGTGGTTATCCTAGGAGGCACCGGAAAGAATTTCGCCGCGGGCATGAGCGGCGGCGTGGTCTATGTGCTGGACGAGGGCAGCGACCTTTATAAGCGCCTGAACAAAGAGATGGTATCCTCCGGCGAGATTACCTCCAAATATGACGTTCAGGAGCTGAAAGGGATGATTCAGGAGCATACCGCCCTGACCAATTCCAAGAAAGGCAAGCATATTTTGGAGCATTTCGAGGAATACCTGCCCAAATTTAAGAAAATCATCCCCCATGATTACGAGAGGGTCCAGAAAACCATCGTCCAGATGGAGGAAAAGGGACTCAGCGCGGAACAGGCCCAGATTGAGGCATTCTACGCCAATCTGAAATAAAACCGGCCGCCGGGGCGATTGAAAAAACTGGAATAAAAAACAGTCTCGAAGCGGAAGCGCCCGGAAGGAATTTCAGACGCGCAAGCGGCGGAAATTTCTTCCCCGTAAGGGCGCAGCAGCGAAGAGACGGAACTGGAATGAAAAAAAACAGTCTCGAAGCGGAGGCGCCCGGAAGGAAATTTCAGCTGCGTTTTTTGCAGATGAAAATTTCTTCCCCATGAGGGCGCAGCAGCGAAGAGACGGAACTGGAATGGAGGCAAAAATGGGAAAACCTACTGGTTTTATGGAATATAAGCGGGAGGTTGGCAGGGCGGAGGATCCCGCAAAACGCATCAAGCATTTTAACGAATTTCATGAACATCTGCCCATGGAAAAACAGCAGCTTCAGGGGGCGCGCTGTATGGAATGCGGGGTGCCGTTCTGCCAGTCCGGGATGATGATCTGCGGCATGGCCAGCGGATGCCCTCTGCACAATCTCATCCCGGAGTGGAACGATTTGGTATATCACGGCAACTGGCAGCAGGCATACAACCGATTAAAGAAGACGAACAGCTTCCCTGAATTTACATCGAGAGTCTGCCCCGCCCTGTGCGAAGCGGCATGTACCTGCGGGCTGAACGGGGATCCGGTGGCGACCCGGGAAAACGAATACGCCATCATTGAAAACGCCTATGCGCAGGGGTACGCGGCGGCCAATCCTCCCAAGGTGCGCACGGGAAAGAAGGTGGCGGTGGTGGGCAGCGGTCCCTCCGGATTGGCGGCGGCGGACCAGCTGAACAAACGGGGGCATTCCGTCACGGTATTTGAACGCTCCGACCGAATCGGAGGACTGTTGATGTACGGCATTCCGAATATGAAGCTGGATAAGCAGGTGGTGGAACGGAAACGCAGGATTATGGAGGAAGAAGGGGTGGTCTTTGTCACAGGGACGGATGTGTGCAGGGACAAGAAGGCGGAACAGATGCTTCGGGAGTTTGACCGCGTGATTCTGGCCTGCGGCGCGTCCAATCCCAGAGATATCAAGGCCCCCGGAAGGGACGCTAAGGGCATTTATTTTGCGGTGGACTTTTTAAAAGCCAATACCAAGAGCCTGCTGGATTCCAATTTTGAGGACAAAACATATGTGGATACCAAGGATAAAAATGTGGTGATTATCGGCGGCGGCGATACGGGGAACGACTGTGTGGGCACGTCCATCCGCCATGGGGCCAAAAGCGTGACGCAGATTGAGATGATGCCCAAGGCGCCGGATCAGCGGGCGGAAAATAATCCATGGCCGGAATGGCCCAAGGTCTGCAAGACGGATTACGGCCAGCAGGAGGCCATTGCGGTCTATGGGCACGATCCCAGAATCTACGAGTCCACAGTGAAGGAATTTGTCAAGGACAAGGAAGGAAACCTCACGGGGGTGAAAATCATAAAGCTGGCTTGGGAAAAGGACGCCGCCACAGGCCGCATGAATATGAAAGAAATCCCGGGCAGCGAAAAGCTCTTGGCGGCGGATATTGTGCTCATTGCCGCAGGCTTCCTTGGGGCCCAGAGCTATGTTGCCGAAGGCTTCGGGGTGGAGCTGAACGAGCGCACCAATGTGAAAACCGAGGCGGGAGGATTTCAGACAAGCAGGGAGAAGGTCTTTGTCACAGGGGATATGCACAGGGGGCAGTCGCTGGTGGTCTGGGCCATCCGGGAGGGCAGGGAGGCCGCCCGGGCGGTGGACGAGAGCCTGATGGGGTATTCCAATCTGGCGGTGCAGTAGGGATGGGGGTTTTAGCTGGTTTGCGTGCTGTATTTGATATCATGAACCTAAATGGATAGCTCTTTATCATGCAGGCAGGTAAAGTATCTATATTATAGGAAACGACATGACTCTCTTTAATTTGCCCAGAAGCTATAGGAAACGACATAATTATTCTTACTTTGCTTGAACACCATCCCAGCAGCAATAATCAGCATAGGATATCAAAGGAAAGATTTTAAAGTCGTTACTATAAAATTTTAACAGCAGCCAGCACAGTGTGCCAAAGTAAAGTTTTTAAGTCGTTTACTATAGGTACTGAAAATGACCACACAGTTTTAAGTGTGGTCATTTTTTAGATTAGAATTTTACATACTCATTTTTATTATATTTGGGTCGTGAAAAAATTTTTGTCGGTTATGGCAGTACAATGAGTAACAAATATTGTTGTATTAATTTTTAAGAAAAAAGGTTGTCCGCGTAACGGGCCGTATGATTTTGACGCAAATCTCGGGCGGAAGGTTCTAATTTATCTTCTCCAGTGCCATCAGGCTGTCTTGGTAGGCTTTCAGCTGTTCTCTTGCCATCAGCATTTCCTGTTCCAGTGCGCTGTATTTTTGCAGCTGCTCTTCCAGCTGTACGGTTAAATATTCGGACATGGATTCCCGGGAAGCGGAAGAATTTGTTCCCGTGAGGGAGTCGTTCTTTTGCCTGACGGAATGATATGCGTCTATTTTGGCTTTGACAGCCATCATTTGAGATTCGATGCCGCTTATTTTTTCCAGTGACGCTCTGATCTGCTGTTTTAGAAAATCTGATAAGGATTCATTATTGATGGCGGCTTCCTCGGGCAGGTTTTGGTTCTTTTGATTGAGCTGTGCAAGGGTTTCTGCAATGTCTATTGTTGATTTCATGCCAAGAGGAAGAAGCATGCTGCATAACATGGATGCAAAACCGAAACCAATGGAGCCGGCTGACGGTGTGGATGTCAGAAATTTAGCCAGCTGCTTGGCAGAGATGGTGTATCCCTTTTTTTTGGAAGAAATCTCTGCCTGTAGTTTTCCGTCGCGAATCCATCGTCTGACAGTTTCCTCGTTTGTCTGTAAAAGCTCCGCAACGGTTTTTACGCTTAAATTATTTTGATTTGAATCTATAAGTTCATCCATTTTAAGGCATCCTTCCTGACTTGATAATATTGGGCAGAACGTTTTTATTTTACCTGTTTTTTTTTGATAAGTCAATAAAATAAGTATCAAAAAATTAATAATACATTATTGATATTAAAAAATATTAATGCTATAATCTGTGTATTAAATAAATGATATACATTAAAGTCACATTAAAAAGTGCGATGTTGTGTGTACATATAGTAAAAGGAGGAGTTTATGATGGAAAATGATAAGAAAGCACGCAGGTCGATTCACAAATGGGCGTTTTTAGGCGCTAATACAGCGGCTCTTCTGCCGCCTCCAGCGGATGCGTTTGCATTAGCCTCGGAAGAAGCGTTGATGACAGTGAAGATTGCCGCTTTGTTTGGGCATGCCCTTACAAAGAAAACTGCGGCTCAGGCGCTTGCAACAGGTGCGTTTGGCGTGGTAGTTGGCACATCCGCGGCTATTGCCGTGTTTGAAGGATTGGATTTAGCTTATCCGGCAACCATTCCTGCGAAAGTATTGGTTGCGACAGGGGTTATGGAATCTCTGGGATGGACAGTTTACGAATTCTATAAAAACGGACAGGAGATTTTAGGGTAGGAAAATTTGGTGAAAGGATATTACGCCTGACAGAACAGAGAAAGTTATTATGGAGGGAGTGTAAATGATTGGAATAATAGGGAAGAAAATTAAAAAAATACAAAAAGAGATTGTAAGACATAATGCTTTGGTATTATTAGGTATAGAAAAGCCCTATCGTGCCCAGCAGATTGAGTACAACCAAAAAATTCAGAAAGAACTGCAGGAGACGTTTAAAAGAGAGCCGGGCGAAAGATGTGAGGAGTGGCTCAAAAGGATCGACCAAGTGACGGATGAAAGTATGAATGGATTGGGTGAAGTAGGAATTGAATCAGATGAAATGAATATAGTTGGTCAAATAGGTCGTTTGGCGTGGGAGGAAATGTCTACATATTGCGTAATTCCATTTATTGAACTTATGCTGCATGCATTACATGAAACGTCGGAAGAAAATTCACTTGATCGTAATTATGGCACGATCATTATGAAATTTAATTGTTTTCGTTCAAACACCGAGCTTTCGCTATTTAATCTTTTTAGTGAAACTGGCAGGATTATGTCAGGAGAAAGAGGACTTGGAGCAAGAGCATGGTCAATATATTATGATGTAAAAAGAGTGCTCAAAAAATACTGCGAAACCGGCATCATGGAAGATATTCAATCAGATGAGCTGTTTAAACCTTCTCTTTTGGAAGAAATGATTGGTGCGGGGATAGTGCTTGCGGGTATCGTGATGAAAGAGTGTGCAAAGGCATCTGCTGATTCAAAAGAGGTGCAGGTACTGCCTGATAAGTAAGGCGATATGAATGATTGATGCCATGGAATGAATTAAGAACGCAGGGAAAGGACGGCTGGCATTATGATATAAGGGGACACAATATCACAATGTCAGCCGTTCGCAATATTGACTGAATTTGAACCTCAACCGCTGAGGCGGCATCCTGAAACTTGAGTGTGTTATACCAAGGATTGGGAATGATAATTTTTCAGAATAAACATTCTCCTAATTCTGTTTTTTCTGCTTTTGAATGGGATTTTGAATCTCTTGGCCATTTCCTGTCTGCATCTGCAATAGGTGATTTTTTATAATATGAGAAGAACTTTCTCTCTGGAATCCAATGAAAGAGTTTTGCTGTTTGAAAGATATATGGATTAATTTTTGACAGTGAAATAAAATTATGATAGATTAGTAGAAGAAATGGATGTAATAATGAATTTTCGGCGGATATGCAGCAGAACAGGCAGAGTGCCTGCGGGGCTGTCCTAGGGACGATGAATTTTTATGAATGATACATATGGCGCAAAAAGGAGGTTATTATGCAGAACAAAGGCACCGGGACACTGGAAACGGACAGATTGATCTTAAGGCGGTTTCGGCTTGAGGATGCGGAGCAGATGTTCAAAAACTGGGCTTCTGATGGGAGGGTGACGGAGTTTTTGACTTGGCCGTCCCATGGGGATGTGGAAGTAACCAAAGCCGTGGTAGGCAGCTGGGTGAAAAATTATTCCGATATGGCGTATTATAACTGGGTGATAGAATTAAAATCTGCGAAGGAGATTATCGGGAATATTTCGGTGATAAAATTGGATGAAAAAATAGAAGCCGCCGAAATAGGGTATTGTATGGGGACAAACTGGTGGGGACAGTCGATTATGCCGGAGGCATTGAAAGAGGTGATCGCATATCTTTTTGACGAAGTGGGCCTAAACCGCGTAGAGGCATCTCATGACAGCAATAATCCCAAGTCGGGGAGGGTAATGGAAAAGGCGGGCATGAAGCAGGAAGGGATATTGAGGGAGACGGGGTTGAATCGGCATGGAATCTACTACGATAAGGTATGGTATTCGATTTTGAGAAATGAGCGGTAACGGAAGGCAGCGGCAATAGAAGGATCGGAGAGGAGACGTGCTTATGGCAAGGACAGTCAGCATAGGATGTCAGGATTTTGAAACGATTCGCAGGGAAGGTTATTTTTACGTGGACAAAACCCGGTTTATTCGGGAATGGTGGGAGGAAGGGGACAGTGTGACGCTGATTACCCGTCCCAGAAGGTTTGGGAAAACTCTGACCATGAATATGGTGGAAAAGTTTTTTTCGATTGAATATGCCGGAAGGGAAGAATTATTTGAGGGGCTGTCTGTCTGGGAGGAGGAAAAATATCGCCGGCTGCAGGGAACCTATCCGGTGATTGCGCTTTCTTTTGCCAATGTGAAAGAGCAGGATTTTCATTCCGCAAAGAAAAGAATATGCCATATATTGTCAAATCTGTATTCACAGAACCGTTTTTTGATGGATGCGGGTATTTTGGATGAAAAGGAACGGAAATTTTTTGAGACGGTGTCAATGGATATGGATGCGAGCGAGGCGGCTATGGCCGTCCATCAGCTATCGTGCTATCTGTCCCGCTATTATAAGAAAAAAGTCATCATTCTTCTGGACGAATATGATACTCCCATGCAGGAGGCTTATGTGCATGACTTTTGGGGGGAACTGGTTTCCTTTATCAGAAATATGTTCAACGCCGCCTTCAAGACGAACCCTTATCTGGAACGGGCCATTATGACCGGGATAACAAGGGTCAGTAAGGAATCCATCTTCTCGGATTTGAATAACTTGGAGGTGGTGACGACCACGTCGGAAAAATATGCGGACAGCTTCGGTTTTACGGAGGAGGAAGTCTTTGACGAGTTGAAAGAATTTCATTTATCCGAACAGATGGAAACGGTGAAAAGATGGTATGATGGTTTTTCCTTTGGAAATCGGACGGATATCTATAATCCATGGTCTGTCTTAAATTTTCTTGATAAAAGGAAAGCGGCCTTATATTGGGCGAATTCCAGTTCCAACAGCCTCATCGGGAAATTAATCCGGGAAGGGGATAAGAGTATCAAACAGGCGTTTGAGGGGCTGATTCAGGGCGGGGACATCCGGGTGGAGATTGATGAGGAAATTGTTTTCAGCCAGCTTCAGACAAAGAAGAACGCGGTCTGGAGCCTCCTGCTTGCAGGCGGCTATTTGAAGGTGATAAAAGTAGAATTTATGGAGGACGGCGAAAGCTGTTATTATCATCTTGCTTTGACAAACAGGGAAGTCCGGGTGATGTTTAAGCATATGATCCGGGACTGGTTTTCGGAGGATGGGGAAAATTATAATGATTTTATCAAGGCGCTGCTGTTGGATGACGTGAAGGCCATGAATCTATATATGAACAGGGTGGCGTTACAGATTTTCAGCTCCTTTGACACGGGAAGGAAACCCTCGGCGGAAGAGCCGGAGAGGTTTTATCATGGTTTTGTGCTGGGATTGATGGTGGAGCTTGCGGACAGATATGTGTTTACGTCAAATCGGGAAAGCGGTTTCGGGAGGTATGATGTGATGCTGGAGCCGAAAGTGTATGAGGGCGGCATTGCGGGGAAAGCGGTTTATGGCGGCAGGGAGGAAGGAGGCAGTTATTTTGGCGGGAATGGCGCTGTGGATCATCTGTGCAGGGATGCGATTATTATAGAGTTCAAAGTTCAGGATTCGGAGGAGGAGAAGGCGCTTTCCGATACCGTGGAGGCGGCTTTGGAACAGATAGAGAGGCGAAATTACGGGGCGGCGCTTGCGGCGAGGGGAATTCCGGAGGAAAGAATCCGCAAGTATGGGTTTGCCTTTTGCGGGAACCGGGTGTTGATTGGAAGGGCGGGGACGAAACGGAAGGGATAAGAAAGGCAGATGGTAAAGGGCAGGTGGAAATGCGCAGGCAGATAAGGATGGGCGGAAATGCAGGGATAGAAAAGGGCAGCCGGAAAGGCAGAGATAGAAAAGAATAGGTGGAAATGCATAGATAAAAAGGGTAAGAAATGTGCAGAAAAAATAGGCAGGAAGGGGCAGGTATGGCGATAAAAACGAAGCTTCCCATGGGGATAGAGAATTTTGAAGAAATGCGTACAGGAGGGTTCTATTATGTGGACAAGACGGGGCTTATCAGGGATCTTTTGGAAAACTTGGGAAAGGTGAACCTGTTTACGCGTCCGAGGCGTTTTGGAAAAACCTTGAACATGAGCATGCTGCGGTATTTTTTTGAAGCGGGAAGCTGCAGTGAGATTTTTGAAGGGCTTGAAATCTCAAAGGAAAAGGAGCTCTGCGCCGAATATATGGGGAAATTTCCCGTGATTTCCGTCAGCTTAAAAAGCGTGGAGGGTGAAAATTATGAGGAAGCGAGGGGGATGCTTCGCAGAATCATAGGAAATGAAGCGTTGAGATTTCAATTTCTGCTGCAGAGCGACAGATTGTCGGAGACGGAACGGAATCAGTATAAGGCATTGATTGAACTAAAGGGCAATGGGGAATATGCGATGCCGGAGGGACTTTTGAGGGACAGTCTGTTAATATTGTCGCGTCTCTTGAAAAAGCATTATGGGAAAAATACCATCCTATTAATTGACGAGTACGATGTGCCCCTTGATAAAGCATATCAGTCGGGATATTATGACGCCATGGTGAAGCTGATCAGGATTTTGTTCGGGCAGGCGCTCAAAACAAATGACAGTCTTTATTTCGCGGTGTTGACGGGCTGTCTCAGGGTATCGAAGGAGAGCATTTTTACGGGGCTGAATAATTTTAATGTTTATACGATTAGGGAAGCCCGTTATAATGAGTATTTTGGCTTTACCGACGAGGAGGTCAGGGAAATGCTTGCTTTTTATGGATTTATGGAGCAGTACGGCGCCGTGAAGGAGTGGTATGACGGCTATCGCTTTGGCAGCCTTGGCATATACTGTCCTTGGGACGTCATTAATTACTGCGGGGACCTGCGGGACGGGAATGCGGTGAAGCCGCGGAATTACTGGGTGAATACCAGCAGCAACGACATTATCAGAAGGTTTGTGGGCAGGGCGAAGGCAGTTACCAGAAATGAGATAGAACTGCTGATTGAAGGGGGCAGTGTTAAAAAGAAAATACGGCAGGATTTAACATACAGGGATTTGGATTCGGACATTGATAATCTTTGGAGCCTGCTTTATACTACGGGCTATTTGACGCAGTGCGGGGAAGATGACGACGATAGGACGGAGCTGGTGATTCCGAACAGGGAAATACGATGGATATTTGTGGAGCAGATCCGGGAATGGTTCAAGGCGGAAGCGGCGAGGGACAGCGGAAGGCTGGAAAGCTTCTGCAGGGCGTTTCAGGAGAATAATGTATCCGCCATCGAGGAGGGGTTTAACGCCTATCTGAGAAAGACCATCAGCATCCGTGACGTTAATGGGAGAAAGGATAGGAAGGAAAATTTCTATCATGGGATTCTTCTTGGGCTTTTCGGAAATATGGATGATTGGAGCGTTATGTCAAATGCCGAGTCGGGAGAGGGGTACGGCGACATTCTTGTGGAGGTGGAAGGCGAAGGGATTGGCATTGTCATAGAATTAAAATATGCGGAGAATGCTGATTTTGAGGCCGGATGCCGAAGGGCGCTGCAGCAGATAAAGGACAGAAACTATGAGGAAGCGCTTGTGGACGACGGCATGGAAACCATTTACAGATATGGAATTGCGTGCTATAAAAAGCGGTGCAAAGTTATTTCAGGGTAGAGGATGAGGGATGGAAATTGTTCCGCTGGTTATGGTAATGGGAGGTGCGGATGCGGAACTGGAATAAAAAACAGCATCCGCCCGCCCATTGCCCGGAACAATATCCGGCTGTGCCTTTCAGGCGGAAATTGTTCCGCCGTTTATGGTAATGGGAGTGCGGATGCGGAACTGGAATAAAAAACAGCATCCGCCCGCCCATTGCCCGGAACAATATCCGGCTGTGCTTTTCAGGCGGAAATTGTTCCGCCGGTTATGGTAATGGGAGGTGCGGATGCGGAACTGGAATAGGAGGAATCAAAATGGATGCGAGTCGTATTGTCAAATTTGATCCGTGGCTTCTTGGGGCAATTCAAAAGGGCATGGGGGAGCTGCCTGCCATACCGGGAGATTTGGCAAAGGTGAAATCGTTGACATTTTTTGACGGGGAGAGGGTTTCGGCCGAGCCGGGAACGCTGTTAAAAGGATGGATGGAAGCAGCGCCGGGAGATTTTATGGCCATTGGGAAGATGACGAATCTCCACACCCTTCTTTTTAGAAACAGGAGGCTGTTGAAGGTGGGGGATTTCGGGTTCCTGACCCGGTGCCGGAAACTGAAAAAGCTGGACCTCAGAGGCACGGATTTTACGGACTGTGAACTGCTGGCCGCTCTTCCAGCCCTGAAGTATGCGCTTCTGCCGGACAGACGGTCTTTGATTCATACGCAGGTTTTGGAGGAAATCGAAGCCCTGACGGAATCCGAGCGGGAGAGGGACGAACGCTCGAGAGCGGAAGTTTACATAGAGGCTGAGAAGGGCAGGGAGAGTGTGGGCCCAAGGGCTGGGGACGGGAGTGTGAAAGGAACCGGGCTGCAGCCGGAGAGGGTCTATGCTGCGGACGCCCGCCTGATCGGCTGGATTGCGGCCTGCTTGGGGAGGATGCCGGATAAGCCCGGGGATTTGGCGCAGGTCAGGCTTCTGGACAGCAGAAAAAGAAATTCTGTCAAGGGAAACCCGCCCTCGTGGCTTGTGGAAAAGGAAGGGGATTTTTCCCTATTGGGGGAGCTGCCGAATCTACAGGCGCTGCTTTTGTGGGGCGTTTCGGCGGAGGATTTTTCTTTTCTGAGCAAGTGTGTGGAGCTTCGGTATTTGAATCTGTGGGAAACCAATTTCACCGACTGCAGCCTGCTGGTGAATCTGCCGTTTCTGGGGTATGTCTGTCTGCCCCCGTGGAAACAGCTGGTGAATTACCCGATGCTGGCGGCCTGTCAGACGGAGAGAGAGCAGAAGGCGCGGGGGCGGCTGGAAGGATTTCTTCACCGCGATGAGGGCAGCGGGGAGGAATTGGAGCAGGATTTGGCCGAAAGCAGGAAGCTTCATATTTCGTGTGAAAGCGCTTGGAACTTGAGGGCGGGTTCCGGGGGACAAGCCGCTGTTTCTGCGCCGTCGAAAGGAAAGGAAGGAGCCGGGCAGGCATGGGAAAGGGACAGGGAGGAATCCGTGCGGCAGTCCGGCATAGGTATGGAAGGCAGGTCGTCGCAGCAGTCGGGCGCGGGTATGGAAGGCGGATTAGCACAGCGGTCGGACGAGGCTGGGCAGGCCGAAATGGCGATGCAGCAGTCGGGCGCGAGTATGGAGGCCGGATTGGCGCAGCAGGGCGGTATGGGGGAGGCCTTGTATCGGAAAGAAGATTTTGAGGGCATGAGGACGGTGCGAGGGGAGGATGTGGTGATTTCATGGGAGGGCGGCTCAAGGATTCGCTATGTGAGCGCGGAGTTCGTGATGGACGGCGAGCCCCCGCTCTGGAAGCTCTTCTCACGGCTGGAGGAGGATGAGGAGGAAGATAACTGGGCGAAGCTTTCTCCTTGGAAGGCGAAGCTGCTCACAAGGGAGCTGCTGAAGGCTGTTTTAGAGGGGAATGTTTCGACGGTTTTCCTTTCCTTGGAGCCGTGGGGAGAAGACCATCTGTTCACGCTGGATTTTGCGGGCGGCTGGGCGAACGTCATATATATGGACGATGAGACGGGTGTGCATTATGAGTCTTATAATCCTGCCTATCCGGATCCCGCGGAGCTGTCGCCTGTAGAATTTGGCGGGCAGACTCCCATACCGAAGATGCTGGCGCTGGAAGATTTGGAGCTGGCGGCGAAGATTGTCCAACATATTTTGGAAAAGGGACAGCTGCTTCCGGGAACCTTGTGGATGACGGACGGCGGCAGATGACCCGCGGCGGGAGCGGCCTAACGCACAATGGCGAAAAGCACATCCATAAAGTAGAGCAGGACCAGAATGACGCCCTCCGAGCGTTTCAGGGATTTTCTGGTCAGCAGGAAAATATAGGTAATGATGCTGACAGCAATTAAAATCATCATGTCGTAGACGGAAGCGGTGTTGACAGTGATGGGGTGAATGGCCGCGGAAAGCCCGAGAATCAGCAGCAGGTTAAAAATATTGGAGCCCACCGCGTTGCCCACGGCAAGTCCCGTCTCGCCCTTCCTTGCGGCGACGACGGAGGTGACAAGCTCCGGCAGGGAGGTGCCTGCGGCCACGATGGTGAGGCCGATGAGGGTTTCGGACATTCCCATGGTTCCCGCGATTTCCTTGGCGCCGTAGACAACCGCCTGACCGCCGCCGATAATGAGAATCAGCCCTATGACGATGAGGAGAAGGCATTTCCAGAGGGGCAGGCATTGGGCCGTCTCGGAATTGTCGGGATTCCTGCGTGCGTCGTAAATCAGATATAGGACATATGCCAGAAAAATCACAAAAAGGCCAAGTCCCACAGCCCGGCTTACGGTTCCGGCGTTTTCCTCCATGCCGCTGTGCAGAAAGCCGCCGGATGCGATGGAGCCGAAGCTGGTCAGCAGCAGAACCAGAACGGAGACGGCGATGGACAGCGGAAAGTCTCTCTTGAGTATGCCGTTGTCAACCGGCACCGCATGGATCATGGCGCAGACGCCGAGCACACACAGGAGGTTGAAAATATTGGAGCCCACCACATTGCTCAAGGCAATCTCGTTGGAGCCCTGAAGGGCGGCGGAGACGCTGACGGCCAGTTCGGGAGTGCTGGTTCCTAAAGCCACGATGGTCAGGCCGATGATCAGCCCCGGCACCTTGAAATTCCGGGCGAGGGCGGAGCTTCCGTCCACAAACCAGCCGGCGCCTTTGATCAATGCGATAAATCCGATGATTAACAGCAACGCGTAGAGTAATAACATGAGAAAATCTCCTTTATGAGTTTTTTGCAGGCAGCGGGCATCCCTGAATTGGGCGGCGGCCGCGAGGGTCAAATGCTCTGTGTCCGAGAGCGCGCCATTCGGCAATTTGATTTCCACGGGCTGATTCTCTTCCATAATAGAAAGCCTGCGGCATTTAGGACAGTATATCACTTTGAAAAAACGGCAGCAAGATGAAAGGGAAATATTTTGCCTGAATGTTACAATGGAGGTCAGGGGGATTTTAGCTCATGGCGTTCATTGGCGGTAAATTCCTGTGTGATACGGTCGTTTTTAGAGGCCTTCTTATGTTGTTGTTTATTTTTTGCGTGGGAGTATTTTAAGTGGACATGATTGAAGCCCGGGTGTAATTATGGTATAATAAGACCATATTCAAGGCGGTCAGCGGCCGGATGGCCATCCATACCATGATTGAACTGTAATCATGGTATAAAAAGACCATATTCAAGGCGGTCAGCGGCCGGATGGCCATCCATACCATGATTGAAC
>CAOKFN010000064.1 GCA_948467735.1 uncultured bacterium
TTATGCGGCCTGTAGGCATTTTTCTTATTGTGGAACTGTTAAAGACCCGGGAAAATCACCCGCCGCAATTCTATAAAATTTCTTGACATTCAGGGAAGCGCCGCGTTATAATGACATAGTACATATGGCAAGAAAGAATGGTATCCGTAAGAAAGTGCGGTGGGGGACTTCGGCTTTTCAGGACGTTTCAAGGCGTTTTCCGCATGAGTTCTCCTGTGGTTTTGATTGGCGGAATAAGTGAGAAGCAAAGGCGTCCTTTTATAATCGGGCGGGGGACGGCGGCAGTTTTTACGGATTGTATTTTTGAGATGCTGTATTTCGGGGTGTGGCTCAGTTTGGCTAGAGCGCCTGGTTTGGGACCAGGAGGCCGCAGGTTCAAATCCTGTCACCCCGATTTTTCATAGCTGCGAGCCGGGCGGGTTCGATGACGGAAAAAGCTGTGGGGAGCTTGCTCACCGACAGCTTTTTTTGATATCGAACACATGCGGCGATGTCACGATGACAGAAACAACAGTTTCAGAAAATAATATGTTGAAGAAGGAGGTGTCGATGAAATATAAAGCTGTTATTTTTGATTTGTTTGAAACCTTAGTTACTGAATGGGGGCATAAAAAATATACAAAAAATGAAATGTGTTCTGACTTGGGCATTGCAAGAGAAAAATTTGATATGTTTTGGCCGGAAAACGAAAAAAGATATTCGGGTGAAATAAGCTTTAAGGATTCTATTCTATCCGTATGTGAAAAATGCGGTAAGAAGATTGATGATTCAAGGCTGTCTGAAATTATCGATAAAAGGATAAGAACGAAATCGCTTTGTTTTGAATCTATTAATCCGGATGTGTATATTTTATTGGATCGTCTCAAAACGATGGGACTGCGATTAGCCATTATAAGCAATTGCTCTTCTGAAGAAGTAAAAGGTATCAGGCAAAGTAAAATATACGAATATTTTGATCAGGTAATATTGTCCTATGAAGTAAAAATGCAGAAACCTGATGTTCGTATTTATGAAGAGTGTTCCGGTTTATTAGGAGCTGCCGTAGAGAATTGTATTTTTGTAGGGGACGGTGGCAGCGATGAGCTTCAAGGCGCTAAATTAGCTGGAATGAAGGCAATTCAGGCAAAATGGTACACTAATCAGCTTCCACATAAGTGTGACAATATAGATGGCGTTTTGACAGTAGAAAAACCACTTGATATCATACATTTTTTGGAAATAAACGGCAAGAAGTGAAGCCAGATATGGCAAAGCTGGAAGAGGTTTTCGGGAATACAAGAGCGGCATCACAATAGCGGTGCATGATGTTACGGCTGTACTTATGGAGGGGATATCTTTTGGTATTCCCTCTTTTACGCTGCTGACAAAAATTTCATGGGAATTTTATTGTAAACAGGAGAAGCTTTTTGTATAATGAAAGTAACCTATAGAAAAAGAAGACATGAAAAAGAGCCGCTTTATTCAAAGGAAAGGAGTTGATGATTATGCTCACAAGCGAAATCCGGGAATTGACAAACCATTTTGTCGAACAGCTCCTGCCTGTCCAAATCTATCCGCAAAGTGAAGCAGCGTCCTGTGGATATTGTTGTAGGAACCGTAAGCCGTTTTGAAGCCAGAAAAGAAATTCCCTCTATAGAAAACGAGGTGTACGGAAAAGGAGTGCTTTTGTACGATGCAGGAGATTGTGAAGCAGCATGAAATTGAAATGCAGCTGTAACAGAGATTGAAAGGAGGTTGTCAATGGAGGCTATTCGCAAATATATTGATGCAAGCAGTCTGATGGCTGTCATGGCATTGCCGGAAACTTTTCAAAATCGAAAATTGGAGGTTCTTATCTTTCCAACGGAGGAACAAGAGCCGGAAAAGGCGGATATTGCATCGATAGTACAGTCATTGATTGGAGCAATTCCTGCTGCGGATTTGTCATTGGCGGAAATGCAGGAGGAAAGGCGGCACAAATATGAAACTGCTGATTGACACGAATATTGTGTTGGACGTCCTTTTGCAGCGCGAGCCATTTTGCTGGGATGCAGTGAAAGTGATGAATCTGGCGCAGCATGATGATGTTCATGAGTATGTGTCTGCGTCTGCGATAACGGATATATATTACATTGCATATAAACAGATAAAAGACAGGGAATTGGTATTAGACCTTATAAAAAGGCTTCTCATGGTAGTATCCATAGCTGCAGTTACCGAACAGGAAATCAGAAATGCCATGGAAATAGAATGGAAAGACTTTGAGGATGCCGTACAATATTCTGTTGCGCTGTTGAATGAAATGGAAGGACTTGTCACAAGGAATCCAAGGGACTATGAAAGAGCGGATATAAGTATCTGGTCTCCAGAGCAGGTGTTGAAGGTGTATGGAGATAAGAAACAGGAATAAGTGTTCCGTGGCGCCCCGACTTCTTATATCCTCATTTTTCATAGTGCATCGTCATTTCCAACGCGGAATGTCCCCAATAATGTTGAATCGTGCTTAATGGAATATTGTGTTTGTACATTTGTGTCGGCCCGTAAAACCGAAATTTATGAATACTGTATTATGACAAGGTAATCCTTTCCTATGAAATAAAAATGAGGAAGCCGGATATCCGTATTTATCAAGAAACGGCAGATTTATTAGGAGCTGCCGTAAATCAATGTGTTTTTTAAAGGAGATGGGGAAAGCAATGAGCTTGAAGGCGCTGAAATGACAGGTATGAAACCGGTTCAGGCCAAATGGCATACCAATTAATTCCCGCATAAACGCGGCAGTTTGGATGGATTTTTGACAGCGGAAGAGCCAATGAAGCATGTAAGCAGCGGAGGAAAATGTAGATGGTAGATATTGACAATATGTCCAGTAAAACCGTTTTAGAGGAACAGTACAAAAACACAAATAATCTTAAGCTGCGAAAAAGCCTGCATGAAAAATACAGCGTCAATCAGGTTGGATTTCAAAAGTGGATGTTTGAGCAGTATCCCTTTCGCGCAGGTATAAGGATCTTGGAATTAGGGAGCGGAAGAGGCGAATTATGGAATTACTATTTTGAAGACGAGGTGCTCCAAGGGTATGAAATGGAGATCACATTATCGGATTTTTCGGAGGGGATGGTGGAGCATCTGCGGCATATTTTTTCGGGCAGGAGGATTTCCGTCAGAAAAATTGACATATTGGATATCCCGTTTGAGAGGGACACGTTTGACCTAATCATAGCAAATTCCATGCTGTACCATGTGAAGGATATTGATACGGCGCTTTCCGAAGTACATCGGGTCTTGAAAAAAGACGGTTTATTTTACTGTTCTACCTTTGGAATGAACGGAATGGCGCAGTATCTTTATCGTGCGTTAGATGAACTTGGCATTCCCTGCCATCATGAATCCAATATATCCTTCACGCTGCAGAACGGGATGCAGATACTCAAAAGGCAGTTTGGCAGAGTGGAAAGATATGATTATGAGGATGCGTTGGAAATTGACAATATTGAGGATTATTTAGAGTATATTTATTCGATGGCTTCTATGAAAGAGCTTGACAGAAAATACTATGATATTTTATTTGATTATTTTAACGCTAAAAAGTCAGGCGGATATCTGCATGTACCAAAAGAATATGGAATGTTTGCCGTCGGAAAATAGCAGGAGCGGCTATGCTGTCTGGCAGACAGCCGATAAGCTCAGCTTTAGAAAGGATATAATTTTATGATATTTGAGATGTTAAATCAAGAGAATGCGGACGACTATATTGCGTATTTGAAAACGGCAATGAACGAGGAACCGGACATGATGACTGCCGAAAACATCGATGAACAGGGAATAAAAGACAGGATTTTGGACCCTTTTTTTCACAGGACGGCTTCTATTCTTGCAAGAGAAAACGGCAGGGTGGTGGGACGGATAGAATATCATTTTTATGGCTGTCTGCAGGACGGCAGCAGGATGGCGTATGTGGATTGGGTTTATGTTTTGAAATCATACAGGCATAACGGGATTGCGCAGATGCTTTTCCGTGAATTTGAAAGAGCGTGTACGGAAAATAACATTGATCAATATTATTTAATCCGCGCGGAAAACCAAGAGGCGGACAGATTTTATCATCATTTTGAAGGCGCTGAGCTGAGCGAGGCTCCTTTTTTAAGAAAATATCTGAAGGTATAGATGTTCTGCGGGAGATGTTTCATATCCTGCGGGGAAAGGAAGAAAATTGATGGGTAATGAAAATACAAACTGGGGCCAGAGCGTTACCGGCGTGGTGATTCAGGATAATAAGGTCTTATTGGCCAGACATACCTATGGCAGCGGGAAGGGCAGGATGATCGTGCCGGGAGGATATGTGGAGCAGGGCGAAACGCCGCAGCAGGCTCTGGCGCGCGAATATCTGGAGGAAACCGGAATCACGGTGGAGCCGGAAGATATTATCGGGATAAGGTTTAATACGCATGACTGGTATATTGCGTTCCGTGCGAAATATATTTCGGGCATTCCCAGATCGGATCATGACGAAAACAGCGAAGTCCTGTGGATGGATATCAAGGAAGCGCTGCTGCGGGAGGATGTTCCGGAATTGACGAAGAAGCTGATCCAGAGCGCGGCTTCCAATGAGGAGGGACTGCGCTTTACGGATTATAAAAGTTCATCCCAGCCGCCGTATTCGTTATACTGTATATGATAAGGGGGCAGAGATATTGGCAGGCGTGTAATCCTGCCGGATAGATTGGTTAGCTCCATCTGCCTATAAAATATAGGCAAAGCCTCAAACAATTATTAAGATAATCTGCCTTACCTGCCTGCATAGACAAATTCAGCTAACTATCATGATTGTCAAAATTGCCGCAATGGGCGGCAAGTGTATTGAAGATATTTGGAAGCTCTTCCGCCTTCGGAAAATTCTTCTAATACAGTAAAGCCGTTTTTTTCAAGGACTCGTATGGAGGCAGTGTTTTGGGAAAAGGTAAAGGCGCCGATCGTGCTGAGCGCATACCTATCCTGTATTTCTTTTAGAAACAGGGAGACGGCTTTCGTGGCAATTCCGTGTCCCCAATACGATGTTTCAAAGATGCAATAGCTCAACATGGCGTTTGGTTCTTTGCCTGCACCGATGCAGTAACACCATATGTCGCCGATATAGTCCCCGTCGGCTATGATGGTTTTCCCATAACTGTCTGCCGTTGGAAGCAGCGTTTTCCGATAGTCCGTCAGGGCTTCCTCTTCGGTTTGGGCTTTCTGCAGCAGTACAGTTTTAATTTCCGGTGTATTCGCTTTTTTGAAATAAATTCTGACCGTTTCGGCGGTTCTGTCTCCTAAACGTATGTCCATTCTGCCTCCTGTCTTTCACAGTCCATGTCCTTGCGGAGCGTATCGTCCTGAACATATTCTGAGATTTCTTTCAAGATTTGGCTGGTTTCCTTTTGCATCCAACTGCTCATATTTTTCATCCCTGTTGTGGAACGGATTGTTTTTCTGTCCAGAGAAATGGCGGTCTGGCTCCGGTCTTCGGGCAAAAACTGAGCAGCCCGTTTCATCAGGCATTGATTCAATGTGTCTGTTCCTGCCATTTTCAGCAGTACCAAAAGCCAATAGCAGCATGGAATGTGCTCTATTCTGAAATTTTCCTTTAAAAATCTGCTTACATGTTCACTTTCCGCCCACTGATGAATTTGGCTGACATTTTTTTAGCCGCATAGGCTTCCGAGTACCACGATGCTGATTGCTTCTGCGATACTGCAAAAATATCCATTGTATTCTTCTGTCGTTTCCACTTCTTCAAAGAAGTCTGTTAATGTTGTTCTGTCCATGCCTTCATTATATCTTATTTATAACTTTTTGAAAATTGATTTCTGTGCTAAGCCGACAACATGACAGACCCAAACGGAGGGAGGAAGAAATCACTGATTAAGGAGAGATTAGTATGAAAAAAGAATATTTTATTTTAAATGATATTTCGTATAAAATAATTAGTTCAAGCATTGGTGTGTATGAAACAAACGAGGGGATTCAATTATTCCCCGAAGTGACCGCTAAATGCGATCAGGTTGAACAGGAATTGTCAAAGCTTTATTTATACCATAATAATGGATTTCAAACAGGGGTAAAAAGGATAGAGGAGCTGGCAGGGAAAAAGTATGTCTGGGAAGAAGCCTATAATGACCAAGGGGAGGAAGCGGGATTTCTTTGTGTGCTGGAGCATGAGAATGTAACGCAGGGAATAATAGAAATCATGGATGTAGGCAGAAATGAGATTACTTTGAAGTGGAAAGGGAAAGCGAATATTTTTTGGAGCGATTCATTTGGTGCAGATGTTCCGTTTGAAACAGTGCTTCAGATGAAATTGCCAAAGAAGCGCAGAGTAACAATTGACGCATACAAGACTGTGAAGACAAAAGTGAACAAAGATTTGGAAATTGAACTGTTAAATTTTCCCGAAGTTGAATCTGCTGCATATAAAATGCAGGAAACGAGGATTTGGACGGATTTTAATGTCACGCTTTATTTTAAGGTTACATATAAAGGAACGGAATATTTGGGGAATGTTGTATACACGAATGGGAAAAATAATTATGAAACCTTTTTTGATAAGTCTTGCCCTTTGAAAATAGTGCATGATGGATTTGGCTGGTCGAATTTTGCGTTTGAATTTGTGTTTTGCGTGGAATCCGGCTCGTAGTAGAAAGAAACAACCATTACCATAATCACAACTTAATAAGTAACACAGCGTCAGGGCGTATAGAAAAAACCATGCGCCTTTTTTCATGCGTGCCTGCACGCATTGCCCAACAAGGAGGAACATGAGCGACAACATGTAAACCAACAGTACGCTAAACTGGCCGGCATGAAACTGGCCGAACAAGTTTATTGTTTATTTTAGACGTTTGAAGGGTTTCGTTAAAAAAGGTAATGCAGTATTTATCCATTTGTAGTATAATAATGTAAATGATATGAAAGACAACAGGAATACTAGCGGAGCCGTTTTTTGGACAGCTGATTTGGGAATATTTTAGAAAACGGCATTCTTGACGGCATTGGATAGAGGCGGAGGGAGAGATATGGTTAATAAAATTGACGGAAACAATTATTCCGCTTATACAAAGCCCCAAAGCGTGAATATTCCGAATACGGGAGAAAAGTTCAGCTTAGACCATCAAAAGGATGAATTGTCATCGGAATTAAAGGATAAAAAAGAGAAAGAAGTATCCGATCAGGAGAAGCAGCAGGCGGCGGAGCGGGGCGGCGTCAGGATAGAGCTTTCAAGCAAGGGCGTGGAAAAGCAGAAGCAGGCCCAGACGGCGGAGGCCGGGGACGGTTTCGGGCTGACGGAACTGTTTGAGTCAATTAAGACGTTTTTTACATCCGCAGCCGCGGCGGTCAAGGATATTTTCGGCAGGATTTGGAACGATCCGCAGCCGACAGAGGACTCGGGGAGTCTCTCGGAAACCACGGGGAGCGAGGAGGCTTTGGAAGGAGCGGAGGCCGCCAGCTTGATAACGGTGACGGAAATTATGGATGGGGCGGATACCGAGGGAACCACGGAGGGCGCGGAAAACTTTTCCCAGACCGCAGAGGGCAGGAGCGCTTCCCGCGCGGATGAGGAAAAGCAGGATCGTGAAATCCGGCGGCATCTGCAGAACGGAGATATGAGTCAGGTCATCCGGCTTTTGACGGACAACGGAAGAAAAACAGCGGCTAGGAATTCTACCCTTTTGACCTATTATGACAAGAATGGCAGAGTGGTGGAGCCGGATCCGTCCATTCGGGAAAGGACTCTCTATGGGGATAGGAACACGCGGAAACTGTAGTCAGGGGAACAAAAGTTCATAAGAGTATGTCGAAGTGTTATAATACGGATTATGCGGAGATAACGAAACAGGGGACTGCGGCCATGATTTTGGTAATCGAGGATGATGAAAATATTAACGGACTGCTCTGCAGCATACTAAAGCAGAACGGCTATGAAGTGCAGAGCGTCTTAGACGGATGGGAAGGCTATAACAAAGCAATGGCAAATGAGTACAGCCTTATCCTGATGGATTTGATGCTTCCCTTGAAGAGCGGCGAGGAAATCCTTCGGGAGCTGCGGACGAAAAAGAATACGCCCGTGATTGTTTTGTCGGCCAAGGGCGCGGTGAATAACAGAATTGAGCTTCTGCGCCTTGGGGCGGACGATTTTATCTGCAAGCCCTTTGACATTGACGAGGTGATTCTGCGGATTGACGCGGTGCTTCGCAGGACGGAAGGAACGCCGCCCGTGTTAAGGTTTAAAGATATGAAGGTGGATAAAGAATCAAAGCGCGTATTTGTATGCGGCAGTGAAATTATCTGCACGGCAATGGAATATGCAATCCTTGAAATGATGCTGTCAAACCCCAACAAGATTTTTTCCAAAAGAAATTTATTTGAGAGCATCACCGGGGATGAATATATGAGCGATGAAAATACAATGAACGTACATATCAGCAATTTGAGGAAAAAAATCGCAAAGGTTACGGAGGAGCATTATATAGAAACCGTGTACGGAATGGGATACCGGCTGGCAAATTAAGGTTTTCTTTAGGTTTTGTGAAGCACATTTTTAAGGGCATAATGTATTCTTAAGTCAGAAAAACGGTTCGGAAACCGAAGCCCCCCGGATATAAGGGCGTGCGGAGCAGGTGAAAAAGCTCCGGAGACAGGGCGGCGCAGGGAGAGGAGGCTGAAACGGAGACAGGGCGGCGCAGGGAGAGGAGGTTGAAACGGAAACAGGGCAGCGCAGGGAGAGGAGGCTGAAACGGAGACAGGGCGGCGCAGCCAGTAGAAAGATGCCGCAGAAGCGAGCTTTGAAACGCAGGCCCCGGAAGAGGGGGATTGGGGGCAGGGGACGGAACCGGATAAAGAAGGAGATTTGCAAATGGAAGATATTGTTTTGCAGACGGAACATCTGACGAAAAAGTACGGAAGCTTTACGGTTCTTGACAATGTGAGCGTCAAACTGCGGAAGAAGCACATTTACGGATTTATCGGAGAAAACGGAGCCGGGAAAAGTACCTTCATGAAGATAGTCGCAGGGCTGACCTATCCCACGGAAGGAACCTATTCTCTGTTTGGAAGGAGCGCGGCTTCCGAGAGGGAAAAGATGCGCAGATACATTGGCAGCATCATTGAAGAGCCTTCTTTGTACTCCGGGTACAGTGTGCTTCAAAATCTGGAGCTGCAGAGAATTCTGGCGGGAAACCCTGATAAATCGGCCTGCGGCAAGGTATTGGATATGGTGGAATTATCGGAGGCGAAGCATAAAAAGGTACGCACGCTGTCCATGGGCATGAAACAGCGGCTGAGTATTGCGCTGGCGCTGACAGGGAATCCCCAGCTGTTAATATTGGACGAACCGATTAACGGCCTTGACCCGAAAAATATTGTGGCGCTGCGGAATTTATTAAAGAAGCTGAATGAGGAGAAAAATATTACCATATTTATTTCAAGCCACATTTTAAGTGAACTCTATCTGCTTGCAACGGATTATATTTTTATTCATAAAGGGAAAATTATCGAGGCGTTAACCCATGAGGAATTGGAGACAAAGTGCAGGAAATACATCTGTATAAAAACCGATAATGTACCTGCGGCGCTGGTGGTTCTGGACAAAATACTCAAAGAACCTGAGTATAAAGTGATATCCGACCAAACGATTCATCTGTATTCCGATTTAAACGCCGTGGAGACAATCGCCAGAGCGTTTATGCAGCAAAACCTCGTCGTCACCGAACTTACGGTAATGGAACAGTCGCTGGAAGATTATTTTATTCTCATTACGGGAGGTGCGGCTCATGTGTAATCAGCTGAAGGTGGAATTTTTTAAGCTTCGTCATTGTGCGATATTTTTCTTTGCGGCGGCCTGTATGGTCGGACTGGGTTTTTCTTATGGTTATATCAAGCTGACGAGCGTGGGATTCAGCGTTTACCGCGCTTTTCAAGAGACAAACTGCGATACCTCTTTTATGTTTCTGCCCGCGCTGGTATCGGCGTGGTTTGTGGGGGCCGATTTTAGCAGCCGCACCATACATCATGAAATTACGCTGGGATACAGTCGATGGTCCATACTGGCGGTAAGGGAGCTGCCGGTATATCTGGCGGCAGCAGCGCTGCATTATATCTATGTGGTTTCAACCATGCTGGGCGTGGGAAGCCGGAGAGGTTTTTCCGGCGGAAGTTTTTCGCTTCAGGATTTCTTCTGGTGCGGTACGGTTCTGCTGCAGCTAATCGCGCTGCAGAGCATCATTGTGTTTATCTCGGTGATATGTGCGAAAGCCCCCGCGGCAATCGCTGGGTCCGTCTGTTTTGCATTTATAACCTGCAATATTCTCCGTAATTTTTTTGACGGAAAAATATTTACCAGCTCCTGCTTCTGCCTTGCGCGGAACAACGATTACGATACCCTGCTCCCCGCGGGCGTGGCCGCCGTTTTGACATGCGCGGTTATGGTATTGCTGACGTATGGGGCGTTTCGCAGAAAAGAAATCAAATAGCGGAAGGGGGGACGGCAATGAGTTATATTAGTTATACTATCATTATCATTTTAGTCATTGCCGTTTCTATTCTCGTTCTGCGGCTGTGCCTTGTAAAAAAGCAGTTGAGGAAAATAGCGCGGCAGATGGAGGAGCCGGGAGAACATTTTATTTCTGTTGATTTTGTCGATAGGGACTTGGAAACGGCGGCGCTGCAGATAAACAAATTGATGGATTCCGTACAAAATATAAAAGCGGAGTCGGTCAAAGGAGAAAAGGCGATAAAATCGTCTATCTCAATGATTTCACACGACATGAGGACGCCGCTTACTTCGGTGATAGGGTATCTCCAGCTGGCTGAAAAAAACTGCAAAGAGGAGGAGGTCTTACAGTATATTAGAACGGCCTTGGACAGAGCGAAATTCTGCAGCAGGCTTGTGAATGATTTTTTTGAGCTGTCTCTTGTGGATGCCGATCAATATGTTCCCGTCATGGAGAAGGTAAATATATGCGAAGTGGTCTGTGAGGAAATTTTAGCCGCTTATGTGGAGTTTGAAAAGAGTGGAATTACGCCTGTGTTCGGGCAGGCGGACGATTTCGTCTTGGTGTGGGCGGACAGGAAACTGCTGGTAAGGGTCATGCAGAATTTAATCTCCAATGGGATAAAGTATTCCACAGGGGAAATGAATTTTTCGGTCTCCATGGCGGGGGAAACGAATTTTTCGGTTTCTAAGGCAGGGAAAGCAGTTTTATATATTTCAAGCCCTGTATCGCAGGCGGTTGACGCCGAGAAAATATTTCAGAAATTTTACCGAGGGGAAAATTCCAGCAATAGCGACGGGGCAGGGCTGGGATTGTATATCTGCCGGAAATTTATCGAGGATATGCGGGGAAAAATATCGGCTGACAGCGATGGTCAGTCGCTGAGAATAAAAATAGAGTTGAGCTTATGTCCGGCGGAAGATTCCTAAAAAGCATTTGACAGATTTTTTTCGGAGAGAGGTATAATTTATAGGAAAGCAGACAGCTGAAAGGATTCCTGAAAATATCCGGGGAATGATTTCAATTAGGAGGAAACGGACATGAAGAGAAAAATTATTGCGGCGTTATTGACGGCGGCGTTGACTGTAGGAGTCTTTACAGGCTGCGGGAACAGAGTGGAGGGGGCGGCAGGGCTTGGGCGGTCATGGCGGATGCCGGGGAAGGCAGAGACGGGAACATTGGCAGTCCGGAGAGTGGAGCACCAAAATCAGAAAATGGGGTAATGGCGGAGCCGGAAACAAAGACAGGGCCTACAGTACAGCCAAAAGCACAGAAAGGGCCTGCGGCGGAGCCAAAGGGACAGCCGGCACGAGGGTGAGGCGTCCCGAAGAACCTGTCAGCCTGCGTTGAATCAAGCTTGATGACAGCAGATTTTTCAAGGTTTTGTTAAAGGACTGACTTATTGAAGCTGGTATAAAAAGCAGCTGGTCAATTAGGCTGTGCGGTGATATAATAAGAATATAATGACAGAGGCGGCATGCCTGTATTTATCCTATTTGAATGAGGAAGTCAGGAAGTCAGAATGTTGGAATGGCAGAGAATCTCCAGTATGGGCGGTACTTTGTGCAGAAGAGGGGAGAAATCATCCATCCGGTTTGAGGATAGCAGGCATAGGATGGGAGCCGTCGGCTTGTTTTGGAAAAGAGCAGACGCAGGCCGGGGGCTCGGACTGTCTGCCTGAGATGAAAGAATGGGAGATGGAATGACAAAGAATGAAATCGACGACAAAGCCCACAGCATGAACCTGCGGAACTATAAGACCGCCAGCTTGATGATTTTTTCTCAAAATAAAGAGGAACTTTTTGAAATCGTGCAGACATATATCAACACGCTCTCATACAATGCCGCATGGGATTTTGAGACGTTTGATGATAGGGTGGGAACAGAGTATAGAACGACATTGACATTCAAGTATAATGGGAGCATAGCTGCATGCAATGCTCTTGGAAAATTGAAGTTTGGATATGCCTATCGGCGTGAGGAAAAGTGGTAAATAGGATTTTTCGTAAGCAGGATAAGTTCCCATAAGCGGGGCAGGTTCCTATCAGCGGGATAAGTTCCTGCAAGCGGGGCAGGTTCCTGTCAATGGGATAAGTTCCTGCAAGCGGGGCAGGTTCTCATCAGCGGGATAAGTCCCCATAAATGGGAATGGGAATAGGAGGATTGTGGAATGAAACTGGCAGCAGCGTTATCGGAAAGAGCGGATTTGCAGAGGAAAATGTCGGAGCTGGGAATCAGGCTGAATAATAATGCCAAGGTGCAGGAAGGAGAGGAGCCTTCGGAATCGCCGGAAGGGCTGATGGAGGAGCTTGACAGGACTATCGGCAGAATGGAAGAGCTAATCGGAAGGATTAATTTAACGAACAGCCAAACGTTACATGAGGGAAAAACAATCACGGAGCTTCTCGCCCACAGGGACTGCCTGAAAAACAAAATACAGATAATGCGTAATTTTCTGGATAATGCGAGCAATAAGGCCGGGCGTCTGACTCATTCCGAAATCAAGATTCACAGTACGGTACATGTGGCTGAAATTCAGAAAAAGGTTGACGGTTTCTCAAAGGAGCTGCGAGAATGCGACGAACTGATTCAGGAATTGAACTGGACGACGGAATTATTATAATTATCAATGTTTAATTTCCGTATCTTTGCTGACGATATTTAAAATCTGCCATGGACTCCGATTCGTGAGAGGCAGGTACCGGAAGCGGGCGGCAGATTTTATTGCTCGTTGGCATATCAGCTGGTAATCCGGCAGTGTGGGTGTATCTCCCGCGGCAGAGAATGTGCCGTAACATGGAAGAGCATGGACAGCTCAGGGGTTCGACTCCCCGTATTATAATGCACGTCCCGCAAGAAGACATGTGCATTGTTACCATTTGTTATTACTACCGCTGCATCAACTGTCGGACGAGGGAGGGTATGGGGAAGCGTAAGAGAGGGGAGATTTCATATGGCCGTATTTGATAAAATTGATTATTGGTATGAAAAAGCATATAATAATTATCTCTATTTGATGAATAAGAAGGCGGGAGAACTGACCGAGGAGGATGAGAGAGAAATACAGCGCTATGCGGGCTGCCACATTGGTTTTTTCTTCGCTTGGCTGATAAAGCATCACTTTGAGGGCGAGATTCACAGGGAAGAAAACAAAGAGGCCTTGGAGGCGGTGCGCAGGGAAGAAATGTCAGGGGTGGATTTCTTTATTGACCATTGCGACGGAAAGTTTTGGGAGGAAGACGCGGCGGAAGGCATCCTGCCTTTTGTGGAGGCCTATTATGAGAAATATTTTTCGGAATATGCGAATTGGGTGGTCAACGAATTAGGGGATCTGCCTCTGGAATTTGCAGGTTCTTGGGAAGACTATCATCAATTTGAAGCGGTTTTAGATCAGGCATATGCCTCGTTCCAAGAATGCGGCGGGCAGTAATTATTTGATTCCCGCGAGCAGGTATTGCTCGCTGAGCAGGCATTGTTCGTTGAACAGGTATTGCTCATTGAGCAGACGTTGTTAGCTGAGCAGATATTGCCCATGGAGCAATGGGTTAAGCAGGCATAGTCAGACTTGGTGCAAGGCCGGTTCATGGCTGGCAGGGGCATATTGGCGAGTGCCGCGGGAAATTTGATTTTTTATAGAGCGGCCATAGGGCGGCAGAAGGGGGCGGGCATGAAGATTGGGGAGGCGCAGCAGCTTTACAGGGAGCAGACGAGAATATTTCGGGAACAGAAGGCGGCGGTATCAAAGCAGCTGCAAAATGTCCGGAGGCGGATGGAAGCGTCGCCGGACGGACAGGGGCGGTATGGGGAGGAAGCAGCCGTTCTGGAGCTGACTTTGGATAAATTGGATGAGAAGCAGAAGGAATATCAGGATTATCTGAGCGAGGTGTCGGAGCAGTACTGCGCGTATTGGAACGCGACGGCGGCGGAGCAGCAGGCGGACGCGGCCGAGGAGTATGCAGCAGATATGGGAAAAATCATGGAAGTGGCGCGCCGCTTGATGCGGGGGGCCATTGTGCCTGCGTCGGATGAAAAGAAATTGATGGAATTCAGCATGGAAATGTATCAGACCGCAAAAAATGTGGGTGCCATGGTTCAGCGTCAAAAGAGGGAGAAATACGAAACTCTTTGGGGCGAGGAGGAAGAGAAGGAATACGACGATCCCCAAGAGGCGGCGGAGAACGGGGCAGTGCAGTCGGAGGGGCCGGAAGTGACGGATGTGTCGGCGCTTATGGCGTCCGCGGCGCCTCAAGAGGGCGGCATGGCATGACAAGCGGGAACGGAGGGGCGTATTATGGGCATGAGAGAAACCATAGAGTATTGCATTGATTCCGCCATAAAAATCGGATCACAGACTTATGATAAATCTCTTGATTTCAGCGAGGAAAGCGTAAAGATTGTGGATGGGATTCTGGACGGTTATCATGAGCGATATCTGCATCCGGAGGAGGATGAGGGATTGATCAGGGAGCATGCCAATACATACGCTCATATTTTCGGAATCTATGTGGGAGAGGTTCTGCTTCGCAGAATGGACAGCGGCTGCGGATGGGCGGAAACGGAATATGGAATCGTGCTTGCCAAAGATGACAGAAACGTCATAAATCCGATTGCGAAAGCCTATAAGCATATCGTTCATGGAAAAGAGAATGGGGACGACGTCAATTCCTTTTTCCAAATTGCAATGATGATTATGGAGGGGAAATTGAAGTAACATCATTACATTGGGTGTAGTTTACTGCAAATTTCATTGGCGTGCAGTATAAATAATATATGGAAAGAAAAAGGGAGGATGTGCCGACCATGGGGATGGAGAGTTTTCATATCCTCCTTCTTCCGCAGGAAGTCAGTATCGTGACGGAGCAAGGCTGCTGGCGGCTGGAGGGAAAGAGCGGAGCGCCGCAGGATGTATTTGAAGAGAAACTGGAGCGGATGGGGGCGGTGAAACGCGGGGAGGCGGAGTGGGAGCTGGAGCATTGTGTTGAGATGAGAATATGGCAGTGCGGCGGTTTTTGTCAGGGACTGGAAATGAGAGGATGTCTGGCGTGCATAAGGCAGGCTTCCGATTTATGTTATAAAGTGATAAAGAGTTTGGAAGAGGGAAGGGACGCCCTAAGGGTATATATTTTAAATGAAGAGACGAAGGCGGACAGCGCGGAGGCCTTGTATGAGCACATATGCGGACGGTATCATGATAAGATAGCGCAGTTTTGCCGATGTTTTCCCAATATTTCGTTTAAAGTAACCTGCGGGGAATTTTACAGGGAAATAAAAAGGCGGGAAAGCTGGTTTTACAAGATTTATCTATGGTTTTCGGAAAAGTGTGCTGGCGGTTTCCTAAAGGAGATATCACAGCGTGTTTTGGGCCGCATTGCCCCTTGAGGCGTTTTGATGCCATGCTCCGCTGTCTGCGGCGGGAGGATTGGCTATAGATAAAATGGAAAGAGAATATTGGCTTGGAAGGATATGAATTTCAGACAGACTTGGGAGGAACGGGTTATGGGAGGGTATTTCGACGGGGAAAAGATTCAGAATAAGCTGCAGTGGATGAAAGGGCCGGGGCGGCTGGACGCCATAGAGAAAGCCATTCGGCAGGCGGACGAGGCGAACGATTATTATTATCGGATGCTGTTTCGGTATGATTATGCCTGCGAGGCAACCTTTCATGACGACCCGCCCAAGGCCATGCTTCCGGCGGTGGAATTTGCCCGGATTTTTGAAGCCCATCCGGATGTGCTGGGGCCCGACGGGCGTGAGATGTACTTAATGATTATGCAGATGAGGCTGGATCCGGTGGTTTCTCTGCCGCAGATTTCCACGGCTCAGTGGGAGGAGATGATGGAGGAGTTCCGGCTGCTGGTGAAGCGTTTTAATCTGGGGCATCGGGTCTACTGGTGGCAGATGTGTCGTTTTATGATTTATCTGGATAAACAGAAGGCATTTGAATATTTTCAGAAGTTTTGGAAGACAGGGCGGGACGGGCTGTCGGACTGCCGGGCCTGCGAGCGCTGTTATGCCGTGAGGATGTACCTTGCCATGGGAGATGAGGAAAATGCGGCGATACATGCAAAACCCATCAAACAGCGGCATATTCCCTTCTGCGGGGATACGCCCCATTTGATGCTGCTGGCTTATCTGGAGTATTATATGGATAAGGGGGATTTGAAGGCGGCGATTCCTTACGCAAGGGAATTAAAGAGGATCGGACATCGGGACAGGGGCGATTTGTCCTATGTGGGGGCGGTGCTGAGATGTTTTGCGTATTCCGATTTGGAGCCGGGAGTGGAGCTGATGAAGGAGGCGTTCCCTTGGATTGAGGGAATGTGGAATCAGAAGATGGTTTATGATTTCTACAAAGGAGCATGGACGGTGCTGCATCGGCTTTCGGAGCAGGAAGAGTGTATTGCTTTAAGTCTGCCGGGGGAGCTGTCCTGTTATCGGAATGACGGGGTTTATTCCACAAAAGAATTGGAGGAGTGGGTGTATGAACAGGCGGAAGAGACTGCCCGGCGTTTTGACGCCCGCAACGGGACGGACAGCTTCCGGATTGATTTGGGACTGGCAATGAAGGAGCCGCGCATTGCCATGTGAATGCGAGTAAAGCAGCTTATCAAAGACTGCGTATATTGCAGAAGGCTTTTTCTTATGTTGAGCCGGAGGAGGATGCGTTTGTACTTTGGCTATAATGTATAGCGAAGGGGGAGAAGAAAATTGGATGCTGCGGGACGGTTAAAATATGATATAATTGATGATATTTACGCTCTGCCTGAAGGACAAAGGGCGGAATTGATTGACGGTGAATTATATATGATGGCGGCACCCGACAGAATTCATCAAGAACTTGTAACAGAATTCACTTATTTGATTAAAGATTATATCAGAAATAAAAGCGGCGATTGCAGAGTATCCCCTTCACTAAATTGATTTTTCCGGGATAAGGGTTAAATAACTGTTTTTAGGGAAAAATATTAGTAAAATTTTAGCAGAAAACTGTTGACAGGCGGAAGTTATTGGGATATAATATGTTTTGTTGGTGTGTTTGTCCGGCTAAAATCTGTGTCCGTAGCTCAGCTGGATAGAGCAACGGCCTTCTAAGCCGTGGGTCGGGGG
>CAOKFN010000065.1 GCA_948467735.1 uncultured bacterium
ATAGCTGCTTATTTCTGTTCCCCGGCATCCTTATCATCCGGAAAGAACTTCTCCAGAATGTCGATACTGTCCTTAGACGTATACCCCCACAGGATAGAGCTGAGTGCGTCAATCGCCTCCCGCCTCCTGCGGTAATAGGTACGGAAACTGATATCCCGGATATGGGGGCGCAGTTTCTCTATGATCTCCTCCACATTTCGGAGCTGCTGCGGGGAGAGGAAGGAGTAGTACAGCAGCCAGTAATAATTCTCCCCGTTTTTATGCTTGGTACGGAGCAGGTCGATGGAGGTATCCAGAAGTTTCAGCATCCGGTGGCTTCGCTCGATACATTTGGCATGATGTGGGGTGCTGCGGTCTGACAGGTCTATCCCTGCCACATAGACAGACTCCAGAAAATCCTCGATGGAACTCCCATACTCAATCTTCTGGGCATTTACCTTCCTGTCCTCATCCAGTATATGCGCATATACATTTGTAATCATGTCGATCTGCGCATGGCCGGTATCCCCCTGCGCTGCCTTTAAGTCACCGTGGTTGAGTTTCAACTTGTAAGTCGTACTGGAGTGGCGCAGGGAATGGAATACAACATAAGGCAGCCCTGCCTTCTCCCGGAGCTTCGGTACGGAACAGTCCCATGAGAGGTTTGAAATATTAACGGAAACACTTGCCGGAAAAACATCAATGACCCGGGCAGAAGTCAGGGATGCGCTGGACAGTGTGAGCAAGGGCTGATTTACGGATGGCAGTATGACGGTATTGTAGGCAGTTTTCGTCTTCCGGAAAGCGGTGGCATTGTGGGTAATAAGCTTCCCTTCATTGCTGTCGCCTCTGGTGGAGTGACTGCATAGGGCGCCGCAGCGCAGAATTTATTTTCACAAAATGTTCACAATTATTATTAGCACTCCCTATTGACGAGTGCTAAAATATGTGTTATATTACATATAGAACAAGAGAACAAAGAATTTTTAGTTCCAAGTTCATCAACAAGATACATTGAATGAGGCCAGTCGGGTCAAAATATTTTAGAGAATAGAAAGGAGATATGACTTATGTTAACACCTAGTATTTTCAGAGAGAACTTATTTGATAACTTTTTCGAGGATTTTGCATTTCCGGATGTCAATAAGGTTTTATATGGAAAACATGCGGGAAACCTTATGAAAACCGATGTAAAAGAGGTGGAGGATGGTTATGTGGTAGATATTGACCTTCCCGGATTCCGGAAGGACGATATCAAGATGCAGCTGGAAAACGGCTATTTGACCGTGAGCGCGGCAAAGGGATTGGATAAGGATGAAAAGAACGAGGAAGGCAGTTATGTCAGGCGGGAACGCTATTCCGGAAGCATGAGCCGCAGCTTCTATGTAGGAGCGCATGTGACGGAGGAGGACATTCATCCTAAGTATGAAAATGGCATTCTGACATTCCATATTCCGAAAGAGGAGAAGAAGGCGCTGGAAGAAAAGCAGCATTATATTGCCATTGAGGGATAATGCCGCGGACAAGACACTGGGATCATATGATGCAATGGAAAAATACCCTGCGGGCGAAAGCAGCCGCAGGGTATTTTTGCATGTGAGAAATGTAATTTCTATCGCAGGAACAATTTAGAAAATAATTCATTTCCTTTTTTGTTCCGGTTTTATTTTTTTCCTACTATTTTTAAGAGGGGTAATTCTGTTATTATAAGAATTGGGGGAAGGTTTGGATAAGGAGATATTTGGGGAGCGCGTGTGGATAAAGCTATATTCTTGTGACGGCTCAATGGATGAAAATGAGAAAGAAATTAATTAAATGGCAGAAAACGAAAAAGAAAGGATTGATATGAATGAAAAGAAAAATTTATTTGGGAATGGTAATGGCGGCGGCTTTCGGCTTATGCGCCTGTTCGGCGGAGGAAAAGGATATTACGGGAAGCGTCTCTATCCAGACGGAGTCCGGGAATAAAACAAATTCCGACACTGGCAATGGTATGAAGGAAGAGAGCATGGAGAAATTGTTTGGCGAAAACTGTATTGAGGAGCAGATTTTTGAAGTGGAGCTTAGCGAATATAGCGGAAAAGTATACTTTGTTCCATTTGCGCCTTCGGATCGTACACAGAAGTTCTATATGCGGATTATGCAGGAGGGTAAAGTGCTCACGGAAATACAGGCATACGTGCCCGAAAAGCTTCAGGGAGAAGCGTTTGGCAGTCTGGATGCAGTATCGTTTTACGATGTAAATTATGATGGAAATACGGATATCGTATTGATTGAAACCTATGGAAATACAAGTTTTGCGGCAGTGTATTATGGCTATGCCGAAAGCGAATATGATTCTGCAAAATTTATTCCGCAGGAGATATTGTCCGATGCGATAAGCAATCAGGTAAGTCCGCTGTCTATTCCGGAAATCCGCAGTGTATTGTCCGACGGAAAAAAGAACGGCAGTTTTACGGATTATCAGGAGGCGTATGAGGCCGCTGCAAGATTATGTCAGCTGGAAGATTCCGAGAGAATTCAGTATAATTTAATTTATGTGGATGGGGATGAGGTTCCTGAGCTGGCAGCAGGGGTGGACGGATACTATACAAGCCTGTATACTTACCAAAACGGAACGGTATACACATTGATGGATCGATGGCCTTATGGCGCTATGGGAAACGCAGGATATGAATATTCTCCAAAGAAGAACAGCTTGAGGAATTACAATAGCGACTTTGCGGGAGCAATTATGTACACCACGTATATGACCATAAGCAGCCGCCATGTTATTGATACCGTCACATCCATAGAGACCTACAATTTTGACGATGCGAATAGAAACGGCATTCCCGATGAAGATGAGATGGACTCTTTGGGGCGTTATAGTGTGAGTTATATCGACGGCGTGGAGGTCTCGGCCAAGCAGTGTAAGTCCTATGATATGGGAGGATATGAATATATTACGGTGACAATGCGTTATGATGAGTTGATAGCAAAGCTGGGGGAAAAATGAGCCATGTCTATTTCCGTGCTTTCATGTTTGTGATATAATTATTACCATATAAAGGCCGCCATTGGCCAATAAAACCGTAATTATAATATATAAGCCCGTATTATGGCAGAAGGCGGCCGAACGGCAAATCCATATGATAATTGAATCATAATCATATGATAGGAAGCAGGGAAAGCTTTCTATCATCGAATGCGGCGCATAGAGATATGCCTTTTATCAGAACTTTCAATAGATAAGTTTCCGGTAAGTTATATTTTAATGCCGTCAGAATGTACAGAGAAAGGGGTATTTTATGTTGTTTAAGCGTCAGACCATACTTCCGGCAGATAATTCCCCGGTAAAATTTCCCGCCGGGCTGCAGGATTTATATTTGGAAGAATACGGAGACAAAGTTAAAAGAGACATTGAAAAACTTACGGAGGAAAATTTAAAGGAGCTGCTAAAGAGAATACGCCGCAGAAAGACAGAAGAGGCGTATTTATGGTGGAACCCAAACGGAGAGGGGGATAATTTCAACATTGAAGTGAATCGCAGCTGGATTGCCTTTCAGTATGTAGTCAATGACGGCATGGAAGACGGCTGTTTTTATTCCTCTTTTGACCCGGCTTATCTGGACTCCGATGAGGAATCGGAGGTGGGTACAATTTACGGATGTTTTATGCCCCTGCGTTATACCATGCATGACGCGAAGCTTGCCGTAAAATGTGTGGAATATTTTGCACGGACAGGAAAACTTTATCCGGGGACGGCATGGTTAAAGACGCCGACAGGAGGGGAAGAATAACCATCGGCCCTACGGGTTGTATCATTTCATAACTATTTAAAAAATATGGGCGGAGATACTTGCGGTATCCCTGCCCTATATTTTTCGGCGGTAAAGCATTCTGCCGATTATATTATCATATCACACGCCGTAAGCCGTTCAAGGCCTGTATCCATATTTGATTTCAGGATGCTTCTTAATCCAGATTGATACGGCTGATATTGGAACGAGAGTCGCTGTAATTTCTGGAAGAGACGTTTCCGGCGTATTCTGCCCGAAGGATGAATTTAGCCACCAAGCTCTTGAGCATTTCTGCCTGACTTGAAAGCTCTTGGCTGGCTGCCGCGCTTTCCTCGGAGGTAGCGGAGTTGGTCTGTACCACGCTGGAAATCTGGTCAACGCCCAAAGTTACCTGCTCGATGGCGTCCGCCTGCTGCTGGGCGGCATTTGCGATAACGTCCACCTTGGAAGAAGTGGTGCGCACGGAATCCACTACTTTTACCAGAGACTGCGCCGTTGCGTCCACAAGCTGCGTACCATGGGCCACGGCCTCGATGGAATGCTCTATCAAATTTGCGGTATCTTTGGACGCCACGGAGCTCTTGCTTGCAAGGCTTCGCACTTCATTGGCAACCACGGCAAAGCCCTTGCCTGCCTGTCCTGCTCTCGACGCTTCCACAGCGGCGTTAAGCGCCAAAATGTTCGTCTGGAAAGCAATATCCTCGATAGTCTTGATAATCTTGCCGATTTCATTGGAGGTACGCGTGATTTCTTCCATAGCCGCAATCATATCGCGCATCTGTCTGTTGCATTCTTCCGCCTCGGTGTCGGCCGTGCTGGACTCGCGGCTTGCCTCTGCGGCGTTGTCCGCAGTGGTTTTAATCTGCTGGGAAATATTCGCAATGGTAGAGGCAAGCTCCTCCACGGCAGCAGCCTGCTCCGTCGCGCCCTGAGCCAGTGCCTGCGCGCCGTCGGATACCTGACCGGAGCCGGATGCAACCAAATCGGCGCTGTGATTGATCTGCCCCAAGGTGGAGCTTAAATCACGGTTCAGCTTACGGATGGACAAAAGCAGATCTTGGAAATTGCCCACATAACGATTTTCCGCTTTGGTGCGGACGTCAAAATTCCCGTCTGCCATTTCTCTTAAAAGTCTGGAGGCGTCGGAAATAATATCGTTCAAAATAGAGGTCATATTCTTGAAAGCTTTCGCAAGGCTGCCAAGTTCGTCTTTTGAATCATAAGTCACTTTAATATTGAAGTCGCCAGTCTCAATCTGTTTTGCGGATTTTTCCAGTTCGCGAAGCGGCCGTGTAATGGATCTGGTCAAATAAGTGGAGAGAGCCAGCGTGATAATTAACACAGCAATGGCAGTACCCATTTGAACAGCTACCAAAGTGCGCTGCATGGAAACCGTTTCCTCATAATCCTCTTCCGCGTTTTTAGCGGCGATATCGCTGATCTGTATCAGAGTATTCACGGCGTCTTCCACCAGCGGCTGATATTCGTTCAGCAGCATACCCTGCGCCTTTTTCATATCAGTCTTCGACATCGCGATTACTTCCTGCTGCATATCCACCGCCTCCTGTATATAGGCGGCAAAGGAATTCAGCAGATCGGGAGCCTCCGTAAAGTTTGCAAACAGCCAATTGCCGTTTTCGCTCAGCAGATCCAGTTCCTTCTGAAGATCCTTCAGATAAGTTTCACTCTTATCCGCATCGTCTTCGATGGTTATGTACGCAATATCTTTTACGATGATCTGCAGTCCCCGGCGCATACTCATTACTTTGTTGGTAATCTGATAGCCAACATTGTAGAAATCGGAATACTTTGCCGCATTTTGCTGCAGTCCCGTAATGGACATAACAACCGTACCGCAGAAAAGGATAATGATAAGCATGAATGTTACCAATAGTTTCGTACCGATTTTCAAGTTTTTCATTTTAACCTCCCATGCTTCTTAAACAATGGCAATTCATCTCTCCAAATTGAATGTGTGATTGTTTAGAGTTAAAAAATTTTCTTTAAGTAAATTATAATAGATAATTGTTAATTTGTCTACTCTATTCATAAATCTGGAAAATTTAATCTCGCGGCGATTCGCAGCCGTCCTCATACGGCGGGGCAGTATTATCTTTCCCGGGCTTTGCGCGTGGGAATCGGAGGTCTGGACAATTACAGTATTTTCCAGTATAATGAGGAAAGTAACGTGAAGAGGGAGGAACCATATGGAAGTCGTGTTACAGAACCTGACAAAAAAATTTCCCGGGCGCGGTCGGAAAAATCATGAGGAAGTGACTGCCGTGAATGATTTTACATTTAAAATTCCGGACGGAAAGCTGATTGGGCTGCTGGGTCCTTCCGGGTGCGGCAAAAGTACCACGCTGAATCTTATCAGCGGCTTACAGAAACCTACCGGCGGCAGGATATTCTTTGGGACGGAAGACGTGACGAACCTGCAGCCGGAACATAGAGGAATCGGTCTTGTATTCCAGAATTACGCGCTTTATCCCCATCTGACGGTGAAGCAGAATATTTTATTTCCTCTGGAAAACCTGAAGGGGAAGGATAAATTGTCCAAACAGGAAATGCTTGAGAAAGCCTATGAAGCGGCAAGGCTTGTCCAGATTGAGGAATTGATGGAGCGCAGGCCGGGGGAGCTTTCCGGAGGACAGCAGCAGCGTGTGGCCATTGCCCGGGCTTTGGTAAAAATGCCCAAGGTGCTTCTGCTCGATGAGCCTCTGTCAAATCTCGACGCCCGTCTAAGGCTTCAGACAAGGGAGGAAATCCGCAGAATTCAGCGGGAGACAGGAATTACCACCATTTTTGTGACCCATGATCAGGAAGAGGCCATGAGTATATCGGATATGATCGTGGTGATGGACAAGGGCGTTGTCCAGCAGATCGGCAGGCCTCAGGAGGTCTATGACAATCCGGCCAATTTGTTTGTAGCCAAATTTCTGGGGACGCCGCCGATCAATGTCTTTGACGGAAGCATCAGAGGAAATCGGCTTTATATAGGAGAAGAGGCCGTATTGGAGCTGCCTGAAAAGCTCAAGGAACGGGAAGTCAGCGTGGGAATCAGGCCGGAGGGCTTCCGGCTGAGGGAGGATGGCCCTTTTGGCTGTGAATTCGGCAGCGTTGAAGTCATGGGGCGCGATATCAGTGTGATTTCCACCCATCCGGCGTCGCAGAATGTCAAGATACGCTCGATTATCAGCGCGGACTATATGGACGAAATCGAAAAGCTAATCCGTTCTATGGAAGCACGGCAGTCAAATGATGCCAAGGACATGGAATATTTCAAGAGGCCGGCTAATGCGGAGGAAATGCAGTCCTGTGAAACGGATTCCCATTCCGGGAAAGCGGGAAGTTCCCAAGAAACATACGGATCCCAAGGAGCCGGCGGTTCTGAGAATAGGTTATGCGTCAGATTTGCTCTTATGCCTCATAAGGTATTTCTATTTGATAAGGAAACGGGCGGGAGGATTTATTTTAAACCTGACGGGGCGGAAGGAAAGGAGTGTTGAAATGGCGGGAAAGAAATCCAATCACAGCGGGGCGAAGGGCTGGCTGTACCTTGTGCCTGCGCTTCTGTTTCTGGGAGCCTTTATGATATATCCGCTCTTTGACGTGTTTGTATATTCCTTTGAGGAAGGGTATCATTCCGCCTCTCAGACTTACTTCGGCATCGGACTGTACAATTATTCTTATGTGCTGCACGACCCTTATTTTCTACAGGCAGTGAAAAATACCTTAATATTGACCGCGATTACGGTTCCGCTGTCAACGGGCGTCGCGCTGCTGATTTCCGTGGGCTTGAATTCCATTACGCCGCTTAGAAATTTATTTCAGACCATCTATTTTCTGCCTTATGTGACCAATACCTTGGCGGTGGGTCTGGTATTTATGATTTTATTTAAGAAGACCGCTTATTCCGACGGCCTGATTAACCTGCTGATTCACTGGTTCGGCGGCAGCTCGGTGGATTTTATCGACGGGCCTTATCCGGCGAAAATGTTTGTTCTGTGCCTTTATACCATCTGGGTGGTAATGCCTTTTAAAATCCTGATTCTGACCAGCGCTCTTGCCTCCGTCAATCAGGAGTATTATAATGCCGCCAAAGTGGACGGCACTTCCAAGCTCAGGACGTTTATGCGGATTACGCTTCCGATGATTTCTCCTATGATATTCTATCTGGTTATCACGGGATTCATTGGCGCGTTTAAGGCGTACAGCGATGTGGTCGCCCTGTTTGGCACGGATTTGAACGCGGCGGAAATGAATACCATCGTGGGGTATGTCTATGATATGCTCTACGGGGACAGCGGCGGATATCCTTCCTATGCGTCCGCGGCGGCCATATTGCTGTTTTTCATTGTGCTCACCATCACATGCATTAATTTACTGGTCAGCCGAAAAAATGTTCATTATGTATAAGAAACCAAATACTTGGCGGCATTGGCGGAGTTTCAAGGTGAAGAGGTCGGATGATATGGAAAAGAAAATTGATTACGGAAAAATAGAAAAGAGGGCCAAAATCCGCAAAAAGACGGCGAATATCATTACCTATCTTCTGCTGGCTTTCTGGGCGGCGATGGTGTTGTTCCCGTTTTATTGGATGGTTCTCACTTCCCTTAAGAGTTATGGCGCGTATAATTCGGAGTATATTCCAAAGTTTTATACGCTATCTCCCACGTTCCAGAATTATGTGGATGCGTTTACCACGGTGTCATTGGGGCGGTATCTTATCAACACGGTGATTTTTACGGCAGCGACCACGGCCCTTATGCTGGCGGTGATTACGCTGGCCGCCTTTGCCTTTGCCAGACTGGAATTTCGGGGGAAAAATATTGTGTTCGTACTTTTTCTCTCTTTGATGATGATTCCCAATGAATTGGTGATCATTACAAATTTTGTGACGATTACCGACTTGAATATGCGCAATACGTTTCAGGGGCTTATCCTGCCCTCGGTCACATCCATATTTTATATTTATCTGTTAAAGGAGAATTTTGAGCAGATACCGGGCAGCTTGTATTATGCGGCAAAGGTGGACGGGACGTCGGATTTCAAATATCTTTGGAAGGTGATGATACCCATATCCAAGCCCACGCTGGTGACGATTACCATATTAAAGGTAATCGAATGCTGGAATTCCTATGTGTGGCCGAGGCTGATTACGGATGATGAGGATTATTATCTGGTGTCAAACGGTATTCAGGAAATCCGCGAGAACGGCTTTGGACGTGAAAACATTCCCGCTATGATGGCGGCGGTGGTGGTCATCTCCGTTCCTCTGGTGGTTTTGTTTCTGATGTTCCACAGAAAGATTATGGCCGGAGTGGCGAGAGGAGGGACAAAGGGATGAATTCATGGAAAAAGAGGCTGGCCAAATCGGCTGTGACGGCGCTGGCCGCGGGAAGCGCTCTGGCCCTGACAGGCTGCCATGGCTCCAGAGGCTTGAATGCTTTTGAGCTTCCGGAGGAATTTGATGGGTCCGGAGAGTATGAAATTACGTTTTGGGCCAAAAATGACACCAATAAAACACAGACGGATATTTATGAGAAGGCAATTTCCGATTTTGAGGCATTGTATCCCAATATTACCGTGAATCTGCGGCTGTATACGGATTACGGAAGGATTTACAACGATGTGATCACGAATATTGCCACGAATACCACCCCCAATGTCTGTATCACTTATCCGGACCATATTGCCACATATCTCACCGGGGTGAATCTCGTGGTTCCGCTGGATGAGCTGATGGCGGATGAGAAATATGGACTTGGAGGCAGTGAGGTGAGGTTTGACGGTCCGCGGGAGGAAGAAATCATTCCGCAGTTTATGGAGGAATGTTCTTTCGGCGGTTATTATTATGCGCTTCCCTATATGCGTTCCACCGAAGCCTGCTATATCAACAAAACCTATGTGGAAGCGCTGGGGTATACTCTGCCGGATGCGCTCACATGGGATTTTGTCTGGGAAGTGTCCGAGGCCGCAATGGCGCAGGACGGGGAGGGGAATTTTTTGGTGAACGGGCAGAAGGTGATGATTCCCTTTATTTATAAGTCCACCGACAATATGATGATTCAGATGCTTGCGCAGAAGGGAGCCGGCTATTCCACGGAGGACGGGCAGATACTGCTCTTTCAGGATACCACAAAGGATCTGCTGATGAATATTGCCAGACATGCCGCAAGCGGCGCGTTTTCCACCTTTAAGATTTCCAGTTATCCCGCCAATTTCCTGAACGCCGGGCAGTGCATTTTCGCCATAGATTCCACGGCGGGAGCCACATGGATGGGGACGGATGCGCCTCTTTGCGATATCAGTGAGGATAAGGTGGTGAGGTTTGAGACGGCGGTGAGGACGATTCCGCAGTTTGAGCCGGAAGACCCTAAGATGATATCCCAAGGGCCGTCCATGTGTATTTTCAACAAAGAAGATCCCCAAGAGGTGCTGGCTTCTTGGCTGTTTGCCCAGTATCTGCTGACAAATGAGGTCCAGATCAGCTATGCGGAGACGGAAGGGTATGTGCCTGTTACCTCCAAGGCTCAAAAGGACGCGGCTTATCAGGATTATCTGTCCCGGAGCGGCGAAGATAACGCCAAGTATTATGACATTAAGATGAAAGCCACAAAGCTTCTGCTGGACAATATAGGCAATACCTTTGTGACGCCGGTATTTAACGGCTCCGCGTCCCTTCGCGACGCCGCGGGCCAGTTGATTGAAAATACGGTGAAATCCGTCCGCAGACATGAGGAAGTCAACGAGGAATACATGGAAAAGCTTTACGATGACATTCGCTCCCGCTATCGTCTGGACCAGCTGGGCGGAGAGGGTAAAAGCCCGGCGTCCGGCAGAGCCGATTTGGGGAAGCTTCCGGGGATGGCCGTTGGGCTTTTGGCCGCTTTGGGAATCGCGTGGGTTTTCATTATTTTATATGGGGCGCTGCAGATGGTTAAAAAGAAAGAAAAGCCGCCTGCTTCAAGAGAAGATTAACAGACGGTCCCAAAAAGAATAAAAAAGAAAAATACAAATGCTATTGATTTATTTATAAAATAATGTATAATAATCTCGATGTTGATAGATAAACAAATTTTTAACAAAGACAGAACATGGTCTGCGCCGTGGAGCCTGTGAGTTGGCTTGGCAGGGGATGCCGTGGAACGGACGGGGATTTTCCATGGGCGGGATTCATGGCTTGTCAAGCGTGTCAAAACACGCAGGGAGGAGTAAAAATGAAAAGACTTACAACATTGTTTCTGACGCTTGCGCTGGTATTTACCTGCGTCGGCTGCGGGACGCCGAAGGAGGATTCTTCCGACGCGGACGTAAAGTCAGAAGGTGTAATGACCTACGCGGAGTATGCGGCGGCAGAGCTGGATACGCAGGTTGTCATTGAAACCTATGTGCAGGCAAAGCAGGCATGGTGGCAGGATAAGGCCACTGTCTATTCGCAGGATAAGGACGGAGCGTACTACTTGTATGAAATGGCATGTTCCGAGGCGGATTATGCGAAGCTGACCCCCGGAACCAAAATTAAGGTAACGGGATATAAATCGGAATGGTCGGGCGAGGTGGAAATCATCGACGCGACATTTGAGATTCTTGAGGGCAGCTATGTGGCGCCTGCAAAGGATGTCACCGCCCTGCTTGGAACCGACGATTTAATTAAGAGCCAGAACCAGTTTGTGACTTTTAAAGGCATGACTGTGGAAGCAGCAGGAAAAGACGCCGCCGGAAACGATTTGGCATATCTGTACAAATGGGATAATTCCGGCAAGGAAGGCGACGATCTGTACTTTAATGTATCTCTGAACGGAAATACATATACGTTTACGGTGGAATCTTATTTGTGCGACGAGAACACGGATGTCTATAAGGCGGTGAAGGCCCTGAAGGTCGGCGATAAGGTTGATATGGAAGGATTCCTGTATTGGTATGAGGGCGTTAATCCCCATATTACCTCCGTAAAAGTCGTGAAATAATAAAATATGTCAAAGGCTGACAATAATCGTATACGTTGACGATGGGGAGCGGATTCGGTGCTATAGGCTCCTCCGGCGTATGCTAAAAGTAATATTATGGAAAGATTTTGTCAAGGGGCTGCTTCAAAATGGCAGATTTGTGCAGTATATGGTTTGGGTTTTGGGAATCCGAACCTATTGTACATGCGCTGCATTTTGCGGCGGCTCCGTTTTATTCCCGCGAGCAATGAGCCAAGTCAAATTTGAAAAGAAGCTTCAGATATCCTGCGCGTCTCCGATTAAGAGGTAGGCTTTCTAAGGGGGCATTCCGACATGCTGATTTTGTTTTTCAGGACAGTCAGGCCGCAGTCGTCCAGATAATCCTGCAGAATGGGAAGGGATTGGGAGGATGTGGGCCCGATAATAATTTCACCCACCAAGTCGGAGAGATGGAGGCCTAATTTGCCGCACATTCTGTTTAAATCCAGCGGATAATATTTTTTTATCCGTTCTGCCGTCACATGATATTTGGGTTCCACTGTGAATTGATTGGAAATAAAGGGGGAAACCACCAGCCGGAATTCCATCTCGCTTGCAAAGGAAGGATGCTTAAAGGCCGCGGACTGTACCCAAGCTTCGCTCATAAGACCTTGCAGCCGGGGCATATTTTCCGAGAAATCCGAGGATTCTCTTATCAGCTGATAAAATTCCTTCACCAGCCTATGTTCACGCATGTCCTTTTGATAATAAACCTGCTGTAAGGAAATGACGCCGCCCATCATTTTCTGCATTAAATTTTCATGAAACGCGATACATACGCCCTGTCCGGAATGTCCGTAACGATCCCATTGGGCCGCATCGTCCCTGTATTTTGAAAAGCAGGCCGCGTAAGCGGAGTAGTGGAATTCCTCCTCCAATTCCTGTTGAAAATAAAATTCCATATTCTGTGCTTTTTCTTCTTCCCCGTCCTGATATAATTTTTCAACCACGGCTTTACAGATACCGTTCATAAATAACCGCATTTCCGAAGCGTCGTTCATGTTCAGAATATTGTTCAGCCTTAGCTCCGCGCAGTGAATGATTCCGTCAAAGGCGTTAAAGTCAGTATAATGGTACAGCATTGTTTTCCTCCGGATTTTGCAGAATGTAATGTGTGATGTTATTATATACTGTTTTAAATTATCATGCAATTAGTAATCTAGATAAAACTCATTGACTAATGAGACAAGCTTCTCATTTTTATAAATTGTTCCTTGAATCCCTTAATTATTCATGATAAAATCAAGATAAAAATGTGTAGAAAATACCAATGAGATACAGCAAAATTTAACATAGAAAAATGCAGAACCAAACAAATAGAAAAATGATAATCAAATATGGAAGGGGCGTTTAAGAAGCGGATGAAGGATAAAACTGCGGGCGGATTATATGGGATGTTGATAGGAGATGCGCTTGGGGTGCCTTATGAATTTCACAAGGCCGATGAGCTTCCTCCATATGAGGACATAGAAATGACGCCTCCGGCGGGATTTAAGAAAGCCCACAATGCAGCGGCAGGGACATGGTCCGACGACGGCGCTCAGGCGCTTTGCCTGCTGGACAGTCTTTTGTCCTGCGGCGGGTTTCGTCTGAAGGATTTTGCGGACAGGGTGCTGGCTTGGTATGAAGAGGGCTTATGGGCCATAGACGGTGTGGTGTTTGACGTGGGGGTACAGACAAGCGAAGCGCTCTGGGCTTATCGAACAGGCACGCCGCCTGAAAAGTGCGGCTTTGTGCGGCCGGAGGGCAAGGGAAACGGCGCGTTGATGCGGGTGCTGCCTCTGGTGCTTTTCAATAGAGGAACAAATCGGGAGCTGGTCATGGACGCCCACAGCCAATGTCTGATTACCCATGGTCATCCCTGCAATCAGGTCTGCTGCGCATTGTACTGCCTTACGGGCAGGTATCTGCTGGAGGGAGCTGATTTTGGGGCTGCCGTAAAAAGGGCGGTTACGGAGCTTAGAAAAATTTACGGCGATAGCCCAATGTATGCTCAGGAGCTGGAATGGAGCATACATCCGGAGGAAGTTTGGGAGGGCGGAGGCTCCGGATATGTGGTGGACTGCCTGCGCAGTGCGTTTATGATTATGGAGCGGGCGGCGGATTATGAGGACGCCGTAAGGCGGGCGGTCCTGCTGGGAGATGATACGGACACGACGGCATGCGTCACAGGAGGATTGGCCGGAATTGCATTTGGCTTTCAGAATATTCCAAAACGGTGGTATGATACGTTGAAGGGAAAGGAGGGAGTGGAGGGCCTGCTTCATAAGCTCTGTGAAGCGGAATGATATAGTAAGAATTGTAACTCCGTTAATTAAATAACTTTATTATTAGTGAAAAGCTCAGGAACAGGCCTGTGTCCTCTGTTTCATCTGAAAGAAACAGTCTGTCATTCATGCCTGCGCCCGAGCTGTTTTTGTGACGAAGTCACAGCTTCTTCTACATTGCGTATCGTGCTGTCACGGCTGTAGAGAACACTGTGACAAAGCATAGAGTTTGAAAAGCTTTATTCCCGCGAGGTATTTGATTTTATGGTTCAATTAAATAGGGATATGCCGTATTTTATCTTGCGAAATATTTTATATCCGATGGTTCCTACTAAGGACACGATAATATATAACGAGGAAAGCGCTCCTGAAACGCCGCCAATGATGATTAAAATTAACATACCGAAATTCATCGTTTGATTCTCCCTTCGAGTTCTTTTTCATTATTATGGTTGATAACTGCTTTTGGCACATCAAAAAGACAGTTTAGTCATAAACCAAACTGCAATGACAAATCAGCTTGTCATTCATCAAAACCTTTCGTTGTTTCGGCCTGATTGATGACAGAAGCCCTATCTGCATTATAATGTATGAAAAAAGAATATCGAAGTTATGACTTTTTACCGTCCAGCCAGTGGATATAGTTAATAATTACCGTATTGCTGATCACTTCATGGAAAAAATTTGGAGCTTCAGCGGAAGAAAAAGGATAGAGCAGCAGTGAGAGAAGAGAAGGAAAGGGTAAGGTAACACTGCCGCTTCTGCCAAAACGACGCCCCGATTTCCACATGGTCTGTCGGGATGTAAGCGCTGTTTCACAGGGAAGAAGGGTTTCATGGTCTGTGAGCTGTAAACGGAAACCGGTGGAAAGCGTTTTCTGCCTGTGAAAAAAAATGGGATGCGGCGCCCTGCCGTCGGGGATGGAAGCGTCGGCGGCAGCAGTATAACGGACAAAGTCTGCGTCATCAAAAGCCGCAGACGGGAATATGCTTTTCTCTTGGCGGGAATAGAAGGAGGAATCTGCGCATGCAGAAAAGGAATCTATCTGAGCATTGTCAGCATACATTCCATGGAACAGGAGAAATAAAATATATAAAAAACATGCAAACTTTTTTCGACTTTTGAGAAACATCATGTTCTCCTGATTTTAATAAATCATTTTTGCAAAATAACAAATGCTGTCCTAAAAATCCCTAGGCTCATATAAATACATATTTCCCTTTTTGCCCACTCTGTCCAGCGTTTCCACATAATAGAGGATATTCAGCACCGTCTGGGCCAAAGAAACGGAAATATGCGCGGCTTTGGCAAAGTCCTTGGAGGTAAACGCCTCCTCCAGTTCAAAGGGCACAAACTGCATATAGTCCGCGAGACAGTCTATTTCCACCTCCTGAACAAAATCCGTGGGGATGCGGTCATATCGGGCGGCGCCCCTTTTTCTGTCGCGGCTCCAGCCGTTAAGCAGTTTATACTCTTCCACATTCAGCAGAGCCAGACGCAGATGGAGATTGGGATTTTTCAGAAAGCTCTTAATCTTGTAGAGCTCCGGGAAGGCCATGTAGGGATTGCCTTTGGCGGGAGATTTCCTCCTTTTGCTCAATTCTCCGCTTTCCTCATCTATCCAGATCAGCCACTTTTCCCGGGGAATCGGGTAAACGATAGTGACCGGATATAGGGGAAGGAAAGTCTCCAGCTTGCCTCTCAGCTTATTAAATTGTCTTGTCTGTATTTCAATGATTTCTCCCCCATGAAAAATATCGGCAACATAGCTTTGGATGGGGATTTCCTGTTTATCCTCGTCTGGTTCGTAATAATTTTTTAAAATAGCATGAACCGTTTTCTCTGATAAGGTGCCGATGCTAAGGCGCTGCCGGTCAATTCCGATAATTTTTTTCTTCGCTTTTTCAAATGCTTCTCTATCCGGCATGGCATTCCTCTTCAGGTTCATTTGTCCCGCTGTTTTTACAAAACATGCAGCACGTTTCTTGTTAAACTGACTTCATGATATGTCACTAAACAGAATTTGTCAAGAAATAATTTTTCCATGACATTCCAGCTTTATCGGGGGAGTCCAGCGGGCGGGCTTTCCCCTGTATTTTCAGGCCGCCGGTTTGGCGGACAAAGGTGCGGTCAACAGGTTTTTCTGCTATAAATATATTAAAAAAATCCATTTTTCTGCAGCCAACTTCATTTTTTGTCGGAATATATAATGAAGGCGCCTGACAGAATACAGGAAAGGAGGAGCGTCTATGCAGGATGAGGAAATCGTCGCGCTATATTGGCGGCGGGACGAAAATGCAATTCGGGAGACAGAGCGGAAGTACGGGCGATATCTTTCCAAAATCGCGTACAACATACTTACGGATTATGAGGACAGCAAGGAGAGCGTCAACGATACCTATTTGAAGGCTTGGAATTCCATGCCGCCT
>CAOKFN010000066.1 GCA_948467735.1 uncultured bacterium
CCTTTGCCCTTTGCCCTTTGCCCTATGCCCTATGCTGTAATGGATTTTTACATGGTCTAAAGGATTTCATAACTGTTATAGTAATATATTAGCACACGCGTTAATATATGTCAATACAAGCTTAACTCTTTTTAACGTTATTTAACGTTTTGATCAAAAAAGGCATCAGTCGTTTCTGACCGATGCCCCGCAGCATACCAAATCCTTTATATCTATAGCCATACTTTTCAAAACCGGATTTCCTATGAATTCTCCGCTCTTAATCCTCAACCACTCCGTCGTCCGCAGTGTAGCCTTCCAGAGAATTCTCTTTCACCTGAATGCATACATAACTGATCGGAGAATCCTCCGCCGCAAAAAGCTGTCTCCTCCCTGCGGGAGCAACGCGCACCCAGTCGCCGGCTGCCAGCGCCACCTCTTCCCCGTCAATCACAAATTTCCCTTTTCCCGCAAGAACCGCGTAGATTTCCTCGTTGTTCTTATGGGTATGGACAAAAGGCACACCGGCTCCCGCCGGCAGATTGTTAATACTGATTTCCGCTCCCGTTAAGGAAAGCTTGTCGTGAAGCTCCGTCCTTGCATCCTGTCCCACGCTTGCTTTGCTATAATTTGCCATGTTTTTTACCTCCGTAAATTTGTTGTAATATTTATTGATACATCATATTTTACCACCTCTTTATTGTACTGTCAATAGTTACAACTGAATTTTTATAAAATTACTTCCCGAAAATATTTTTACGAAATCTTGGCAGCCACAGCTGATTTTTAGCCAAATCCCCCGCAGCAATATGGGTATTGCTCCCCGCGGCATTCGCCAGATGCCCAAGCCAGCCACAGGTCGGCTTTACAGGCGCGGCACAAAGTCGGCTATGCTGACTTGACTCATTGCTCAGCGATCAGGGTCTGTCCATGGGAATAAAATACTCTTGGCAGAATAACCAGCTGCGTAAAGAAGCGGCGGGATATATCTGCATGCTGCACCCCAATCCCTGCTTATTCTGCCGGAAGCTCTGCTCCCGCACATTTTGCTCCGCCCTCTTATTATACCGGAAATCCTGCCAAAAATCATCCTCGCAGGATATTCTCCTAATCATTGTAATTTCAAATCATCCGCAAAGTCATTTAGGAAATTATTTACGAATTGCGCGCTGCGACACTGCCCTCCCCAATTGAATCCGGTTCATGGCTGCACTGCTCAATCTTCAAAAGTGATGGCATAACAATTGAATCTCCAATTAATATTGCATGACCACTCCCTAATGATGGCAGCGAATTTGTTACATTTCCTATATTGTCAGGCAGCAGCCTTTGCACATAATTCTAAGCCTGCGGATCAGTAAGCCTCATAATTACAAAATTGATGCATTGTGAAAAAATAGTTTCTGATATTTCCGAAGGTCTTTGGCTTACAATTACCAAAGTGATTCCATATTTTCTACCTTTCTTAGCAATTTTTGAAGAACTGACACACGGAACAAAAGTGATTGAGGCAGCGCCTGATAAATTGAATGATATTATTATTCCATTGCCGAACGTGGAAGAACAAGAACAGTTCCCTGCTCATATCATTAAAATCAGAATGTATTACCTGTGTCTTGTTGAAAATAAATATCAAGAAAATCCGCATTAAAGAGTGGCAGTCTTCCCTGTTTTGGACTATAATTGTGACGACCGAACAAAATAATGATGACGTTTACTCTAGATAGATGGCAGTTCTTAAACGCTCTCATGCCGTTTATAAGAAATACTGATTTTTTGCGGATTTTAAGGGTATCAATCCTAAAAATGGGGAAGCTCAAAGAATTTAGACGCTCAACAGATAAATTAAAATAAGGGAGGCATAAAAATGGATATAAAAAATATATCAAGCAAATATGTTGTGAAAAAACTGAATTCCCGCGATATTCCGGAGATTTATAATCTATGTCAGGAAAACAAGTTATATTATAAATACTGCCCGCCAATAGTTACGGAAGAAAGCATCAAAGGAGACATTCTTGCCCTTCCGCCGGATACCAAGATTGACAATAAACTTTATCTAGGTTTTTATTCGGGCGAAAAGTTAATCGCTGTAATGGATTTGATCTATGGATATCCCAGACAGGAAACTGCTTTTATAGGATTCTTTATGACAAATACCGCAATACAAAACAAAGGCGTCGGCTCGGAAATTATCTCTGAACTATGTGATTTTCTAAAGCGAAAGGGTTTCATTTCCGTTCGGCTGGCATGGATAAAAGGGAACCCGCAGGCAGAGCATTTTTGGTTAAAGAACAAATTTACGATATTGGACGAGGCCGTCTACAATGCATCTCGGTCTCTCATTCTTGCGGAACGACGCTTGGGCTTGGCGGCAGGGAACGAATAAGAACCCCGCTAAAGAAGAAATATATTGGACAGAGGAAGTCCTGCGGTCTGTACCTACAGAGACTGCCGACAGAATCAAGTAAAGCCAAAGTCTCAGCGCCTTAAGAAGCGAAAAAAGTTTAAGCGTCAAAGCTTCCAAACGACAATAAAGTATGGCAATTCGCATCATTTTCTGGCATACTGAACTTACAAAAAGGAAAGGCAGGTATCGTATGGACTTAAATCTACAAATCACAGATATGACTGGCGCAAGGCCGGAACACTCCACCGTCATTGTAAATTTTGTCGCTGCCATAAGAAAGCAGTTAATGAACAGCACCTGTTACGTCTATTCCGATAACATCCAATATAGATTTACGACAGATGAGGGAGAGGATAAAATAGTGACTCCGGATGCTTCCATCAACTGCAGGATAAAGTCTAGGCGCGGAAGTACGTTCATCGACGCCCCGCGTTTTGTCATGGAAGTCATATCAGACGCTACGGAAAAATACGACCGCGGTGAAAAAAGGAGCTGTACAGACAGCAGGAAGTGGATGAACTCTGGATTGTTGACTGGAGAAAGCAGCAGGTTAAAATATACAATCTTGATTATGACGAAAACGGACAGCCGCAATACTATTTGTGGCAGGTAATATCACCAGAAAATAAAGCTGAATTAAGGATTGTCCATTTCCCAAATATAAAAATTTCTTTTGACGAATTGTTTGCCGAAGCAGAAGACTATGGCGGATAAACACGCAGCGGCAAAAACGAAGCATGCGGAAAGCAAAAGCAGCTAATAGACCTGCCCCTCTCCCTGCGCCGCTCTGCCAAGCCGGAAATCGGCGCCCGCACCCTAATCCGCGGAAGCCGGATTTCCTATTCCCCGGCTTCCGGAATAAATTCCAAGTGGTCTAAAGCATATCGCAGAGCCATGCACATCAATTCATTTCGGGAACGGTCGCTTTTCGCCGCCAGAGCGTCAAATTCTTCCTGCAATTCCCGGTCTATCCGCAGAGTCATAACCACTGACTTATCTTCCCTCTTGTCAGGTTTCTTCTGACGCACCACAAACTTATCTGCCATGTTACACCTCCGTATTATATTCCTGAAATTATTATAAACGATTCTGCTTGACATTTATATAATACATGCTAGAATACAATTATGTAATACAATATAATATTACAAAAAAGGAGGCTATTAAAATGAAGAGCACACTGGAACAGCTTTATTATGGTGAAATCTTCCCAGCGGAACAGCATGCCCTCATAGGCGAGGAATACCGAAAAATCTATCAGAGGAATTACAGCCATTATGAGGACTTTATTGAATTATTGAGCAAACTGAACCCGCCCCTCGACAAGCGATTTATCGAAATCATGGACGAACAGCTTGACGTATTTCCATATGAGTTCTCGGAAATGTTTATTGACGGTTTTCGGCTGGGGGCAAAGATAATGGCAGAAGTTTTCAGAAATGAGTAGACAAAGAGGGACGGAAACGGCAGACGCTTTGACGAGGAGGCATGAGTATCAATTTTGAAAACTCGGGAACTCAAATTAACAATTAAGGATTGCAGAAAAAATTAATTGATGATATACTGAACTTACCATATCGCGCCTTCCTATCATGCGCCATCCTGCCGCGATATCTTATACTACATAACGCCAGAATTTACTTTACTGCATTGGCGAAACGTATATGACTGGCGTACTGTAGTCAGGTCACACGAAAATTTTAATTGTTAAGCAGCATAATTCATAGGAACCATGAAACCACCGCTGTCAGCCGCAAAACCCATAGCGGCGGCCCGCATCTTTTTGAAGTGAGGAAATTGAAACGTGAATGTAAACGAATCTGCCGAAAATTATCTGGAAACCATTTTGATACTAAGCAAACAGCTTCCCGTGGTGCGCTCCGTGGACATCGCGGGCGAACTCGGGTTTAAAAAATCCAGCGTCAGCGTGGCCATGAAGAATCTGCGGGAAAAAGGGCATATCTTGGTGGACAAGTCCGGCTTTATCACCCTGACGCCTTCCGGAAGGGAAATTGCGGAGATGATTTATGAACGCCATCAAATGATTTCTTCTTGGCTGATTCGTCTGGGCGTTCCCGAGCAGACTGCCGTGAACGATGCCTGCAAAATAGAACATGTCATCAGCAAGGAGAGCTTTGAGGCGATTCGGGAATATATTAAATAATCGTTCCACAGCCGCCGGGGAAGATTCTTCTTCCCTGTCCGTGTACCGCCAAGGGGCCTATAATTTCTTTTTCTCAACACTTTTCAAAAAGACTTTCTTTAACTCCTGCGGCTTATAGAAAAAACGTTCTTCCGATTTACTCAACCGTTTTTCATCTCGTTTAATCCTTAACAATTCCATAGAACAAATAAAATCTGCCGCCTGTAATAGCCGATATTTCTGCGGTTCGGCTTTTCTAAATTCTATATTTGAGAATTGTATTGAAAATGCTGCATTTAAAATCGTACTAAGTTCCACCTGTCCATTATCATAATACGCAATAATCTTGTCAAAATTATAAAAGTATTCCATATGCTCACTCATCGCTCTATGAATTGCCCTTGCCAATTTACCTGACAAAGCAATCTTATCTGCTGCCTCTCTTCTGTCCACAATAACTGTCAAATAAGAAATAGGACATCTATTCACAAAGTTAAGCATCTTATATAGCAGCTTTCTTCGGTCATCTATGGAATATCCTGCAAATACCTCCTCTCATCGAATTACCGGGCCCGTATGTATATATTCCACATTAAATCCCGAACTGCGAACACTTTCTTCCAATTTTGAAACCTGTTCTTCTATACCATTATCCTGATTATGAAAAACAAATGTCACTAAATAGTATGCCGGTCGTTCTTCTATTTCTCCAAAATCTCCTGATTCATCAATAAATACACTCAATTCTTTCATTATATTATCCTTAATAAATAATAGAAATGGCGGGAAATTCTTCCCGCCTGCGGTGGTCCAAAGAGCTTTCGCCCAGACCAAAACTGTAACTCGTTACAGTTTTATTCTATTCATACCATACCTATACATAATTTGCAAGGACTTTTTTGCCAAAAGACACTTGTAACTTCTCTTTCAAATCCTCTATGCTCATAAAACTGATATGTGCATGCGTCATCCCTGTAGAGATAAAACAATTTCCCCTTTTCCTTTTCTTCCAAAGCATTCAGCAGGGCAGTACCTATCCCTTTGATTTTGCAGCCGGAATCTGCCGCAAAAAATACGATTTCACCATCCGCATACGCCGCAAAAATCTGGGCTGCACGATTGATTTCAAGATACCAAAAATATCTGCCATAGGCATTCAGCAGAATTTGATTATCTAAATACCAGTGAAATGCATCCCTTTCACCGCAAATTGAATTGCTTTTTTTATAATCCTTTTTTCGTATATCCTTAATTTCTATCTTCAAAACCATACCTTCCGCTGTCACAGGCACACGACCCTGCCCTGCCGCCTAGATTCCTTTACGTCAATCAGGCGCTGATTCTCCGACCCTCGGAACGCAAGCCGCAGATTCTTTTTCTCCTCCACAAATTCCCCGTCCACCAGCACGTCAATCAGGGACAACAGCTCCGAGACTTCTCCGGCGGATGTGCCTTTCACAGCTTCCTCCCGCGCCCATTCCAATAGATCCTTCTCATAATCATATCCCGTATAGCACCAAATATCCTTCTCTGGATAACGCCGCCGTACTTTCCTCAACAGCTCCCGCACCGTCCCCCTGTTCTCCGGCTCCATGGGCTCCCCTCCCAGAACGCTCAATCCCCTGATATAATCGGGCGCAAGCGCTTCCAGTATCTCCGCCTCTGTCTGCGCGGTATATTCCCTGCCATATTGAAAATCCCACGCCTCCCTGTTAAAGCAGCCCTTACAGCCATGGGTGCAGCCGCTTACAAACAAGGAGACCCGGATGCCGGGGCCGTTGGCCACATCGGTTTTCTTAATCGCCGCATAATTCATAGATGAAGCACCCTCGCCTTGATTTCCTTCGTCTTGCCTATATTCCAGAAATTCTCTCCCAGATAGCCGCAGGTACGCCTTGTCACGTTCATCTTGGAATGATCCTTATTGTGGCACTGGGGACATTCCCACTCGTTGTCCTCATTGACCAGAATTTCCCCGTCATAGCCGCACTCATGGCAGTAATCCGACTTGGTATTGAACTCCCCATACTGAATATTGTCATAGATAAAGCGTATCAGCTCCTCCACGGCCTCCACATTGTGAAGCAGATTGGGAACCTCCACATAGGAAATAGCGCCGCCCAGCGATTTGTTCTGGAACTCGCTTTCAAAGGTAAATTTCGTGAAAGCGTCTATGGGTTCCCGCACATCCACATGATAGGAATTGGTATAATAGCCCTTGTCCGTCACATTGGGAATCTCCCCGTATTTTTCCTTATCGATACGCGCAAAGCGGTAACACAGCGTCTCCGCCGGGGTTCCGTACAGGCTGAAGCCAATCCCCGTCTCTTCCTTCCATTTGGCCGCCGCATCCTTCAGATAATCCATGACCCGCAGGGCAAATTCCTTGCCCTCAGGCTCCGTATGGCTGCATCCCTTCATCAGCCAAGTCAGCTCATACAGTCCGATATATCCCAAAGACATGGTGGAATAACCGTTCAAAAGCAGCTTGTCTATCTTTTCTCCCTTTTTCAGCCGGGCAATGGCGCCGTACTGCCAGTGAATCGGGCTGACGTCGGAAACCGTCCCCAGAAGCGCCTTATGCCTGCACATCAGGGCTTCGTAACACAGGCCCAGCCTTTCCTCCAAAAGACGCCAGAACGCCTCCTCGTCCCCCTTCGCAAGAATCCCTATCTGGGGCAGATTCAGGCTCACGACTCCCTGATTAAAACGCCCCTCCCATTTATAATTCCCGTCCTCATCCTTCCAAGGGGACAAAAACGAACGGCAGCCCATACAGGAAAAAACATTGCCCTCATAATTTTCCCGCATTTTTTTCGCGGAAATATAATCCGGATACATCCTCTTGGCGGAACATTTGGCCGCAAGCCTTGTCACATCATCGTATTTGCCGCCTTTCAGACAGTTATTTTCATCCAGCACATACACCAGCTTGGGAAACGCAGGCGTCACGTAGACTCCCTTTTCATTCTTGGTACCCTGAAGGCGCTGTTCCAAAATTTCCACAATAATGCGAACCGTTTCGTCCACATATTCGTCCTCCTCGTCAATATGCAGGAACAAAGTCACAAAAGGGGACTGGCCGTTGGTGGTCATCAAGGTGTTAATCTGGTATTGAATGGTCTGGACCCCCGACCTTAACTCGTCCTTCACCCGCATCTCCACTATTCTCTCCTTTGCGGAGGCCTCCAGCGTATCGCCGAATTCCTCTTCCAGCTGAGCCGCGAACTTCTCCCTGCTCTTGCGCAGATATTTCCCGAGATGCTTGATATTCACCGACTGGCCCCCATACTGATTGCTGGCCACGGCGGCGATGATCTGGGTGGTGACTGTGCATGCCACTTGAAAGCTCTTGGGGGATTCTATCATCTTTCCGTTAATCGAAGTACCGTTATCCAGCATATCCTGAATATTAATCAGGCAGCAGTTGAAAATTGGCTGAATAAAATAATCCGCGTCGTGAAAATGAAGCACCCCGTTGTCATGGGCCATGGAGAGATGCTCCGGCAGAAGCATCCGCCTTGTGACGTCTCTGGATACCTCCCCGGCAATATAATCCCGCTGGGTAGAGGCAAGGCGGGTATTCTTGTTGGAATTCTCCTCCGCCAGCTCCTTGTTCTCATTGCGAATCAGCTTCAGAATGGATTCGTCCGTGGTGTTGGACTTGCGCAGCAGGCTTCTCTGATACCGGTACACCATATATTTCTTGGAGAGAATATATTTATTGTGCTGTACCAGATGCTGTTCTATGATATCCTGCACATGCTCCACGGACTGCATTTCCCTGCCCTCCGCTTCCACCGCGTCCAGTATCTCCCGAATCAAGGCCTCATCCGCCCTGTCTTTTTCTTCCACCTCGTTGTTCGCCTTATGGATGGCCCCTATGATCTTGTCCTCCTCATAGGGCACCACGCGCCCGTCTCTTTTCTGAATCTTCCTGACCATACTCCACACCTCTCCCACACTCGATATCCCCGCTAACGGTTTGCTGCGCATATAGTAAGCGCAATATTCTATATCTTGTGTTTCTAAATTGATTTTACATCTATATATTGTATCTCCAATTATAATTGAGAGATACAGAAAATGCAATAGGGAGATATTGATATATTTTACACAGGCTCCTGACCCGCCATTGAAACCGCAATGCTTTTCATTCATATTCTCTGCCCAATCCTGTCCGCATCCTATTTCCTGTGAATGCACGTCTCCGTTTTCCCCAAAACAAAAAAGACTGGAAAACCAATCCTTTTTACTGTCCATATATCATGACTATTCAACATTTATCCCAGCGAAATCAATTTCAAAATCTTCATATATTCCAGCTCTTACTTTATCCGAAAAGGAATATTGTTCAAAGCCATCATGTTCAAAATTATAAACCATAACCAGTTGTTTTATTGGATCAACTATCCAATACTCCCTAACGCCTGCCATCCTATATTTGAATAACTTCTTATTATAATCCATTGCACGGCTTGCAGGTGACACAATCTCAATAATCCAATCCGGCGCACCCTTGCATCCTTCCTCTGTTAGTTTATTCTTATCGCAGATTACGGAAATATCAGGCTCAAGATAAATATCATTGTCAGCATTCAGAAATACGGCAAATGGCGATGGATAGACTTCACAATCTCCATTCTTCCTTTGAATATAACTAAAGATGCTGTTTGATAATGTCATAACAAATTTTTGATGGATTCTGCCGGGCGCTGCCATCATATACAATTCGCCATCTATCAATTCAGCCCTTTTGCCCTCCGGCAGATGATAGATATCTTCAATTGTATCATAGTCCAATTGTTTTGCTGCGTCCATTCTTATCACGCTCCTTGGTTAATATCTACATTATATCCAAAATCTAGTCACAATACAAGGCTTTTTCATACTTAAAAAGTTAATGAGCAACCGTTCGGCCATACGGCGCCGCAAAGTCAAAATTGCGTTTCAAGGGCGACTGCGTCGTCCTGCAATGATTGCGAGGGCTTCGAGCGCCAAAATGAGTCGAAAACTCATTTTGTATGCATCAGCGCAGCTTTCCTGCCATAAATTTCTGCGGTATGCACGATACCTCCGCCCTGCCGAAAACACGGAATGCATCCTAGCAGTAATACATCCCATGTCCCCCGCAGCATCCGCCTCCCAAACAGCAGATATTGCATATCATATTTGCCAGCCAGACCTTCACGCAGAAATTTCCTCCCTGCGAGGCCGGATAGCCGTAAGCCGCCTGCCGCTGTTCATACCAGCTTCCGCCGCTCTCGAACTGCTGTATGAGGCTTCGGTAGCTTAGATTGTCCGGCTCCATGGCCGCGGCGCGCTTTGCGTGTTCCAGCGCCGCCACATTATTTCCCAGTGCCGAGTGGGCGATGGCGCTGTAATAATACCACCTGGCATTCCTCTCCTGTTCCCGCACTCCCTCCAGCGCGGTTCTGGCTTCTTTATAATAGCCGCTGCGGATATAATTTCCCGCCGCTCGAAGATAATTGTCTTCCTCATACCCTGTGTCGTGTCCCTGACCGAAACCGCCAAAGCCGAATCCCCCGAATGGGCCGTATCCAAAACCGCCGTAAGCGCCTCCCCGCCCATAGCCGGACGCGCCTCCCGCATCCCTGTAACCGTTCCCATAGCCGCCGTCGCCCGCTCTTCCATAACTGCTCCCACGGCCGCCTGAATTTCCATAACCGCCGCCATAGCCGGAAGTGCGTTCCTTCATAATCTGCTGATATGCAGCCTGAATTTCCTTAAATTTCTCTTCCAGCTGCGCCTTATTAGGATTGTTGATGTTAGCGTCCGGATGATACCTGCGGCTCAGCGTCTTATATGCTTTTTTAATTTCTTCCTCGGAAGCGTTCCTGCTCACTCCCAACACGCTATATGGGTCATACATTTCATTCCTCTCCGTTTCCGCCCTCTGACAATTCCGGCTGATTTCGCATACGTTTTTCCCGGACAGCCTCATACCTGCACCAGACGCCGGAATAAAGGATATTGCGCAGGATTTCCACATCCTCCAGAATAGGCAGCTTTTCAAACTCCTTACAGCATTCCGACATCATCATTGTCAAAATCATCCTGCACTCTTCTTCAAAATCGGGATTCTCAAATTTTCGCTTCAAAGGATTGGGGGTTCCCTTTTTGATATCGGATTCCACATCCTCATAAGCGTCGCATATATAGATGAATTTACCCAGATAAAAACCAAGCCGCCGCAGGTTTTCCGCCCATTCATCCTCCTGCACGGCCATCATCTCCGCCATCACTCTGCCAAACACCCCCGCCAGAGTATCAATATCCGCATGATCCGATTTCTCCGCGTCCAAAAAATCCTGCATCAGCAGGTTGATTTTCCTCATCTTTTCCGCGTATATTTCTTTTAATTTCCCTGTCTTTTTCTCCAAAATCTTTCCAAACAAGAGCTTTCGGAGCTTTTTCTCATCCTCCCAATCATCCTGACATTTATAATAAGCAAAAAGCAGATTCATATCCGCCGCGTACTCCGTGTATATATTGCCGCGCATTTCATGACTTTCAAAAGGATGACATACACATTTACAGCTTTCCCTCCGCGTCCGCGGCTCATAAAGCCCCGTGAGCAGAATGGCCAGAAAGGTCATGTCATAGCTGAGGGAAATCTGCCCCCATGGGCCATACTTCCTTTTCAATTCACGACAGATGCCGCAGTAGAAGGAATGGTATCTATCAAATTCTTTGAACTTCATTTCCGCCTTATTTACAATAATATATCCGAACATGGACGCCGCTCTCAACTCCTCTTGATAAATTCATTTCCGCATTTCCTGCAGCTGATGGCAATCCGGCCCTTTCCTTTCGGCACTCGGATTTTCTGTCTGCATTGGGGACATTTGTAAATATGGTAAGTCCTGCGCTGAAGCATATTTCTCATCCATCTGCCTAAAAATCCCCTGAACTTCAATTCATGTCTCAAATACCAGCTGTTCTCCATGGAACGCTGCCTGACATTTCTGGAAAACATACGAAAATACGCATAAAACATTGCGGCAGTGGCAAATATGTAGAATACCCCGCTGCCAAACATGGAAAAAATAAGACAGACAAAGGCGCCCGCCATCAGAATCTGGTTCAAACGGTCCATCCCGTAACGTCCCTGCATAAAACGCTGCATTTTCTCCCTCATTTTCATCCCCTCCTGACAAATCAAAACAATTACCATTAACGCTATGTTAAATTCTAAACCATTTCACGGGAAATGCAATTAAATAAAAATAAAATTATGTGAAAAAACATATCAAATATTGGAAATCAAGGATGGCAGATTCTGCGCCCTGTCCAAACTGCTGGATTTTGTGAAATATACGGGAACTTCCCTCCCCTGTCGGTTGATTTTGCCGTATGGGTGTGCTATAGTTATGTTGGGCATGATCCGACATTTGAGGATTTTGTCGATTTTTATGACGAGAATTTACATTGATAAGGAGAATAACAGCCATGGCGGACGCAGTAAAAATTGATTTCGCCGGTACTCACGAAAAATTCCGCTCCGCGGCGGAAGAAATCCTTCCGTCTCTGACGACGCCCGCTGGAGCAGGGATTACTATTTTTAGCAGGAAAACTATTTTATCCTATACTCACGAGCGATAAAATTTTACTGTCGGCTCATAATGTCTGTCGCTCGTGAGTCAGGTGGCATGGCAGAGTTTAGATGCCGTCAGTATAATTAATGATGGTCAGAAAAACTTGTCGTTCATAATTCAGTATGGAATATCCCGTCGCAAAACAGGGAACATTTGCAAATAAAATCCATTATTTTGGAGGGAAACAGACCCATGGACTTAAAGTTTGAGTGGGATGAGAAAAAGCGTTTGCAGCAGCACGAAAAGCAAAGCCTTATCATGGAGAACCGCTTACCCTTTATGTTTCGGCGGCAACACTTGAAAAGGTAAAAGCATTGGGCGCAGACTACATTGCAATCCTAAATAAACTGCTTGATAAAGCGGTTGACGAATATTGCGCTATCCCTTGAGCAGCGCCTTCTTTGCCGCTGCACCCGCATTTGACCGTAAAAGCCCGCGAACATCGGAACATGGTTTCCATGACGGCGGGGCAGCGCGCCGTCATGGAATATATACTGGCAGTCACTAAAATCTGCCATGTCACCCAGCTCACGAGTGGAAAGCATCATGAACCGCCGACAAATCTTACCACTCGTGAGTATACGCAATTTACGGATAATATCTCACCACATCCTCCAGCTTTCTCTTGGGCACCACATAATCCTTCTTCTCATCCAGATAATATTTAAACTGTTCCGACGATTCCATGTCAACGATATGGCTCTCGTGAGAAGGATATCCGAAAGCCACCACCGTATGAAGCTTCTGATGTTCGGTCAGACCGAACATTTCCGAAAGCGCGGGCTTATTGCAGGCGCCTATCATACAGCTTCCCACGCCTCTGTTCCACGCGGCCAAGGTCATATTGCTGATGGCAAGTCCTGCGTCCGTATCGCATTCCTTGTTTATGTCCAGATTTTCTATCACCGCAATAAAAAGCACCGGACGCTCATTTTCTTTTGGCTGACCCAATTCCGGCGGCAGCGCCCCCGCCCATTTTGTGTGGGCGAACACATCAGAAACCGCCTTGGGCTCCCGAATGACAATGTAGCTAAGGGGCTGTCTGTTGGCTGCGCTGGAAGCAAATCTAGCCGCCGTGAGTATCTCCTCCACCACCTCGCCCGGAATCTCCTTCTGCTCAAATCTGCGATAGGTTCTGCGTGTTTTTAAAAATTCCATCAAATTTTCCATATTTTGCCTCCTATTCCAGTTCCCTATTATGGGAACTTTCCGTCCCTTCACTACAGCGCCGTCTCTTTGCTTCCACTCACTTTCCTGCCACGGCAAGCTCTCTGATCAGCACGGAGGGGGAACCAAACCTGCCATCCTCAAACTCCAAATCCCCGCCCACCTTTTCAATTTCTTTCAAGAGAGTAAAGAAATTTCCGGAGATGGTAAAATTCTTTACGGGCGCGGCCTTTCTGCCCTCCCGAATCAGAAATCCTTTGGAAGAAAGAGAGAAATCGCCCGTGACCGGATTGGCACCCGCGTGAAGTCCCGAGATTTCCGTCACATAAACGCCCTCTCCCGCCTGTCGGAACAAATCCTCCTTCGTCCCTGTACCCGGGCGAATATAAAAGGTGAAGGGACTGACACCCACAACGGAGGCATAGGAAGCCTTGCTGGCATTCCCGGTAGATTTTACACCCGCTTTTGCGGCGGTTTTCAAATTGTGAAGCAGCGTGGTCAGGACTCCGTTTTCCACCACATTTTTCGCATATGCGGCCACGCCTTCCCCGTCAAAGGTTCTCTTCATGACGCTGTCCTGATACATGGGATCATCCGTGATGGTGATGAAATCCGCCGCGATTTTCTCCCCTTCTTTCCCCTGTAATAAAGACATTCCCTTCTGGGCTTCCTCCGCCGAGAAAACGGAAGAATAGGTATTCAGCAGATCCGCCATCACCTCATTGGAAAGAACAACGGTATATCTGCCGCTGGCCACGCTCTCCGCGCCAATGGATGACACCGCGTTTTCCACCGCCTCCTTCGCGATTTCCATTAAATCAAACTCTGCCAGATTCCCTATTTTCCTCTTGCCGCCGTTGTACATCTCCTTCCCGTCCGACGCCAGCGCAGCGGCAAAGCAGACGGAATAAGCAGTCGTATCCTCCAAATCCAGACCGTTGGAATTGCAGAGGGCATACCTGTCCCTGCCATATCCAAGGCTTGTCTGGGAGCCGTCCACCACGCGGGAATCCGCACGGTACATTTCCTTCTGAAGCTTCATGGCCGCATCCACCAGCGCGCCTCCTGTGGGCGCCGCCTCTTTCTTGTCCTCACATACGGCATAGGTATCGCCTTTTTTGTGCAGAAAGCAACTCTCGCCGCTCTCAATGGATTTGGCATTGCCCAATGCGCGGCTTACAAGGAGTTTCGCCTCTTCCTCCGTCAGATTCTCCGTGGACGCATACCCTTCCCTGCCCTCCACAATACAGCGGAAACACACGCCCAGACTGTTTTCCGTCGTGTAGTTCTTGATTTCCTCCTTAAAAATCTGCACGGAAACGGAATCGCTCTCCGCATAATAAAGCTCATATTCCGAAATCTGCATGTTTAACGCATTTTCGATTACAGCTTCTTTAAATTCCTGATATGTCATTATTATCACCATGCCTTTCCATAGCTTACAGTTCTTCTCACGCCAACTCCCAAATCAGGAGGGTAAAAAGCCTTTTTCACATTATCGTCCGCCCACCGTTATGGACGCCACCCGAACCAGCGGCTGTCCCACATCCGTGGGGATGCTTCCCGAAGAAGAACCGCACATTCCCTGTCCGCGGGCAACGTTCTTTCCCACCATATCAATATTCATGATGATATCGGAACCCTTCCCTATCAGACTGGCCCCCCGTACAGGCTCACAGATTTTACCGTTTCTGATAATATAGCCTTCGTTGACTGCAAAATTAAACTGTCCGGTGGCAGGATTCACGGAGCCGCCTCCCATTTCTTTGGCATAGAGACCGTATTCTATGGAAGCAATAATGTCCTCATCCCTGTCTTCCCCCGCCGCAATATAGGTATTGGTCATTCTTGATGTAGGATTATATTGATAGCTTTGGCGTCTTGCGCTGCCTGTGGACTCCATGCCCATTCTGCGCCCGTTCAGCTTGTCAATCATATAGGTTTTCAGAATACCGTTTTCAATCAGCACATTTTTCCGTGCGGGCGTACCCTCGTCGTCGATATTGATGGAACCCCATGCATTGGGAATGGTGCCGTCGTCGATGGCGGTTACTTTCGGATTCGCAATCTGTGTTCCCAGCTTTCCCACAAACTGGGAACGTCCCAGCGCCACGCTGGAAGCCTCCAAGGAATGCCCGCAGGCCTCGTGGAAAATAACACCGCCAAACCCGTTCTCAATGGCGGCCGGCATGGTCCCCGCCTTGATATAATCCGCGTGAAGCATTGTTACCGCCTGTGCCGCCGCCTTCCTGCCAAGCTCCTTGGGGTCAAAATCCTCCAGAAGCTCCATGCCTTTTCTGGCTCCCGGCCGAACGGCCCCCGTCTGGTTCTCGCCGCCCTTGCTTGCTATGGCGGAAATCATCACTCTGGTACGGATCTGTCTGTCCTGCGCAAACAGCCCCTCGCTGTTGGCAATGAGAATCCTATGATCCACTTCTATAAAGCCTCCCATTGTCTGGGAGATTTCCTCATGGTACGCCTTGGCCGCCAGACAAGCCTCCCGCACATAGTCAATCTTATCGGAATCCGCCGCCGTGGACGGCGCCGCTTTGATGGGATGAATATCCCCAAACAGGCGCTCCGTCAGTACAATATCGGAAATCATCGGGGAGCCCGACAACGCCTCCGCCACTTTGGAAGCACAGGCAAGCACCGCTTCGGGAGCCAGCGAGGACGCCGAGCCAAAGACACATCTCGTCCCCTGAAAGATGCGAATCCCCACACCTGAAATTACGGCGTCCCCTATCTTATCCGTCTTTGCGGACACAATGTTGATATTTTTGCTCAAAGTGTACTCCGCAAAAACCTCCGCATAGTCCGCTCCGGTTGACAAAGCCCGCCTTAAAGCCTCTTTCACCAATTCTCTTGACAGCATTTTATCCTCCTATTCCAGTTCCGTCTCTTCGCTGCTGCGCCCCTAGAGGGAAGGAAATTTCATCTGCAAAAGGGCGCAGCTGAAATTTTCTTCCGGGCGCTTCCGCTTCGAGACTGTTTTTATTCCAGTTCCGTCTCTTCGCTGCTGCGCCCCTAGAGGGAAGGAAATTTCATCT
>CAOKFN010000067.1 GCA_948467735.1 uncultured bacterium
CCAGAGCGGGATTCAGGACTTTTTTAACTAAAAAGCTGTCAAAGACAGGATTATATCACCACAAAGCATATTTGTATAGCCGTTTATTCAAGCCGAAACGCTTACCCCAGCGCCACGTCCAAAACCATCATCAGCACAAATCCGACGGCCACGCCGACGGTGCCGATATTGGTATGCTCCCCGGCCTGAGCCTCCGGAATCAGCTCCTCCACCACCACATAAATCATCGCGCCTGCCGCAAAAGCAAGAAAATAGGGAAGCAGGGGCACGATATGCTCTGCCAGAAGAATCGTCGCCACCGCCCCCACAGGCTCCACCGCCCCGGAAAGCACCCCATACCAGAACGCTTTCGGACGGGAAGCGCCCACATTTCTCAGGGGCATGGAGATAATGGCTCCTTCCGGAAAATTCTGTATGGCGATTCCCACCGCCAGCACCAGCGCCGCCGCGAAGGTCATCCCCGTTCCCTCCACCATAGCGCCGGCAAACGCCACACCCACCGCCATGCCCTCCGGCAGATTATGGAGCGCCACAGCCAATACCAGCATGGTGGTTTTTTGTAAATCCGATTTTCTGCCCTCCGGTTTTTCATTGTCAATATGAAGGTGCGGCACCAAGCTGTCAAGCAGCAGCAGGAACCCCACTCCCAGCAAAAATCCTGCAGCGGCGGGAAACCATCCGCTCCCTCCATTTTTTTCCGACAATTCGATTGCGGGAATCAAAAGCGACCACACGGACGCCGCCACCATAACGCCTGCCGCAAAACCCATCAACAGCTTCTCCAGCCACGGATTTAATTTTGCCTTCATAAAGAACACCATTGCCGCTCCGAGGGCGGTGCCCAGAAAAGGAATTGATAATACGATAAATTCTTCCATGCTTACTCCCATCCGCCCGTCACGGCGCATACCTAAAATCATTACTAACCATAGTATGCGGCATTGCATGGGCAAAATACAGCTTCTGCATAAGAATATATCATTATTTTACTCCCGCCGGGCAATGAGCCGCCTCCGCGCTTGCTTTCATAAAAAACCGCAATATGCCTTCAAAGCGTCTGCGCGCTTACTTCCAGATAGTGCAGCATGGTAGTATTCTGCCAGCCGCCCGTTCCCGGCGTACCTGTATGCCAAATTGCGATTCCCCCGTATAAATTCTCTTCTATCTCCGCGGATAAATCCACCACATCCGCATAGGGGCGGCCTCCTGCATAAACCCGTGCCGTCTCCGATTTTTCATGCGCAGTCCCCGGCTCACCGCCTGCTGCCTTTGACTCATTACGCACCGGCTTTGACTCCCCATGCGCTGTCAGCTGGTTCGACTTCACCTGCAGCGTAATCTCGCAATCCGTCCGATAACAGGAAGCCATGACGCCTTCGCTCAAATATCTTACTGTTCCATGTTCATATTGTATGAGAATGAACTTCACACCGTCGGACGCTTCTTTTGTCCTGATTATCCGCACGCCATAACCACTCAGAGCAGCCGTGTCAAACTTAATGCAGACGTCCATATACTGTCCGGCGCTTCCAAAGCCCTGTCCGGCAGTTTTGGCCGGATCCGCCCTCATGCGCAGAGTCATGTCCCCATATTCCCCCGCGGACGGCGTATAGCGCAGTCTGGCTCCCTGTACATTTTGATACAGCCCACATCCGATGCTGCCATTCCCCGTCCGTCCATACTTCCATGGTGTTTTGGCGCCCCCATCCTGCTCATTCCATCCTGCAGCCTCCGCCGCATCCATGGGCCGCGCCGCATCCACCGTCCAAAAACCGGGAAGAATTTTCTCCTGCAGCACAACGGGCATATTGGAAAAATCCGTGTCAATGATTACTCTGCGGCCGTCTTCCGAAATTTTCTCCCAAATGTCTTCCTTGACAATTCTTCTTCCGGATATCGCTTCCACCACTTTCCCCTGTCTGCTGCATGTATGGGAGGGCGTCATCCTCGCCATCAGATAGTATCCCTCGTCCCCGCTTGTCAACGGGTATTCCCTCATAGGAAGCCCTCCCCTTGACACTGCGGTCAGCATTGGATTCTTTCCTTCCGCATCCTTGCAGCGATACCAGAAAATACAAGACCTGTCCTCATAATCTCCCAGCTTAAGCCCATAGAACAGCCTGCAACGGCCCCTGTTTTCCTGCACGATTCGAGGCATATCCTGAAGCTTTGGTGCTGCCTGAATTCGCGGCCATACCGTAAGCTCCGCCGCAGCCTCCAGTCCCTCCGGCGTGACGGCATAAATCAGCACGCGCCGTTTGGTCTTTCCGGCGTTATTTCCCTCTACAAGACAGGTTCCGTCCCCATAATCCGTCAGCCGCACATATGCGCCGTCCTCCTCATGGGTTTTATAGAAAACCTTAACATTCTCCGCCCGCTCTCCATAATAATAAAAAGCCTGTGCCCGCAGCATAATCCCCGGCTCACCCGAAATAAGCCTCTGTCCTGCCGCCGCGCCCAAATCACAGTCTTGATCGAGAATTCCGGCGCAATCACAGCCCTGACCGAGAGCCCCGTCATAATCACATTCCCGCCCAAGTCCCCCTCCAGTATCAAAGCCATTGCCGAGAGTCCCGTCAAAATCACACTCCTGACCGAATCCGCAGTCTTGTCCGAACGCTTCCACTGTAAGAAGCGTAGGAATCCTGTCCATTCCCGCCCGCAGAACAATTTCCTTCACTCCCATAGGATCCCATTCATCCATGCCCCGCAGCAGATTAAAAGTGTTGTAAACCACCCCCTGTCCCGTTTCCAGCCGATATCCGTTCAGTACCCCTTTCCCCTCCATAAAAACTGTCTCCGCTGCCGCTTCTCCGCCCACAACAACAGGACGCCGAAACAAACCTTCTCTGATCGTCATCTCATATTGATAACACCTTAACTGCGGCAGGGGATACTTCGTCCATCCAATCCGCGGCTCCTCCGATTTTCTTATTCCTCTTGGTTCATCTATTTCTTTCGCTTCTCCTGCTTCTTTTGACTCCCCTGCTTCTTTCGCTTCCCCCGCTTCTTTTATCGCCCCTCTTCTTCCCGCTTCCCTCCCTTCCCCGTTACCCTCCGGCTTCCCAATCTCCCGCCGATATTCACAGCTCACCACTGTCACGGGGCCGCTCTCCTTGGTAAAATATTGTTTTCCCTCAATTCCGTCCCCTTTGGTTCTCCCTCGGAACAGACAGCCCAAAAATACGGCCCCTGACCCCGTGGTATCATATAAGGGCCTGCTGCCATAAAAATCAAAATCACATTCCACATACACTGCCCGGCCGTTTAGGGCGTCATCCGTACTCTCAAAATGGCAGCGGTAATACAGGCATCGCTCTCCCCCGCATATGGGGCAGAGGTTCAGCCTGCCCACAAAACGACAGTCCTTTGCCAGCAGCTTGTCCCCCGACTGCCTTGCCAGCTGCGCCTGTGTAATGACGTCCGTCCTTCTGCGGCGGTTTAGAGCCGGATTGAAGGGATAATCCAAATCCACGCTGCAATAATTTCCCATGGTCAGGCCGGACACCTCCAGATGTCTCACCCGAAAATAAAACAGAGTATAATTTCCATACGCACCGTGGGACTGTCCACGGTTTCCGGCGAGGACGACTTCCTCCGGGTTCTCGGCAAGGCCGATCAAATGCAGACAATCGCAGTCTATCTCCATGCCATAAGGCTCCCGGCGTCCCTTGGAAGGCCGCAGAATCTCCTCTCCATCCGGCGCGTCCACCCAATAGACAAAAGGCGCAATGTACACCGTAATCCCGCATCCCGCAGACCGCCCCATTCCGCCTTCACCGCAGGAACCTTCCCCGTGCCGCCCCTCTCCGCCTTCACCGCAAAAGTCTTCCCCGTGCCGCCCCTCTCTGCCTTCGCCGCAGGAGCCTTCCCTATGCCGTCCCGATTCGCTCCCAATGCCTCCCACTTCTCTGCCCCGCTCGTTGACAGCCTTTAGTACTTCCCGCAGATCATTGTACACATACGCATACCGCTCCACCCTGCTTTTCTCCATTCCGCCGTCCAAAAGAAATGTCCTGTCATTTAAAAAAATGACCTGACCTTGATATGTAATATATGTTCCGTGAAACGTATAAGCATTTTTCATTATAACCCCCGTTTCTATGCGCCCCATAAGAACTAAGATTTCAACCCCGGCACACCGTCACAGAGTCAGAGACGTTGATTCATACCCCATAATAATCCTCCATTCCTGCTCAGCCCGCGAATTTGGGCAGCGCCTAAAACGCTTTAGCACAAAATTCGCCTGTGCCGCGAACGGCACTCATGTATCTGTTTCGGATTACAGCAGCATTTCAAATCAAAAGAACATCCGAAGCTTTTCCCGCTCCCTCCGTAGACAGCGCCGATTGAAGCGTCACTCCCCAATCACCGTCCTCATATCGGCAATCACCCAGCTGCCGTCCAGTTTGACATAATAATATTTATCGTTTGTCACCACCGTCCGAACCTGCCCCGTCTTGGTCAGCAGCATGTTTTTTTCAAAATATACGTCGCAGGAAAAGAAATCCTCGGAATATCTCACATAATTGGACACCTTCTCATTGGCGAACACCGGCGTCTGATGCATGCTGTACATCCACAAATCATTCCTGCGGTAATTTTCGGCCAGCTCCAGAAAAGAAGAATCCTTGGGAAACATATATCTGAGAGGCTCCACGCTCTTATCCCCTCCCGCCAGATCCCCCGAAAAGAAATCGGAATAATTTTCCGCGTTTTTCAACACAAAAGCTTTCAGCTCCTCCTCCATTTCCGATGTCGGCAGGCCCGCATATTCCACCACGTCCCCCTCGATTGTATACTCCACTTCCTGTCCAAAGCAGTCAAAGATTGCAATCTCCGGTACATCCAGCAGCCCTTCTATCCGGTATTCCACAATATATGGAACGGAAATATATTCTGCCGCATATTCAAACTCTTCTATGTCCCGCTTGTTTCCGGTCAGCTCCCGCTCGTCCGCCGCAATCTGATTCATCATAACCGTACAATTATTCGGGACATAAATCAGATACCCTTTTTCCTCCGCTTCCAGAACAGGCTCCACCGACGCTGTCTCCCATTCTTGGACGGAGAGAATCAACATCACGGTCTCCGATGCCGTTTCCCGCAGCGTCACCGACGCTATCTTTTTCCCATCCGCATAAAGATGATAAACCGGCTGCTGCATATCATAACTGCCCGGCGCCTTCTCAAAAGTAATCTCCTTCCCCGAAAGGGCTTCCAGATAACGGTTTTTCTGCAAATCCCCGTCCTCAAACCTGTTAGAACCGGAAGAAACGGGAATCGCCTCTTCCCCTCCGCCTTCCTCAATTTTTAGCGCCAGCGCTTCCATCACCCGCTCCGGCTGCGCGGCCTCATAAGCGGTCAGGCTTCTCTGCACATAATTCAATACGGCCGCCCAGAATAAAACCAGCGTCCACAGAAATACAACATATAAAATCCGAAATACAGGAACCCTTCTCTTTTTGTGACCAGCCATCCGTCAATCCTCCCTTTTTTCCACCACAAAAGCCGTGGGCAGCCGCCAAGAGGATGTGGCGTAATACAGCGTCACGCTGGACATTTCATACGCTCCGTCATAATACATGGCGGAGGAGCTGCCGCCGTCTAAATTCGCGGCGTTGACCGCCCCATATTCCTGCATAATGGAAATCAAATCCCCCGCGGTGGCGCCCAGATGGCCCCCCGCCCCGCGTCCGTCCGTCACCAGCAGAAGCACCGTCCCATCGGCCTTCTGCCCGATGGCGGTCCGGGGGTTGGCTCCGCTGCCGCTGCCGCTGAGCCGGGTGGCGGTGCCGTTGATAATCAGCTTGGTAAAATGATTGTCGTCCCCGTCGTCAATATCCTTAAAGCTCACCGCGTCCCGAATCCGGTTCTCCGCCACATAATTTTCCACCTGCGCCGCATTCATTCCGCCAATGTCCGCAATCATCAGCACATTATCCTCATTAAAGCCTATCATCACATCCCCTGTCTGCGGCACATTATATTGAATCTCCCCGCCGCATACCACAAGTCCCTTGGGCTTCCCTCCCCAATTGCCGGAAGAATAATACTCTCCCCCATTGACTCCCCCGATGCAGTCCTCCTGCTTTACCAGCTGTTCCAATGTCAGTCCCTTTCTGCCGTCCGGGTCCTCGGACCAAGGATAAATGGTCGCCAGCCTGACTCTAGAGGGATCCCGGATCATCATCATCTTGGCAAAAAAGGAATGACCCGATATTTCCTCTATCTCCATATCCGGAAGCTCTTCCTCCTCCGGGCTGTCCACCGCCGGTCCGGAGGCGGGAATCACAATCAGCCCCGGATCCACCTCCTCTTCATTGCGGCTCATGCCGTTTCGTCCGGTAATGGCAAGAATCTCCTCCTCATCAAAATACCACGAGGCAAGGAATTTCATCTGTCCGGTTTCCAATATGGTGGAAACAAACAAATCCCTTGCGGCTGGGCTGGGGCCATGACAGATCAGCCATAACGACGCATAAGCTCCCGCAAATGTTACCAGCAGGAAGGTCAGGACAACCAGAAAAAACCGGCGGATAAACCTGCCCGCCCTTGATTTCTTTTCTTTCTTCATAACTCAGCCTCATTTCTTACCTGCGCAGGAAGCGCGGCAGCATACCGCCCCCCTGCGCATCCCTCCGATTCCACGCCGCGCCGGGACGTCAAGACCCGAAAAATACCTAGGCGCACAGCAATCGAATTGGTAAAATCGTTCAAAATATGTAATATAAAGACATTATAAAATACCGGAAAGCAGAAGTCAACCACCGGGAATTCCCAAGCGGCTGACGACGAGCGGCAGGACAGCCGCCGCTGCCATGAACCGCCCAATAACGCTGCCTGCGCAAAAAGGCGTAAAGCCTTGGCAGAATCCAAGGCCTTACACCCTTCCCGTTTTAAGGATTTCTCATCATGCCGATAGCCCCATCGATAATGTCAATCCCCATTTGACGCCGTTCTTCTTCGTCTTCCGTCCAGTGATCCCTTGCGTATTCCTCCAAAGGCATCAAGGTCTCCACCCCGTCCATCACATAAGGGTAATATAACAGCCATTTCCCCTTTTCATCCGGCAGAATGACAATTCTTGTGTCAAGCCTCTCCGCCTCTTCCCATGACTGCATTTCCACAAGCCAGTCTTGCGCGATTTCCTCCGCATATGCCTTCTCCCGCCTATCGTCAAGCGCCTCCGCCGCCTGATACATGCCCAATATCATAGGGTCGTCCTCCGGCCTGCGTGTGGATATCCAGTCCGCATAGAAGGTGCAGTCGGCGCGGGTTTCGTCGATGCTGTCGATGACAAGCTCCCAGTTTTCCAAAGAATAACGAACCTTTTCCGCTTCGCTGATAATGCCGCCCACCTGCCCTGTTACTTCCTTCACATTGTCCTGAAGGATTTCCTCAAAGCCTTTTTCCGGCGTTACTGCCGAAGCCGCAAAGCCCGCCCCTGCCCCCGCCACCAGCACGGCGGCGCATATGACGGCCAATATTGATGTTTTCTTAATCTTCATAATCGCAATTATCCTCTTTTCTATGGCGTTTTTCGCAGCATGATTCAATAAATGATTGCATAAGGGCATAAACCCGTTTTTCATTTCCTCCATATCGACCAGAATATGGGCATACTCCGATTTATGGCTTTCCCCAAAAGCGCGGACCACCATCTCGTCACAGGCCAGTTCCATATCCCTGTTACACAAAATATACATCATCCACACGAAAGGGTTAAACCAATGAACCGAAAGCGCAAGGAGTAACGTCAGCTTTGCCGCGGCGTCAAACCGTCTGATATGGATATATTCATGCATAAGAACATATTCCAGCAGCTTTTCGTTTTCCCAGTCCATATGCTTGGGCATAAGGATGACAGGGCGGCGAAGCCCGTATGTCAACGGCGCCTTTATCATGTCCGACTGCCGGATTTCAATGGGGCGTCTGATTTTGTGCTCCTGTACCCAGCGCTCCGCGAAATCATTTTTGACCGGGATTGACACGGCAAACTGCCGCCTGAATTTTATATAGAGGCTTCCGAAGAAAACCAAACACAATATGCATCCGGCCAGCCAAATCATTTTCCCAGCCGGAAAGCCCTCCTGCCTCCGGTCCGTTCCCTCCATGCCGTTATCCCTTCCGCCCCCACTGGCCGTTTCGGCGCCTTCCCAGACGGCCCTCTCCATTCCCGCCTCCTCCGCTCTGCCTGCCGCTCCCGCTTCCTGCCGTTTCGCCTGCCCAAGAAGATATCCGGCCATATCAAAGGAACCTCCGCTCCCCAGCTGCTGCGGTATCAATGAATAGACGCTGTATGCGGACGGAACGGAAAAGGGCGTTAATAAACGAATCGTCACAATTCCCCACAATATTAAGAAGGTCCTTTTCGGAAGCCGGTTGATGAAAACCGCCCTGACCATGCATACTGCCATGATAAGGACGCTTCCCGCGGCGCTCATCTCCCACAAGCTCATATAAATCACCTCACTTTACACCGTCTATAATCTGCCGCAGCCGCTGTATCTGATCGGCAGACAGCTCCTTTCTTCCCAACAGCGCGGCAAACAGCTTATCCACGGAACCGTCATATACCTTTTGAATCAATTCATCGGTCTCCGCCTCCTGAACCTTCTCCTTTGGAATCAGCGCATGACAGACGAAATTGGGTTCCGTGCGCTCAATCGCGCCTTTCTTAATACAACGCTTTATCAAAGTATATGTGGTGTTCTTGTTCCAGCCCAATTCTTTTGTAAGCGTGTCCGCCACATGCTTTGCGGTTACATCCCCCTCGCTCCAGAGGATATTCATCACCTTTAGTTCGGAGTCAAAAAGCTTTACGGCATCTTTCTGCATATGTTCACCTCCCTTCCATGCGGATGCCGCCGCCCTTTCCCACATTGTGCTATGGCGGCCTCCTCTCACATAGGACTGCGACAGTCTCCTCCTGCGCAGGCCTGCGGCATCCCCCTCATACGCAAGTCTTCGGCAGTCCCCTCCTGCGTAGAACTGCTCTAATCCCTTTTATGCAGCGCTTTTACAATCTTCCCTTCTGTAAGACTGCCGTAGTCTCTACTTATGCATATAGACTACCACAGTCTTATACAGATGTCAACTATTTTTGAATCTTTCCAAGGTTAGTTGATTTTACATCTTAGTTTTGGTTCTGGAATGCGCTTTCTTTAGCCTATTTGAACGGTATGCGTCTCATTTGGCACCGCCAGAAAGTCCAAGCCATTCCTTTACTGTTTCTACAACATATCCTGTTCCTTATGCATTTTTTCAACATCCGCCCCCAATTTACAAAAGTTTCCGGCATCCTCCGCCTGCATCAATCTTCCCTGTGATTCTACCCTCATTTCCTGAACCGCTTGGCACACCTGAATCGCCTCATCTCCTTCATCTTTTAAGATTCAGCATACAAAAAAGCCTCCACAGCAAATTCATTGCCTTTTCCGTGGAGGCTTCTCGTACCTTTTTCTAAAATCGATTATTTGGCTTTGTTGGCTTGGTACTGATCATTGATCTCAGTGATGATCTGGTCATAGCCCTTGGCTCTGATATCGTCAAGTCCCTTCTTAAATTCGTCCTTGTTAATCTTGCCGCAGATATACTGGGTTCTGAGAGCAGTCACCTGATCGTCCAGATCCTTGCCCTGCAGGGAGTAAGCCGGGGAGTTTACCTTGAAGGAAAGTGCCGGATCGACCTCCGCCACAGGCAGGGCCGCCGCATACGCCGCGTTCTGTGCGTCATCCCTCTCGGTAGTCTTGACGGGAACCGTGGTGGCCTCCGTGGAAGGCAGGAAGGTCAGCAGCTGGTTCAGTCCCTTGTAGTTGGCCGCAAGCTTCAGGCTCTGCTCATCCTGTCCGTTGTCCAGCTTCACCACCTTGCCGTCTTCCATCTTATAGTTGATTCCCTCCAGACCAAACTGGGTCAGAACCTGCATCTCCGGATCAGAAAGCCTGTCAAGAACGGTCAGGGCCGCCTCAATCTTCTCAGGAGTGTCCAAGGTAGACTTGGACAGGGTGAAGAAGCCGTTATAGCCCGGCGTCGCCAGCGTATGTCCGTTGATAGCGCCGTAGATCACCATGGAAGCGCTCGTGTTAGGATCTATCACAGACTTCGTAAAGGTAGCTTCATCCACAAAATAATTCCAGATTCTCTTGCCGGAGTCGAGCACGTCGATAAATACGCCGTTGGTACCCTTCTTACATCCGTCGGACCAAGTATCGGTAGGTCTTTCAGGCCAGTCCGGAGGCATCAGCCCCTCATCGTAGAGCTTCTTGATGTAATCAACCGCCGTAAAGTACTCATCCTGCATCCACACGGGAACCATCTGTCCGTTCACATCCGCCCAAGCGTTGCCGCATCCGAACCATGTCTGAATGATATCAAATACGCCCGTATACTTTGTCATTTCCATGGGATACTCGCAGAATCCCTCATGCTTGCTGTTGCCGTTCTTCATGGCCACCATCATATTGTAGACGTCTTCCGGCGTCGCGTTCTCAGGCAGCTCCACGCCCAGCGCCTCAGCCCAGTCCTTGCGATAGCTCAAGCCGTAACGTCCCACCACACGGCAGCGGGGCAGTGCCACCAGATGTCCGTCCACGGTCAGGTTTGCCGCCACAGATTTGGACATGCCGGAGAGGTTCGGATACTTCTCGGCATCCCATATGTAGTCGTTCAGATCCACAAACGCACCGTTCTTTGCCGCCTTCACCACATCACCCGTCATGGTCCCGCCGTAGGACATGATCATGGGCATCGTCTTGGGATTTGCGTAGAACAGAGAATTCTTCTCCGCCGACACATCGTTCGCAACCCATGTGATTTCAATGTCGTGGCCCACATAATCTTCGATCTGCTGGAAGATCTGCTCCGCATATTCACCCACGTTGTTGTTGCCCGCATTCAGGTCGAGCACGCTCCAAGTGATGGTCTGGCGCGCTGCGGGTTCGTCGGGCGTTTTCGCCGGATCACTGCCGCAGCCGGCCACTCCAAGCGCCATTGTGGACGCCAGCGCCAAAGCACAAACTTTTTTAAAACTCTCCTTTTTCATTTTCTCCTCCTTTAATGATGTACTCACGAGCGTTCAAATCTGCCATCGGTTCATGATGCTTTCCGCTCGTGAGTCGGGCGGCTTGGCAAATTTTAGCGACCGTCAGTATGAATTATGAAAACAGGCATCGTCCGCACCCTCCCGACGGGCCGACTCTGCCGGATTTCCCTCTAACGCCCTGCCGAAAATACCGTCAGCCCTTCACGGCGCCCACCATAACGCCCTTGGTGAAATGCTTCTGCACGAACGGATAGACGATTAGGATCGGCACCGTCGCGATGACGGTACAGGCCATCTTTACCGCCTTGTCAGGCGGCGCGCCCATCATGTCATAGTCCAGCATGGTATCCGAAATCTTGGAAGACAGCAGGATGATGGATCTCAGCTGGATCTGGATGGGATACTTCTCGGGCGTGGACAGGTAAATCATCGCATTGAAATAATCGTTCCAGAAACCCACGCCGTAAAACAGGGAAATGGACGCGATCACAGGCTTCGAGAGCGGCAGCGCCACCCGCAGAAATATCTGTAGATCATTGGCTCCGTCCATATAGGAAGCCTCATCCAGTTCCACCGGAAGCCCTTGGAAAAATTTCTTGATAATGATCATGTTAAACGGGCTGATCAGGCCGGGCAGAATCAACGCCCACCAGCTGTCCAGCAGGCCGTAGGACTGGATTACCAGATAGGAGGGAATCATGCCGCCGCTGAAAAGCATGGTGAAAATCACCAGATTCATGATCCAGTTGCGCCCCCTGAAATGTGCCTTGGAAAGAGGATAGGCAAACGACAGGGAGAAGAGCATGCAGCAGACCGTCCCCAAGATCGTCAGCAGGACGGAGTTTTTCAGCCCTCTCAGGATATTTGCCGTCTCAATAGCGTAGCGGTACGCGTTGATGGAAAACTCTGTAGGGATAATGAAGAAAGCCTTCTCCGTCAATTCCTTCTCCGTCGCGAAAGAGCCCGCGAACACATACAGGAAGGGAAGCACCGTGCTGATGGCGATAAGCCCCAGCACAATATAGATAATTACGTCAACAATACGGTCGCCGGTACTCTTGCGAACCTTGGCGCCTGATTTGACCACATTTCCTTTTGCCATTGCCGTCCCTCCTCTAATATAGTCCGCTCTCGCCGCAGAGCTTGGATATCTTATCCGCCGCCAGCACCAGAATCATGCCCACCACCGACTTAAACATGCCCGCCGCCGTGGAAAAGGAATACATGCCCGCGCGGATACCCTTTGTATAGATATAAGTGTCAAACACCTCGGCCCTTGCCAGATTCAGGTCGTTCCTCATCAGGAATATCTGCTCATATCCCGTATTTAATATCCCGCCCACGCGCATGATCAGCATCATGACGATGGTGCCCCGGATCGCGGGAAGGGTGATATGCCACATCAGTCTCCAGCGCCCGGCGCCGTCCACTCTTGCCGCCTCATAGAGCTCCTGATCCACCCCGGCCAGCGCCGCTAGGAACACGATGGTCCCGTACCCGGTCTCCCGCCAGATATCCTGCCCTACGATTAGGCCCCAGAAGGTATTGGCGTTCATCAGAACATCAAAAGTTTTTCCTCCGGAAACCGCCCTGTAAACTATATTGAATATACCGTCCGTCATGTTAAACAGCTGGAATGTCAGGCTGGCGACAATAACCCATGACACAAAGTGGGGAATGTAGACAAGGGTCTGCACCACCCTCTTATACCCGATATGCCTTACCTCGTTCAAAAACAAAGAGAGAATGATGGGCATCGGAAAATAAAACACCAGCTGCAGCAGGCTGATCCCCAGCGTGTTGATCAAAAGCCTCGAAAAATCATTGTTGCTGAAAAAATCCGTAAACTGCTTAAATCCCACCCAAGGACTATCCCAAAGCCCCACGAAAGGGGAATACTCCTTAAAGGCGATCACCAGCCCCCCCATGGGTATATAACGGAACATGATAAAATAGACAATTCCCGGCAGCAACAGGATATACAGCCATTTGTGCTGCACTATGTACTGCCCCGTGCTCTTGCGCTTCGGCACGATCGTCCGCCCGCCGGAAAGCGTGATCGCCCCCTTTTGTTTCTTTGCCGCCTCTGCCATATACAGCCTCCCTTCTCTTCAAATGGATAAATTGACCAAAAAAGCTGGCCGAAACCTCCCTAAATTGTATCTTTTAACTGGATTATACCCCCCCAAATGCCAATTGTCAACACTTATGTACAAATATCTAAGGCAAATTTTTAAAAATCCTCAAAATGAGTCTGGCTTTTCTCTTTTGTCTGTACTGTATAAAATAGAAAGGGGATACTACGATAAGGCAAGGGGGAGCTGCATCTGTCGAAAAACGAAAAGACCTTTTTTGAAAGATTTAAAAATTTGAAAGACCCAAGGGATAAAAGAGACATTTCTGCCTTCAACTTAAGAAAAAAACGGCGTACCGCATTTGAAGATGTGGATTTGTTTTTAAGATTTGGAGAATATGCAAAAAAAACGCCCTGTCAAATTAGGCGTTGTTAAGGAAAATTATCTTCAATTATACAAAGCCGGTATTTGAAACCATACCGGCTGAATAGTTTATATTACAAATAAAAAGGCACAATTTCCATTCCCAAAAGCCGCTTTTACCTGTTCCAAATCGTCATATTTTGCAGCAATGACCTTTATTATTTCTTCGTCCGGCTGCCATAAATCCAGAAGCATGATAGGTTTACACCCCGCCCTGTATGAGGACAGCAGGCCATTCTTGGAATTCTCCAGCACATAACAGTTTTTTGGTTCTGCAGCTATCATCTCAATAAAGCCCTGCTTTCGGGCATACCCGCAGGATTCCAAGACAAATCGCCGCTTATTCAGGAAAACGCCTTCATTTTGCCTTGACCTTCAGGCACCTGACCGCATTCAATACTGCCAGCACCATCACGCCCACATCGGCAAAGATGGCAATCCACATATTGGCCATGCCGACGGCCCCCAGAATCAGGCATACCGCTTTCACCGTCAGGGCAAAGACGATATTTTCATACACAATGCGCAGACACTTGCGGGAAATGTCCATTGCGAGCACAAGCTTCATCGGATTATCGTCCATCAATACGATATCGGCAGCCTCGATGGCCGCGTCGGAACCAAGCGCCCCCATGGCGGCTCCGATATCGGCTCTCGAAAGCACCGGCGCGTCATTGATGCCGTCCCCTACGAACACCAGCTTCTCCTTGGGCTGTTTCTCCGCAAGAAGCCGCTCCACCGCATCCACCTTATCCGCAGGCAGAAGCTCGCTCTTCACCTCATCCAGCCCAAGCTCTGCCGCCGCTCTCTGAGCCGCCGCCTCGCTGTCCCCGGTCAGCATCACCGTCTTTTTCACCCCCGCCGCCTTCAACGCGGCCACTGCCGCCGCGGACTGCTCCTTTACCACGTCAGAAATCAGGATATACCCGGCATATTTCCCGTCCGCCGCCACATGGACAACCGTGCCCGCTCCCGGTTCCATGGCGGGCGCAGCTTCCGGACTGTCGAAAACGCCCAGCTTTGCCATCAATTTACCATTGCCCGCGGCCGCCTTCACTCCGTTCACTGAGGCAGTTACGCCATGACCTCCGATTTCCTCCACATCCGTAACCGCCGTCCGGTCTATTTCCTCCCCGTATGCCTCCTTCAAGCTCTTGCTGATGGGATGGGAGGAATAGCTTTCCACATGAGCCGCCAGAGCGAGCAGCCTCCCGCGGGCCGCTTCCATGGCGTCCTCACCGGCTGCCTGCACGCCCTCACCGCCATCCTGAAAACTGCCCGACCTGCCTTCACTGTCTCCCTGAGGACTGCCCGACCTGTCTTCACCGCCCTCCCAAGGAGTGCTTGACGCATTTTCACCATCCCCCAAAATACTGCTCTGTCGGCTGACGCTCTCAGCCCACCGACTGTCGGGATACACTCCCGTCACCTGAAATACACCCTTTGTCAACGTGCCCGTCTTGTCAAATACAACATATTTGGTCTGCGCCAGAGCCTCCAGATAATTGGAACCCTTCACCAGAATTCCATTTGCCGACGCCCCGCCGATTCCTCCAAAAAAGCTAAGCGGAATGGAAATCACCAATGCACAGGGACAGCTGATGACAAGAAACGTCAGCGCCCGGATCACCCACACGCTCCAGTTGACCGGATTCCCCATAAGAAGATTTATCAAAGACGGAATCACCGCCAGCGCCAATGCGCCGTAACACACCGCGGGAGTATAATACTTTGCAAACTTGGTAATAAAATTCTCCGTGCGAGCCTTTTTCATGCTGGAATTCTCCACCAAATCCAGAATCTTAGACACGGTGGATTCCCCGAATTCCTTCGTTGTCCGAATTCTCAGCAGGCCGGAAAGATTAACGCAGCCGCTGATGACTGCTTCGCCGGCCTTCACCTCTCTGGGAACGCTTTCCCCGGTTAACGCGCTGGTGTTTAAAGCGGCGGTTCCCTCCACAACCACGCCGTCAATGGGAATCTTTTCCCCCGGACGCACCACAATAATCGTCCCCGCCTCCACATCGTCAGGGTCCACTTGTTCCAGACCGCCGCTCTCATCCTCAATATTGGCATAATCGGGCCGAATATCCATCAATGCGCTGATATTCCGACGGCTTTTGCCCACCGCCACCGCCTGAAACAGCTCGCCAATCTGGTAGAACAGCATAACCGCCACGCCTTCCGCAAATTCCCCCTCCATGCCGTGAGCCTCATTGTATACTCCCAGCAGCATAGCGCCGACGGTGGCGACTGCCATCAGGAAATTTTCATCAAAAACCTCCCCATGTACAATACCAAGAGCCGCCTTGCGAAGAATGTCATACCCTATAATAATGTACGGAATCAAATATAGCCCAAACCTCGGATATCCCTCCACAGGCACAAAGTAAAGCGCCGCCATAAGCACACCTGCAATGATAATCCGATATAATATTTTCTTCTGCTTTTTTGTCAACTTCCTTTCACCTGCTTTCCACTTGCTTTTCCCTGTTTTTCACCTGTTCTTCCGCATGCTTATCACTTACTCTTCCGCCCGCTTATCTCTTTGCTCTTCCGCATGCTTATCACTTGCTCTTCCGCCCGCTTACCACTTTGCTCTTCCGCCCGCTTACCACTTTGCTCT
>CAOKFN010000068.1 GCA_948467735.1 uncultured bacterium
GACGCGCTGGAGGGCGTGGATGTGGAGAGCCTTACGGAAGAACAGAGGGCGGAGTTCAAGGAGCTTCAGGAGACCATGGAGCTGTCCAAGGAAGAGCTGGCAGGTGTGAACTCATGGGAGAGTCTTGCCTCCGCGCAGGAAAAATTGGATTATAAATACGGTCAGGCGGGGCGGAGCTTGGAAAATATTGCCGACCGGATGCAGAATCCGGTATCCGCAGGAATCGCATCGGCGGAGGCGCTGGCAAAAGCCAATGCAAATCGGGAGGGACAGCAGCTGGCCTCTTCCGGCGCTGCAGGTGAAAATTCCGGAGAAGGAAGCGGAGAAACGGGCGGCAGTGAAGGGAACGGCTCCGGGGACGGACAGAACAGCGGGGATGGAAGCGGCAATGGCGACAGCGCGGGAGACGGCAGCAGCAGGGACGGCTCCGGAAACGGAAACGACTCCGGAAATGGAAATGGCGATGGTAGCGGAAGCGGCTCTGGAAACGGAAATGATGGCGGTAACGGAGACGGGAACGGAAATGGCGACGGAGACGGGAACGGTTCCGGAAACGGAAATGGCGACGGAGACGGAAGCGGCTCCGGAAACGGAAATGGCGACGGCAGCGGAGACGGGAACGGTTCCGGAAACGGGGATGGCAGCGGAGACGGGAGCGATTCCGGCAGCGGTTCGGGAGGCGGACGAGGTACGGGGAGCAGCAGTGCCGCCCATGATTATGTCAGCGTCCCCAACGGGACGGGGAACGACTCTTCTTTAACCGGAAATAAGTACGGGGATCAGGATTCGGAATATTATCGCCAGCAGAACGGACTGGCATGGGAAGGAAATCATGTGGATTATAATTCCGTACTTGGGGAATACATGGAAAACGCTTACGAGGGCATTGCAGGCAGCAGATATCCAAGCGGCATGGAACCGGTCATTCGTAATTATTTTGAAAGCTTGAATCAATAAAGGCAGGGAGAATGGAATGTCGGAAATAGAATTATATCAGCAGAAAATAAAGGAAGCGGAGCAGGAGATCGGCAGGGGCATCATCGGGCAGAGAGAGATTATCCGTCAGGTGATGCTGGCGCTTTTGTCGGGAGGAAACATACTTTTGGAAGGGATGCCCGGGCTTGGCAAAACCATGCTGGTGCGCACCATAGGGCAGGTTTTCCGGCTTGCATTTAAGAGGATTCAGTTTACGCCGGATTTGATGCCCAGCGATGTGACGGGAACCAATATCATGGTGAGGGAAGAGGGGAAAAGCACCTTTCGGTTTGAACGGGGGCCCATATTTGCCAATTTGGTGCTGGCGGACGAAATCAACAGGGCGACGCCAAAGACACAGTCGGCGCTTCTTGAGGCAATGCAGGAGCATACGGTGACGGTGGGCAGCGAGAGCCATTGTCTGGAAGAACCCTTTCTGGTTCTGGCGACCCAGAATCCCATAGAACAGGAGGGAACCTATCCGCTGCCGGAGGCACAGCTGGATCGGTTTATGTTTAAGGTATTGGTGAAGTTCCCCAGCAGGGAGGAGCTTAAGGGGATTGTGGAGCTTACGGAGGGACAGGCGCCTCCTCAGATACACAGCGTCATGGACGGGGAGGAGCTTTTGAAAGCGCGGAAGCTGATTTCCCGGATGCCCGTTGCGGATGCGGTGATGAATTATATTTTGGAGCTTGTCATGGCGACCCATGAGGAGAATCCATATATCAGGGAAGGGGCAAGCCCCCGGGCGGCGCAGGCGATGATTCGCGCGTCGAAGGCTTTGGCGTTCATGGAGGGACGGCTGAACGTCTCCTTTGAGGATGTGCAGAAAACGGCATATCCGGTGCTTCGGCACCGCGTGCTGCTAAGCTTTGACGCGGTCTCGGAAGGAATTGCGGAAGATGCTGTAATTCGACAGATTATTGACGCAAAGGAAAAGAATTTGTATGCTTGATGGGAAATTTTATGACGCGCTGTCACGGCTGCAGCTTCAAATGCTGCATAAGAGCAGCCTGAATATGGCGGGAAGCCGCAAGTCGGTGCATAAGGGAATTTCGGCGGAATTCTCGGATTTTCGGGAATATATGCCGGGGGACGACCTGCGGCGGATGGACTGGAACGTATATGCAAGGCTGGATAAATTGTATATTCGGGAATATATGGAGGAGAAGGAAGCCGTCGTGTCCATTCTCATGGATACCAGCGCCTCCATGGAGTATGGGGCGGACAGCAAGGCGGAGCTTGCGAGGGATCTGGCGGCGGCAGTAAGTTTCTTGGCTCTGAATCATATGGATCGCGTTGTGCTTTACGATATGAAGGATATGGGGCGGGGACTTTCCGTGGGCGGCGGGAGAAACGGGTTCGGGAAAGTGCTGAGGCGGCTGGAGGGCATTGAATTTTCCGGGGAAGTGGATATGCTTTTGGCAGTGAGGAAAATGCGCTGCCGGGGAGCCGGGGCGACGGTGATTATCAGCGATTTTCTGCATGAGAATATTTTAAAATCCGTTCGTGAGCCCGGGCGGAGTTCCGATTACGTGAAGCTGATACAGTACTTAAATTATTGTAAGCAGCGTCCCATTGTTCTGCACACCATGGCGTCGGAGGAGCTTCGTATTACGCTGGAGGGAGCGCTTAATTTGATTGACGCGGAATCGGGGGAAAAGCTGCGGCTGACGATGGACGCCGGAACCGTTGACAGTTATGAGAGGGAATTGAAGCGTCTGACTGAGTATTTAAAAAATGGCTGTGCCGCCGGGAGCGGCGCCTATGTGCTTTGCGACGCCGGCAGAGATAGAAGTCGGCTTTTGTTTCAGGATTTAAGGGTGATTTATGATATTTGAGAGCTTGCTGCCTCTGGCCCTTCTTGTGACTGTGCCGGTGGTAATCATTTTATATTTGTTGAAGCCAAAGGGAAAGGATTACAGAATATCCTCTACTCTCTTGTGGGAACAGTTGCTGCGCAATCAGCAGTCGAAGACTTTTTTGGAGAAATTTATTCATAATATTCTGATGTACCTTCAGATTCTGATTCTTTTGCTGCTGGTGCTGGCGCTGATGTCTCCGTTGATACGCAGAGAGGGAAGAAGCGGCGGAAATGTGATTCTGGTGTTTGACGAAAGCGGGAGCATGCATCATGACGCGGGAGAGGGAAGGACTCGCATGGAAGAAGCGCTTGCGCAGGCGAAAAGCCTGATTGCTTCCTCCGAGGGGACTGCGTTTTCCGTGATCGCCAGCGACTGTATGGGAACCGATCTGCTTGCGGTGGGCGTGAAGGACAAGAACCGTCTGTATGATGTGCTGAATCAGGTGGAGTGCTGTGACGGACCGGCAGATCTGCGGGAGGCCGAGAGTGTGGTGGAGACGCTTCGGGGGGCCGGGGCGGAGTCGGGAGACGGCGGGCAGGCGGAAGTGATTGTGTTCACGGACGGCAGCGGCGCTGAGGACGCCATGAGCTTTTCCGAATATTTTGGCGCCCGGATAGTGGTGAAGGGCCGGGAGGTCTGCAATGCCGCCAATCTCTTTTTGTCCTATGTGGACGCGTCGCGGGAGGAGGCAGGCTTCGATGCGTCGTCGCGGGAAGGGAGAGGCTTTGATGCGTCGTCGCAGGAAGGGAGAGGCTCCGGTTCGCCGTCGCGGGAGGAAACAGGCTTTGATGCGGAGGCTCAGGAAGGGAGAGGCTCCAATGCGTTGTCGCAGAGTGATACGGGCTCGAATACGGCGGGGGAAGGGATGTCCTCGAATACGGACGGGGACAGGGGACGCTTCGTCGTCTGCGCAGCCGGTCTGGCCAATTACAGCGATACGGAAGCTTCCATGGAAATCAGCTTGTATGAAGGGGGGAAGCTGCGCCAGATTAAGCAGCTGACCCTTGGGGCGGGAGAGACGACCCTCTGCTTTTTCGAGGAATTCGAGTGGGGGGGAGAGACTCTGTGCAGCGAGATCAGTTCCGTGAAATTTGCCGGAAGGGACGAGGGAGATTCCCTGACGGAAGACAACAGGGCATATGCGATTCCCGAACAGGAGAGCCGGATGGATGCGGTTCTAATCGGGGATGGCAATATCTATCTTGAGAAAGCCTATCAGGCGGCGGCAGGAATGCATTTGACCAAGGTCTCCAAAGAAAGCGTGCTGCAGGCCGAGGGACAGGACGGGACGGAGGCCGTGCGCATATACGACGCGGGAACGGAAGCCGGAGAGTGGGAATCCGTCAACAAGCTTGTGTTTGCCGACGGCAGGAATGCTTGCGGTACGGCAGAACGGGTAATGCTTACCGTCGCAGGCTGCGATCTGACTTCCGGTTTGTCTTCTTTTGCCATAGGCGTCAATGAGACGAAGGTGTATGAGGTTCCGGAGTGGGGGACAGGATTTCTCTGGGCGGGGGAACAGTGCGCGGGTTATTACGGAGAGCATGAGGGCGTAAAGACGGTGGCGGTGGGCTTCGATATTCGGGAATCGGATTTCCCGCTGAAGGCGGAATTCCCGGTTTTTATTTCCAATGCGCTTCGCTTTCTGGGGGATTCTTCTCTGCTGGCCGACAATATTTATACGGCGGGGGACAGAGTATTGTTTCATCCGCAGGCAGATTTTGATGTGAATACGCTGAGGCCGGAGACGAGGAAAGCGGGCGTCTATGAGGTGGAGGCCGGAGATATCAGGGAGCGGTATGTGGTGAGATTCGCGGGCGAGGGAGAGTCGGACGGGCGAATCACCGCGGAGGGAACCGTTTCCGATACGTCTCTTGAGGGAAGCCAGACTGTGAAACAGCGGCTTCGGAATGTTATATTGGTATTGGTACTGCTTCTGATGGCGTTGGAATGGTTTCTGTATGTCCGTCAGACGCGTTCTAGGAGCAGGTTTTATCTGGGAGTGCGCATAGCAGGCGCGGCCATGGTGCTTCTGGCGCTTTTCGGGGTGGCGGTGAACAGGCGCGACAAGGTCAATACCACGATTTTTCTGGTGGATATTTCCAACAGCAATGCCGAGAACCTCCATGCCATGGAACAATGGCTGGACGAAGCGCTTCAAAAGATGCCGGCGAAGAATCAGTACGGTATTGTCACCTTTGGAAAGGATTCTCTGGTGGAGCAGTTTCTGACCGGGGAGGATCATTTTTCGAGGATTATGTCTCTGCCGGATAAGACGGCGACAAATTTTGAGTCGGCCATTTCCAGAGCGTTGGCGATGATACCGACGGACGGCGCGGGGCGGGTAGTGGTTCTGACGGACGGTAGGGAGACGAAGGGGGAGATTGCAGGCACGGCGTCGGCCTTTATGTCCAGACAAATAGAGCTTCTGGCCTATGTCTATGAGGTGAATCAGGGACAGGACGCCTATGTGGAGCATGTGGAGCTGCCCGGTTATCTGCATCCGGGGGACGCATATTCCATGACGGTGACGGTGGAGAGCAATTATGAGACGGACGCCCGGATTCAGATTTTGACGGGAACCATGCCGACGGAGGAGTATGAGGTGCATTTGAACCGGGGCGCGAATCAGTTCCGGTTCCGGCAGAAGGTCACGGGGGAAAATGTGGAGAGCTTTCAGGTAAGGGTGGTCGCGCCGGGGGATACCTGTGAGGAAAACAACGGCTATCATGCCTATTCCGTGGTGGAGTCTTCGCCGAAGGTGCTTTTGGTGTCCGGCAGGAAGGAGGACGGCAGAGCTTTTGAAAGCCTGCTTGACAGCGCAGGCTGCAGCTATCAGAAGACTTCGGCGGTCAATGCGCCTTCCACGCTGAAGGAAATGCTGGAATTTAAAAGCATTCTTCTGGAAAATGTGTATCTGTCGGATCTGCCGGAGGGATTTCTGGAGAATATAGAGACTTATGTGAAAGATTATGGCTGCGGGCTGGTCTGCTTGGGCGGCGAGGACAGCTACGCGCTGGGCGGCTATCGGGAGAGCGTATTGGAGACGGTGCTTCCGGTGGATATGGAGCTTAGGGGAGTGAACGAGAATCCGGCCACGGCCATGATTATGGTAATCGACCATTCCGGAAGCATGGGCATGAACACCGGAAACGGCGCCACGAACCTGGATTTGGCCATTACTGCGGCGGAGACGGCTGTGGATCAGATGAGGAGCACGGATTATGTGGGAGTGATTTCCTTTGACGATACGTATAGCTGGGTGGTGGAGCCGGTTCAGGCCTTAGATAAAAAGTCCGTCAAGGCGCAGATAGAGACCATAGCGGAGGGCGGCGGAACTACCATTCAGCCCGCGTTGCGGGCGGCGCTGGAGGGCGCGAAGGGATGTGACGTCAGCATCCGCCATGTGATTCTTTTGACGGACGGACAGGGGGAGAGCAGGAATTATCAGGATATTATCTCAAGCTATACGGATTCGGGCGTGACGCTTTCCGCGGTGGCGGTGGGAGAAGACTCGGACGTAAGGCTTCTGGAACGGCTTGCGGACGGATGCGGGGGCCGTTATTATTATTCCGATACGGCTTCCGATATTCCGAAGATTTTTGCACAGGAAGTATTCTTGAGCGGCGACACTTATTTACAGAACGGGGAGTTTGGGCTTGCGGTCAGCGGCGGACATGAAATTACAAGGGGGCTGTTTGAAGACGGATGGCCAACGATTTACGGTTATGTCAGCGCCACGCCCAAGGGCGCGTCCCGTGTATTGATTGCCTCGGAGAAGGAGGATCCCATATTGACGGTGATGCAGTATGGTCTGGGGCACACCGTCGCTTGGAATACGGATGTGACGAACCGGTGGACGGCTATGTACGCGGGGGAAAATGATTATGTGCAGCTTTGGAAGCGCATTATTGATTACAGTGCGGGAGCCGGAACCATCGGCGAAGATTCGGTGGATGTGATGACCGCGGGGGGATACACCGACGTTGTGTATCGTGCGCTGGATTACGGGGAACAGACCAAGGTGGAGGCGGTGTATACGGATCCGGAAGGCGCAACCCGCACTGTGCCGCTGCAGGCGTCCGCGCCGGGATATTTTGAGGCGAAGCTGGATACGGACATGACGGGTGTGTATAACCTGAGCGTGAGGAGAGTGGACGGGGGAGAGATTGTCAATGCCGTTACCACCGCCGCGGCCGTGCAGTATTCGGACGAATATAAATTTGACGTCAGCGAGGCGGCGTTTACAAGCTTTGTGGAACGATACGGCCGTATGCTGGAACCGGAAGAGAATTTCTGGAAGCAGAAAAAGGGCGGCGCAAAGGAGCGGTATGAGCTGACGCAGCTGTTGATTCTTCTGGCCGTGCTTTGGTTTGTCATGGATATCGCCCTGCGCAGATTCTGTTTTCTGCCGCAGGATACGAAATGGTATCGGATGTGGATGGCCGGACGGCGGATGCGGCCCGTCCGCAGGGAGAACAGGGGGCCGTCCGGTGATACCGTGAGGGAAGCCTGCGGTTCTGAGGGAGCGTCGGCGGATGCGGGCGATTCCGCCATGGAAGAAAATTCTGCCGGGGGTCATGCTTCCTTCGCGGGAGGAAGCTCTGCCGGGGGAGATGCGCCCGCCGCGGGAAGGAAATCTGCCGGAGACGATGCGTCCGCCGTGGGAGGGAAATCTGCTGGAGGAGATGCGTCCGCCGCGGGAGGAAGCTCTGCCGGAGCGGATTCTGTCGTCAAAGAAGGGCGGGCAGGAAAGCGGGGAGAGAAAAAGGAGAAAAAGGCGCAGAAAGAACGGCGGGAGCAGTCCTTGGATACTTCCGCGCTGCTTAAGAAGAAGGATCAGAGGAATTCATAAGAGCCTGCAATATAATGCAGTTGTCGGGGAAATATCTAAAATACAGGATTAAATGAAATGAAATAATGAATAATAGACCACGGGAGGAAAATGTTATGAAACAAGCAGCTGTTTCCGCTCAGGTAAAAAGAATGTCTGCTTGGCGATGGGAGGGGCTAAACCGCTTAGCCAACCCCTTAAATTTGGCTCACACGGGCCGTAAGGCCCGGGTGAATAGCATATCTCCTTACAAATGGCATGGGTTTGAATACGACGAGAGGGGGCGCGGACTATGAAGAGAGATTTGGTCATTATGTCGATTGCGGGAATCTGCACATTCGTGGTCTGCATACTTATTTTAGTCTGGGCGATACATAGGCTGTATAAGCTGCATTGCGAAGAAAAGAGCGACATTGAAAGAACAAAGAAACAGCTCGGCGCCACTATGTACGGAAGACTTAGGCATACGAGCGGACTGCCTATAGAGAGAGGCGTTTTCGTTGAAGTTTACTACGGCCCGGAAAAAATCATATTCAGAAACGGCTGGCAGGAAATTATTGTTATGAGGGACAAGATTACGCATATGGATCTTGTTATCCCAAGCAACAGAAGCAAAGCGGTATATGGGAGAAGCCATTATGGAAAGTACGGAGAATATGCGGCGATGGCCCCGGATTTAGTCATATCCTATACAAGCGGCGGAATGAACAAGCAGATCAAACTCGATACCTACGGAGGAAGCATTGGGTTTCCTAAGAAGGTAATAGAGGATTTCCGCAGGACGAAACCGCCTGCCCGCATGACAATAGAGCTTTAAGGGAGCGATGCCTCTGCCGGGAGGGGTTACTGTCTCCGATATGTTTGACTGGCCGTCCGCACTTTGTCCAGCCACCTCGCCGCCTCGTCCTTGGGGAGCCTGCGGATCAGCTTTACTTCGGGCTGAAGTCTGGTATGGGTGGAAGTGATAAAGGCGTTTCCCCAGCTTCGCTGAACGGAGGGCTTTGTCAAAAGGATTACATACCTTCCGTCCAGCTTCGGCACCTCGTATAAGGTCCCCTCTCCCCACACGGGCCCCATTTCGTCGTAACTTCCGTCCGGCCTTAAGGCAGGATAAGTATAGTACCCGAAACAGCTGCTCTCGTAGAGCTGCTCGGGCCATTCCTCCTCTTCCACCGGTTCGTGCAGGGCAATCCGCTCCACCACTTCCCGATAGTCGAAGGGCTGCGCGCCCAGAGGCTCCAGAAGATTGGCATGATACAGCGCAAACTGCAGCAGGGTGAAAAACAGATTGTTGGAGTCGATTTCTCTCAAGGATACTTCCACACCGTTCCCGGTGGCAGGGGAAAGCAGCAGTACGGTCTCTTCTTCCACCATGTTCAAAATATAGGGAACAAATCCGATGGTGTCCCGATAATTGTCCATAAAAGAGCATCGTCCGGCGATATTGCCGCCGCCGCGCAGGAAATCCCGCAGGGCGCGGCTGCTGGAAATCCGGGACATGAGTCCCAAGGAAAGCATTCCCATACCCATCCAAGCCTTTACAAGCGCAGGCTCCTGAGCCAGAAGAGATTCCGGCGAAAATTCATAGAAGGCCTCCAGCCGCTCCTCGTCTTCTTCCAGCCGTTCCACCGTGGTTCCTATCCGGCGGCAGACCAAGGACATATATTGTTCGCACAATGAGAGGACGCGCTCAAAAAACTCAGCCAGCGCCCTGTCTGCTTTTTCGGATACAATCTCGCTTTCACCGTACAGGCCGATAAGGTATCCGGTCAGACAGCCCCTGTAAATATCCATGGAACCGACGGCGGAAAAGGCGTCCGCAATCTGCTCCAGAAATTCGTTATGCTCCGCGCCGAAAGCAATCAAATCTTTGATGGGGGAAGCCTGAAAAAATACCTTTCCCTGCTCTAATTCCCCCGGCAGAAGATGGGAGTCCTTGGCAAAGGCGAGGAATTCCGCCTGCCTTTTGGAGAATTCTTCCTGTAAATTTTGTTCTGACATTGCTGTGTTCTCCTACATTTCGATTTTTATCGTGATAGAGTACCTTTAAAGATAGGATACTTCCTAAATGCGCCGCTGTCAAGTTTTCCGATTCTTTTTATCTGTTGAAATATTGTACTATAAATGATACAATAACTTTAATAAAGCACAATGCGCCCTGTGGATGTCTTTGGAAAGAAAGGATTAGCAGCGTTGTCTGCCGGTAAAAATTTCATCTCTATAAGGGCGCTGCGGTGAAGTGACGGATCAGATTCCCGCAGGAGGGAACTGGAAATGGAGGCTGTGCAATGAAGAAGGACACGGAAAAATTATCGGTGGAAGGCTATCTTTTTTATACGGAGAAGGATGCCCAGACCGCCCGCACAGAGATACAGAAAATAGAATATTTGGAAGCCCGTATAGATTATTCCGCGCCGGATACCATAAATTATATCTATGAAAAGGCCATTCATGAGCGTATATTCAGGACGCCGGTGGGATTGGGGTATCTACAGAAGCTGCGAGAGTATCTGCTGGCGCAGCCGGGAGCGGAGCCGGAAACTATTATGGATATTCCGCTGTATACCACCTTTGACAGCGAAATCAGAAGCCAGACCGAACCGGCGAGGGCGAGGATCGCGCCTTCTAAGAAGAAGGACGCCGACAAAACACGGTTTATGATCTCCGTGATATTAAATGTGATGCTGGCGGCGGCCATACTATGCATGTTCTATATTTCGTACAGCAGCGAGCAGCCCAATATCTTAAATTATGAGAGAGCCTTGATTGACCGTTACGCGTACTGGGAGCAGCAGCTGACGGAACGGGAGCAGGTGATCAGAGAGGTGGAGAAGAACCTTCAGATTGGCGAGTGAATCGAAAGGGCGGGATAAAAGCGCAGTGAGCGCGGGTTTTGGATGCATAGCGCGCCAAGAACTGGATGGTACCGGGATAGGAGTTGTTTGGAAATGGACAGATTAAAGATATTGGTAGTGGACGACGAGAGCAGGATGCGCAAGCTGGTGCGGGATTTTCTGGTGAAAAGCGGGTATGATGTGCTGGAAGCGGGAGATGGAGAGGAAGCTCTGGATATTTTTTATCAGCAGAAGGATATCGCATTGATTATTCTGGATGTGATGATGCCTAAAATGGACGGCAGACAGGTGTGCCGGGAAATCCGTGCAGGCTCCAAGGTTCCTATTATCATGCTGACCGCAAGGGCGGATGAACAGGATGAGCTTCAGGGATTTCAGCTGGGGGTGGACGAGTATATCGCAAAGCCCTTCAGTCCTAAAATATTAGTGGCGCGGGTGGAAGCGATTCTCCGCCGGACCGGCAGAACGGAAAGCGATACTATGCTGGACTGCGGGGGAATTCTGCTGGACAAGGCGGCGCATCAGGTTTTGATCGACGGGGAGCCTGTGGAGCTCAGCTATAAGGAATTTGAGCTTTTAGCCTATTTTATGGAGAATAGGGGAATCGCCCTGTCCCGGGAAAAAATACTGAACCATGTGTGGAATTATGATTATTTCGGCGACGCGAGAACCATAGATACCCATGTGAAAAAGCTTCGCAGCAAAATGGGGCGGAAGGGCGAGATGATCAAGACCATTTGGGGCATGGGCTACAAGCTGGAGGCGGACGAGTCATAAATGAAACATTCTATCAGACGGCAGTTTGCGTTGATTTTTATCGGGGTGATGGCGGGAGTGCTCGTTTCCTGCTGGCTTTTGAATACTTTTTTCTTGGAAAATTATTATATCTCAAGAAAGACGAAAGTGCTTCTGAACGCATACGATACGATCAGACAGACCGTAAACAGCGATATTTATAATACGATGGAATTTCCGCAGGAGTTCGCCGGAAAGCTGACGGATGTGTGCAGCGTAAATAATATTACCGCGTTTGTGATGGATTCCAATTCCCGGATGAAATACGCCTACACGGAAGATGAAATCGAGCTGACGCTGAGACTGGGCGCATATCTGTTCGGCAGGTTTTTTGACGCGGACAAGATTATCCGGCAGGGGGAAAATTTCCTGATTCAGCAGGTGCGCGTGGGCGAGGACGAGTATCTGGAAATGTTTGGCAAGCTGAGTTCGGGGATCTCTTTTATTATGCGCGCGCGGGTGGAGAGCATCCGGGAGAGCGTGAAGGACGCCAGCCGCTTTCAGATTTATGTGGGAATGACCGCGGCTTTTGTCGGGGGGATTATCATATGGTTTGTGGCAAGGAAAATCACGGAGCCTGTCTTGGAGCTGAACAGTATTTCGGAGAAAATGGTACATCTTGATTTTGAGGCGAGATATGAAGGGCATACCCATAATGAGATTGATCTTTTGGGAAAGAATATCAATAAATTGTCCGCATCCTTGGAGCGTTCTATCTCGGAGCTGAAAACGGCGAACAATGAACTCATGAAGGATATTGAGAAAAAGGAACAGATTGACGAAATGCGCAAGGAGTTCCTTGCCAACGTGTCCCATGAGTTGAAAACGCCCATTGCATTGATTCAGGGATATGCGGAGGGGCTGGCGGAGGGAATTAATGACGATCCCGAGAGCAGAAGCTATTATTGCGAGGTTATCATGGACGAGGCGGCCAAGATGAACAATATGGTGAAGAAGCTTTTGACCCTGAACCAGCTGGAGTTCGGCAATGATATGGCGTCCATGGAGCGTTTTGACGTGACGGTATTGGTGAAAAATTATATCCAGTCCGCCGGAATATTGACAAAGCAGAATGAAATACAGGTATGTGTGGAGGATTATCCGTCTATTTACGTATGGGCGGACGAATACAAGACGGAAGAGGTTTTTATGAATTACTTTTCCAATGCGGTGCATCACTGCGGAGGGGAAAAGAAAATTATTGTGTCTTTGGAACAGAGAGAGACCAAAGTGCGGGTGGGAGTGTTTAATACGGGGGAACCCATTCCGGAGGAAGCGATACCCCATCTGTGGGAGAAATTCTATAAGGTGGATAAGGCGCGGACCCGGGAATACGGAGGAAGCGGCGTGGGTCTCTCCATTGTGAAGGCGATTATGGAGTCCATGAATCAGGCGTATGGAGTGGAAAATTATAGCAACGGGGTGCTTTTCTGGTTTGAATTAGAGAAATGTGAGGAGAGTATATGATAAAAGACAAGGAAGAGTCGGCAAGGGTGCTGCTGGTTGGAGTGGACACGGGAGCGGAACAGGATTTTGATCATTCCATGGAAGAATTGAAAAGTCTGGCGGAGGCGGCATATAAGCAGGTGGCGGGAATCATTGTCCAGCGTCTGGCGGCGGTGAATAAGGCGCTTTATATCGGTTCCGGCAAGGTGGAGGAAGTGCGGGAATATGCGGCTGCCTGCGAGGCGGAGGAGGTGATATTCGACAATGCGCTCTCTCCGTCGCAGGTGCGGAATCTAGGGCGGGAACTAAAGCTTCCCGTGCTGGACAGAACTAATTTGATTCTGGATATTTTCGCAATCAGGGCGAAGACAAGGGAGGCCAAGCTGCAGGTAGAAACCGCAAGGCTGCAGTATATTCTGCCAAGACTGGTGGGAATGCGCGAGAACTTAAGCCGTCAGGGCGGTACCGGGGGCAGCACGTTAAGCAATAAAGGCGCCGGCGAGACGAAGCTGGAGCTGGACAGGCGAAAAATCGAGCATCGCATCAGCGAACTGAAAAAAGAGCTGGAAATCGTTTCTCAAAGCAGGGAAACCATGCGTAAGAGGAGAAATCATTCCGGAATTCCCCAAGTGGCTTTGGTAGGTTATACCAACGCCGGAAAATCAACCATTTTGAACCGTATGGTGGAATACTATGGGGAAAACAGCGAAAAAACGGTATTGGAACAGGACATGCTGTTCGCGACTTTGGAAACCAGCGTGCGCTGTATTCGTTCGGAAGGCAGAAATATGAAAGACGCTCAGGCGCTGTCGGATGACAAAGCGGAGGGAGCGGGCGCGGCGATAGAGAATATGCCGTTTTTTCTGGTGGATACCGTCGGTTTTATCGATAAGCTGCCCCATAATCTTGTGAAAGCTTTCCGCTCTACTTTGGAAGAGGTCCGATATGCGGATCTGCTTGTTCAGGTAGTTGATTTTTCCGACGAACATTACAGACAGCACATGGAAGTGACGGCGGAAACCTTGAAGGAACTGGGAGCGGGCGGCATTCCCCAGATTGTCGTGTATAATAAGGCGGATAAATGTCATATGGAGGGACTGCCCAGAATAAAAGATAAGCAGATTTATATGGCGGCATCGTCGGGGCAGGGGTTAAGCGAGCTGAGGGAATTAATCAAAAAATGTGTCTACGCGGATCGGGTGGAAAAAGAATTTCTTCTTCCCTATGATAAGGGCGGCGTTCTGGCATACTTTATGGACAATGCCGCGATACTGGAACAGCAGTATCGGGAAGACGGCGTTCTGCTCCGGGTGCGCTGTCAGGAAAGCGACGCCGCAAAATATGCAGATTATGGTTATCATGCGGGATAATGTTTTTGGGGCTTGCCGGAGAGAAAAATATGGTGTATGATTTGATAAGAAGAAAAACAGGAGCTTCTGCCGGAGGGGTGCAGTGCTTTTTGCAGAGGTACTGCCGCCATAGGCGGAATATCCGCTTAAAGGCGGGCAGGAAGGTGTAATTATGAATACGAGTGCGAAAAAGAAAAACAGATATATTGCGACATTATGTATGGCGGCGGTTCTGGCATTGGGAACGGCGGGATGTGCCGGAAGCAGGATTCCTGAATTGACGGAAGAACAGGAGAAAATAATTGAGGAATATGTGGCTATGACTGTGATGAAATATGATTCAGGTCATAAAAGCAGATTGATGGATTTGTCCGAGGAAGAATTATTTCCCCCTTCTCCGACGCCCGCGGTTCCTGCGCCTACGCAGGAGCCCACAGGGGGCGCGTCCGACGATAAATCTTCGGAAACGGCTGTAGTTAATTATAGTTTGGAAGAAGTATTGGGATTTCCGGAGGGGGTCACGGCGGCTTTTACAGGATGGAGGCTGTGTACTCAGTATCCGGAAGACGGCGGCTCGGAGGGATTTCTCCTTCCCGCTTCTGAGGGAAAGCTGCTGCTGGCGGCGGAGTTTATTTTTATCAATGCGTCCGAACATGAGAATATGGTGGATATATTATCCTCCGATGCCATGTTTGGAATTACTATAAACGAAAGCCATCTCTGCAGGGCGCTTATGGCGGTGCTGCCCGATAATATGTATTATATGTCCACATTCCAAGAGACGATTCCGGCGGGCGGCAGTGCGGAAGCGGTACTGCTCGTTGAGGTGGATAATGATATTGCCGGAACGATTTCCACTCTCAGCCTGAACATAAAGAATAACTCGAAAGCGTATAAAATTCAATTACAGTGATGAAAGAACGGAAGATTCCGGCCTTCTGTAGTCGGCGCCGGACGGAGCTGGAAAAAAATGAAAAAATTTGAAAATTCTTGTTGACATTTGTAAAAATGAGTGTTATACTAATTTTCGTTGTTGGGAAAGAAATAAGAAATATAAACTGACAAAAAAGAATCAAAAAAATGTAAAAAAAGCAGTTGACAAACGCAGAGAACTATGATATTCTATCAGAGTTGCCGATGCAGTCAGCGGCAGACAGGATGCAGGACGGAAGAAAGAG
>CAOKFN010000069.1 GCA_948467735.1 uncultured bacterium
GATGCGTTCTATGCAGCTGAAAATTGCTCCCCTGTAAGGGCGCTGAAATGGAGAGGCGGAACTGGAATAGGAGGTTACTCATGGAAGGAAATGATAACAATATGCCGGATCTTCTGGATCTGGACGAATTTGACGAGGAAGCGCTGAAAGCAGAGTCTGCGGAATTATTGGAAATGCGCTTTTTAACGGAGAAAAACGCGGTATTTCAAAGGACGGAAGGCGGCTTCCTCTCCCTGACCGTAAAGGACGCGGAGGGAAAGCCCTCCAAAGAATATGACCGGGTGGGAGTCTACCTGACCTTCCCTTTGACCAACCCGGAAGAATTTATCTCCATCCGGGAGGCGGACGAAAAGGCAAAAGAAATCGGCATGATAGAAAAACTCGCCTCACTGCCCGGCCCGCAACAGGAAATGCTGAAAGAGCAGATCAAACTGCGCTATTTTATGCCGGTGATCACCAAGGTTCTGGACGTGAAAGACGAATATGGATACGCTTACTGGAACGTAGTGACCACCTTCGGAAGCTGCCGTTTTACCACCCAGATGAGCGGCGACGCCGTCATTCATCTAAGCGATTCCAGACTGCTGGTAACGGATATCGACGGAAACCGATACGAAATTCCGGACTTTTATCAGCTGGGCGTGATGGAGCGAAAAAAACTGGATTTATTTATCTAAAAAAGCGAGGTATTTATGAAACTATTATATACGTTAAACGAGGCGCAGACACAGGCCCTTGCCCTACAGGACGGCGAGGCGCTCCGATACTGCGTCCCGGTGGACTTACAATTTGACAACAGCGCAAAGCTGGCGCGGGATTCTTACGCGGATACGGTCTGGCTGGCCGTAACCGACGCGCGCTTTCTGGTTCTGGATCAGGAGAAAGTGACCGCCTCCTTTGTGCTGAAAGACTGCGCTAAAATCAAATGCGAGCATCAGGTACACAGCGGCATTGTCACGGTCATTCTAAAATCCCGTACCCGCATGCAGCCGGATTCTGCCAAAATACCGGCAGAAAGCACAGGAAACCATCCTGCCCCCAAAACCCCCGCGCCCACAGGCGGCCCTTCGGAGGAACCAAAGGAAGGCGGCCCCATCTGCGCCGCGCGTTTTTCCATGAAGCATATTATCAGGGTATCCTACCTTGTCCGGGGCGCCCAAGCCATTATCACGGCAATGGAAAAAGGAATGCGGCCCCAAGACGCGGAACGGATTACCAGCCAAGAATACGAAAAATACTGTGAAAAATGCGGGCGGGCCCTCCCCGGAACCAGCAAATGCCCTTACTGCGAGGGGAAGGCGGATATCCTCAAGAAGTTCATGGCCCTCTGCGGGGATTATGTGGGAAAGCTCCTGCTGATTTCCCTGATTATGGTGCTGATAACGGCGGTAAACCTAATCAGCCCCCTGATACAGCGCAATTTTATCGACAATGTGCTGCAATCCAAAACGGGCGGCTGGGGCGACCTTTTCGTGTTCGTGGGAATTACCTTTTCCCTCCTTGTGGCCCGCATCCTGCTGGAAGTATACCGTTACTGGCAGTGCGTGTCCCTAGGCTCCGCCTTAAGCATGACCCTGCGGAGCAGGCTTTATTACAAAATTCAGTCCCTCTCCCTCTCCTTTATCAACAACCGGAAACCGGGAGAACTGATGAACCGCGTGTCGAGAGACACCAATCAGATACGGAATTTCATGGAAGAAGTATTCGGCGACATGTTTTCCACCCTCCTGACCATGGCGGTCTCTCTGGCAATGATGTTCCTGATCAGCTGGAAAATGACCCTCCTGTCCATGGTGTTCATCGTCATTGTATTTGTGGTCATCAAGGCATTCTGGCATCATATCAATGTCATTTTTCACAAGCAATGGCTCAAAGCGGACGATCTGGCCTCCAGCTTGCAGGACATTATCTCAGGCATGCGCGTGGTGAAATCCTTTGGCAAGGAGGAACGGGAAGCGGCCCGTTTTCAGAAGAAAACGGAGGAATTTGCCGCCATCAGCAGTAAAAACGAAACCTTCTGGGCGATTTTCTTTCCCATTATGACCTTTCTGCTGGGAGTGGGAACTTATATCGCGGTGTTTTTCGGCGGTATCGACGTGCTGGAAGGCAGTATGACAGTGGGCGAGCTGGTGCAGTTTATCACCTACTGCGGCTATCTCTTCGGGCCGTTAAGCTGGATGACCCACCTTCCCAGAGCCGTCATGCAGATGATTACCAGCTTAAACCGGATTTATGATATTCTGGACGAACAGCCCCAGATTGCGGATCAGGAGGACAGCAAAGCCTTCCCCATCCAAGGCGCTTTTACCTTCGAGGATGTGTCCTTCGGATATCACACCTATGAACCGGTGCTGGAAAATATCAGCTTTGAGGTCAAGCCCGGTGAAATGATCGGGCTGGTGGGCGCTTCCGGCACGGGCAAATCCACCTTAATCAATCTGATCATGCGTCTGTACGATGTGGATCAGGGAAAAATCACCCTAGACGGCACGGATCTTCGCAAAGTCAAGGCGGAAAGCCTTCACTCCCAGATTGGCGTGGTGCTTCAGGAAACCTTCCTGTTCTCCGGCAGCATCCTTGCCAATATCCGCTTTGCCAGACAGGACGCATCCCTTGCGGAAGTGATTCAGGCGGCCAAAGCCGCCAACGCCCATGACTTTATCTGCAAGACGCCCGACGGCTACAATACCTATGTGGGGGAACACGGATATAATCTCTCCGGCGGCGAGCGCCAGAGAATCGCCATTGCCAGAGCCATCCTGAACAATCCGAGGCTGTTGATTTTAGACGAGGCCACTTCCGCTCTGGATACGGAAAGCGAATTTTTAATCCAGCAGGCCCTTGATCGGCTGGTAAAAGGCAGGACCACCTTTGCCATCGCACACAGGCTCTCCACCCTGCGGGGGGCGGATCGGCTGGTGGTCATTGACAAACACGGCGTTGCGGAAATCGGCACCCACAATGAACTTCTGGAGAAAAAAGGAATTTACTATGGGCTTGTTACCGCCCAGCTAAAGATGGCTGAGGGAAAATAAATCCTTGGCTGACTACTGGAATCACAGGAATCATTCAAAAAACGCTGACAATCCAAAACACACAAATCTTGGTGCCTGCGGCTTAACTGCCCGCAGGCATTAAAATATGTCTATCATCCCTGTCCACCGGAAATCCATCTAAGCATAGCCAAACCACCCATGAAAATTTTCTTTGCCGCATCCCGAGACGCCCGCACGATAGAACCCGATTATCTCCATGCACTCCCCCATCTTCAGCACAGCTCCACCCGGACGAATTTCCTCCTGCCGATTCTAAGAATATCCCCCGTCTGCACGGCCTCCTCCAAATGTTCTACCCTGACGCCGTTTTTCTGCACGCCGCCTTGGGCGATCAGCCTTCTGAATTCCCCGCCGCTCCCCACAAGCCCAGCGTTTATCAAGGGCCGGATACAGTCGAACAATGTGCCCTTCTCCATCACGACCGCAAGGGCCCCCGCCTGCTCCGGCACCTCTTTGTTGGTGAACGCGTCTATGAAAAAGCGCTTGGCTACCTCCGCTTCCTCTTCCCCATGGTAGAGGGCGGTAATCTCTTTGGCCAGAAGCAGCTTGCAGTCCCTTGGATTACAGCCGTCCGCCATCCTTTCCTTAATTTGATCCAAATCCTCCGGCATAATATCCGTGGCAAGCTCAAAATACTTCACAATCAAACGATCCGGCACCTGCATCACTTTGGTGAACATGGTGCGGGCGTCCTCGTCAATCCCAATGTAGTTATTCAGGCTTTTGCTCATCTTCTCTTTCCCGTCGATGCCCTCCAGAAGCGGCATAAACAACGCGGCCTGCGGCTCCTGTCCCCGTTCCTTCTGTAAACTCCTGCCCATAAGGACATTAAAGGTCTGATCCGAGCCGCCCAATTCCAAATCCGCCCTTAATTCCACGGAATCATATGCCTGCATCAAAGGATAGAAAAACTCATGGAGGCCGATGGGGACTCCCGTGCGGAAACGCCGCTCAAAATCATCCCGCTCCAGCATTCTTGCCACCGTAATCGTGGACGCAAGCTCCAGCACTTCGCTTAAATTCAGCAGTTCCAGCCACTCCCCGTTAAAGCGCACCTGCGTCTTTTTCTTGTGGAGAATATGAAAAATCTGCTCCTGATATGTCTGGGCGTTTTGAAGCACTTCGCTGTCCGTCATGGCCTTCCTGCCCTTGCTTCTTCCCGTGGGGTCGCCGATTTTTCCCGTAAAGTCCCCGATGACAATGATAATGTTATGCCCTAAATCCTGCATCTGCTTTAATTTCCTCAGGGCCACCGCATGGCCCAGATGAATGTCGGGGGCGCTGGGGTCCATGCCGAATTTAATATTCAGCGGCCTGCCCGTGCGAATGCTTTCCGCAATCTTTTGTTCCAGCTCCTCTTCGCCGATTAACTCCGCCGCCCCCTGTTTTATCACCCGCATTTGATGACGTATCTGCTCTGCCTCCGTTTTCATCTCTGTTCCTGCCTCCTCTGCCTCCGCTTTCATCTCTGTTCCTACCTCCTCTGCCCCTGCTTTCATCTCTGTTCCTGCCTCCTCTGCCCCTGCTTTCATCTCTGTTCCTGCCTCCCCTGCTCCTGCTTTCATCATGGCTTCTGTTTTCTTCTTGACTTCTGCCTCCCCTGTCTCAGCGTTTATCCCTGCCGCCTTACCTATTCCCGCTTCTGCATTTACCTGCGCTGCTTTTCCCTCCGCGCCCATTTTCATCTCTTCTTTCATTGTTCTCCTTCCACCCTTCACAGGCCCTATCGCCGTCTTTTTTGAAATTCCTTCTTTCACCTGCAAGCGACTTGAGCAATGAGCTTGGAAAACCTTTTTACCTCCTGCTGACCTTCTGTGCCTCTGACAGCCATTCCCTGATGGATGCATACAAAAAACTCCCGCCCTTTCAAAAGGACGAGAGTTAAAATCCCGCGATACCACCTAATGTTTACAGACAGCTCACACTGCCTGCCTCTTCGAGTACGTCCATGAACAGACCTTCGGATGTTCTTTCTTCCAAATCCGGACAGGCTTCCCTATGGGTAATACTCTAGCACGATAACGGATGCAGGTACCGTCGCAGCCTACTAATCTCGCAAAGCCAGATATTTGGTGCGAAGCTCAAAGATGTATTCACACAAAACTTCCCGTGCGCCTCTCATCAACCGGCTGCTTTCTGTACGTTCCACCCTGTGCTACTTCTTCTTGTCATTGCTTTTATGAATCAATCACTTGAATATGAAATTAAATATATCTATAGAATCTACTTTACCAAGTATAAAAGACTTATCACAATTTGTCAAGTATAAAAATTTTCACTGACCTGCGCATTCCTCCAGCCGCTTCGCCAGTTCTCTGATATTCTCCAATACCTTACTGCATTCCTCCATCCTGCTCACCGTCTCCGACGCCGTCTTCACGCTTTCACCGGAGGACGCCGCCACTTCCTCACTGGCCGCGGACAAATGAGAAATGCTATTGGAAATCACACCCGTCGCATGGAGAATATTCGCCACGGTCTTGTCCGTATGGCGTATGCTGTTGGTTAATTCCGATACCTCCCTGTCAATGCGTTCAAATTTTTCCTTTGCCGCCGCAATTTTCTCCGTCTGCCGGTTAATATACTCCACGGAAGTATCCAGACTGTCCGAAGCGCTTTTGGCGTCGCCTATCAGTTCGGTAATAATTCCCGTAATGCGGCTGGTGGCCTCCTTCGTCTGTTCGGAAAGCTGTCTGATTTCATCCGCAACCACCGAAAAACCCTTTCCGGCTTCCCCCGCCCTTGCCGCTTCAATGGACGCGTTCAGCGCCAGAAGATTGGTTTGGGAAGAAATATTCAAGATATCGCCCACAATGCTCTCCACATCGTTGACCCGGGCCAGAAGTCTTGAAGTTGCGTCCACGGTCTGCCTGCCCGCCTGCTGAACGCCCTCCGCCTGTTCCTTCAGCTCATGAACCAAAGAGGCGCCCTCCGCCACATTCTTGGAAGTATTTTTGGCGGCCGCCTCCACCCTGTCGGTGTCCCTTTCCACTTCGTCCGAGCTTTCCTGTATGGACGTACACATCTGGGCCTGCTCCTGTATGGCTTGGGCCGTGCTTTCCGTGCTGTCCGCTATATTCTTCATGGCAAAATTATTGGCGTTAATTCCCGCCTTTAGTTCTGCCAGCATCTGGCTGGCGCTGGCAAAATTCCTGCCGATTTCATCTGCAATCGCCGCCATCTGCTTTGAAATCTCCCCCTGCCGGGCCGCGGACTTTTCAATGCTGGCCACATTTTCCTCGTTAAACCGCTGGATAATCTGCATAACCACATAGGATGCAATGCAGATTAAAACCGTCATCACCCAGCGTATCATGGCAAAGCCCACATCCATGCTGCCGGCGGATACATCCCTGACCGTCCGGATCACATTGGCAATCACTATGACAAGCGAGCCTGCCATGGCGTAATTTTTGTTCAGGTACATAATGGAAGCCATCAAAATGGGAAAGGCATACACATATGTAAGCTCCTCGGCCCCAAGGCTCATCAATACCAGATAAGCCAGCGCCCCTGAGCCCGTGACCACTCTTCCGCAGGCTCTGGTTCCCTTTAATATCCCGAATCCCGCCACACTGACTACAAGGAGAAGCACATACACCGCCAGCTGAATATAAGTTCCCGTCTCCGCCGTGTGTTGCAGGATAGCATAAATCATGGAAAAAATCATATACGCTTCCGTAGCGCCTATCAGGGCCAATACCCTCTTGTCACTTCTCAAATACTGCTCTTTTGTCATAGTGCCGCCTCCCTGACTTCTTCACGCGTCATACATTCAGCTTCGCCGACGATATGCCCCCTGCCGACAGTGCAAATCCGCCCTGCGGCCTCTCCGCGCTCCTCTGAAATCCCGCCGCAGTCTTGCGAAATTGATATGAATGGATAAATGTTCATATAAAATGCCTCCCCTAAACAAATTGGTAAATACATTGCTCTTATCATGAATTCTATTATACCCATTCCTCTCAATGAAGTCAACGAGTCTGCTAAAAATCCCTACTGCTTTCAGACCTCTTTTCTATTCCGCCCTCCCCGCGCCGCGTATCTTATGGTATCGTAATGATAAATTCCTCGTCATATTCGTCGTTTTCATCGTCATAGCTCATTCGGATTTGATCCTCCGACAGCCATTCCACGCCAAAGTGTACGGTTTCCATAAATCCGCTTCCCGGATATGTCCATATTTTTTCTTTTCCTATCCACGCCTTTTTATAGACGGTTGGACGGCATACGAAATCATATTGAACGATAATCGTATTTGTCTGCCGGGGCGATATAAAAATCTCCTCCTCCGTATTGATAAAAATCCCACAGCAGCTCCGGCATAGACAGACCATTAGAAAAAACACAGCCAAGAAAGCGATGCATTTTATACGGCCGCTCTTCGTCCTCATTCCCCATACCCCTTTTCCATCATCAATAATCTGGATGCTCCCATATTGCGGGCTGATTTCGTACTCCTGCATTTTTCTTTTATCATACATGCTTTCACCGCTCGATGCAATATTTAGTTTTCAGACGCAGTCCAAATAGAAATAGTCCCCCTTTTGTATGGCCGAACTGCTGCTGAAATTCATCTTCGTATTCCGTCGTCCGTAAACGTTCTTTTCAATGCCCTTTCCGTCGGGAAAATAGTTAATATCAAAACCGCGCATTGTACCGCACACAGAATTGCCCCGGCCGCTCCAATCACATCCTCTGAGCCATGATAAAAAGGAACATGTATCACAAGCGACGGAATCAGCATCATCCGGCCGATTTTCCGCCACAAGCGTCCGCAATAGCCATTGGCAAATTTCCATGTGTCAATATTTATCATAGAACGCGGCGTCCGATACCCAATGATTCCATTAATATCCTTGGGAGCATGCTTCCACATCATATTGCCCGCCCCTATCATAAGTACCGGAATCAGCAGGTCGCACACAAGCATAAACCACCAAAACCACATATTTTTTTCCTCCTTCCAAATCCATTATTTGACAGCCCGTCCTATCCGGCAGAGGCTTTATTTCATCCAAAGCCCGGCTATCTTCATATCCGCGTCAAAGCTCACCGTGTATGTCACATTACACTTTTCAAAAGCCGCCACAAGAACCACAACCGCCATATCCTCCCCCTGCGCTCCCTGCTGTCCTACCACCGCAATGCTTTTGTATTCCCGAAAAGCGCCTGTCTTCCCATTCATAGTTCCCATAACCTCGCCCAGACTTTCGGCAGGCAGGGCCTCCTGCATGACGGAATCCATCATTGCAGCGGTTTTCTCATATTCCCCGGCTATCATGTAATCAATCGCCTCTTGGGCGGTTTTCTTCACTGTCTCCTCGTCGAAAGCATCCGCCAGTTTTGTGGAGCTGCATCCCGACAGCATAAATATCATCATCATTAATGCAAATACCGTTCTTTTTATCTTTTTCATTCTCATACCCTCTTCCTTCATTTTTGTTAGACCTTTCGCAGAAACACCTTTATACAGGCTATTTGTCCTGCCGCGCCTGCTCTCTTATATAGATCTTTCTTCTGTCGCGCCTGCTCTCTCATATGGGCCTTTGTCCTGCCGCAGCCAAATCCTTATATGGGCTTATTTGTTTCGAGAGCCGACATTGCCGCTTATTTTATCCGGCCATATTCTCTTTATCACCTCCGCATCTTCCATAGACCCAAATCCCCGCCGCCAATGTCAGCAGTCCCACCGCAAGCCCATAAAGCCACAGGCCTGGCAGCCCCACGCCAAACACTGACGGCAGAATCACAATGGCCGCGTCCATGACTGTATGCAGCAAAACCGCCCCCAGCAGATATCGGAACGCTTTGCCCCTGCGGACGCCATACATTACCAGCAGAGAGGCCCCCACATGGAAAGCGATCGCATACAGCCGCTCCGTCCCGGCCATAAATACCTCCCTCGCGTCAGCCGGAAACAACGCTCCCTGCCCCGCAATCACCATCCATAAACCCGCAATAAAATTCAAGCCCACCAATATCATGGCTTCTATCCCTCCATGGCCAAGCCCAAAGCTCAGGCCATGTTCCAGCTCCCGTTTCCCTTTCAGGAAAAAACGGACGCCCGCCCATCTGGCAGTCTCCTCAAATATCCCCGCGGACAATCCCAGAAATATCCCATAAGCCCATGGGCGCATCTGAAGAACCGTAAACCATGCGAACTGAGGCAGAACCAGCTGCAAAACAGGGATTCGGATTACCAGCTGACTGATGACAAAAGCCAGCATCCCTATACCGAATGCTTTCCCCGCGCCTTTCTTTCTGCGCATACATACAATCAGCCCCCCGATGGGGACGACATAACACACAAGGATTCCGAAAATCATTCCCGCTGCCAGCATTCTTTCCCCTCCTTCCTATTTCTTTTTTCTTCCTGCTTCCTATTTCTTTTTTTCTTCCTGCTTCTTTTTTCTTTCCGTTCCTTCCCCCTTCTCCTCCGTCTTATCTCTTACTTTCTGCTTAAGCCTTAAGAACCATTCCCATACCATTTGATTTGCAATCTGTCCCATGCTTTTCCTTTCTCTTCTTTAAAGGATGCCCCAATGTGCAAAGGTCACGAATACCGGCCCAATATCCTTTTATAATTTCGATATAAAATATAAACGCCCGCCGTACCGTCCAAAAACAGTAGAATCATCCCAAAGACAGGCAGAATAAGGCATCCCGCTCCTGCGGCGAGGAAAGCCGCCGCGTATTTTTTATACAGAGCCGCCATCTCCCGATTGTACTCTTTTACATTTTTGACCTTCGATTTGAGCGTTGTATCCCCGCTCCAGAAATTCATCGGTTCATCGCTGTTCTTACCAAAGATAGAAAAAAGAAAGAACGGAACGGCACACAACAGACAGGATACAAAACCGATCATATTTCCAACCATGGCAATCCCCTCCCTACATTTCAGCGGATGCGGCATTGTCGCACACCAGCACCGCCTTTGTGATAAACACCCCGTCTTTCCAGACAAACTGCACATCGCCCCCATACTGCTCCACAGTCTGCCGTATATTCCCAATCCCCATTCCCCTATGCCCCGGCTTCCTTGAACGGAATCCGTCCCCTTCTCTCACCGGCTCCTTGTCGCAGCTGTTCTCCATAACGATGGAAAGAAACTGCCGCACCATATTCACACGCAGCCGGACATATCCGCCTCTGCAGCCCGCGGCCGCGGCAATGGCATTGTCCAGAAGATTGGCAAAAAGGGCCGTCACATCCGCATCCCTCATGAAATCCAGCGACAGCTCACCCACCTTGATATCCTCCCTGATACCCGCTTTCCGCATGTACTGCGCCTTATCGTTCAGAATAATGTTTAATAGTTTATCCGAGGTATAATACCTCTGCCGAAAACAATCCAGCATCCTATGGAGGTCTCCCGCATACCGGGCCGCATCCTCCGCCCCTTCCCGGCTGTACAATTCCTCCATAACCTGAATATGATTGCGGATATCATGAATCAGCTTTCTGGATTCCTCATATTTTTCCTCCTCCCGCTCATAATATTGATACTGCATCAATGCCTGCCTGCGAAACAGATTCCTCTCGTTTTCCAGCCTGCGGTTCTCCCCCATAATATCTATCAGCACACAGAAATAAATATTCAGTCCAATTAACAAAATCAGATTGACAACAAAAAGCATCACCGTCTCATCTACCAGATAAATCTGCATCATGTACACATTCGTATACATATTGAAAATAGAAAACAGAGGCAGGAAAACGGATAATATGATCTGCCTCGCCGTAATCTCCCTTCCCGCCCGCTTCCCCGCCGCCATGGCAATCAGCAGAATCACCATAAATTCCAGCATCCGGCTCACCGCCACCAGCAGGCTGTACGACAGCATCTGCGAATTCAAATAGAGAATTCCCCGCATCCATAAATACTGATAACCGATTCCCGCCGCGGCATCCGTTAAAAACACAGCCGCCGCCAGAATAAAATAAGGCGCCAAATATGTTCTCGACATTTTGAACACCCACACCGCCGTAAACGGAAACAGCAGCATGGAACTAAGATTCACCCAAGTATTCCCCAGCAGGGAAAGCAGCACGCTTCCTATGATATATGCGAAAGCCGCCGCCCAGCGGATTCCGCCCGGATTTCCTGCCGCAGGACGCCCCGCAATCCTGTATGCCCCATAGAACATGGCCCCCATCAGGAAAATACTGCCCACGCAGGGAAGCACCAGATATATCATGACCTCCATACGCCCCTCCCCTCCGCAAGATATTCGTTTAATTCCCTGCGGAAATTTACCGATTTCTTTTGAGACAGCGGAATCCTGCTTCCATCCGTGAGCAGAATTTCATATCCATGAATACACTGAACCGCAAATAAATTGACCACAAAGCTCTTGTGAGGCATGGCAAACCCATACGCCGCCATATCCTGCGCCACCTCGGTAATCTTTCGCCTTAAATGCCAGAACTGCTCCGCAGTATGAAGAAGCACCTGACGGTCCAGATATTCAAAATACAAAATCTGAGAAGAAGGCACTCTCACAATCCCTTCCTTTGCCTGAAATTCCAGCTCCTGCCCCGCGGCAGTAAGCCCATAGCTCTGAGCCTCGTCCAGCTGTGCAAACAATTCCTCCTGCCGCAGCGGCTTCAGCAGATAGGCAAAGGCATGTACCGCGAAGGCAAAAATAGAATAATCGCTGTAATTGGTGATATAAATTAATTTCACCTCCTTGTCCGCCTCCCGGACATGCCGGGCTGTCTCAATCCCATCCATTCCTTTCATATCAATGTCCAGCAGCAGAATGTCATATTTTCTGCCCGACGAAAGCAGCGCTTCCCCGCCGGTATAGACCTCCGCCTCAACTTCCGCTTTTTTATAATTTTGCAGCATCTCCAAGGTTCTTCGGCATTCCGCTTCGTCATCATCGCAAATCGCTATTTTAATCACATCGTCCCCTCCCGCAGTTCCACGGACGCATCCTCCGCCTATCTGCTTATCATCCGCCATCATCTGTCTATCATCTACCGTCATCTGCCTTATCATTTGCCATCATCTGTCTATCATCTACTGTCATCTGCCTATCATCTGTCTTATCATTTTCCTTATCCTAATATCTATTTTAATTTTTCCCCATAAAAAACGCAATATGCTTTACGCAAGGTAAGGCATATCGCGCATAAAAGACTTTATATCGGCCTGTCAGCCGACCATAAAGAACGAAGGCCTGCTTCTACCCTTATTCTCTTCGTCAGCTTCCCATGTCCTTTTTGTCAGCTCCCCATGTCCTCTTCGTCGGCTTCCCATGTCCTTTTTGTCAGCTCCCCATGTCCTCTTCGTCGGCTTCCCATGTCCCTTTGGTCAGCTCTCCATGTCCTCCCCGTCGGCTTCCCATGTCCCTTTCGTGTAGGTTTCGTCCACCATATCACTGATACCCGCCAGCAGCATAATAATGCCCTGAACCTTGTGGGGCTGAATTACGTAGACTCCCTTCTGTTTCTCGTCTTCCACAACGATATCGGCGGCCAGCAGCGGCTTCATATGATGATAAACCTGTCCCGTAGACCCGAAACCGCATTTCTCTACCAGCGCCGCCACGGTCTTAGGCCCCCGAAGTATCTCCAATAACATCTCAAGGCGGTTTGAATTTCCGATACAGGCCAATACCTTGCCTGCGACTCCGCTCTCGATAAGCGCCAGCAGATCATCGGCGTAAACGCCTTTTTTTATCCAGTTTGACTGTCGTCCGCTGGAATTATACACCCCAAGGTAGGTCACAAGGCCGCTCACCCCTTTTTCCTCCGTTTTATAGCACAGCTCCTCCATCTGCTCGCTGAGACGGCTGTCCGGATGCATTCCATGCATCACATGTACTCTTTTCAGCTTCTCCGTGGATGACTTATCAGGAACCAGCTCCATCACCATAGTCCGCAACTCGTCAAGCTGCGAAGCTGCCATACTCTGAAGGTTCTCAATCTGCTCTTTAAGAGCGTCAATCTCCTCGCCATAATTTCTTTCCATAATCCTAACCCTTCCTTTCTTAAATTTTTCAATTCCGGAATTGCGTAATTACATAATACTATATAATACCGCGCATGTCAATGGTTTCACAAAAAATATTTTATGATTACGTAATTCCGCAGAAGCAAAGCAAAAATTTCTTCAAAAGAAGAACTGCCTAAGCAGACAGTGAAAAAGATGGAGATGTATCTAAAATAAAATTATCCCGAAAAAAAATCCTTTTGTTTAGGCGTAGATTTCAATTATGACATGTTTCCGTCCGGCTCCGTTCTCAATCTCTCGTTCCCGCGAAACAACAAGCTGCCGGATTTCTGCCTGCTATGATTCATATTGTGCCGAAAGCTTTTGGACGGCAGCAGATTTAGAACACCATTGGTAAAGATTATCCGCACTACCTTTGCCGCTCCTTCATCCACAACCCATTTCTTTTTATTCATAGGAGCCTTGACATATGAGAGAATACAAAAATTATGAGCAGACTGAACAAAGAACTGAAAATCCGTATTTCCTCGGAGGATAAGGAGCGGATAAAACTCAAAATGGAGGACGCCGGTATTCTGACCATGAGCGCCTATGTCCGCAAGATGGCGCTGGGCGGAATCGGCATCAGGCTGGACTTGAAGGACATACGCCAACTCACTGTCATGCTCCGATCATCTGAACCAGTACGCTAAACGGGCAAACGAAACAGGGAGCATCTATGCTGCGGACATTGAGGATTTGCAGGAGGACTCAGGCCCCGACTGTTCCTGCGGAGCAGAAACTGCTTGCCATGCAGAGCATAAAAGAGGCTTGACAAATCCGAATGGTACCTGTATAATTAAGTTTGTCAAGTACCTGTATGAAAAAGGACGAGTGATATGGACGATCTCTATACAGACATTTATGAAAAACTCTCCACGCTGCAATGGCTCATGAAACGCCGCCAGATGTTCAGTCAGGCAGAAGCCGGGCCCTTCGCAGATTCTACAAGGGGGCAAGGCCGTGTTCTCGCCATGCTGAAGATCCAGCCGGAAATTGCGACAAAGGATCTGTCCTATCTTCTGGGAATCAGACAGCAGTCGCTGAACGAGCTGCTAAACAAGCTGGAGAAAAGCGGCTATGTGGAGCGCAGGCCCTCCGATGCGGACAGGCGGGTCATGGTAGTCCATCTGACGGAAAAGGGGGAAACAGTACAGCAGCCCGCATTGGATTATGAGGAAGTCCTCGGCTGCTTGTCCCAAGAGGAGCTGCAACAATTCGGGAGTTATTTAGACCGTATCATAGCGGCGTTCCGAACGCGGGAGGGTGGAGAGGAAACCGCCATAAAGGACTGGATAGAACAGGCAAAAAAACGCATGGGTACGGATCAGTTTGAGCAGTTGATGTCCATGCGGGAAAGGGCATTTGGTCCCTTGCGGAGAGGAGAACGACCAATGGGGATACCGGGGGCGGAGCGCTTCTCGCCGGATTATGACGGCCCAGTTCCAGACAGGCATGAATTTGACAGGTTCGGGGATCAAGAAAGAAAATAAGAATAAACAAGGCACCATAATTTTTATGGAGATAAGTCCTATGCGAGTAATTCGCATAGGACTTCATTTTTTTTAGCAGGAGGCAGCAACATGAACCCAATCATACAAGTGGAGCATTTCTCGAAAAAGTACGGGGATTTTACGGCGGTGGACGACATCTCCTTCACCGTGGACGAGGGCAGTATTTTCGCCTTCCTAGGTCCCAACGGCGCTGGCAAAAGCACGACCATCAACACCCTGTGTACCATCCTGGACAAAACGGAGGGCGCTCTGACCATCAACGGCCATGACGTTTCCACGGAACGCGGGCTAGTGCGGAAGGACATAGGCATCGTCTTTCAGGATTCCACCCTGGATGCCCAGATGACCGTGGAGGAAAACCTGAAATATCATTGCGCCTTCTATAAGGTGCCCAAGAATGAGGTACGGGAGCGCATCGGCTTTGCCCTTGACATGGTGGAGCTGACACAGTGGCGGCGTTCTCCGGTGGGCAGTCTGTCCGGCGGCATGAAACGGCGGGCTGAGATTGCCAGAGGGCTGGTACAC
>CAOKFN010000070.1 GCA_948467735.1 uncultured bacterium
TAAGACATCGCCCTTTCACGGCGGTAACACGGGTTCGATTCCCGTTGGAGTCACTAAATTGATAAGGCGACTTAGCCAAGTGGTAAGGCAAGGGACTGCAACTCCCCGAGCATCGGTTCAAATCCGGTAGTCGCCTCTTGAGAAGGTTTTTATCATGTGTAATATAGTTGAGACAGCATAGCTTGGAAAAGAGCTGTGCTTTTTTTATGGCGGTAAATAGAACAAGCGGAAAAACTTGTGGGGGATTTTATACGAACTAAGGTTTTGCAGGTAAGAGCGCCCAAGAAGCATTTTGCAATCCTGATATGTATACCTCAAGAGGATACATACTCGTTTGGAATACAGGGGGATAGGGACTAAGCAGCGTATAGAATGGAATAGAAGGAGAGAATAGTATTCTGAAGAGGAAAATGAGAAAATGGAAGAGCAGCGTATCCCGGAAATATGAATGGAAAGGGAAAATAGTGATTTTTGTGTCAGCATTTCTGTTTCTGGCAGGTATTTTATTGAACCAAAGCAGAATGGAGCAGGGGCTGAAGCATACAAGTGAACCGGCTCAAAGCGAAAACACAGCGACGGATGAACTGGAGGTTCATTTTATTGACGTGGGGCAGGGAGATTGTACCTTAATACTATGCGGCCAGGATGCTATGCTGATTGATGCCGGAGACAATGAGAAAGGAACAAAAATCCAAAGCTATCTTCAAAAACAAGGAGTAAAGGATTTAAAATATGTGATATGTACTCATCCTGATGCAGATCACATAGGCGGCATGGATGTTATTTTATATAAGTTTTCATGCGAAACAATCCTTATGACGGAGGAAGAAAAGGATACGGATACCTATAGGGATGTAATTGATGTTATGAAAAACAAGGGATATCAGAAAACACAGCCTGTGGTTGGCGCGCGGTATTTTTTGGGAGAAGCTGAATTCACAATTGTGGGTCCTGACTGTGTGGATGAGGACAGTAATAATAATTCCATAGCCATTGTTCTAAGACATGGAGAGAATACATTTCTTTTTACAGGAGATGCCAAAGAGGAAGAAGAACTTGCAATGATAGATACTGGTATTTCTTTAGCTGCAGATGTCTACAAGGCGGGACATCATGGAAGCAGGACGTCTTCCACTAAAAGATTATTAGAGGAGGCGGCGCCTGTCTATGCTGTAATTAGCTGTGCAGAGGGAAACACATACGGGCATCCCCATGCGGAGACTTTGAATCATCTTAGGGAGCTGGGAGTAAAGGTTTTCCGCACGGATGAACAGGGGAGTATTGTAGTGACCAGCGATGGGAGAGAATTAACATGGAATTGCAGTCCTTCGGAAACTTGGCGTGCAGGGGAACCTACAGGATCCTTGGCAGATATCCGGACAATTACAAGTGCGGCGTCTCAGGGAAAAATACCGATACCAACAGAGCCTTCCGAAGCATCACAAATAGAAGCGTCAGCATTACCTGTAGAATCTCCGATGGTATCTCCGGAAGAACCGTGGCTTTTGCCACAACCCTCCGCAGCCATATCATATATATGCAATACAAATACAAGGGTATTTCATCAGCCGAATTGCTTAAGTGTTGAGCAGATGAGTGAAAAGAATAAGTTGTCAGTCACTATAACAAGAGAAGAGATAATAGAGCAGGGATATCAGCCATGTAAAAGGTGTCAGCCATGAGCGCTGCTGCAGCTGTGATACCTCTTTTGGTACATCAATTCCCGCAGGTTATTTTATCAATCCTGCCCCTTCAACGCTGAAACGGATGTCAAATCCAATCAGTCCAAGGCCCGTATTTTTCTTTCATGCCCTTGCGGACAATGAGCCCAGCCAACACAGCTGATTTGGCTCATTGCCCCGGAATAAAAACATGTTTCATACTTTTTTCTTAACGTAGTCAAAGGCAAAAGAGACAAATGCAAGTATCAGCAATATAAAGACAGTCAGCATATCCCATATGTCAAGGATGGGCTCGGCTATCATTTTTGACAGCAATATATTGATGATAAACAAAAAAGGAACGGCTAATAAAAAAACGATTCCCAAAGCAGTCAATGGTCTTGTTTTGCCGATATATTTCAAAACCGCAGTTATGACCCACAAAAAAACAATGGAAGCCGCCGCCGTCACCGCGCCGATAGAAAATATTTCAGGCGCTTTAATGAAACAGCTCAGCAAAAATAAATAGGGAAGGATAAAAACACTTAGTGATATTAAACTTACAATCATCCCTTTTTTTCCCAATATAATGCTTGGAAAAGTGACTGCCCATGCAAAAGCAATGGAACTAATCGGAATGAGCGACCATGTTAAACTGCCGGATATTGCAAGATTACAAATAAGGCATACAAGAATTCCTATCAAGAGCGCCGTTGTAAAAAGAATGGAAATAATCACATTCTTTTTTAGGTTGTTTTCATCTTTTCTTTTTAAGGCAATTAAATTTTCATCCGCTTTTTTTTCAAAATTTTCCATGTCAACTTTCTCCCCGCTTAAAAGCTCGTTTACTGTGATTCCTAATAAGTCGCAAAGTTCTAACATAATAGATGAGTCGGGCATGCTTTTTCCGTTTTCCCATTTGGATACGGCTCTGTCTGTAATGTTTAGTTTCTCTGCCAGCTGTGCTTGAGTCAGCTTTTTCTCTTTGCGGCATTTGGCAATAAATTTTCCAATCTCTGTCTGATTCATCATAGGTTCTCCTTTCAATTTGAATGATACCATTGGCTCGTATGATTTTTACATGAACTAACAGTTGAATTGGGGAGATTCAACCATAAGTTGGGGCCGCGGGGAATGAAATTAGGCGGATGTACTTATTTCCGGCTGAAATAAAAGTCCTGCCATAGAAAGATACAAGAGGCTCTTTGTTCTATGGCAGGATTTTATATAGTTTATATCCTATGAAGAGCAGAGGGATATGCCGTTTACAGTATGTTCAGACAATGCCCCAGCTGTGAAAAAACTTCTCCAATGGGTGCCTGTATCAGCAGATCAGCATGAGAATCCCTTGGGGTAGGCGCTTTGTTGATTACCACTAATTTATCGCCGTTGAAATAGTCAATCAATCCCGCCGCGGGATATACGGCCAAGGAGGTGCCGCCAATAATCAATACCTGCGCATCGTGAATGTAACGCGTGGCGTCGCTCATAGTCCTGCTGTTCAAACCTTCTTCATAAAGCACTACGTCCGGTTTCACGGGACCGCCGCATTTTTCACACTTGGGTATATCCGATGCGTTTATGATATAATGTACATCATAAAACTGTCCGCATTCTTCGCAGTAGTTTCGCAGTACGGATCCATGAAGCTCTAAGACATTCCTGCTTCCGGCCGCCTGATGCAGACCGTCAATGTTTTGGGTGATAACGGCCTTCAGCTTTCCCTGCGCCTCTAATTCGGCGAGTTTTAGATGCGCCGCATTGGGCTTAGCATCTAGGAAAAGCATTTTATTGCGGTAAAAACGATAAAATTCTTTCGGCTTTTTACAGTAAAAGGTATGACTTAAAATTGTTTCGGGAGGATAATCATATTGCTGATGATATAATCCGTCCACACTCCGAAAGTCAGGAATGCCGCTTTCCGTGGACACTCCGGCGCCGCCGAAAAAGACTATGTTATCGTATGTTTGAATGATTGATTTAAGCTCTGCCATCGCTTCCTGAAATTCTTTCATAAGGATACCTCCTGCGTCTTTCGCCTTCTTCTCTTTATATTAGTTAATTTCCTTCACATTTTTTTCCAAAAGTTTGCGGGCGATCATAATCTGATGGCCGCAGCCTCTGCATTTTAAGCGGAAATCCGCGCCTGAGCGCAGAACCTCCCATTCTCTGCTTCCGCAGGGATGCTGTTTTTTTAATTTGACAATATCGCCCACATTGATATCCATTTTCGTTTCCCCCTCATTCGCAAGATTCCCGCGAGCAGCAATGCTCGCTGAGCAGACACTGCTCGTTAAGCAGTGAGCCAAGTCAATATTGCTATAAATTGGTAAGCATAAAATCTTTGATTACCCCCAAAAATTCCCGAAGCAGATTATTCGGCGCCATTCCGAGCAGAGAGTCCGCCGCCAGACCCTCCACATGGACATATCCCTGCTTCCTTGCGATTGCCAGCGCGCGGAATACATGAAAGTTATTGGTGACAATTACAATGCTGTCGTTTGCCTTATCGAGCAGTTCGCCGCTGAATACGAGATTTTCATAGGTATTGGAGGATTGATCCTCCATTAAAATGCGATCCTCGGAAATCCCGGCGCCTATCAGATATTCACGCATTCCGGCCGCTTCCGAAACGGCTTCGTTTTCTCCCTGCCCGCCGGATACGATAACTTTTGTGTTGGGATTTGCAAGAAGGTATGCGGCGGCTTTGTCCAGCCGTCTGCGCAGCACTTCGCTTGGGCCGTCTGCCTTCCACTGCGCCCCTAGGACAAGACAGAAATCTGCGTTAGGTTTTCCGGCGGCATGATACTCCGTAAAAATAAGCCCTTCAATAATGCATAGGAGAAGCAGGCCCAGCCAGAAACAGGCGGCGCAGATGATTTTCAGCGGCCTTGGAATCGCGTTCATCAGTTTATGGCTGCGCAGAACCGCGCTTACGGAGAGAGAGGCGGCGCCCATAATTCCCCAGATGAGGAAAAAATAAGTGCCGAAGCCGGCCAGCGCAATGCCTCCGCAATAGAAAATGGAGGAAATGCCCAGTACGCCAAAAATCCGGGAGCTTACGGTATGCTGATTTAACTCGGAGCCTCTTTTTTCTAAGCGGATGGTTCTGCGGCTTTGTTCAATCGGAATTAATTTGTTAGAATTATCTTTTCTTTTTCCCATTATATTCTCTTTATTTTCCTGTATGATAAAAGGTTGAATAGAATCAAAGCTGATAAAGGTTATAATAAAAGCATTATATCACATTTGGGATGTTTCCCTCAATAGTCATGGGATTCTCGTTTCTTAATATTTCTTAAAATATGTGCCGTTATACAATATGTTTTATATCATAGTATATTTGGAAGAAACCCTTACAAGTAATGGAAAAAGGCACTTGACAGATGCGGCATCAGGTAGTAAGATAAGTTTTATGATATTCCTATTTGAATACTAGGAAATATGTGAAAGGAGAGGGAATTATGGGAAAAATTTATTCAAGCGCCACGGAATTAATCGGACGCACGCCATTGCTCCATGTGAAGCATTATGCGGAGGATCAGGGAATTACAGACGCGATACTGCTTGCAAAGCTGGAATATTTGAATCCGGCCGGAAGCGTCAAGGATAGAATTGCTTTGGCTATGATTGAGGATGCGGAGAAAAAGGGAATATTAAAGAAGGGATCCGCTATCATTGAGCCTACTTCCGGCAATACCGGAATCGGACTGGCAAGTGTGGCGGCGGCAAAGGGATATCGCGCCATTCTCACTCTTCCTGAGACAATGAGCGTGGAGAGAAGAAATCTTTTGAAGGCTTATGGTGCGGAGCTGGTTCTGACCGAAGGCTCGAAGGGGATGAAGGGTGCGATTGACAAAGCGGAGGAATTAAAGGAATCCATTCCGGGGGCGGTGCTCCTTGGACAATTCGATAATCCGGCGAATCCGGCCGTTCATGCCGCGTCCACGGGGCCGGAGATTTGGGAGGATACGGACGGAAGGGTGGACATTTTTGTGGCAGGTGTGGGCACGGGCGGAACAATAACAGGTGTGGGAGCCTTTTTAAAGGCCAAGAATCCCAAAATTACGGTGGCGGCGGTGGAACCGGCGGATTCTCCGGTGCTCTCCGGCGGTCAGCCCGGCCCGCACAAGCTGCAGGGGATTGGGGCCGGTTTTGTGCCGTCCGTTTTAAATACTCAGGTGTATGATGAGGTTATCCGGGTTACGACGGAAGAAGCATTTTCCACTGGAAAGCTGATTGCACGGAGGGAAGGAATTCTGGTGGGCATTACTTCGGGCGCCGCTCTATATGCGGCGGCACAGCTGGCAAAACGGCCTGAAAATGCCGGTAAAACGATTGTGGCGCTGCTGCCTGATTCGGGCGACAGATATTTGTCCACGCCTATGTTTACTCCATAGGAGGCGAAGCGGCGCTGACTGAAGCGGGGTGAGGCAGGGGTGAAGCGGGAGACTCGGACCGGGGATGGGCGCTTGAAAGGTTTTCAGAGAGTTGGGAGGAGAGTATGAAGATTTCAACGAAGGGCAGATATGCGGCAAGGGTTATGTTTGACTTGGCGTTGAATAATACGGGGGAGTGTATCAAGGTAAAGGATATTGCCGCAAGACAGGGAATTTCCGAGAAGTATCTGGAACAGATCATCTCCGTTCTGAATAAGGCGGGTTATGTGAAGAGTGTTCGGGGCGCACAGGGGGGATATCGTCTGGCAAGGGCGCCGGAGGAATATACCATTGGAATGATTCTGCGTCTGACAGAAGGCTCCATGGCGCCGGTGGCATGTCTGGAGGAGGGGGCCGAGGATTGTGAGCGCTGTGATACCTGTGAAACATTGGAGGTCTGGAAAGAAATTTATGAGGCGGTGACGCAGGTGATTGACAATGTAACCATTGCGGACTTGGTGGAGAAACGCAGAAAGCGTATGGAAAATCTGGATTATAGTATTTAGCGCTATGGCGGAACAGGCATTTCACGGAGAAAGCCGTCCCGCGCTGATTCCCTTTAAATTTCGTTCAGATAAACATATGGTGAATTTGTGCGGGACAGATTAGGGCTCCGACTGATAGATACAAAGCGCATTCTCTAACTTTAGGCTGTCTACCAGTTCACGGGCGCCGGAAACCCTGCGGTAGAGCTGTATGGCGCCAACGCCGTCAGAACCGGCCCATAGAGGAAGCTTTGACTTTACTCCGTCGGGATTCTCATATTGCAGATGCAGCATTTCCGCTTTTTTGCAGCTGCCGGAAAGTTTTAGCACGGCGGTTTTATTGCGGGCTGACATATGCCAGACAAAGCGTCTTCCTGTTTCTTTTGTGTCCAGCCTGCAGTGGGTGAATTGAAAATCTTCTCCCATATAGGTCAGCTGCAGCATAAATTTATGCCGGAACGAGAAACAGAGGAAACGGGGACAGAAGCTGTTCACCGCCAGCACCGAATGACGAAGTTCTTTGCCCGTGCGCCCGCTGGTCATTTTGCTGCAGGTAAATTGGAACCAAGGTTTGTTGAAGGAGCGGCCCCAATGCTTGTCGGCGCAGCCGTAACTGAGATCGGGGATAATTTCGTATACATCTCCGTCTAAAATCACGCTGCCCTGAAAGAAGCTGCGGATTCCTTCCCCATGCCAAAAACTGTTTAACAGATGTAATGCGCGGAAAAGCCTGCCCGCAAGAATACCGGTATGGCAGGAGACGGATTTGCTCACCGTCAAATCCCACTTCATATATCCGGCCTCCGTCATCAGCGAGCGGCGCCGCGCTTTTTCGGGAGATACATGCACAAAGCCTGTCAGTCTGTCCTCGCTGTAAAGAAAATTTCCGCAGGAGATGTCGTCCTCCGGAGAATTGTCGTTTTCCGAGGAAACATTTCCGGCCTGCATCACTAAGGGACTGTCCGTGGTCCGAAGGGAGGAGATGGGATAGAAGGCGTGGAGCTGCCGGCCTTCGTTTCCGTTTTCATCGGGAAATACTCCTGCTTTTACCATCACATAAGAAGGCTTCATGCCGCGCTTCTTAAAATGGGGATGCTGGCCCAGAATGGGCCGGGCGCCGCCGAGGGCGGGATTTATCATAAAAATTTCCACAAAAAAAGTGCGGGCCGTTCCGGTCTGCACATTTCTGCCGGAAAAGGAATGCCACCAGCGCATATAGCCGCGCTTTGCTGAAAAATTTCCCAGCATACATGAATTTCTTGTCAGATCAGACAGATTCATAAATTGTCTCACCGTTTCTTTACTGTATTTTAAGGAGTCAACATTTGGTAATAAGTATAAATATCATAATACCATATCTGGAAAATGTCAAGGGTGTCACTTCTATGGAGGAAAATCATTTAGAGTATTTGGGAATTTGCGGAGAGCCAGTCGCCGCGATGGTTGAATATATTGTTCAAAATTTCTAAAAAATATCTAAAATTTACATTGTGAATTATTAATTTTCTGGATATCTCTTGCAATAGAATACGAGAAATCGTATATTATCTTTGTACGTTAGATTTTAATGCTTGATGCGGAGAAAGGAAGGTCCGCTAAAGCGGACATGGAGGGATAAGAATGACAAAAGCAGAAATACTAAAAAAAGAAATATTGAGGCAGTACCGTAGTGTGCGCCAGTTTGCCATGGAGATGGGCATTCCTTATAGTACATTGGTGACTGCATTGGAGCGCGGTATAGAGGGAATGGCATATGGTACGGTGATTAAAATGTGCGACAAGCTGAGTTTGAACCCGGTGGATTTTTCCTCGTTGGAAAGAGACGCTTCTCTGGGGGCGCAGCTGCTTGAGAACCGCGTGATGCAGTACTATGTGAAGCTGAACCAGACGGGCCGCGATAAGATTCTTGAATTGATGGATGATTTTGTTCAGATTGACAAGTACAAGGCCAAGGGAAAGAGAGGCAGGAAGGAAAACGAAGCATAGAATTCCCGGATCTATGAAGGCAGACGGTAAAAAGGCTTCCCCAAAGGAAGCCTTTTTAACAAGATAATAAAAGCCGGAGGATTCCCGCTGTTTCAGCAGTATCCGTTAAACATCATGCCGCTGTAAGCGCTGGTGACATAGGGACTGATAAAGTTATGGCCGGGATTCTTGTAAGCTACCACGACCTTTTCCACATAATCCATTGGATTCAGCGATACCTGACTGCTTTTTCTGAGGAGCATATTGGAAAAGTTCTTCAGATAGCCGAAGGTCTCGTTAATATCCTTGGATTGAACCGCTGTCTCATGAAGCACATCCTTATCGACGGAAAGCGTTCCGTCCTGCTCCAGATTTAAGCCGATGGATCCCATGGAAACCCCGTAAACGGAAGCAATGCCCATCATTTCATGCACCAGCAGCCTGCTTTTCGACTGTGTCTCCAGATAAGAGGAAGCAGCTTTGACAAAATCATTATAGCCGCCCACCAGATGGAACACATTATCGGTTAAAGATTCCACGTCGGTTTTCAGGCCGATTCTTGTGGATTGATTTTCCTGACTGATTCCCGTAAGCTGGATATCAAACAGTTTATCAAAGGTAAAATGATTGGAGGTGGAGGAATGCTCCTCTCCGTTTATGGTAAATTTCGCGTTGGATGCGGCATGGCTTGTATAATCAAGGCCAAAGTATTCCACGGTGCCGGCGGTCTTGCTGGTATGGCTGTCGGTGACGGTGAAAATACGGCTTTTCCCTGCGGACAGCCCGCTGGCGTCGGAAACCAGACGCAGAGAGGTACGGCCTTCGGACTCCGCCAGAGAAGCCGCAATGCCGATGTCGGAATTGTTGATCAGGCGAACCAGCCGTTCCTGAACTTCCCGATTGGTTTCGGATTCTCCCACCGCAAATTGAAATTCATAATTCATGTCATTGATGCCGATGTCGAAGGAGTAAGTATCGGGCGGCAGGGAGACTTTATTGTCAGGAAGGAATAAGCCCAGATTCTCCTGAGAAGACGCCATTGACATCACTTCAAGTTCAAATTCGGGGATATCCTTCGCGGGCGTTTCCGAGCCGATATAGGAAACGACGGCAATATCCTCGTCTGTGGAATAAGCGCTCTTTTTGCTGAAAAGTCCGTCTTTTTCCAGCCCTCCAAGCTGGGCGATGGTATTGCGCAGCGACCGGGCATTTTCTTTTAAGTCAACGGCATACCGCTGGGTATCCCTGCTTGTAGTCGGGAGATACCAAGGCGCTTCGGTATTTAATTTTACGATAGAATTATAGACGCGGCGAAGCTCGCTTTTCTTGTGGGTGTCGTATTTTGTAAGCGGCTTTGGCGTATAAGCGGTAAGATAATTGTTATAAACCGCATTCATAACTGGACCCATAACAAGGCCTCCTTTCCTTTGGGTAAAACTACAAAAAGAATCCATTCTTTGACATTTAGTATAGCACATATAATAATAAGAAACAAGGGGCTGTGGGCAAAATTTTTATAGTAGAAACTATTGACGGATAGGCCGGTCTGTGTTATAGTAAACAAACAAGATACGATTTCAGGTCTTTTTTTTATGCTTAATTTTTATTAAAAAAGTAAAGATGAAAGAATAAGTGGAGGTGCAAAATGCGTACAAAAATCACTTTAGCATGCACTGAGTGCAAGCAGCGTAACTACAATACTACCAAGGATAAGAAGACGCATCCTGATAGAATGGAAATAAAGAAGTATTGCAGGTTCTGCAGGACACACACACTGCACAAGGAAACCAAATAATAAGCGGCAGACAGTGTAAATTGTTGTGGAAAGGCATGGTCAGGACAAAATGGGAGATTCCGCGGAAAAGAAAGCAGTGCCCGGTTTTTTTAAAGGGGTGAAGTCCGAATTTAAAAAAATTATATGGCCGGATAGAAAATCTGCCGCAAAGCAGTCCGCTGCGGTAGTGGCGATATCGGTTGTTGTAGGGGTCATCATTGCGATATTGGATTATGTTGTGAAATATGGCGTGAACTTTATTACATCAATTTAAGGCGAGGGTGATTGTATGGCAGAGGCAAAATGGTATGTGGTGCATACCTACTCGGGATATGAAAACAAGGTCAAAGCCAATATTGAGAAGACGATAGAGAACAACAAGCACCTTGCAGAACAGATATTGGAAGTAAGGGTTCCCCTGCAGGAAGTTGTGGAACTGAAGAACGGTGCTAGGAAAACGGTTCAGAAAAAGATGTTTCCCGGCTATGTACTCCTCAATATGGAGATGAACGACGATACATGGTATGTTGTTCGCAATACTCGCGGCGTGACGGGATTTGTGGGACCGGGAAGCAAGCCGGTGCCTTTGACGGAGGCTGAGATGAAGCCTCTGGGAATCAAAAGTGAGAATGTCTCCATTGACTTTGCCGAGGGTGACAGCATCGCGGTGGTGGCAGGCATCTGGAAGGATACGGTCGGAGTCGTGCAGAAGCTGGATTATGGCAGGCAGACGGCTACCATTAACGTGGAGCTGTTCGGCAGGGAGACTCCTGTAGAAATCAGTTTCGCTGAAGTCAGGAAGCTTTAATTGTTTATGGTTAGGTATTTCCCGCCCGGAAGGGCGGTCGAATACAGCGCGGCTGAATGCCGCGGCAGTAAAGTGGGAGCAGGCAGACGCTGTGATTCGGAAGAACGCCGAGTCCAGTGCTTCCCAAGAGGGAAACTGCGCCATCTCATTGTCCATGTCCTCCGCGTATACGCGAAACGGAGAGCTTATGGTCCGGGGACGGAAAGCCGGGAGGATATTGACGGTATACCACATTATAGGAGGTGCCAAAATGGCAAAAAAGGTAACAGGCTACATTAAATTACAGATTCCGGCCGGCAAGGCGACGCCGGCTCCGCCCGTAGGTCCCGCTCTTGGACAGCATGGCGTGAACATCGTTGAGTTTACGAAGCAGTTCAACGCAAGGACGGCAGATCAGGGCGATATGATTATCCCTGTGGTAATCACCGTTTATGCGGACAGAAGTTTCAGTTTTATTACCAAGACTCCCCCTGCGGCAGTGTTGTTAAAGAAGGCATGCAATATCAAGTCGGGTTCCGCAGTGCCTAACAAGACGAAGGTGGCGACTATTTCCAAGGCAAAGCTTCAGGAAATTGCAGAATTGAAGATGCCTGATTTGAACGCCGCAAGCGTTGAGGCGGCTATGAGCATGATTGCGGGAACCGCCCGCAGCATGGGCATTACGGTAGAAGGTTAGAAGAGGGAGGTATGGGAATGAAATACAGTAAGAGATATACGGAAATTGCAAAGCTTGTAGATCGGGCCGCACTGTACGAGCCCGGCGACGCGATTGCTCTGGTGAAGAAAACTGCTTCGGCAAAGTTTGACGAGACTGTTGAAGTACACATTAGAACAGGCTGTGACGGACGTCATGCGGATCAGCAGATTCGCGGCGCGGTGGTGCTGCCGAACGGAACCGGCAAGAGCGTGAAGGTTCTGGTATTTGCAAAGGGAGACAAGGTAAACGAGGCGGAGGCCGCAGGCGCTGATTTTGTGGGCGGCGAGGAGCTGATTCCCAAGATTCAGAACGACGGCTGGCTGGATTTCGACGTGGTGGTGGCGACTCCCGATATGATGGGCGTGGTTGGCCGTCTGGGCAAGACCCTTGGACCGAAGGGATTGATGCCCAACCCCAAGGCAGGCACCGTAACCATGGATGTTACAAAGGCTGTGAAGGATATTAAGGCAGGTAAAATTGAGTACAGGCTTGACAAGACCAATATTATTCATGTGCCCATGGGCAAGGTTTCCTTTACGGAAGAAGCCCTTCAGGAGAATTTTAACGCATTGATGGATGCGATTATAAAGGCAAGGCCCAGCGCGTTAAAGGGACAGTTTTTGAAGAGCATTACCTTGGCCAGCAGCATGGGACCGGGCATCAGGGTGAATACGGCTAAGTTCTAGCCGGGCTAAATTTTAAGGCTTGACTTTTATGGTTTTATCTAGTATAATTTTATAAGTTTTAAATCAGCCGAAGACAGTAGGTGCGAAAAGCGTAAATCCTACCGAGGAAAATACCGCGGAAGCGTGTGTTGTCATGACAATATCATCCTCACGGAACGAGGATTCCATTGTAAATGATTCCCTCTGAGTCTTTGCTCGGAGGGATTTCTTTTTCGGCGTAATTCTATAAGGAGGTAAAACAATGGCAAAGGTTGAATTAAAAAGACCTATTGTAGAAGAGATTTCCGCCAATATCAAGGATGCCCAGTCCGTAGTGTTAGTGGACTACCGCGGGCTTACTGTGGAGCAGGATACACAGCTTCGCAAGAATCTGCGTGAGGCAGGAGTTATCTACAAAGTGTATAAGAATACCTATATGAACTTTGCGTTCAAGGGTACAGAGTTTGAAAGCCTGTCACAGTATCTGGAAGGCCCCAGCGCAGTGGCTATCTCCAGCGATGACGCCACGGCTCCCGCAAGACTGCTTTCCGAATTTGCCAAGACGGCTGACAAGCTGGAAATTAAGGCCGGCGTGGTAGAAGGCACCATGTATGACGCCAAGGGCATGGAAACCATAGCAAGCATTCCTTCCAGAGAAGTGCTTATTTCCAGACTGCTTGGAAGCATGCAGAGTCCTGTGGCTAATTTCGCCCGCGTGTTGAAGCAGGTAGCGGAAAAAGGCGGGGCGGAAGCTCCCGCAGCGGAAGCGGCTCCTGCGGAATAATCCGAGCGGGGCAGACAGTACGAAATCCGCCGTTGGAAATCGGCGGAAGGTTAAAGAATGAAAAGACGCAGAGGCTCGGAAAAACATATAGGCCGGGCATCAAAGAATTTGAAAATGGAGGATATAAAAATGGCTAAATTAACGGCTCAGGAATTGATTGACGCAATCAAAGAGATGACAGTGTTAGAGTTGAATGAAGTTGTAAAGGCTTGCGAGGAAGAGTTCGGCGTGTCCGCGTCCGCAGGCGTTGTGGTGGCTGCCGCAGGCCCTGCCGCTGCTCAGGTAGAGGAGCAGACCGAGTTTGATGTGGAGCTGACCGAGATCGGCGCTGAGAAGGTTAAGGTTATCAAGGTTGTACGTGAAGTAACCGGTCTTGGCCTGAAGGAAGCAAAGGATACCGTTGAGGGCGCTCCTAAGGTAATCAAGGAGGGCGCTTCCAAGGAAGAGGCTGAGGAAATCAAGAAGAAGCTTGAGGAAGTCGGCGCAAAGGTAACATTGAAGTAATTTGGCGGCCTGCGGACGATTGTGCGCGGTTTGAAGAGAAGAAATGCCGTTTAGAAGAAACAGCTCCTCTCCTTATAGGGAGGAGCTGTTTTTATAGGCGGGCGTTTTATATTTTGCAGGCTTGTGAGGAGCAGGGCTAATGTTTGTGATTTCATCTGCCCTTCGTCTACAGGCGATATGGTTTACTCATGCTTTTTACAGCTCATCTTCGTGACCGTCAGCTTAAAGACAGTAACCGCCTCCGCCATTTTCTCGTCAAAATGCCAGTCCCGCCTATTTGTGTTGTGTTCCATGATGAAGGAAAGCCCCCGTTTCTTTTCGTCGGCTTCCGATACGATGCTGACGACCCCTGTGCCGATGATGCTCTGAAAGCGGGCGGAGTAACCGCAGGCATATTCCGCAGGCTTCAGGGCGTAATTTGTGTCCAGTTCAAAGCCCGCGGCGGGGTTCCTTTTGATGATTTCGGCTTTTCGGCCTTCCCCGGCGCCATGAAAATAAAAAACATAAGTATCATCCGTTCTCTCGTATCCGAAATTCAGCGGGACAATATAGACTTCCCCGTTGTCATAAAAGCCGATTCTGCAGCAGGTACATTGGTCTATGATGCTTTTGATTTCCGCCGCGTCCGTTACCTCTCTGTCTTTTCTTCGCATAAAGCCTCCCGTCCCAACGTTATTTTTCAAATTTATAATTATGTCCAAAGTATAACATAGGTTCCGCGGACTCACAAGCCTCTTATCCGGTTTCTTTTACATGCCAAAAATTTTCTGCCGTAGATTTTTGGACTTTATAAAATTTATGCTTGACCCCTCTGCCAATTTGTGCTAATATCCCGTCTTTGGCAGTAGTATGGACGATGAATCGCTGTAACCCCAGTATTTAT
>CAOKFN010000071.1 GCA_948467735.1 uncultured bacterium
AACGGATAAAGGAGTATTTTGTTCACAATTTATTTACTCATGCGTTTGTCGTGTACTTTTACCGACAAAATTTTCCAGAATACTTTCCAAAATTTTCCAAGGTTTTCCAAAGCAGACTTTCCCTCGTTTCCAATTAGCAGATTTCAGGCTGTTAAATTTTTATAAAATGGTTGACAGAAATCAGGCGGTTGTGCTACTTTATATTGTAAAGGTGAAAAGCTGATTCCTGTCATCGGAAACAGAAGAGCCGCTTGGAGTCCCCTGCGATGACAGGTCGTCTCATTGACTTGCGAAATAGAATATGAAAAAAAGAAAAACGCAGTGACGAAGAGAGTACGTTTCATATAAGCCTTACAGAGAAGGTTCCGGCAGCGCTGAGAGGAACCGGGCGGGATGGGATGGAAGATGGCTTCCGAGCAGCGCACCGAGTTCCCGGAAGGAGGGGACAAGGCTGCGACAGGTTCCGCCTGTTATAGCGGATAGGGTTACTGACCCGAAGAGGTCTGTTTCGCGAGAGGCAGATGAAAAGAAGTGGTATCACGGGCATATTGGCTCGTCTTCTGGTGCATGTTATGAAGAGATGCATGAGAAGGCGGGTTTTTTTGTTAGGGCGTTATGTGGTCAGGTACCTCGGAAATTTTAATTGTTAAGCAATAGAAAATGTGACAGAAGGGAGAATGGAATCAGTATGGAACAGGAAAAGAAGGATAAGGGAAAGTATTACCTCACCACAGCGATTGCCTATACCTCGGGCAAACCCCACATAGGCAACAATTATGAGATCGTGCTGGCGGACAGCATTGCGCGTTTTAGGCGGAAAGAGGGGTATGAGGTCTTTTTCCAGACGGGGACGGACGAGCATGGGCAGAAAATCGAATTAAAGGCGCAGGAGGCGGGAGTCACGCCCAAGGAGTTTGTGGACAATGTGGCGGGAATCATCCAAGGAATGTGCGATCTTTTGAATATCTCCTATGATAAATTTATCCGCACCACCGATAAAGACCATGAGAAGCAGGTGCAGAAGATTTTCAAGCGTCTGTATGATCAGGGGGATATCTATAAGGGGTCTTATGAGGGAATGTACTGTACTCCCTGTGAATCCTTCTGGACGGAGCTGCAGCTGGTGGACGGCAGATGTCCCGACTGCGGCAGGGAGGTGAAGCCGGCCAAGGAGGAGGCTTATTTTTTCCGTATGAGCAAATATGCGGATAAGCTGATCCGGCATATCAATGAGCATCCGGAATTTATCCAGCCTGCGTCAAGGAAAAATGAGATGATGAATAATTTCCTTCTGCCGGGGCTGCAGGATTTGTGTGTGTCCAGAACCTCTTTTCAGTGGGGGATTCCGGTGGATTTTGACCCGAAGCATGTGGTTTACGTATGGCTGGACGCTCTGTCCAATTATATTACCGGCATCGGCTACGACGCGGAGGGGAACAGCACGGAGCAGTATCGGAAATTCTGGCCTGCGGATCTGCATTTGATCGGAAAGGATATTGTCCGGTTCCACACGATTTACTGGCCCATTTTCCTGATGGCGCTGGGGGAGCCTCTGCCGAAACAGATTTTCGGGCATCCATGGCTGTTGATGAGCGGCGGCAAGATGGGCAAGTCCAAAGGGAATGTGATGTATGTGGATGATTTGACGGACTTTTTCGGGGTGGACGCGGTGCGTTATTATATGTTGCATGAGATGCCCTATGAGAATGACGGAAACGCTTCATGGGAGCTGATAGCGGAGCGGACCAATTCGGATTTGGCCAACATTCTGGGCAATCTGGTGAACCGTACCATATCCATGAGCAATAAGTACTTTGGCGGCGTTGTGGCGGATAAGGGCGCGGAGGAGAGCGCGCTGGACGGGGATATGAAGGCTGTCGTCACGGGCGCATACGCCAAGGTGGAGGAGGATATGGCCAAGCTGCGCGTGTCGGACGCGCTGACGGAGATTTTCGCTATTTTTAAGCGCTGCAATAAGTATATTGACGAGACGGAGCCTTGGGTATTGGGAAAGGCCGTGAAGGAGGACGCGGCGAAGGCGGACCGCCTTGCCACGGTGCTCTATAATTTGGTGGAAAGCATTGTCATCGGTGCCTCCCTGCTGGAGCCCTTTATGCCAGAGACCGCGGAGAAAATCGCGGCGCAGCTGAATACGAAGCTGAGGGATTTCGGACAGCTGGGGCAGTTTGGCTTGTATGAGAATGGAAATAAGGTCACGGATCAGCCGCAGATATTGTTTGCAAGGCTGGATATGAAGGAAGTGGAAAAGAAGGACGAGGAGCTTGCGGCGGCAATGCGGGCCGCGGCGGAGGCGCAGAAGCAGCCGGAGGCCGGGGGAACCTCAGACGGAAAGAATCCGGGAGCGTCAGAGGAAGCCGTAGGCGGAAGCAGGCCGGGAGCATCGGCGGAAGCCGCAGGAGAGAGCAGCGCCGGGCCGCAGGCCGTGGTGGATCTTGAGGCAAAGCCGGAAATCACCTATGAGGATTTTGCCAAGCTGCAGTTTCAGGTAGGGGAGATCCTTTCCTGCGAGGCGGTGCCCAAGTCGAAAAAGCTGCTCTGCAGTCAGGTGAAAATCGGAAGTCAGGTCAAACAGATTGTATCCGGCATCAAGGCGTACTATTCTCCCGAAGAGATGGTGGGAAAAAAGGTGATGGTGCTGGTGAACTTAAAGCCTGCCACATTGGCGGGGGTACTGTCCGAAGGGATGCTTCTGTGCGCGGAGGACGCGGAAGGCAGGCTGGCGCTGGTGAAGCCGGAGAAGGAGATGCCTTCGGGAGCGGAAATCTGCTGAAACGGGATTTTGCAGAAGGAAAGGCAGGTTATGAGGAAAGAAGAATTTTATTTTGATTCCAGAGACGGGAAAACCAGAATCCATGCGGTCAGGTACTGCCCGGAACATTCGGAGGGCGTCTGCGGCGTGCTGCAGATTGTCCATGGCATGGCCGAGTATGTGGAGCGCTATGAGGAGTTTGCGGCGTTTTTTACCGCGAGGGGATTTGTGGTAACAGGCGAGGATCATTTGGGGCACGGGAAGTCCGTGCGGCCGGAAGACGGCGGGAAATTCGGCTTTTTTTGTGAGCAGGATCCGGCGACAGTGGTAGTGCGGGACGTTCATCGGCTGAAAAAGCTGACGCAGGAATTATTTCCCAATGTGCCGTATGTGATTCTGGGGCACAGTATGGGGTCTTTTATCACGCGAAATTATATGTTCCGCTATGGCGGGGGAATTTCCGCAGCGGTGATTATGGGCACGGGAATGCAGCATCCCGTGTCCCTAAGGCTTGCCAAAGCTGCGGTGAGGATACAAAAGCTTTTCCGCGGCTCCGATCATACGGCAAGGCTGATTGACAAACTGACTTTTGGAGGCTACAATAAGAAGGTGAGGGACGCCGCGACGCCGGTTGACTGGCTGAGCCGGGATTCGGCCCGGGTGAGGCGGTATATGGAAGACCCTCTGTGCGGGTTTGTGTTCACGGTCAATGGGTTCGGCACTTTGTTTGAATTGGTTTCCAGACTTTACAATAAGGAAAATCTGAAGCAGATACCCAAGAAGCTTCCGGTGTTCATGGTATCGGGGGACGCGGACCCTGTGGGCGGTTATGGCAGAGGCGTCAGGAGGGCATACGACTCGCTTGTGGAGGCGGGACTTGAGAATATAACGCTTAAGATGTATGAAGGGGCCAGACACGAGCTGCCAAATGAAACGAACAGGGCAGAGGTTATGGGAGATATATATGATTGGATGAAAGGCGCGGTCTTGTGATGGATATAGGGACAAGATGGAAGGCCTATGAGTTCAGATGGGCGATGGAGAGCGAGTGGACCTCCGCCATAAGAATGATTTGGAGGACTTTTCTAACATTTGAGGGCAGGGAGTATTCTCAGGAGGGAATCCAGAATTTTTATAATTTCATTACGGGGGATAAATTATATTTTATGTTTCTGAAAGGGGAATATCAGCTGATGGTAGCGCTGGACAGAGGGCATATTATCGGCGCGGGTTCTATCAGAAACAGGAATCAGCTGTCGCTTTTGTTCGTGGAGGAGGCCTATCACCGTATGGGGGTGGGCAGCACGATTCTTCGGAAGCTCTGCGACTATTTGAGAAACGAAGAGGGGGAGCAGTGCATGTTTGTGCAGGCGGCGCCCTATGCGGTGAATTTCTACAGAAAACAGGGGTTCCGCACACTGAGATCCGAAATGGAAGTCTCGGGAATCCGGGTGACGCCCATGGAAAAAACATTTTAACAGTCTCGTAACGGAGGCGCGCAGGCGCTGTAGTGCAGAGAGCGGAACAAGTTCCCGCAAGCGGGAACTCTAAATAGGAGGTTATCAAGCGTGAAATTTTTTAATTTGGACAGTCCTTTGATGCAGGCCCTGAATAAAATGGCCGATTTGATGTGGCTGAATCTGCTGGCGCTGGTCTGCTGTATCCCCATTATCACCGTGGGGCCGTCTTTGACGGCGCTGCATTATATGGCATTGAAGATTGCGAGGAATGAAGAAGGCTATATTGCAAGAGGTTTTTTTAAGTCCTTCAAAGAAAATTTTAAGCAGTCAACGGCCATATGGCTGATTCAGCTGTTTGTGATTCTGGTTCTGGCGGGAGATTTTATTATTATGAATTTTTCGGGATTGGAATTCAGCGATTTCTTTCAGGTGATTCTGATTGCCATTGCCATCATGGTATTTTTTACAAGCATGTTTCTGTATCCGATTCAGGCGAAATTTGAAAATACGGTGTTCCGCACCATCAAGAACGCGTTGTTTGTGGGAGTGCTGCAGTTTCCCAAGACGGTGTTAATGATGATTCTCACCGTGCTGCCGATTGCGTTGTTCGTGCTGTTCCCGCAGCTGATGCCGGTGATGGTTCTGTTTGGATTTTCCGTGCCCGCGTGGCTCTCCGCTAAGCTGTATGACAAGTTTTTCCAGAAGCTTGAGGATCAATTTGCCGAGGCCCATGGCACGAAAGAAGAACCGAAGGACGATGATGAAAGAATTTTCAAGGATGAATTGGATGAGAGCCTTGTGGATACTACTGGTATAAGCAAATAATTCATACATTTTAACCAAGGGAAAATGAAATAGTTTGTGCAAAATGACGAGCTATAGCAAAACGAACCAAGTTTATAAGCAATTTTTACAATCTGAATAAAAAACTTTGTGAAATTATAGTATGGCGTTATTTTGTTTTTTTAGGTATACTATTTTATAAGTGAAACGGTGTCATGACTATCGTTTGGACTTTGATGAAAGAATAATCTTTGATGAAAGAATCATCTGTCAAGACATTGGTATAGCTAAGAAACTATATGAACATATGTGAACGGTGAAAGGAGTTTACAATTATGGCAAGTTTATCATTAAAGAATATCTGCAAGGTATATCCTAATGGTTTTGAAGCGGTGAAGGATTTCAATCTTGAGATTGCAGACCAAGAGTTTATTATCTTTGTAGGGCCTTCCGGATGTGGTAAGTCTACCACGCTTCGTATGATTGCAGGTCTGGAGGATATTTCTTCCGGTGAATTGAAAATCGGCGACAGAATCGTGAACGATGTTGAACCTAAGGACCGCGATATTGCAATGGTATTCCAGAACTATGCTTTGTATCCCCATATGTCCGTGTATGACAATATGGCGTTTGGTTTGAAGCTGAGAAAGGTTCCGAAGGATCAGATTGACAAGATGGTGAAGGAAGCTGCCAAGATTCTTGACTTGACTCCTCTTCTTGACCGTAAGCCGAAGGCTTTGTCCGGTGGTCAGAGACAGCGTGTTGCCATGGGCCGTGCAATTGTGCGTAATCCTAAGGTATTCCTTATGGATGAGCCTCTTTCCAACTTGGACGCTAAGCTGCGTGTGCAGATGCGTATTGAGATTGCAAAGCTGCATCAGAGACTGGGCACCACCATTATCTACGTTACCCATGACCAGACAGAGGCTATGACCCTTGGTACGAGAATCGTAGTTATGAAGGACGGCGTCGTTCAGCAGGTGGATACGCCTCAGAACCTTTATGAGAGACCCCGCAACCTGTTCGTGGCCGGATTCATGGGTTCCCCTCAGATGAACTTCTTAGGTGCGACCGTTAAAGTGACGGGCGACGTTGCAAATCTTGAGATTGCAGGACACAGCATTCCTCTTCCTCCTGCTAAGTCCAAGAAGCTGATTGATGGCGGCTATGACGGAAAGACAGTTACCTTTGGCATCCGTCCCGAGAGTGTGGGTGATTCCGAAGAATTTATTGCGAGATTCCCTCAGAGTACATTTGAGTCTACCGTAAGGGTTTACGAGCTGCTTGGTGCGGAAGTGTTCCTGTATTTCGATTTGGATGAATTTCCTCTTACCGCAAGAGTTGACCCGGCTACTAAGGCAAGACCCGGCGATACCATCAAGTTTGCATTTGACATTGAGAAGATTCATGTGTTTGATAAAGAAACGGAGCAGATTATTACAAATTAGTTCAAGGTTTTTAGGGGTGCTGCGGCACCCCTTTTTGTATCTGCCGTTACAATAAGCCAATATTGTTTTTGGGAGGGATGTGGAGCAATGATTTCAAATCAGACGATTCAGACCAGCATAGACGAACTGAAGGCGATTACAAAGGTGGATTTGTGTGTATGCAATTTGTCCGGCATGCCTGTTGCATCCACAACGGGCCAGATTGACATTGCCGCGGATTTAATCAGCGGATTCGCATATTCACCTGCGGACAGTCAGGTAATAGGCGTTCACCATTTGCTGAAGATCTTGGACGAAGGTGAAGTTTTATATATTTTGGTGGCAAGGGGCACAAGCGACGACGTATATATGGTAGGGAAAATTGCTGTGTGTCAGCTGCAGAATCTAATTATTGCCTATAAGGAGAGGTTCGATAGGAATAATTTTTTCCAAAACCTCCTGCTTGACAATCTTCTTCTGGTAGATATTTATAACAGGGCAAAAAAGCTTCACATCGAAGCTGCGGCGCCAAGAGCGGTTTTTCTAGTGGAAACGCTCATGGAGAAGGATGGGATTGTGACGGAGCTTTTGAAAGGGATGTTTTCGGGACATTCCGGGGACTATATTACGGCTGTGGATGAGAGCAGCGTCATCCTGATTAAAGCTCTGGACGCAGGCTATACCAATGAGACGCTGATGGAAGTGGCGGAGACCATCGTGGCAATGATGAACGCGGAAGCAATGCTGAATGTGAAGGTGTCCATAGGCACAGTGGTTCAGGAGCTGAAGGATGTGTCAAAATCCTATAAGGAAGCCAAGATGGCATTGGATGTAGGCAAAATTTTCTATGCGGAGAAGAAAACCATTGCCTACAGCACCCTTGGAATCGGCCGTCTGATATATCAGCTGCCGGTCAATCTCTGTAAGATATTTATAGAAGAAATCTTTGGGGAAAATGTGCCTTATAATCTGGATGAAGAGACGCTGAATACCATAAATAAGTTTTTTGAGAACAACCTGAATGTCTCCGAGACCTCGCGGCAGCTGTTTGTTCACAGAAATACGCTGGTGTACCGCATCGAGAGAATTCAGAAGACTACGGGGCTTGATCTGCGCAATTTTGACGACGCGCTTACGTTTAAAATTGCATTGATGGTGGTGAATTATATGAAGTATTTGGACAGCATGGATTATTAAAGGCTGGGAGATATCGGGGGCAGATGATGGCGGTTATTCAAAGCGTTCATGAAAAATACATGAGGGAAGCCTTGAAACAGGCAAAGAAGGCGCTTGCGCTGGGGGAGGTTCCCATTGGCTGTGTGATTGTGTACGAGGGGAAAATTATCGGCCGCGGATATAACCGCCGTAATACCGACAAGAATGCTCTTGCCCATGCGGAAATCACCGCTATCAAAAAGGCCAGCAAATATATCGGGGACTGGCGCTTGGAGGAGTGTACCATTTATATCACCTTGGAACCCTGCCAGATGTGCGCAGGAGCTATTATTCAGGCACGTATCCCGGAGGTGGTCATGGGCTGTATGAATCCCAAAGCGGGCTGCGGCGGTTCTGTTTTAAATATTCTGGAAATGCCGGAATTTAATCATCAGGCGGCCGTCACCAGAGGAATATTGGAACAGGAGTGCGGCGAGCTGCTGAAAGTCTTCTTCACCGGGCTGAGGGAGAGAAATAAAAGAGAAAAAGAAAAACGCAGGCAGCTTTCGCAGCACATAGAAAGCTAACTGCATTTTTCTATACGACAGGAACCGCCGCGCCAACCCTGTCGCCGGGCCGGGTTCCATACCCGCAGGGGAGGAACAAGGCTTCCTCAGTCCCCATAGAGATTTTCAGGATATTTTCCCTCTGCGATAAGCCGACGGATGGATTCCACCACAATGGGCTTATCCTCCTTATAGGTTACGCCGAACCATTTATCCCTTGTCTCCAAGATGGATACGCTTGCTTTTCCGGCGTGAATCAAGGAATCCACATACATGGGCAGGAGGAATTCGCTGTCCGTATCGCCCGGTTTCAGCCCGGCCAGAAAATCTCGGAAACCCTCCTCCAGCGAATCCAAAAAGTCGGGGGTAAAGCCCCACATATTCATGGAGACGTGGCTTTGAATGTCACAGGCTTTGGTGCTGCCGTCGGCCGCCGTACATTCGGCCCCATGAGAAGTCTTTACAATTCCCTTCGTCTCATTTACTCCTGCGAGGTTTCCCTTCTCGTCTATCACGCAGATGCCCCTTGTTACCCCGCCGTGATCGCTCAAGGTGTTGCCGAGGATAAAGCCCGCCATACAAAAATCATATTCGACGCCCTTATCGTGATCCTGAACCAGATAATCGTGTATCAGCCGGAAAGCCTCCTTGCCATAATAATCATCCGCATTGATTACCAGAAAGGGCGTATCCACAATGCCCTTGCAGGCAAGCACTGCCTGCCCTGTGCCCCAAGGCTTTGTGCGGCCGGAAGGAACTTCAAAGCCCTTTGGAATATCGTTCAGCTCCTGTATGGCATATTCCACAGGAATCAGTTTTTCCACACGATTGCCCACAACATCCTTTAAAATATCCAGCAGATCGTTTCTGGTGACAAATACTACTTTGTTAAAACCGGCCGCTATGGCGTCATAGATAGAATAATCCATAATAATCTCACCATTGGGTCCCATGGGCTCTAACTGTTTGATGCCTTCTCCAAATCGGCTGCCCATGCCTGCGGCCATAATGACTAAAGTGGTTTCTTTCATTCATACCTCCTATTTGAGTTCCGCCTCTACACTACAGTGCCCTTATTGGGAAGGAAATTTCATCTGCATAGGGCGCAGCTGAAATTTCCTTCCGGGCACTTGCGTTTAGAGGCTGTTGTTATTCCAGTTCCCGTACAAGGGAACCTGCTCTGCTCTCTGCGCTGCAGCGCCCTTCCGGATGCCCAAGCTTATGCGCCATGCTTCATTACTTGCACCATTCTTCGGGAAGGCATCCCATGTCTTCCGCTTCCACCTGAACATTTTCAAACACAAAATCCGACAGCAGATATTGATCCTCCTGCGGCGTCACATGATAACATTTCCGACATTTGCAGCGGCAGTTTCTCATGGTAATGTGATCCGCCTTTGAAATCGGTTTATCCGTGCGTCCTTTCAGGTCAAAGAACTGCTTCCAAGGGTTGATGTTTAAGAAGTTTTTTACGTTGCCCTCAATGTCCTCAACCAAGATATATTCATAGTGCTGAGGGGTATCGGGGCGCAGCTTGAGCCACAGCAGATTGCTTGCGTTCTCGGCCTTAATCCGCCGTATAATGATATTCCGGTCATGGACTGACTCCGAACCGACTGTCAGACAGCCGTGGCAGAAGCCGTAGACGCAGTCCTCTACAATGATTCTCTCATTGGAACCATTCTCGGGCGCTTCATCCGCCCAAGGGCCTTTTCCGCCTTTTAAAACGACGGCGTCGTCGTTGACCTCCATGTAGCAGTTCTTGACGTGTACATCCGTGCATACGTCGATATCCAGAGCGTCCGTACTGGGAGACTTTATGGGCGCCGCCGGAGAAAAGATATGGCAGTTCAAATACTTCACATGGTCGGACTTGTAGATATGGTTGGTCCAAAAGTGGGAATTCTGCAGATGGAGCCCATGTACTAATACATTGCTGCTATTGGAAATATAGACCAGACGGGGCCTCTGCTCGTCTTTATTCGTGCATTTCGGATTCCATGTCCGTCTGAGCCAGAAAGCCTTCCACGATTTTAGGCCGTTTCCGTCGATGGCGCCCGGCCCCATCATGGTGAACCCGTCCACATGATCCACATTGATCAGCGCGGCAAAATACTGACAGGTCTCGCCCTCGATGCGCGTCTCGCGGATGGGGTAATCGGAGATATCGTCGCTGCCTTTCAGGACGCCGCCCTCGGATATGTATAGGTTGACTCCCTGCGGAAAGGTAAGCGCCCCGGTCATATACGTTCCTGCGGGAACTACAATAACGCCGCCGCCTTGACCGGCCGCAGAGTCAATCACCGACTGGATTTCCTTGGTATATATTTTCCCGTCGTCAAAAATATGATAATCGGTCAATACATACTGCTTCCCCAAATCGGAAAGCTTTGGAACCTCGGTATCATAAAACCATGGGTCAATGGGAGTGCCGTCCGGAAAAAGTTCATTTTTATTCTGCATCATTCTGCCTCCTATTTTAAATTATCGTGATTCTTCTTGGTTATTTTATAAAGCTCTTCCACCGCCAGTCGGGTCTTGGCGGCAACGTCTCCTCCTTCCTTTGGAAAACAATAATAAAGTACCTCCGCATTGCCGATACAGATCATATCCCCGATTTCGTACCAATAATAGTCCGAATACAGGCTGTAGCTGACAATGGGTTTCTGATGATAATCCAGCCGGCCGTTACAGCCGGTCAGATGAAATCCCTCCACAGTGTGTACCAGCCGTCCTGTGCCCGTCTTATAGATGCTTTTGGTGTTTACCATTAAATAAATATCCACGGGAACGTCCAGACGATAGGTACCGTTTTCAAGCTCCTCGCGGACGCATTCCCGCTCCCAGCGATACCAGTCGGGAATGTGGGCAAATTCCGTGTTCCCGTCAAGAGCTTTCATAAAGCCGTATTCCGTCAGTTCATATTCCTTGCCGCAGCCGCCGCAGATGAGCGTTACGCCCTTTCCCAGCATTTTTCCTTCCGTGTGGCAGCGGGGGCATTTGTACAGGACGCGATTCAGGCAGTCGGCCCGGAAGGCTTCCGCGATTTTGATGTTATTTTCCTGCTGCCATCGAAAATTGTCGAATGCAAATTTTTCCCTCAATATTTCATTGAGCGTTTCCGGAGACGCGGAAGCGATTTCTTCGGGGGAAAACAGATACTCCATATCCGCCGTTACATCCACCTTGCGGAGTTTTAAATTATTGTACAGCGGATCTCTGGCAAAAGCTCCGTAAGTGCGAATCATCACCACCGGAACCCGAAGCAGCTTGAGGCATTTTCCCAAGCTTTCCGGAAGCGGGGTAGCCGTGCCGTCAAAGCTGTAGCTTGCCTCCGGGAACATCAGTACGGAGCTTTTCAGCTTTTTCAGCGCATAGAGCATATCCCGAACCAGAACCATATCCGTGACAAATTTCTTTGTGGGGATACAGCCCATGGCCCGCATCAGCCGATTTTTTCCCACAAAACCGTCCAAGGTGCAGACGATGTTAAAGGGTCTGGGATAAAGTATGCCTGCGGCGATTTTTAAGTCGATAAAGCTGGAATGGTTCATAAGGTACAGGCATGGTTCCTTCTTGCCCAATTTTTCCATGCCGATTTTCCGGCAGGTAAAATTTGCGGCTTTTAAGTCATGAACGGACAGCGCTTTTAACAGGAGCCGAAAGATCGGTCTCGGCTTCAAGGGGCGTCTGTGTGCCTCTACAGGCTGTGCCAACACCTCTTCATAAGGCATTTCTTTGGTTTTTATCTTCATGTAAAGCTGTGTACTCCTTTCAGGGCGCATATGAGAGGAATTGAACCGTTCATTTATACTGCACGTCGGTAAAACCTGCCGCGAGTCCCGACGATAGACCGCCTATAAGATACCGATGCTCTTATGTCTGCTTAAATTTCGGCGGTCTGCAGAATATCAGGGCTGGCCGGGATGATTGGTCTGCTGTCGGCTTATAGCTCCTGACGATTGTGAGTCGGGCCGCAGGGCAGGCTTTGGCGGCTGGCTGTTTATATCATAGTTTAGTATGCCGTGGGTTTCAAGGATTATCCTGTCCTGAATTTCCATTCTATGGGAATTTTGGGCGGATTCTTCATACCATGATATAAAGAAATTATACCATGTTATGGGAAGATATACCATATGCTTTTGAAGAAAGATATAAGTTTTGCCCCGATTTTGCTTCGAGGCTGCCTTGGTATTACGGGCGGAGCAAGGGGAATCGGCGGTTGAGAAAGTGTCCTATATCAGCAGGAGTATACTTATCAGCGATGTTTGTAATGTGACGCTTTGCGTCACAATGCAGACCTACCGCTCGAAATACCATGAGGATTTAGTGCATAGTGAAATCACTTTCCTGCCCAATGCGCTCTCTTACTGAAAACGGGGAAGAAATTTAATGTGAATTTTATTGTAAAGACAGACGTTTTTTTGTATAATTGGAGTGTGACAGGAGAAATTTATGTATTGGTTTCTGCTGCATAGGAGATTATGAGGTGATATTTTGGATATAAAGGAGCAGGAACATCAACAAGATTTGGAAAAAATAAAATCATTTAGATATATGGACGATGATTTTATGACAGTCTGCCTTGAAGATAACTATGAGGGCGTGGAATTGATACTTAGAATTGTTTTACAGCGTTCGGATATAAAAGTTACATCAATCAGAACACAGGAAGTAATGAAGAATTTGAAGGGACGTTCTGCAATTTTAGACGTTCGAGCGGTTGATAGTACCACTAAAGAATATGATATAGAAATTCAGAGAAAAGACGCAGGAGCAGGTGCAAAGAGGGCAAGACATAACAGTAGTCTGTTGGACGCACATATATTAAGAGCAGGAGAAGATACAGATATAATGCCTGACAGCTATGTTATTTTTATTACAGAAAATGACGTTATGGGAAAAAATAAAGCTGTATATCACATACAACGGTATGTGGAAATCGACGAGGGAAAGGAATTGTTTGGTGACGGTTCGCATATCGTATACGTGAATGGTAAATATAGGGGCAATGATGAAATCGGAAAGTTAATGCATGATTTTTCATGTACAAATCCGAACGATATGAATTATGAAGCACTTGCGAAACGGGCAAGATATTTCAAAGAAGATGAGAAAGGAATTGCGGCTATGTGTAAAATCATGGAAGATATGAGAAATGAAGCTGAGTTAAAAGGTGTAAAAAAGACAGCTATGCGTATGATTCGGGCAGGAAAGATGCCGCTGGAAGAGATAGCTGATTACACCGAATTACCCCTTGATATAATTGAGGAATTAAAAAAACAGATAATGCAGATGGCATAATCAAGAAAATTAAAACAACAGCGTAAAAGCGCATGGAACAGTAAATTGTAAACCATGCGCCTTTTTATGCGTGCTTGCACGCATTGTCCAACAAGGAGGAACATGAGCGACAATATTTAGACCAACACCACAGGGCGCTTAACGAAAACTCCGTAAATCCGAAAATTTTGCGCTTGACAAACATGCAGAAAACAGCTACACTTAAAGAGCCGTACATTTTCAATGTTTCACGCAGTGGTGAAATTCGGTCTTGCGCAATGGGAATCTGTGAACCGTGTCAGGTTGGGAACAAAGCAGCACTAAGCGGAATCTCTCATGTGCCGTGAGGCAGCCGGGTGGAGCTGTGTCTGAGCTTGAAGGTGTACGGTTTTTTAGCGGGAATGATGAATCGGAGTGTTCTCGTCAGGCAGAATGTATACAAATGGATTTACAGAGAGTGACGCTGTATGGAGATAGAATTTGAAGAATTAACCCATTCCAACTATAAGTACGCCTGTGAAATTCAAAGAAATGATATACCGGAAGCATTTTTGGATACGGCGGCTGTCTTGATGGAAATTACGGATTATGGAATTGCGCATCATTGTATCGGTCATACGTTTCTTGCTCGGGTGGATGGGAAATATATTGGTCTTCTCCTGCTGGGGGAAGCGATTCCTTGGGAAACCGACCCGGAAGAGATGAGAAAAGAACCTTTTTATAGGTTGATGGGATTTGTTGTGGATAAAGAATATCGCGGTAAAGGTCTGGGCGGAGAAATATTAGAAAAAGCAATCGCTCGGGTATATGATGAGTATGGCAGGCGTTCAATAGCATTGGGCTGTCATAAGGATAATGTGCGTGCCGCCGGCTTTTATGAAAAACATGGCTTCGTGAAGACAAATGTCTTTGAAGGAAATGATGAATATTATTTAAGGATGATATAGATTTTTTCTCTCTGCTGAAAATTTTGACATTTTGTAGAAAACTATCGAATTGCCGAAAGCTGTCGAATGGAGGGGCGACATTAGATAAAATGAGTT
>CAOKFN010000072.1 GCA_948467735.1 uncultured bacterium
TAAGACCATATTCAAGGCAGGAAGCGGCCGAATGGCCATCCATACCATGATTGAATTGTAATCATGGTATAATGTGTTAACACCATGGCATCATGTGTTAATGCCATGGCATAATGTGTTAATGCCATAGTATAATGTCTTGAGTTTATGTCTCTGTAGGAGGACGGGAAGTGTGGAAGGAAAGGAGCAAAATGGTTCGAGAACTGACGTTTATAAAAAAGAACGGAAAAAGGATTCGGGGGGAGGCCTGCATACCAGAAGGCAGCGGCAGATATCCCGTAGTGATTTTCTGTCATGGCTTTGGGGGAGATTTCCGGGGCTTGGCGCATCATGGAGAAGGATTCGCGAAAGAGGGCATATGCTGCCTTTTCTTTGATTTCTGCGGGGGCGGAAGGAATTCCTTGAGCGACGGCACCATGGAAGAGATGACGGTAATGACGGAGTGCGAGGATTTGGAAGAAGTGATAGAATATGTGAAAGCTCTGGATTATGTGGACCGCGAACAAATATTTCTACAGGGCGAGAGCATGGGGGGATTGGTCAGCGCGTTGACGGCGGCAAAGCGGGCGGAGGATATCAGGGCTTTGGTTTTGTGGTATCCTGCGTTTATCATACCGGAGGACGCCGAAAAGAGATATCAGGCCGGCGGCGGGGAAGTATTCGGAATTCCTTTGGGCAGAAGCTTTGACCAAGAGGCGAAAAAAATTGACGTGTATCATGAAATCGGGCGTTATACGAAACCTGTGCTTATCATTCATGGAGATAAGGATCCGGTGGTGCCGCTTCGCTATTCGGAGAGGGCGCTGACAGTCTATCCGAACGCAAAGCTGATTGTGATGCGGGGCGCCGGACACGGATATGACGGGGAGGACAGCGCCGCCGCAAGGAAGCATTCGATTTCATTTATCAAGGAGCACTGCGGCAGGAAATTTGTCGGGCATTGAAGGGCGAAGGGGCGGAAGTCCAGAAGGCCGAATAACCAGAAGGGAGAAGGGACGGAAGGCCAGTAGGACGAAAGGACAAAACAGCATGGGAGCAGAAAGGCGGGTAGAATAATGAGGCTGGGAAAGCTGACAGGATATAAGGCAAAGGGGCAGGAGATCACACTGGATTTTCAAGGGCAGACGGCGCAGATAAGCGTGGTAACGCCATCTATTATTAATGTATTTTACAGTGAGGACGGCATAAGAACGAATTCAAAGGCAATAGAAGGAGATAAGAGGCTTTCCTGCGCCGCCGCCGTAAGCAGGGAAGAGGACGGACTGTGGATTCGCACGGAGCATGTAAACGTCAGGGTCGGCGACGGATTTTATGTGGATTTTTTTGACAAAGAGGGCAGGGAGGTCTGCGCGGATTACAGAGGGGAACGCAGGCCGCTTCCCCGGGTCAGCTCCAAGGTGCTGAAGCTTTTGGAGGAGGAAGGGCATTCCGGCCCTTGCCATAAGCGGGAACATGCCTTTGAGGTGCTGAAAAAGCTGGATAAATCAGTGCATTTTTATGGGCTGGGGGATAAGACCGGATTTCTTGATAAGCGAAATTACGAGTATGAAATGTGGAATACGGATAATCCGGATCCTCATGTGGACAGCTTTAAAGCGTTATACAAGTCCATTCCTTTTTTTATGGCGTTGGGAGAGGGATATAGATATGGTATTTTTGTGGATAATACCTTTAAAAGCTATTTCAACATGGGGCAGGAGTCCGAGGAATATTACTGGTTCGGCGCAGACGGCGGCAGCCTGAATTATTATTATATTGCCGGAGAGTCCATGGCGAAGGTGCTGGAGGGCTATACTTATCTCACCGGAACCTGCCCTCTGCCTCAGAAATGGACGTTGGGCTATCATCAATCCCGCTGGGGGTATGTGACGCAGGAGGATGTGGAGAATGTGGCGGCGGCTCTGCGGGAGAATGACATTCCCTGCGATGCAATTCACTTTGACATTGATTATATGCAGGATTACAAGGTCTTTACTTGGAATGAGGAACGGTATCACAATGATTCTAAGGCGTTTTTAAGGAAACTGTCTCAAGAAGGATTCAAGGCCGTGGCAATCAATGACCCGGGCGTGAAAGCGGAGGAGGGGTATGAGATATATGAGGAAGGAATCCGCGGGGGATACTTTGTCAGGACTCCCGCGGGGGAGGTGTATACCAATACCGTATGGCCGGGGGAAGCGGCGTTTCCTGATTTTGGCAGTCCAAAGGTGCGGGAATGGTGGGGGCGGCATCAGGAGTTTCTGTTAGGGAAGGGGGTGAGGGGCGTCTGGAACGACATGAATGAGCCGGCAAGCTTCCGGGGGCCGCTGCCGGAGGACGTGGTGTTCACGGATGAAGACAGGAAAACGACCCATGGTGAAATGCACAATGTATATGGGCACTTGATGGCGAAGGCGGCATATGAGGGCTTAAAAGAGCTGGACGGGCGCAGGCCCTTTGTGATTACCAGAGCCTGTTATGCGGGAAGCCAGAAGTATGCCTCCGCATGGACGGGAGATAACACAAGCCTGTGGGCGCATCTGCAGATGGCAATCCCCCAGCTCTGCAATCTGGGGCTGTCCGGAATGCCGTTTGTGGGGACGGACGTGGGAGGATTCGGGGCGGATTCCACTCCGGAGCTTATGGCCAGATGGGTGCAGACAGGATGCTTTTCGCCCCTTTTCAGAAATCATTCCGCCGCAGGCACCAGAAGGCAGGAGCCGTGGCAGTTCGGTCAGGAGGTCTTGGAGATTTACCGGAAATATGTGAAGCTGCGTTATCGGTGGATTCCATATATCTATGATTTATATTATGAGGAGGAGCGGACGGGCGCGCCCATTATGCGGCCGCTGGTGTTCCACTACGAAAAGGACGAGACGGCGAAGGTATGTAATGACGAATTTATGCTGGGCAGCAGGATTCTGGCGGCTCCGGTGGTAAATCCGGGCATGAGGAAGCGGATGGTGTATCTGCCCGAGGGCGTGTGGTATGATTATTGGACGCAGGAAAAACTCACGGGGCCGGTATGGTTTGTGCGGGATGCGCCTCTGGACTGCTGTCCGATTTATGTCAGGGCGGGGAGCATCCTTCCTGTGGCAGAGCCTCAGTCCTATGTGGGAGAGAAGCCGTCGGATACGCTGATTTTGGAGGTCTATCCCGGAGAGGGGAGCTGGGAGCATTATCTGGATAACGGGGAGGATTTTGCTTATAGGGAAGGCAGGTATCATCAGTATCATTTTGAGACGAGGGACGGCGCGGTCGGCGGGAAGGTGGTGCATGCCGGTTATGAAAGGCCGTACCGGAAGGTGCGTGTGCAGAAAGCCGGGTCGTGTGGGAGCAGCACGGAGGCTTTCTTCGGATGATGTGGGCGCCCCTCCGAGGTATGTGGTTATCTGGCGAACGTTAAGGGCTGTCCTGACGCCGCCTCAAAATTACCCTCAGCCATGCAGGCCCCTTGACTGCCTGTCCATATCTTCAATCACAATATCATAGATTTCTCCCAGAGAGGCGCAGTATTCCAGCACCTTCCAAGGCTCATTGGTATGGAAATGAATCTTGATTAATTCTTCGTCGCCCACCGCCAGAAGGCAGTCACCCTTGAAATTCCGGGTAATATAATCGCTGACGGCATCTTCGTCAAGATTTTCCCCTTCTACCAATAATTGTGTATCATACTTAAATTCCAACATAAAATACTCCTTTCTCCCGCTTGTTTCGGGAATAGAGGTGTGGTAAAATTATATCATGGGATCGGAGAAATTGCAATGGCGGAGGAGGGATTGTTATGTGGTTCTGGTATGCGGTTTTGTCGGCGGTGTTTGCGGCGCTGACGTCCATACTTGCCAAGGCAGGCATTGAAGGGGTGAATTCTAATCTGGCCACGGCCATCCGGACGGTGGTAGTGGTGGTTATGGCGTGGGGAATGGTGTTTTTGACCAATACGCAGGGCGGAATCGGGGCAATCAGCAGAAAAAGCTGGATATTCCTGATCTTGTCAGGGCTTGCCACGGGAGCTTCATGGCTCTGTTATTACAGGGCGCTGCAGCTGGGGGACGTCTCGAAGGTGGTGCCCATAGATAAGCTGAGCGTGGTGCTGACGCTGGTGCTGGCGTTTGTTTTTCTCCATGAACAGTTTACGGCCAAATCTCTTGTGGGCTGCATCCTGATTGGGGCGGGAACCTTGATCATGGTTTTATAGGCAGGGTCTTATAGAAGATATGTATATACACGAAGGGAAAAGGGAGAGAAAGCGATGGTAATTTTAGGCGGGCAGGAATATATTTATGCGCCCCATAAAGGGGAGACAGTGCGGACAGCGCCGTTTAGGGTGGAAGAGGTCGGCTCGGGAAAAGCGGCGGAGGTGGTCTGGGAGATTGTCAGTTCATCTCCGGGAGCCGTTATCGGTGCGGACGGCGTTGTCTCCATCGACGATACTTACACTGCGGGAGATATCAACGGAACGGATATTGTGATTCGGGCGGCCGTTAAGAGGGACGGAAGCGAAACGCCGGAGACGGCTTCGGCCGTGCTGCATGTGCGGGAAGCGCAGAAAGCCGTCTCTTTTGAAATTGTCCTGCCCCAGAGCGTCAGGGCCGGGGAAGGAATAAAGATATCCCTTGGAAATTGTACGGACCAATACGGCGAACCTATGGATGCCCCCCGAGGCGAGGTGAAATGGGCGTTCAGCAGTGAAATGCTGTCGGTGCGGGACGGACGGCTCTGGGCGCTGGGGAAAGCGGGGCAGGAAGTCTTTGCGGCAGTTTTCGCCGGGGCGGACGACGCTGTGGCAGAAAAGCGCTTCATCGTGACGGAACAGGAGAATTACATACCTGACGCGGAAACTCTTAAGAAGCTGGCCGGGGCGGATATCAAAATTATCAATAAAAAAGACGCTTTGCAGTGCAGGGAAGTGGATGCGGGCGCTTATGTTTATGTAAAAGAGGCGCTGACGGGGGCGGAAGAGCTTGAAATAGATACGGCCGCCATGGTGAACGCCGGGAAGAATACGAAGTATCAGGTGACGGTGAGACGTTCGGACGGCAGCATATATACGGAGGACCGAAGGGCGGATGGGGACGGAAAGCTCAGGCTCTTCCTGAAAGACGCGTCTGCTGCGGAAGTGTCTCCGGTGCTTGGGTTCAGTCTGGGAAACTGCAGTCTGGGAGAAGCGGAAGGGTATTTTCATGTGTCTGCCAAGGCTCAATATACCGGACGGGAAGCATATGGCTTCCGCGGCGCGGTGTCCGAGACGGAAGGCGGCGTCAGTCTGGGAGACGGGGAGAATTTTTTTGCCGCAGCGCTGCCGGATGGCTTTTACAGGATAAAAATCACCAAGCCATTGGGGGGAACCGGGCGCTCTACAGTGAAGATTAACGGCGCGTCTCAGGGGACAAATGTGGGAAATCAGGGAACGGGCGGCAGGGAAGGAATCCATCCCTATACGTATCTGATGGAAGACGTGTATGTGGAGGGCGGCACGGCGCGGCTTTCGTTAGAGGAAAAGGATTTTACGCTGGCGTCGGTGGAAATCAGAAGGGCGCCTCAGATTGTGAAGCGGAGGGTGCATATCTATCTGGGCGGTGATTCCACGGTCAGCAATTATTATCCCATTGAGGAGGAGGAACCACGGCCGGGCAGGTTTCAGACAGGCTGGGGGCAGGTGTTTGGCCAGTATGTCACAGGGGCAAATGCGGTGACAAACCTAGCCGGGGGCGGCACTTATGCCAAGAGCTGGTATGAAATGGCGTTTCCGGGGGTCCTTCAGAACGGTCAGCCGGGAGATTACCTTATTCTTCAGGCGGGAATCAACGACCGCACCTACAGCAGTCAGGAGGAAATGGCGGAGTACCTGACCCGTATGATTAATGCGTGCCGGGAAAAGGGAATCATCATTATTCTTGCCACCGCCATGCAGTGCCCTAAGTTCTGGAAGGACAGAAACGGCAGGGAAGTAGGAGAGTACGGGCGTCCGGAGGGCAGCGGGCTGGCGCCGTTTATGGACGTCATCCGGAAGCTGGCGGAGGAGAAGGAAGTCTTTCTGGTGGATACGGGCAGGCTGACGGGAGAGTGGTATGAGCGGATGGGGCGGACCTATGTGATGCGCAATTATCACCTTTATAACGTTGAGTCCGGCGTGGAAGAGGATACTCTGCATTTATCCTATCATGGGGCGATGAAAATTGCGGAATTGATTGCCACGGAGCTGGCCCATATGCGGGCGGAAGGAAAAAAGGACGGCTTGGGCAATACGCTGGAGGGGCTGTCTTTTCATGAAACGGCGGAATACGAGGCGGCGTATGTGGATGCCATGGGCGGAAAAACGTTTGTAAAGGTCACGGGAATTCGGGCTGTTTATCGAAGATATGGGGAGTAAATTCTTAACTTTATCCAAAAAGAATAGACAATATGGCAAGTTCGATATAAAATAGAAATGATTAAAAAGCAGGAAAGGAAGGAATTTCCAATGAAAAAGAAAGTATTAGCAGCAATTATTATAGCGGCGGGTATTCTGACTGGCTGCGGGGACGAACAATTAGAAAATCCGATTATAACGCCTCCGCCTCCAGTATCCATGACCACGTCTGCGCCTGTCTCCACACCGGAAGCGACGGCGGAACCTCAAGCCACGGAGGAACCGACGCTTGGGGACGGTATGAAGGCAAACGGAGAGAACCATCCCATTGTGGAGAGGAAAATTGTAGACGGCAAGATGCAGAGCTACCTGACCGGCGAGTGGAAGGACGCAAAGGTTGTTCAGAGAAGAAATATGGCGGTTATGATCAACAATATTGTCCAGTCCCTTCCCCAATACGGCATTTCCAAGGCAAGCATTATTTACGAAGCGCCGGTGGAAGGCCGGATTACCAGATTGATGGGACTTTTTGAGGACTATGATGATCTGGACCACATTGGTTCCGTCCGAAGCGCCCGTGATTATTATCTGTATGAAGCGATGGCCTATGATTCCATTTACTGTAACTGGGGACTGGCAAGGCCATGGGTGGAGGAAGTAATTAATTCTGACAGGATTGATAACATCAGCACACCCTTGGAAGGAATTTATAACGGGGCCAATAATACTTACGACCGTATTTCCAGACCCGGCTACGCAAACGAACATACGGGGTATCTCTTTATCGACGGCTACAAGAAGGATGTGGCGCTGAAAGGATATGCCACGGAGTATACGGATCGTTTTGTTCAGGCGTTTACCTTTGCGGACGAGGGATATATTGCGACTTATGACAAGTATCCCAGCGCCACGAAGATTTATCCCGGCGGCACACAGTCCAATTCCGGCGGTTACGGAAAGAACAATCCCTGCTTCACTTACAATCCGGACGACAGGCTTTACTACCGCACTCAGTTTGGCCAGAATCATATCGACGAGATGAACGGCGAACAGTTGACCGTGACAAATGTTGTGTTTAAGATTTGCCATGGAGAGAAAAAGGTGGACGACCCGAATTACGATTATCTGGGCTTCGGCGTGCATGGCACGGGGGACGCCTATGTGTTTACCAATGGCAAGGTGATTAAGGGCACTTGGCGGCGGGACGGCGATTACGACCCCAACCTTTTCTTTGATGAAAATGGCAATGAAATCATATTTAATCAGGGCAAGACATGGATCTGCTGTATCTGGAAAGAGTATTTGCAGCATATGTCTTATGAATAAAAAATTCTGCAGAGGCTTGCGGAGCTGCATGATAATATAAAATATATAGGGAAACGCAGTTTTTCGTTTTTGAAAAACTGCGTTTTGCCTGCTGTCATTTTGGGTGTGAGATATCATAAAAACAGTACATAATAATTCAGGAACGGCTGCTTGTTCCAAGGTTTTATTCCTGCGGGCAATGAACCAAGCGGCCATGGATGGGAGTCAGGCAGAATGGGGAAGGCGGCGAAACATAATCAGGAGTTAATCTTACATGGAAATCTATGGAGGGCCGTGATCGCGCTGGCAGTTCCCGTCGTGGTGAACAGCCTGCTGCAGACCATGTACAATTTGACGGATACCTATTGGCTGGGAAGGCTTGGAACGGAGCAGCTGGCGGCGATCAATCTGGTTTCTCCGGTGCAGAGTGTGGTGATTAATTTCGGAAGCGGCATTACCACGGCGGGGGCGGTGCTGGTTGCCCAATACATCGGCGCGGGAGAAAAGGAAAAAGCCAAGAGCATGGCGAATCAGATATTTGTGTGCGCCGTCGTGTTTGCGATAGTGTGTTCTGCGATATGTTTCCTGTGTACCCCAGCCATTGTCAGGCTGCTTGGAGCGGAAGGAGAAACCTTGGCTCATGCGTCTGCTTATTTGAGCATTGTCATATGGGATATGCCGTTTTTGTTTACGGTAAATATTTTTTCCGCAGTGCATCAGGCGCAGGGAGATACCATGTCCCCCATGCTGCTGAATCTGGGCGGAATCCTTTTTAACATGCTGATGGATCCGCTTTTGATTGTGGTCTGTGATCTGGGAGCCGGGGGAGCGGCGCTGGCGACATTGCTTTCAAAATTTCTACCCGCCGCCGCGGCGTTTATCCTGTTGTGTCAACAGAAACAGGAGGTGTCTCTGGAAAGAAGTGAAATGCGGCCGGAACGTGAAAATATCAAGGCGATTCTGCGGATTGGGCTTCCCACCGCAATCGGCGGAAGCACCATGCAGTTCGGTTTTCTGCTGATGAGCAGAAATGTGTTTGCCTACGGCACACAGGCGATGGCGGCATATGGCATCGGGAACAAGGTCAACAGCTTGATAACGCTGCCTGCCAACGGCGTCGGTTCCGCCGTGTCAACCATTGTGGGACAGAATATGGGAGCGGGGCGGCCGGAACGGGCCAGAGACGGATTCCGGGCGGCAATGGGGATTTCCGTGCTGTTTCTGCTGGCCGGGGGCATGATTTTATCGGGGGAGCGAATCTCCACAGCCATTGTGGGTATTTTTTCCGATGACCCGGAAGTGATTGCCATGGCGGCTGATTTTCTGAGCATCATGGCGTTCTGGTGTTTTACCAACGGGGTTTATAATTCCGCCACGGGCCTGTTTAACGGGACGGGGCATACGGAGATAACCATGGTGGTCAGTGCGGCGAGGCTGTGGGTGTTCCGATTTGTGACATTGTGGTTTTGTGAGAGGGTGCTGGAGATGGGGGTGTCAAGCGTCTGGTATTCCGTGGTGGTGAGCAACGGGATTGCGGCGGCTGTTTTGTATTTCTTATATCTCTCAGGGGTCTGGAAAAAATCGACGATTAAGGTGGGTAAAGATGAAGAAAAGAAGGCAGTGTAATGCGGCGTCTGTCAAGGGCTTGGCCGGAAAGAGCGTATATGTTTATATTGGGATTGGGGCGGCGGTTTTGGCGCTGAATGCGGCGGCATGGAACAGCGCGGCTTTCTGCGACTGGTATATCGGCAATGTTTTTCCTATTTGGGTCGGCACTTACGGCCGCCTGACGGGACTGTTTCCTTTTTCCGTGGGAGAATGGATGCTTGGGGCGGGAGTATTGCTGGCGGCGCTGGCATTACTGCTTGGGGTTGTCTGGGCCGGAATCGGGGCGGCCGCCGGAATCCGGGCAGTGCTTGGGCTGAGGCGGGGACGGTCGTATCATCTTGGATGTGGCAAGGATAAGGCCGGATATGGCAAAGAGAAGGAAGCGGCGGAGGATGAGACCGCGGCGTTTTGTGTTTTTCGGCGTTTCAGCAGGAAGTATTACCTTTTTTTGGCATGGGTGGTGCTCATTGTAAGCTTGATTATGACGTTGAACTGCTTTATACTATATCATGCCTCGACCTTTTCGGAGCATTATTTCGGCAGTGATGACGGAGAATATTCGCTGGTGGAGCTGATAGAGGTTTATAATCTTGTGGCAAAGCAGTGCAGCCGCCTTGCAAAAGTGATGGAACGGGATGAGTCCGGAATGGTGCTTTATTCGGGCAGTGTCGGCGCAAACGGGGAGATTTTGGATATGGCGGATATGGCAAGGGAGATGATGCGGCGGCTGGGAGAGACCTATCCTCAGCTGGACGGCTATTATCCTAGGCCCAAGGCATTGCTGACCTCGGATTTTATGTGCCAGCAGCATATGCAGGGGTATTATTTCCCCTTTTCTATGGAAGCAAATTATAATGATGTGATGCATATTCTGAATATTCCTTCCACCATGTGTCATGAGCTTGCCCATCTGAGAGGATATATTTATGAGGATGAGGCGAATTTTATCGGATATTTGGCGTGTATAGAGTCGGAAGACCCGTTTTTCCAATATGCAGGATATTTAAGCGTGTTGAATTATCTGAATAATGATCTGTATAAAGCATGGGAAAACAGCCGCAGCGCCTATGAAGAGGCGGCCGCGCTGATTGCTCCGGCCGCAGTTGACAGTCAGGTGTGGACGGACAATATCTTTGTGACGCAGGAAGAGTGGGATCGTATTAACGGAAAGGCATTGATCGACACGGAGGTTGTGGACGCGGCGGCGGATGCGTTTATCGATACCAATTTGAAGGTAAACGGCATTGCCGACGGCGCGGTGAGCTACAGTCGTGTGGTCAGGCTTCTGCTGCAGTATTATCGGCAATAAGCTTTTGGCCGCCGCTATTTTCAGTCAAAGAAAGCCCGGACAGGAATCAATATGGGCAGTCGGCGGCATGACCTGCCATGCGAATGGGTCGTAGAAATTCTCCCTGACGGTTTAGGTCGGCCGCTGAACTGTTACAAGTTTCTTCCAAAATTTTTTTGAAAATATATGTAAAAGGTCTTGACAAAGTGAAAGCTTTTGTGTAAAATAATCTATGTTGTGATACAGGGATGTGAGTTTACAGGCCCAGATAGCTCAGTTGGTAGAGCAGAGGACTGAAAATCCTCGTGTCACTGGTTCGATTCCGGTTCTGGGCATTTGGAATGCGGACAGCGTAAGTGAATTGTTATTTTATATGCGGGTGTAGTTCAGTGGTAGAACACTAGCCTTCCAAGCTAGATATGTGGGTTCGATTCCCATCACCCGCTTTTTGCATGCACAGCCGCAAATCCACGGATTTTCAAGTAAAATCAAGGGTTTGCGGCTGTTTTTATTCATTAGTATATCTAAAGCTGTTCGCCGCTGGCAGCGCCGGGCGGTTTTATTCTTTCCGCGCTGATAAACTTCGCCCACAGTTCCAGCTCAGGGCAGTCCTCCCTGATCTCCGGCGGGAGCTTGGGCAGTTCGATGACGTGGAATTCCAGCTTGTCGGTGTAGAGGAACCCGCCGACAACATAATGCGCGGCTGCTATTCCGATTACCCCAAGGATAACCGAAATAAAACCAGCAAATGGCGCTAATTTAGATTCCCATCACCCGCTCTTTTTGCGGGGATTGTCCCCGCTTTTTTGATGCACAGCCGCAGACACTGCGTTTTCACGGTAAAATCAAGGGTCTGTGGTTTTTTATTTGGGCGAAAAAAGTCTGCCAGTCACTTCTTCGTGATTGGCAGACAAAATCTGCTTCCGCTTACCAGTTCATGACTTTATTTCCGAAATTATCGGTAAAAGACCCCAATAAAATCATAATGAAGTCAACGAGCAGCCATACCTCACCGATTCCGGTACACATAAGCAGTATCATTAGAATTCCCGTACCTACCTTGCCCACATAAAATCGATGGATGGCGAGTCCGCCCAAAAATAAACAAAGCAGCAGAGTGACAAGACGGCTTTTGGGGCTTATCATCATTCCGCCGCCCCCGTTGACTACGGCGTTTGAGGAGGAAGAGGATGTATTATTATTGTTGATAATAATATTTTTATTGTCTGTTTGGTGAAGCTCTTCCACCTGTTTTCCGCATTTAGGGCATATGACGCATTCTTTGTCGATTTGTTCGCCGCAGAATTTGCAGAACTTTTTGCTGTCGGCGTTGTTTTGGCCGCCGTTAATCGGAGTGCCGCAGCTGGGACATGCTGCCGCTTGATCTGAAATTTCTTTTCCACATTCGGGACAGTTGATAATTGCCATTGAAAATACCTCGTTTCTTAAGATTTTTTGTTTTGGTGCTGCAGCGTTTTAGTTTGATATGTTGGAGGCGGAGATTATGCTGCTTTTTTGTATCAACAGGCGCCTCTCTTAGCTTTTCTATGTAATAATTCAAATTTCGCTGCTTTTGCTGCTGCTTTTATTATAATCGAAAAATATGATTTTGTAAATATGCCGCTTTTGTCCGCGGGGCTAAGATTTATATAGCAAAATCAAGGGTTTGCGGCTGTTTTGATTATATGGGGATAATTTCCTTTTTTTTAAGATATTTCGGTACGCTATTGACATTTTTCTGCAAATCATTACAATAGGATTAAGTTTGACTGGCAGGACGGCCGGTTTGATAAAAAAATTCCTGAAAGGAAGTTTCCTCCTATGAAAGATTTTTTAAAACGTAAAAACATTATTTTCTCTGTTCAGCGGTACGGCGTGGACTGCCTTGGAGCTATGGCGCAGGGATTGTTCTGTTCCCTTTTGATAGGAACGATTATCAAGACGCTGGGACAGCAGATCGGTGTGGATTGGCTGGTGCTCATCGGGACTTATGCCTCCGCGGCGTCGGGTCCGGCCATGGCCATTTCTATTGGCTTTGCACTGCAGGCACCGCCGCTGGTGCTTTTTTCACTGGCGGCCGTGGGCGGTGCCGCCAATGAGCTGGGCGGCGCGGGCGGCCCGCTGGCTGTCTTGATCATTGCCATTTTGGCAGCGGAATGCGGCAAATTGATTTCTAAAGAGACAAAAATAGATATCCTTGCAACGCCTTTTGTGACGGTCTCCGTGGGGGTGGCACTGGCTGCTCTGGCCGCGCCCGGTATCGGCGCTGCCGCAAGCTCTGTCGGACAGCTCATCATGTGGGCAACCGACCTGCAGCCGTTCTTGATGGGAGTGATTGTGTCCGTATTGGTGGGGATTGCCTTGACGCTGCCTATTTCTTCCGCCGCCATCTGTGCCGCGCTTTCTCTCACAGGCCTCGCGGGCGGCGCCGCCGTGGCGGGCTGCTGCGCCAACATGGTGGGCTTTGCGGTGATGAGCTTCAAAGAGAACAGGTGGGGCGGCTTAATTTCCCAAGGGCTTGGCACGTCCATGCTGCAGATGGGAAATATCGTGAAAAATCCGAAGATTTGGATACCGCCCATTATTGCTTCTGCGATTACAGGGCCGATAGCCACCTGCGTCTTTCAATTACAGATGAACGGCACGCCTGTTTCTTCCGGCATGGGCACCTGCGGTCTGGTGGGGCAGATAGGCGTTTATACGGGCTGGGTCAACGATGTGGCTGAGGGTAGTAAAGCTGCCGTCACGGCGTTTGACTGGATTGGACTGCTTTTGATCAGCTTTATCCTTCCCGCCGTGATATCCTTGGGGATATGCAGTCTGCTTCGTAAAATCGGCTGGATTAAGAAGGATGATTTGAAATTGGATTAACCTGTTTTGCATGACGGAAGAAGCCCGCATGGCATCGAATAACAACTGCCGTATGCGGGGGATTGGTTTTGGGGTTCCTGTTGAGTTTTGTGAATGTTTTTTGAAAAATTTAAAATTATTGAATTTTGCTCTTGACAAATATGGCATTTTTTACTATACTAATATAGTCCGATGCAGGAAGGATTATCTGGTAAATAAAAGATGTTATATGCGATAGTGGCTCAGTTGGTAGAGCGCCACCTTGCCAAGGTGGAAATCGCGGGTTCGAGTCCCGTCTATCGCTCTGGTGAAATGTGGCGGAAACTCATAAAATGTGGGGTTCCGCTATTTTTGTGTGTTTAAAAGCCTATGGACAGCCGCTTCCGCTTATACAAACCATATGCTCCATGGGGCTAAAAACCACTTGACAAATTTTTTTCGGGGGGGGGGTATAATTTAGTAAGAAAACAAACAACTGACAGGGTTTCCGGACATATCCGGGGGAAGGATTTCAGTTAGGAGGAAACAGACATGAAGAAGAAAATTTATGCGGCGCTATTTGCGGCGACATTGACGGCAGGAGCCTTTACAGGCTGCGGGAACAGGACGGAGGGGGACGGCAGGGTTTGGGCAGTCATGGCGGACGCCGGGGACAGCCGGGGTGACAACATCGGCGGCATAGGGAATGAATCTCCAAAGCCTGTACCCGGGGCGGCAGAACCGACATCAAAGCCAGCGCCGTCCGAAACGGCGGAACCGACATCAAAGCCAG
>CAOKFN010000073.1 GCA_948467735.1 uncultured bacterium
CTGGCGTTCCCTGTTATTTTTTTCTATAAAATTCCCCAGATAAAGTTACACTATCAATAGCAAAACCTCGCTCTTTACCGCAAACCAAAACAACTAAACCTTGAAGAACGCAGCATAATATGGTAAAATAAGCATTGCTTCCTATCTGATTTCATGCAGACGGAAGCTCATGATATCATAAAACCATACTTAAGGCATGCGGCGGCCAAAAGGCCGTCCCATTCCCTGATCGGTTTTTAACAGTTATAATATATTGACTTCGAGAGGAAATCATTTTATGAAAATTATGCCCGGCCGCATGGATTACGGCTATTTGAAATATCAAGAAGAATTTGAGGAAAAAGCGCTTTCTGTCCTTCGTTCCGGCTGGTATGTGCTGGGAAACGAGGTAAGGAGCTTTGAAGAAAATTTCGCGGCCTACACGGGGGCGGGACACTGCGTGGGGCTGGCAAGCGGCCTTGACGCCCTGTGGATTGCCGTTAAGCTTCTGGGCATCGGCTCCGGCGATGAAGTCATCGTCCAAGGAAACACTTACATCGCCAGCGTCATGGGGATTACCATAAACAATGCTGTTCCCGTCTTTGTGGAACCGGACGAGTATTATCAGATTGACGCGGACAAAATAGAGGAAAAGATTACGGAGAAGACCAAGGCCGTAATGGTGGTTCACCTGTACGGGCACGTGGCGGATATGGACAAAATCGTAGATATCTGCAGACGGCACCGCCTAAAGCTGATCGAGGACTGCGCCCAGTCTCACGGCGCGCTCTACAAGGGCAGAATGACCGGCACCTTTGGAGACGCGGGCTGCTTCTCCTTTTATCCCTCCAAGAACCTCGGCGCATTCGGGGACGCCGGCGCCCTTGTCACAAATGATCCCCGGCTGGCGGAGGACGCCCGCATTTTCCGCAATTACGGCAGCGAAAAACGTTATTATAACAAGGTCTGCGGCGCAAATTCCAGACTGGACGAGCTTCAGGCGGGACTTTTGAATGTGCGGCTGGCCCATATGAAGGAAATCACCGAGGAGAGAAGACGTCTGGCCGGAATTTATGCCAAAGACCTGAGCCAAAAAGATCTGCTTCTGCCTAAGGAACGGGAAAATACACAGGCGGTGTGGCACCAGTATGTCATACGCACCCGGCGCCGACAGCAGCTGATAGAATATCTCAACGAAAAGGAAATCGGCACCATCATTCATTACCCCATTCCCCCCCATCTGGCGGAAGCGTACAAGCCGTTGGGCCATCACAGGGGCGAATTCCCCATCACGGAGGAATATGCCGACACGGTGCTTTCCCTTCCCCTGTATACGGGCATGAAAGCGGAGGAACAGCAGTATGTCATAGAATGTATCAACGCTTTTTAAACAAGCATTCCATGAAAGAAAGGCATTCCATGAAAGAAAGGCATTTTATGAAAGAAAATCATTTCCTAGAAACATTAGATAATCAGATACAAATACTGGATTTTCCGGATTTGGGAGATGACCGCGGAAATCTTGTGGTGGTGGAAGGCGGCAGCGCCATTCCCTTTGACATCAAGCGAATCTTTTATATTTACGGCTCCGACGCGGAGGTGGTTCGGGGCAGCCATGCAAACCTGCGCTCGGAATTCGTCATGATCAATGTGGCGGGAACCAGCAAGGTAAAAGTGGACAACGGCCATGAAACCCGGATCATTGAATTAAACAGGCCCCGAATGGGACTCTATCTGAAAAACAACGTCTGGAAGGAAATGTATGATTTCTCTCCGGATTCCGTATTGTTGGTGCTTTCCAACGAACATTACGACCCTGAAGAATATATCAGGGATTATGAAACGTACTTAAAAATGGTGAGAAAATGAGCAAAATATCAATTATTGTTCCCGTATATTACAATGCGGATACTCTGGAGCTGCTCTATGAGGATATGAAGGAGAAAATCCTAGAAAAGCTGGGAGACTACGAAATCGTATTTGTGGACGACGGCTCCGGCGACGAGTCTTGGCAGGTGATGAACCGGCTGCGGGACAAATATCCCCATATCCGGCTGGTAAAATTATCCCGCAATTTCGGCGAGCACGCGGCGCTGCTGGCAGGACTTTCCGCCTGCACCGGGGACTGCGCCGTTACCAAGCAGGCGGATCTTCAGGAAGATTCCGGCATCATCCTCGAGATGTATGAGAGCTGGAAGCGAGGCAATAAGGTCGTCCTTGCCGTCCGAAAAGAACGGAAGGAAAATCCCTTAAAGGTATTTTTCGCCAATATGTACTATGCCTTGATCCGCAAAATTGTCAACAAAAATATGCCCGTGGGCGGCTGCGACTGTTATTTGGTTGACAGAAAGGTAATTGAAGTACTGGAGCGGCTGGATGAAAAAAATTCTTCCCTTACCCTGCAGGTACTATGGGCGGGTTTCCGGACGGATATGATTTATTTTGTACGCCAAGACCGCGAAATCGGCAAATCCCGCTGGACCCTCTCCAAAAAGGTCAAGCTGGTAATGGATTCCGTGATGAGCTTTTCCTATTTTCCCCTCCGTTTCATGTCCGGTCTGGGGATTATTTTCAATGTGCTGGCAGCGGTCCTGCTGGTCAGCGTCCTTGTGGAAAAATTTACCAACGGCACCCCCATTGCGGGCTGGGCCTCCCTGATGTGCGTTATTTTATGCGCCTCGGGGGTCATCATGCTGATGCTGGGAATTCTTGGCGAATATATCTGGAGAACCTTGGACGCCGCAAGGACGCGCCCTCCTTTTATCGTAGACGAAATTTTGGATGAAGAGGAAGCAGATGGAAACGAAAAAATCTAAGACCTTGAATCTCTTTTTAATCATACTAAGTGTGCTGGCCGCCTTGAAAATGATTTTCTTTGCGGTGGGTCTGGACGAAGAATATCAGGTGGTAATGTCATACCGCAATTGTCTGGGCGACAAACTGTTTCTGGAAATGTGGGAGCCCCATCAGTCCTCTGCTTTCCTATGTGTGCTGGCAATGAAGCCTTACCTCAAGCTTTTCGGCACAACGGGCGTGATACTATACCTGAGACTATACGGCACCCTGCTTCACTTGGGCGTAAGCGTCTATCTGTACAAGGTATTCCGGCGCATTGTGGGGAAAGATTACGCGTGGCTTCTGGCCTTGATTTACTTTAATACCATTCCGAAGCAGATTATGCTGCCCGAATTCGGCATCATGCAGGTATGGTTCTATACCCTGCTCTCTCTGTTTTTGATACAATACTATCATGGCGGCAGAAAGGCGAAATATTTGATACTTGCCGCCGCCGCTTTGGCTCTGTGCGTCCTGTCCTACCCTTCCTGCCTGATTTTATTTCCCTTTGTAATCATCTGCCTTGCCCGTCTCTCCGGTAAGGATAAATGGCGGGATATGGGCATTTTTACCCTTGTCTGCGCCCTCTGTGCCGCAGGCTATCTTGGCATGCTCTTCACCTACACCTCTCCAAAGGAACTGCTTGGCACCCTGTCCTATATTGTAAAGGGCGACGCGTCTCACAGCTTTTCATTTGGCAGCAAAATAGTAAGCTTCCTGCAGAAAGGGGTCTATGAAGCGGCTGTCTGGGCGGGATGTCTGCTGACTGCAACAATAATCGCAAAATGGAAGCGTCTGGACAGGGGAATGCGAAACTGCCTGACCATTATGTTATCCTGCGCCGTACAATTATTTTACTGGATTGTCTTAAACACCGGATATGAGGCGCTGCATATTCACTTAATTACCATTGCCGCGGCAGGACTGTGTACCCCTGTGAAATCCGCCTCCTCTCTTCCGGTTCAGCATACGGATACGGCGCGGCATGGAGCCTCCGGCGAAAGCCCGGCGCTGCATGCCGCCTCCGACGAGAATATGGCGCTGCATGAGCCTTCCGAAAGCGCCCCCCCCCATTGACGGAAACGGGAAAACAGACGCCGCCCGGCTTCTGCGATACGGCATATGGGGCGCGGTCGTGTGTCTTTTGGCTGTGGTTTACCTGACAGATATCAGCCTGACGGAATCCATTCCCCATGCCATGCCCGCCGCCGTTTTCGGCGCGGCGCTGCTGATTCTCTCCTCCGGCCCAAAGCCCCAGAACGCCCATTCCCGGACTGCTGCCGACAGATATTCAAAATGGGTCTACGCCGCTCTGCTGGTCTGGTGCCTCACCGCCGTTTTCGGCAAAGGCTACACTCTGCGGGCAGGGGCACATTACAATAATGTGCTGCAGACCGGGGGCATTATGAAAAAAGGCCCTGCGGCGGGAACCTTTTCAAATTATATCTGCGCCTATATCTACAACTGCGATTATGAAGACTGGCAGAATTATATTCAGGACGGCGACAGGGTGCTGATAATGGTGGACCAGATTCTGAATCTGAGCACCATACAATATTTATTCAAGGATGTGGACGTGTGTCATTTTTCCGTGGTCAATTGCTATGATTTTGTCTATGATGAACGAATGCTGGAATATTGGGAAATGTATCCGGATAAGAAACCGAACGTGATTATCGTAGACTGCTGGTATGGAGAACTGATGACCGACCCGGACAGCTGGTTTATGCAGTATATTGAAAATGATTTCGGTTATACCCAAGCCATTGACGGAACTTATATACGAATTTACCGCAGATGACGGCTGCGGCTGCATATCTATCAAAAACGCTGTAGTTTTGACTCGCCGCGCCGCATAACAGAGCCGCTGCCAAAAACGGCGTCGTCTGCAAAAAGGCTGTTATGGCAATGCGGCATTGTCAATCATTGAAGTAATGAATTTGATTCTACGCACAAAAAAGCAGAGACTTTCTTGTATCTCTGCTTTTTTCCGTTTATAAAAACCTGCCTTGTATTCCCCTGCGAACTTTCCCTTACGCTGCCTTCAGCGTCAGCGCCTCTTACGGCGGCTCATGCAATTGGTGCAGGGGCGAAAGAACGCTTCCTTTGGCATCAGCGCCTCTTGCGCGGCACAGGTAATTGATGAACTTGGCGCAGGGCCGGAAGAGCGCTCCTTCTGCGTTCTTCCCCAAATGACTTAGATTTTCTTACAACATCCGAAGAAAGAGGCATAAACATCCCTCTTTTACTTATTTAACAAATCTTCATTCCGTCCGCCTTCATAAAGCAATATTTCGACGGGCGACGCCTTCTCAATTCCGTCGGCGTCGCCATCCTTCCAGATAAAAGCAACTCTAAAATCTTTCCCCGCATGCCGCCTTACAAATTCCGCCAGCTCCGGCCGCTCTGTCATATCCACATAGACAATGTGCTTATAACCCAAATCATCCTCCGAGCATAAAAATTCAAACGGAAATACCCCATGATCCTCCTGCATCATATCAGTACCATAAAATACATGAGGACTGTTATCTGGTTTCGGACCCGAAGCCGCCTTGGACGAAACGCTGACCACGCTGTATCCATCAAAACAGCTATATGGATTCTTGACCAGTTCTACTATAATTTCACGTTTCCGCATGGAGTCCGTCCCGTCGTACCCTATTTCAAAGCTGGCAGTGATTATCACCCCGTTATCTATATACTCATAGTCATAATCACATATCCAGCCATGGTTCAAGAAGCTTGCGGAATCTTTTCTATTTACAGAGCCGTCAGCATAGGATGAAAAATCCAGTTTTGTATGCGTAAGAGAATAATGGATATAATTAAGTTCGTCCGCGCTAATCAGTCCATTGTTTTTATCGGAAACCATATCCAAATACTCAAATGACGCCCTTGAATTTAGGATGAATCGGTCAATGAAGGTTTCTTTCCAGTACTCGCCGCCGACAGAATCCTCATCAAAATTCTCATAGCTCAGCGCCAGCTGAGTCATTGCGGTTTTTAAATTATCCCCCATGGAAAATTCTAAAGGATAATCATATTCCTCAATCCCAAGCATTCCATAGTCAATATCCCTCTCTGCCTCATCCTTCCCTATGAAAGCGGCTGTTTCTGTATTATCTACTTGTTGGTTTTTGCATCCCGCAGGCAAAGCGGCTGTCACCGAGATACTGAACAGAACGCTTAAGATTTTCCTTGTCCTCCCCATCATCTTCATACAGCAAATTCTTCTATCGCTCCGCCCGCATCGGATTGTTCAGGAAATCCTCATAGGCAAGGCGGATTCCGTCCTCCAGCTCCGTGGTGTAATGATATCCCAGACGCTCCAGCTTGCTTACATCCAGCAGCTTTCTGGGCGTTCCGTCCGGTTTGGAAGCATCCCACGCAATTCGGCCCGTAAAGCCCACCACCTTGGCGACCAATTCGGTCAATTCCTTTATGGTCAGCTCCTTCCCCGTGCCAAGGTTCACCGTCTCATTCCCGCTGTAAGTATTCATAAGGAATACACAGGCATCCGCCAGATCCTCCACATACATAAACTCCCTCAGCGGCGTTCCCGTGCCCCAGCAGACCACCTCCGAGGCCCCTGAAACCTTGGCCTCATGGAACCGCCTTATCAGCGCTGGCAGCACATGGCTGTGGGTCGGATGATAATTGTCATTTGGCCCGTACAGATTTGTGGGCATGACGCTGATATAGTCCGTCCCATACTGTCGGTTCAGATACTCGCAGTACTTTAAGCCCGAAATCTTCGCCAGCGCATACGCTTCGTTTGTCTCTTCCAGCGCCCCTGTCAGCAGGCAGCTCTCCTTCATGGGCTGGGGCGCCATCCGGGGATAAATACAGCTGCTGCCCAAAAACAGAAGCTTCCTGCAGCCGTTCTGCCATGCCCCATGTATCACATTCATCTCCAACATCATATTATCATACATAAAATCCGCCAGAGCCTCGCTGTTCGCCATAATGCCGCCCACCTTTGCCGCCGCAAGAAACACATAATCCGGCCTTTCCTCCGCAAAAAAGCGCTCCACCTCGTCCTGCCTGCACAGATTCAATTCCTTATGACTCCTTGTCACAAGATTGGAATACCCGTTCTTTTCCAATGCCCGGCAGATGGCGCTTCCCACCATCCCCCTGTGCCCGGCCACATATATCTTCGCATCCTTTTCCATCATCAAAAACCTTTCTTATTCCGGTACCGCATCCGCCCTATTGGTACGCTTCACGGCAAAGCAGTTTCTGCCCGCATTTCGGACATAAATTGTCTTGGGTACCATAAGGACGGATGTTGTTTTTAATTGCAGGGACAGCTTTCCTCATTATCGTCAGGAAGCTTCTCTTGAACTTACGCTCTGCTCACGCTCTTCGCCTCTTTTTGGGCAAGCTCCAAATCATGCTCCGCCATCAGCCTGCAAAGTTCCTCATAGCTTGTCTTCTGGGGATTCCAGCCCAGAACAGTGCGCGCCTTCGTGGGGTCGCCCCACAGATTCACCACATCCGTAGGCCTGTAGAAATCCCTGCTGACCTCCACCAGCACCCTGCCCGTTTTTTGGTCAATTCCCTTCTCCTCAATTCCCTGACCCTGCCATTCAAGTTCGATTCCCACATAATGAAACGCCAGCGCCGCAAATTCCCTTACCGTATGCTGTACTCCCGTGGCTATTACGAAATCCTCCGGAGTATCATGCTGCAGCATCATCCACATGCACTCCACATAATCCCTTGCATATCCCCAATCCCTCTTGGAATCCAAATTCCCCAGATAAAGCTTATCCTGCAGCCCGCAGGCAATCCGCCCCGCCGCCAGAGTAATTTTCCTTGTGACAAAGTTCTCTCCCCGCCGCTCGGATTCATGATTAAACAAAATCCCGTTGACCGCGAACATATTGTAAGCTTCCCGATACTCCTTTACAATCCAGAAACCATACTGCTTTGCCACGGCATAAGGGCTATAGGGGTGAAAGGGCGTCGTCTCCCTCTGGGGAACCTCCGTCACCCTGCCGTAAAGCTCCGAAGTAGAAGCCTGATAGATGCGGCAGCTTTTCTCCAATCCCAGCATCCGCACCGCCTCCAAGATACGAAGCACCCCGATGGCGTCCACATCCCCCGCATACTCCGGCGCCTCAAAGCTCACCTGAACATGACTCTGGGCCGCCAGATTATAAATCTCATCCGGCCGCACGGCGCCGATCACCCGCACGATGCTGGAAGAATCCGACATATCCCCTCCATGCAGCTTGATTTTATCCGCCCGAATCAAATGGTCAATACGACCGGTATTGCTGATAGAGGCACGCCGTATCATGCCATGTACCTCATATCCTTTTTCCAGCAGCAGCTCTGCCAGATAGGACCCATCCTGCCCTGTAATTCCCGTAATAAGCGCTTTCTTCATCTCCATCTCCTCGTTTATTCTATCTATGACGCATCCCTTGCGCCGTGCCTCAACGATACACAATCGTTCCCGCCATCTCTTCCGCCTTCTCTCTGCCGCAGAAAATCTCCGCAATCGCCAGCCCGAAGTCAACTGCGGTGCCCATTCCCCGGGAAGTAATCACATTTTCAGATATTTCCACCGGCCCCTTGGTCACATCCGCGCCCTCCAGATGACTCTCAAAGGAAGGATAGCAGCAGGCCTTCCGCCCCTTCAATATTCCCCGATGCCCGAAAATACTGGGAGCCGCGCAGATTGCCGCAATATATTTTCCCTCCGCATAAAAGGCATCAATCTGAGCCATCAGCTCTTCCTGCGCCTCCAGCTTCTTGGTCCCCGGCATGCCGCCCGGCAGTACCAGCATATCATACTCCGAAAAATCTGCCTGTGAAAAAGTTTTATCCATTTGTACAACAATATCATGGGAACCTTTTACCATCCGCTCCTCCGCTGCCGACACCAGTTCCACATGTAAACCGCATCTGCGGCAGATATCCGCCACCGTCAGCGCCTCGATTTCCTCATAACCCTCCGCAAAAAAAATCGCTATCCTTTTCAAACTTTTCCGTCCTCCCATTTCTTTTTCAACATGATATTATGACATTTCGTATGACATTTGTGGGCAATGACATGCAGCACACACGGCGCGGCTGCTAATGTGCCGACGCAGCGCCGCTCCTCAGCCGGCCTTGTCCGCACTGCATTAACATTTATATGCCATGATTGCAGTTCAATCATGGCATTGATGGCCATTCGGCCGCTTCCGGCCCTGAATATGGTCTTATTCTGCTATGATTACACTTCAATCATGGCATTGATGGCCATTCGGCCGCTTCCGGCCCCGAATATGGTCTTATTCTGCTATGATTACAGTTCAATCATGGCATTTGATGGCCATTCGGCCGCTTCCGGCCTGCAATATGGATTTATTATACCATAATCCTTAGATTTTTCAATTAATAGCTTTAGATTTTTAGATAAATGTGGTATAATGTCTTCATGTCATGATATAATGCCGACGCACAAGACAGCTGTGTCAGCTTCTGATTCCGTGTGGGTTCATGCGCACTATACTGCGATATACAAACAAGTTATTAACGGAGAAAAGAGAACTATGGAAATTGAGCGCAAATTTACAATCAAAGAACTGCCTGCCAATCTGGAAAGCTACCCTTCTCATCATATCGAGCAGGGATATTTGAACGCAGTGCCCGTTGTCCGCATCCGCAAAGAAGACGACGAATACTACTTGACTTACAAAGGCAGCGGCATGATGGCCCGGGAGGAAACCAACTTGGTTTTGAATCGCGACGCCTATTATCACCTGCGCGAAAAGGTTGACGGCCGAATCATTTCCAAACGACGGTACCTGATTCCCCTTCCTCACCCTTCCTTTCAAGAAGGAACGGGCCTTCCTGCCCCGCCGGCCGACTATGAGCTGACCATCGAGCTGGATATATTCGACCCGCCCTTTGCACCGTTAATCATGGCGGAGGTGGAGTTTGGCAGCAGGGAAGCCGCAGAAGCCTTCCTTCCCCCAAGCTGGTTTGACGAAGACGTCACCTATTGTAAAGAATACCATAATTCTTACATGGCGCTTCAAACCTAATATTGACCTGCATAGTCTATTAAAATCAGAGAATCCTCATTTATACTGACAGCCGCTGACGTCTGCCTCACCCCCGGCTCACGGGCGGCAGACGCTATAAACCGACGGCAGATTTTATTGCTCGTGAGTATGCCTGCCACTCATGCAGCGCTCTTCCCCGTTCCGCTTAAAATAGTATATCCAATACTTTCCGTCCACCACGCTCTCCGGCCGATATTCCTCCCAAAGCCACGACATCAGCCACTGATTGTTTTCAAGCTCATATAGCAGTTCTCCCAAATACCCCTCCGCCACAATGACGTCCGGATACTTATCGGGATTCAGACGCCAATAATCCAAAACAGCGCTGCTATAATAGGGAGTGGACATGGTGGACGGCGCCGCCACCTCCACGTCTTCATACAAATACCCCAAAGTATCCAATACACCGCCGATAATCCATACCTTATCCCCCGGCCGAATCAGCTCCTTCCACTCCGGATAGCTGTCCCTCTGTATACATACGCCCGCTTCATTCGATATGATTCCCCATGCGGGTCCAGAACGGACGACGGACAAATCCGAAAGGCTGGAACAAATCTGCCCTCTCCCCGACAACGGGGTTCTGATATATGCGCACCGGAACGCCAATAGCGCTATAAAGCCCAAAAAACAGCCATAAAGCCCCTTTCTCACCAAAACGGACATTTTTCCGTCCAGCCGCTTTTTGATGGGAATTACCGAACATACAATTGCAGGCAGCCCATATGCCGCCGTATCCGCAAGGGAAAGATCCGTCAAAATCAATGCCGACAGAAACCCCAATCCTCCGATTACGCTTCCACAGACATACAGCTGCCTCTCTCTTCCCGTCAAATCCGCTTTCATCCACAGCCCGGCCCCTGAAAGGAACATTAAAATCACACTATATGCATTGCGTTTGTCCGCGCTCAAAATATTTGCCAGAAACCCAGTCAGCATTACGGCGCAGGCACATAAGATCCAAAGCTCAAAAAACCGCTGTTTCCCGCTCTGCAGCCCCGCAGCCTTCCATTCCGCAGTTCTCCGCTCCCCTCCATGCTTCCGCACGCTTTCCGCATTCCTCAGCCCATACCGCTTCCTAAAAACGGTCAGCCCCAATATCCCGCTGACACACAGCCCGACTCCTCCTGCCGCCAGCAGAACCAGCATCATTTCAAGAAAATCTGCCATATAACTCAACGCCTTTGACGTCATGCTCACCGTATGGGTCGGCTCCAATGCAAACATCCCCTCAATACACTGTGCCAGCACCTCCGGCTCCACTCCCCGCAGAAGAACGCATACCACCCCAATGCCAATCGCCGTACACACACCGGAAAACAGCAGAATATCCCTCCATCGGCGCGAAGAATAGCGCAGAAGAATTCCTGCCGCCCCAAAATACACAATAACGCAGGACGGATAGGCAAGAATTTCAAGGCAGAGCCAGACCGCTCCAAGAATCAAAAGATAAGACCTTCCTTTTTTCAAATATTCCCAAAGACTGCACAACAACAGCGCGGAGTACCAAACCAGCTGATTGCTGAATTCCGGCAGGGCGTAATCTTTGGGAGAAACCATAAAGTAAAACAGTCCTATTCCATACGCGGCAGTTTCCCCCAAATCAATACGCAGAACCCGATATAAGAGATAAGCAATCCCCCCGCGAATCGCTATGCCGCAAATCTGCAGGTACAGCACAATTCCCGTTGTGGTATGAAAAAGTCCTCTGTAAATCCACATCAGCGCCGCGGGCAGGAAAGCCGAGGTCTGATGAGGCTCCCACATCTCCAGAAGCATCCTGTCCCCCTGCAGCAGACGATACGACATAGCAATCTGATACTCGCCGTCATAGCTCAAATTTGTAAACGACCATATCATGCCGCAGAAAACAGCCAGCAGCGTAAAAATTCCACGGATATATTTCTTTCTGTCCAATTCCATAGATACTCTCCTGATTCCACTGCAGCTATATTTTTTACAGCATTTGCCGCCGTGACTGTCTGAAAAGATAAAAACAGCCGCAAACCCCTGATTTTACCAGAAAATCATTAGGTCTGCAGCATTCTTTTAAAGATGCGGATAACAGGACTTGAACCTGCACGTCTTGGACAATAGAACCTAAATCTATCGCGTCTGCCAATTCCGCCATATCCGCAAAGCCGCCATTCTCCACAGCGGACTAATTGAATTATACCTTTCTGCAAAAGGATTGTCAAGGCAAATATAAAAATGCCGCGCAGCCATGGCGGCTCACCGCTTCCCCTCCCCAATATGGCTGATAATATTTTTATGAATCCGCAGGAGGAAAAACGTACTCATCCCCAGACTCACCAGCTCCGCTATGGGAAACGCCCACCAGATCAAATTCACGCTGCCGCTGAGGGAAAAGAGCCATGCAACCGGCAGAAGCACGCACAGCTGTCTCGCAATGGAAACAATCATGCTGTACACGCCGTTTCCCAATGCTTGGAACACGCTTCCTACCACAATACAAAATCCCGCAAAGCAGAAGCTCAGACAAATGGTCCTAAGGGCCGGAATTCCAATGACCAGAAGCTCAGACGCCGCTTCCGCGTCAAACAGCCCAATCAGCTGCGCCGGAAACAATTCCATCACCGCCAGCCCCGCAAGCATAATGCACACCGCATACATAATGCTGCTCTTCATGGTTTTCACCACCCGCTCCCTGCTCCCCGCGCCAAAATTATAAGCGATAATGGGCACCATGCCGTTATTCAATCCGAAAATAGGCATAAAGATAAAACTCTGCAGCTTAAAATAAATGCCGAACACCGTCTGCGCCGCGCCAAAGGCCTCCAAAATCAAATTCATCCCATAAGTCATCACAGACCCGATGGCCTGCATCACAATGGATGGAATGCCCACCTTATAAATATTGGCAATCAATCCTCCGTCGGGCTTAAACCCGCGGAAGGACAGATGAATTTCCCGATTAAATTTCAGATTAAACACTATGGCAAGAACCGCGGCCGCCATCTGTCCCAGCACCGTAGCCGCAGCCGCCCCCGCCACCCCCATGGCTGGTATGCCGAAGGCCCCGAAAATCAGAATCGGATCCATAATCAGATTGATAATGGCCCCCGTCCCCTGAGTGACCATAGCATACATGGTCTTGCCCGTGGACTGCAGCAGCCGCTCAAAAGCAGTCTGCATAAAAATGCCGACGCCCGCCGTACAGCATATGGTCAGATAAACCGTTCCATATTCCCGCACCTCGGCAATGGCGGTCTGGCTGGCAAAAAAAGGGCGGCTCACAAAAATCCCCACCAAAGCAAATACCACATAGCTCACCAGCTCAATAAAAATACCGTTGACCGCAATGGTATTCGCCTTCTCATACTCCCTCTCCCCCAATGTCCTTGACAGAAACGCATTGATGCCCACCGCGGTACCTACCGACACCGCAATCATAAGACTCTGAATCGGAAAAGCAAGGGAAACAGCCCTCAGCGCGTATTCGTTGATTCGAGACACAAAAATACTGTCCACAATGTTGTAAAGCGCCTGCACCAGCATAGAAATCATCATGGGCAGGGACATAGAAATCAAAAGTCTGTTAATGGGCATCACACCCATCTTATTTTCGGTCTGTACTGTCTTATCTTTCTCCATTCCTATCTCCTCCCTTTCTCATATGTACCTCTAAAAAACACAAATCAAATACCCCGCTGCAAAACAGCGGGGTATTTGACCCTCGCGGCAGTCGCCAAATGTGCATACAGACATGCCCCCTTGGCTCATTGAGCACAGAAATAAAGTACCCGAACAGCCGCCTATTGCCTAACTTCTCGGATACTTTTATTCGTGAGACATGGGGGATTCGAACCCCCGACAACTTGATTAAAAGTCAAGTGCTCTACCACCTGAGCTAATGTCCCATATAAAACAGCAGACATACTATACAACAATACACTGCCCAGCAGGGCTAGCTGGATTCGAACCAGCGTCTGCAGCAGTCAAAGTGCTGTGCCTTACCGCTTGGCGATAGCCCTGTATTCAACACCAAACCTAAGGGCCGCTTGCAGCAAGCCTTTCCTTGCGCCGGAATCCATCTTCTATAAAGACTCCATTGATACGCGCAAAGGTGGATAAAGGGATTCGAACCCTTGGCCTCCAGAGCCACAATCTGGCGCG
>CAOKFN010000074.1 GCA_948467735.1 uncultured bacterium
GATGCGGATGCGGATGCGGATGCGGATGCGGATGCGGATGCGGATGCGGATGCGGCGTTTTGCAGGATAACCGCAGGGCGTCCGTTTTTGGCTGAATGAAAGGGGCCGGAAAGGCAGGATGACAAGATATGAATAAAGACTTAACCGTGGGGGAGCCTCAAAAAGTGCTATGGCAGTTCTGCCTGCCGCTCTTTGGCAGCATTATTTTCCAACAGCTCTATAACATAGCGGACAGCTTTGTGGTGGGGAAATTTGTGGGAGAGAATGCACTGGCGGCTGTGGGCAACAGCTATGAGATTACATTGATTTTCATTGCGTTTGCCTTTGGATGCAATATCGGCTGTTCCGTGATTGTGTCGCGATTATTCGGCACAAAGGCATATGGGGAGATGAAGACGGCAGTTTACACTTCACTTATTGCCACAGGAGCTTTATGTGTGCTGCTGATGGCGTTTGGCGCTGCCGGATGTGGACAGCTTCTGCATTTGATACATACTCCGGAGGAAGTGTTTGCGGATTCCATGCTCTATCTGGATATCTATATATGGGGACTTCCGTTTCTCTTTTTTTATAATGTGAGTACGGGTATTTTTTCGGCGCTGGGAGATTCCAAGACGCCCTTTTATTTCCTTGCGGCGTCTTCCTTGGCAAATATTGCCATGGATATCCTGTTTGTGCAGGCATTTCAAATGGGAGTGGGCGGCGTGGCATGGGCGACGTTTCTCTGTCAGGGAATCAGCTGTATTCTGGCGGTGGCGGTGGTGCTGGGACGGCTGAAAAAGATTCCCGCAGAGGGGAGGGCGGCGGTTTTCTCATGGCCGCTTTTGGGAAAAATTGCGGTGGTAGCGGTTCCGAGCATTTTGCAGCAGAGCTTTATTTCCGTGGGAAACATTGTGCTTCAGGGCGTGATCAATGGCTTCGGCCCCAGCGTTATGGCGGGATATTCCGCGGCGGTGAAGCTGAATAATCTGGTCATCACATCCTTGACCACCATAGGAAACGGCATCTCCAATTTCACGGCCCAGAATATCGGCGCTGGAAGGATGGAGCGTGTCAGGCTGGGATTCCGGGCTGGGTGGAAGCTGGTGTGGATGATATGCGTGCCGCTGACGGCGGCATATTTTCTGGCGGGACGGTACTTATTGTATCTGTTTATGAAGGAGCCCACGGGCACGGCCATTGATACGGGAGTATTGTTCCTGCGGATTGTGTCCCCGTTTTATTTTGTGGTGGCCCTAAAGCTGGCGGCGGACGGTGTGCTTAGGGGCGCCGCGCTGATGGGGCGGTTTATGGCGGCTACGTTTACCGACCTGATACTCAGAGTGCTTCTGGCGATGACGTTTGCCGTTCCCATGGGTTCCACGGGCATCTGGTGTGCATGGCCGGCGGGATGGATCATAGGAATGGGGCTGTCCCTTGTATTTTACCGTGGGTTTATTCGGAAGGAAGGGAAATGCGGTTTCGGCAAGGAATGATAGAGCATCATGTTTAGGACAAGGTTATCCAAAGCATAAGGAACGGCGAAAACCTGCCGCCGCCATCCCGCAGAAGAAAAATGGGAAGAAAACGGTATAAATTTTTCTTGCAATTTATCCGTGAATGTGCTACAATGGCTAGTGTTCAGGGCGTTTGGCAATGAACGGGAGAGTAGTATGGATGGATTCCCGAGTGGCCAAAGGGGACAGACTGTAAATCTGCTGCAGAATGCTTCGGTGGTTCGAATCCACCTCCATCCATTGATATGTCCGCTGGTGTGGCGGAATAGGCAGACGCAAGGGACTTAAAATCCCTCGGTGGCAGCACCGTACCGGTTCAAGTCCGGTCACCAGCATTATGATAAGAGAATCCGCAGTTTCGGCTTGGCACCCAAATTGCGGATTCTTTCTTATTTATCCATATTGACGATTTCCAAGGCATATTGTTTTAACCGCTCAGGCACTTTATCCATATTTTTCTCAAGGATTTCAAACGGCGGCCATTCATAGTCTCCTAAAAGATGTAATGCGTCCTCCAATACTTCCTCGTCATGGTCGGAGATAATCACAGTCTGCAGCAGCTCCACCAAATCATGTCGAAAATCGGATATATAAATATCTTGTTTGTAATAGGGATCCATAAACCAATCCAGAGCCAGTAACAGGCTTTTCTTTTTGGCGGAATCACTGCCCGTCAGAACTTCCCGAATCGCAGCTATGCCGCTTTTTATCAATTCTTTTTCGGCTCTGCCATAGGATGTGTAACTAACATTATCTGCCATAAAATTTTCCCCGTAGTTTTAAGAATAATTTGAATTGTACGAACCGGAGAGCAGGCCGTTTATAAATTAACGGTTTCTTCTTGGAGGGTAATTGAATCCTTGCGGCGGCTGGAGCTTTTCTTCAAATGGCTCATGTTAGTCTGGGTGGGCGGCTTCCTTGACTGCCTTGATATGATTACAATAATTACCATTTATTTCTCACCAGTGCATCGACTTATATTCCTTCGGTTTAATCACCAATCATGTCTTAAGTAAATTTGACAACATCATTTGGTGTACAATCCAAGGCGCGACATAACTTTTCCAACGTCAACATTGTAATGTTTTCATTTCTCTTCAAGTTATATATGGTTTTATTGTCTATGTCGCCATGTTTTATTAAATAATATTGGGATATGCTTTTTTCTGCCATAGTATTCCATAACGGGCTGTAATCTACCATTATTATTTCCTCCAGTTAAATTTATTATCTCACCTCATAATGAAAAAACACAGAACGTTAATAATCATTAGGTTATAAGTCATTGTGTTAATATTCCAAATATGTTATAATTTATAAAAAAGGAGGACATAAAATGGCTGAAATTGATAACATAAAAAAGGATATTTTAGATTTGATTACACCCTATCTTACGGAACGGGCCGGGAGGATTTATATTGAAAATAAGAAATATAAAGAATCTGTGAAAACTGCCGACCTATTATTTGAGAAATTAATTAAGAGTTTAACAGGCGAACAGTTCAAACTTCTTGACCAATATTTTACTGCTAAAAATGATGTAGAAGCTCTTACGGAATATCTAGTTTACCAACAAGGAATGCGGGATTTTCTCAACCTTTTTATTTCACTTTTGAAAAGCGGCGAATTTCATGAAACTTCGGAAAATACACTTTAAAATTTTAAAGCTTTTGGTCTTTTTCGGATGGGATGTATTGCAAAATATCCTGTACGGTGCAATTTAATATTCGACATAAATCATTTATGGTTTTTGTGGAAATATCTTTGTTATGTTTTAAACGATGCAGGGTACTGTCCGATATCTTATGCTTTTTGGTCAGTGTATACCAGCTTTCATCCGATTCCTGCAAAGTTTTCCAAAATGGGGAATAACTGATCATAATAATACCTTCCTGTTAATATCTTTAAGTATAAGATATATTTTTTTGCCTGCACATCTTCGTAATAAAGAAGATGCACGTAGAAAAAGACAGTATCGGAACAACTTGCATAAGCATTAAGGCGGCAGGGAGAAATCTCTGCCGCAAATTTTTTATAAAAAGGTCTTGTTTGTGACGTAACGTAATGATGTATAATACATCATAGGAGGAAGGCAGTTATGGAAAAACACAGGGCAATACCGCTTGGGTTTATGACGGTCGGAGAGGCGGCAAAGAAAATAGGAGTTACTGTCCGTACATTGCAATATTATGACAAAGAAGGGCTGTTATCCCCTTCGGCAGAAAGTGAAGGCGGGCGCAGGCTTTATACAGATAAAGATTTGGTTATACTTCATCAAATTATATCTTTGAAATCATTGGGTTTTTCTTTGGATGATATAAAGCATCGCTTAATTTCTTTAGAAACGCCGACTGGCGTGGCAGCCGCCCTTGCCGAACAGGCAGACAGCATACGGGAGAAGATAGAACAGCTAACCGCTTCTTTGACAGCAATCGAACAGTTAAAGGAAGAAGTGTTACAAATGCAGACAGTCAATTTTAAGAAGTATGCAGATATTATTGTCAATCTGCAAATGAAAAACGACTCTTACTATCTCATTAAGCGTTTTGATGACGATACGCTCGACCATATCCGTAATCGGTTTGATAAGGAAAGCGGTATGAATTTTATGGATAGATTTAATCGTTTGAGTGATGAAATTATAGAGCTTCAAAAGGCAGACGTGTCCCCTGAAAGTGAGAAATGCCAGCGAATTGTAAAAGAGTATTGGGGATTGATTACGGAATTTACGAACGGCGATATGAGTATGCTTCCGAAATTGATGGAGGTCGGCAATATTGATACCGCCGCAAATGCCTGGGAAGAAAGACAGAAAATTGTAAATGACTATTTAGAGCCGGCTTTGCAAGTCTACTTTTCAAGACTTGGAGAAAATCCGTTCGAGGGGGTGGAATGATGAATAGCGCAGTACAAGTTCGTGGATTAAAGAAAAGCTATGGAGGCAGCATTGTTCTCAATGGACTTGATTTTGAAATTGAGAAGGGAGAAGCCTTTGCTCTGCTCGGTGTAAATGGCGCAGGAAAAACGACGGCTCTTGAATGTATGGAGGGTTTGAGAAAATATGACAGCGGTTCAATTACGGTAAACGGGAAAACGGGTATTCAGCTGCAGTCATCATCTTTGCCTGCCCATATCAAACCGATGGAGGCCGTAAGATTATTTTCAAAATGGAACAAGGCAAAGATTGATTTCAATATGCTTAACGCTCTTGGTATTAAAGAAATCGAGAAGAAACTGTACATCCAGTTATCCACAGGACAGAAAAGGCGATTACATCTTGCCCTTGCGCTTATCGGTAATCCAGATATTATTTTTCTCGATGAGCCGACTGCGGGGCTTGATGTCACGGGCAGGGTTTCACTTCACGAACAAATTCGCAAACTCAAGTCACAAGGAAAAACGATCGTTCTGGCAAGTCACGATATGGCAGAAGTGGAAAGCTTATGTGACCGCATTGCTATTTTGGATAATGGGAACCTTGCTTTCTGCGGCACAGCGACAGAACTGACAGATAAGATTGGGGAAAAGTATTTTATCCATATCAAAACGCAGCAGGGGAACAGCACCTTTGAAACAGATAATATTGAAGATACTTTGATATCCCTGCTTCATGATTTGAAGCAGAAAGAAATTCATATATTGGATATTAAAGTGGACCGTGGTACACTTGAACAACATTTTATCGAAATGGCAGGGAGGGAAACAGAATGAACGGTTTTTTATATGGTGCGGCGTTACAGTGGAAATTGGATATACGAAGCAAAGCCCTCTTAGTTACCTGCTATATCGTTCCGCTTATTTTCTTTCTACTTATGGGCGGTATTTTTACTTCCGTTATGCCCGAAATGGGAAGTGTGCTAATACAATCTATGATTGTAATGAGTGTTTCCATGGGGGCGTTTGTCGGATTACCGCCGTCGTTGATTGAAACTTACGGAAGTGACATAAAAAAAGTTTATAAAGCAAACGGAGTACCTATCTGTTTAGGACTTGTTACAATGTTCCTTTCGGCATTTGTTCATTTGATGATTACCTGTGTTGTGATAGTGCTGCTTGCCCCTGTTCTGTTTGAAGCAGCTTTGCCGATACATCTTCCGTTTTTCTTTCTTGCACTTGCTATATACATTATTGTGTCGTTAAGTATCGGAAGTGTTTTAGGATTGACGGTAAAAAATCAAGCGAAACTGACGATGATTGCACAATTAGTGTTTCTGCCCTCAATTATGCTTTCGGGAATTATGTTTCCTACGGAGTTCCTGCCCGATTTTTTGGAGACAATAGGATTAATTTTCCCAGCTTCTTGGGGATACCGGTTGATGTTGGATAATGGCTTTTGCTTTGAAAATCTATGGTATCTAATCTTTATCTTTTTTGCGGCGGTAATTGTATGTGGAATAGTTTTGAAGAAACAAAAAGCAAAATAGTTGAAAGGGAAAAGTATGGAAAAGTAAGGTAATCATGCGGACAGAGCCTGACGAAAAGACAGGGAAATCCAAGAGAGCGGGCTTTGGCCAAGCCAGCCATACAAAACTTACAGAAATGAAAGAAATAAGAAAAAAATGTAAGATGTTTCTATGGCAGAGAAGCATTTCTTCCGATATGATATTATCATAATAAAAAACGATGAAATATCACGGGAGCGGATATGAAGAGACAAAACAAGCAGAAAAAGCACAAAGAATATAATGAACATGGTCCATGGGGTAAATACGGCAAGTGCGGCAGGTATGGCAGAATAGCATGTCTGGCGGCAGCGGGCGTCCTCACCGCATGGACCTTATGGGGAAACAGGGCGTTGATGGTCAGTGAATTTACCGTCTCCGGAGAGCGGATTCCCGAGGCGTTTTCGGGATTTCGCATTGTGCAGATTTCGGATCTGCATAATGCGGTTTTCGGGGATGGCAATGCGCTGCTACTGAGGAAGCTGGCGGAGACAGAACCGGATATGATTGTGATAACCGGGGATTTGGTGGATTCCAGACATCCGGATGTGGAAACGGCGCTGAAGTTTGTGGCGGAGGCCATAAAGCTGGCTCCGGTTTATTATGTCACGGGCAATCATGAAGCGGCTCTTTCCGAATATGCGGATTTGAGGACGGGGCTGAAGGCGGCGGGAGCTGTGGTTCTTAAGGATGAGGCTGTGACATTGGAGCGCGACGGAGAGAAGCTTCTGTTGATGGGGCTGCATGATCCGGATTTTACGTTAAAGGGAGATATTTTCGGAGAAGTACCGGCCATGGCGGGAACGAAGCTGAAGCTTTTGGCAGAGGGAAAGACGGGGTATAAGATTCTTCTCTCCCATCGGCCGGAGCTGTTTGAAATATACGCCGCCAGCGGCATAGATTTGATTTTCAGCGGACATGCCCATGGAGGGCAGTTCCGCCTGCCGCTGGTCGGCGGGCTGATAGCGCCCAATCAGGGATTTTTCCCCAAATATGACGCCGGACTGTATACAAAGGACAGTACCAATATGGTGGTCAGCCGCGGAATCGGAAACAGCATTATTCCAATCCGGTTTAACAATCGGCCGGAGATAGTTGTAGTGACTCTTTTGCGCAGGTCTTCCCATGAAATCGGTTCCTATCCGCTTTTTGGGTGATGCCTGCGGCTGTCAATCAGCGGCTGTGCCGCGAGGGAAGGTCTGCCGCCGTCTCGTTTCCCGTAATCCTCTCCGCCAGCCGCAGAACTGATATGACGGGCACAATCAGGATTCCGCAGAAAAAATTGCTGACGCCGTGAATGAAATCATAAGGAAGTCCCGCAATAATCCATGCGATCGTTTTCTGAAGGTCCAGTCCGAAAAGCGCGGCCTGTGCGGGCGCGTATAAGGTTCCGTATAAAAAACCGTGTGCGGCGCAGACCGCCATATAGACGATGGGGCGGATTTTTCCCGGCATGTTCCGCGGAAGGAGCATGACTGTTCCCCACAGGACGGTCCATAAATACAAATACGGAATCCACCACGTCGCAAAACCGCAGAATAGGCCGTTTAATATCACATAAATATAAATAGGATACAATGCCTTTTGGCGATATACAACCGTAAACGCTATGGTAAATACCCCGAGAAGATGGATATTCGGGGCGGCTTCCATGATGATCTTGGAAGCGTACATAACGGATCCAAGCATCGCGAATACGGCCATTTCCCTTGTGCGCAGTTTCATGGCTATTCCACCTTAAAAGAGTAGACTGCGCCTTCGGTTATTTTCGTGGAGTCAACGCCTGCAGCCGCGTACTCGTCATTGACATAAAAGGCCCAGTATGCGCCGTCTTTATCGTAATCGACGGTAATGCCGTTGACGGTTTTGACATAGAGGCCGTACTGTCCCTCTTCCCCGGCGATTAATTTCAGTTCCAGCAGAGCGTCCCCCACGGTTTCTTTGTCCGTATGAATTTCAAAGGCTGTCACGCCGCCTTCCCTGTCCACCACGGTAAAATTGAATTTCGTACTGCCTTCTCCGAGGACGGTGACGTCTTTTTGCTGGCTTTCGGCGTCGCTGCCCGGTGTACTGCCGTCTGCGGGACTGCCTTCGGACGGCTGGCCGCCGCTGGCGCCAAAGGAGGAGGGGGTTCCTGTGCTGCCGTTACATCCGGTTGTAAATAGCGCCATAGCCGCAGTCAGCGCGATACAAAGGATGAATGACAATAATTTGGTTCTGTTTTTTGTCTTCATGTTCTTTCATCTCCGTTAATTTTTATTTCCTCCGCGGACCGGCGCTCGCGGTCGTTTGGCAGTATTTCTGCAAAGCATGAAAAGAGCCTAAAATGGCGGCAAAATTTCCGCTAAACACAAATTCTGCTGTCCCAAGGGAGGATTTTGGACGTTCGGATATTTCGGCTCGGCATACTGCAAAGCGGCCTTCTCAGATAGAATCCAATGACGTTTTCCGGATTGCGGCGTCCGGTAAGCTTTGCATGATGGAACAATACCTCACGGCGACGGGCTCGCACAGGATTTGCACCTGTTTCCCCGAACAGCCCATGTACTATCATAATAGTATAAGGTGATTTCGTCAAGCTATCTTTCTTAGCGGCTGTCATGGCTGGTTCAGCCTGTCACTGCATTATCAAGTGGTTAGACAGTGATGATTCGTCGGCAGCCAGCCCCGGTACCGATAACTGCGGAACCCCATTCATTTTTTACTGCGTATCTGTTATAATCGTTTTAGGAAAATATCCTTAATCCTAATTTGAGCGCCTGATGCAGCAGGCAGACGGGGGAGTACCTGTGAGATACGAGGAGTTTTATGAGAAGATTCCGGTAAAATTAAACAAACAGCAGCAGGAGGCGGTTCGGGCTGTGGAAGGGCCGGTTCTTCTGCTTGCGGTTCCCGGCAGCGGCAAGACCACCGTTTTGGTCACAAGGCTTGGGTATATGGTTTATTGTGTACGGATTGCGCCGGAAAACATTTTGACATTGACTTATACGGTGGCGGCGGTTAACGATATGGATGCCCGGTTCCGGTCATATTTTGGGGATGAGCTTGGGGGACGGCTGGAATTTCGCACGATGAACGGAATCTGTGCCAGAATCATCCAGTATTACGGCCGCCGCATAGGCAGAGAAGCTTTTTCCCTGATCACGGAGGATAAAATTATTGCCGGGATATTGTCTGATATTTACAAGAGGGTTGAAGGCGGTTATGCGTCGGAAAGTGAGCTGAAGGGCATCAGGGCTATGATTGCCTACATCAAGAATATGATGCTGACGGACGTTCAGATCAAGGAGCTGGATAAGGAAACGGATTATAGCATATCGGAAATTTATAAGGAGTACTGCGGGGAACTGCGCAGGCTTGGCCGGATGGATTATGACGACCAGATGGTGTATGCTTACGCGATTTTAAGGAAATCTCCTGAAGTGCTGCAGCATTTTCAGAATCAATATCCCTATATCTGTGTGGACGAGGCTCAGGATACTTCCAAAATCCAGCATGCAGTCATCGGACTGCTTGCCGGCAGGACGAACAATTTGTTTATGGTGGGGGATGAAGATCAGAGTATTTACGGATTCCGCGCCGCATATCCGGAAGCGCTGCTTTCCTTTGAGAAGAATTATCCGGGAGCGAGGGTGCTTTTGATGGAAGATAATTTCCGCTCTAACGCCAAGATTACGAAGGCGGCGGATTTTTTTATTCAGAAAAATACTCTGCGGCATGAGAAGCATATGAAAGCGGCCAGAGAGGCGGGAGACGATATCAGGGAGATTGCATTAAAGGGCCGAGGCGCACAGTATGAGTATCTTGTGAAAGCGGCCAAGAACTGCCGCAGGCAGACGGCGGTGCTGTATCGGGATAATGAGAGCGTCCTGCCCCTTGTGGACCTTCTGGAACGGCAGGGGATTCCCTACCGGATTCGCAGCAAAGATTTGGCTTTTTTTACTCATCGGGTGGTGCTGGATATTCAAAATATTATTTTGTTTTCCATGAATCCAAAGGATACCGATTTATTCCTGAAGATTTATTATAAGCTGTCAACTTATATTGATAAAGAGAGTGCGATTCGTATCTGTGAGATTAGCGAGAAAAATCATATGGAGGTGCTGGAGGCGGCGGTGAGATATGGCCGCCTTCAGGATAGGACGGAACAGAGCTGCAGGGCGGTTTGGGCGCATTTGAAACGGCTGGGGTCAGAACGGGGGGAGGAGGCGCTTGATAGAATTGTCCGTTCCATGGGGTATGGGGAATATTTGAAGCGGGCAGGTATCGGCGACAGCAAGCTTTTTCTTTTGAGGGCCATCGCCCGGAACGAGGATTTGCCCGGAAGGCTTGTTGACAGGCTGGGGGAGCTGCAGGCAATTATCAGGGAAAAAACGGACGATCGGGACGTCAAATTTATTTTGTCAACCATTCATGCCAGCAAGGGGTTAGAGTATGACAGGGTGTATTTGATGGATATTGCGGATGGTATTTTTCCGGAGGCCGTGCCAAAGAATCATAAGTCCATGGATCCTATGGAACGGGAAAGCTATGAGGAAGAGCGCCGCCTGTTCTACGTGGGCGTTACCCGCGCAAGGAATCTGCTTTGTATTTTAAAGTGGGGCAGCCGCTCTGTTTTTTGTGAAGAGCTGATATATCATGGGGAGAAAGCGGCAGAGAAGCCGCTGGGTCCGCAGTCCGTTCCCGTATTTTTTCAAGAGAAGGAACCGTTTCATCGGGAGGAATTTATGAAATTTTACAGTTCTGTCAGGGCGGGGCAGGCGGTAACGCATCAAAAGTTCGGAGAGGGGGTTATTGTGGAAGTCAATGAAAGTACGGCGGTGATTCGGTTTGGAAGCCAGTGCAGGAAGTTTGGAATGAAGGTGCTGTTTGAAAATAAGCTGCTGTCATTTTGACAAATATGCCGGATAAGCGCATCGATAAATCCGACGTGAACAAGCCTCTGCTGACAAAGATGTGAATTATCTTGACAAATAATGTGGATCAAATGGATTTATTTGGATAGAAATGTGGATTATTCCACAGAGTCTGTGGATAATCCTGTAGAATCTGTGGACAAGTTTGGCAGAATCTGTGGATAATCCTGCCAAACGGAAGAATCAAATACTTCGCGGTAATCCCCGGCTGTCCAAGTCGGCCTCCGGTAAACGTAACGCACACCACAAAGTCAACACAGTTGGCTTGCCCCATTGCTCGAAGAGCAATGTGTGCTCGAAGAGCAATGTGTGCTCGAAGAGCAATATCTGCTCGAAGAGCAATGTCTGCTTGAAGAGCAACGTCTGCCTGTAGGAATAAATATAACAAAAACAGGCATACTGCTTCTTAAAAAGAGAAAAGGAGTGGACCCGGTAATGATAGAACAGGATACCATAAGGCTTTTGAGGGAATGCGACGCGGGGATTAAGATGGGTGTGGAGGCCATTGACGAGGTTTTGGATTACGTCCACAGCGACGCCTTCAGAAAATGCCTGACAGAGTGCAGGGACAAACACATTAAGCTGAAGGAGGAGATTCAGGGACTTCTGGATCAGTATCACGACGAGGGTAAGGAGCCGAATCCTATGGCGAAGGGCATGTCATGGATGAAGACGAATGTGAAGCTGGCCATGAACGAATCGGATCACACCATTGCGGATTTGATAACGGACGGCTGCAATATGGGAGTGAAATCCCTGAACAAGTATCTGAATCAATATAAAGCCGCGGATGAGAAATCCAAGGATATCACAAAGCGGCTGAGCCGTCTGGAAGAAAAACTTGCGGAGGATATCAGGCAGTATTTATAAAGCATAAGAAAATAAGGAGAACGGCTGTTGGAAGCTCAACGCGCTCATGGGGACGGGGCGGAATTCCGATAGCCGTTTTTGCGTGACAAATTGCGGGTGGAATTCCAAAGGAGGCAGACGGCGTCTATGATACCCCCTTAAAACTTTGCAAAAAGTATGATGCGAAAGCAATGATTTTCGCAGGAGCATCCGATGTTTCCGCCGATTTTGTCAGAAAAGGCCTGTACGCTCTGCATTCCCAGCCCATGATCCTTCCCCTTGCGGCTTTTGGGCAGACCGGTCTGTACGTCAAAGGTAATTTCGCCCTCGTATTCGTTTTTGATATCAATCAATAGAGAATCGGACACACAGCGGACTTTCGCTTCCACAAGTCTTCTATGGCTTTCCAAATCCTTTACGCTGTTTATTGCGTTTTCCAGCAGATTTGCCGTCACCATGGCGAAGGCATAGCTGTCAACAGGAATATCTTTGGCGACGCAGATGTCGCACCGCATTTCTACCTTTAGAGAACAAGCTCTTTCCATGAGACTGGAAAACATGGTGTTGACCACCAGATTGCTGCAGTACCTTGCCGCTTTATTTTCATCCGCCGCGGAATTAATGTGTTCCGTGACCTTTTTGATTTCGGAATATGCCCCTTGCTCCAGCAGCGAGTCAATCATGCTTGAATAATGGCGGATGTCGTGCCGCAGTATCCGCAGATTTTTCTCGGACTGCTCGACCAGATGATATTGGTTTTCCAAGCCTTCAATATAGGATTCAAAAAGCCTGTTCTGCCAGCGGAGGCTTGTCCGCTGGGCTTCGCTTGACACATACTGCATCATGATGACATAGGAAACAAACATCGCGATAATGAACGCCGCCACGCCGGGAATATTCTCCGGGTGATCATCGAGGGTATAGGGAAAAAAGGCGAAAATTGAAAACCCGCAGTAAAAAAATACCGGAATCAGGCAGAGCTTCCACCAGCTGTTCATCGTCTCTTCCTTCTGATAGCCAATCCAGATATCATGAATTTTGGTATATAAAATATAGAGAATGACAATATGCGTAATGATGCATCCGGCGATGCAGAGATACAAACTGCCCGTATAAATATGTAACACGGCCGCCATAATGCTCCCCGCAATCACGTAATTGGAGCCGGTCAGGCCCACAAATAAGGCTCTGCTGTCCCTCATTTTTGATATAAAAATTCCGGTAAACTGTGTTATGGCAATTTGATAAAGCGTTACAAGAAAATAACATAATCTGCTGTCCGGAAAAATATTCAGCTTCAGGATATTCGGGACGGTTATGGCTAAAAAGGAGACAATGCAGATGGCGGCGGCTTTTCGCCTTGTATAGCGGGATTCGATAAAGAGGTAAATAAACAGCATGACAAAGATATGGCTTATTGTGTAAGATATATTTTTATAATACATTTTCAACTCCCATATGTCGGTTTTTGCAGACGCCGTGTATCATAGCGTCCCGGGTGAAATGCAGAATATGATTTCGCTGCATTTATGCGGTTTATTCCTGCGAGGTATTCGACTCTGACAACAGGGAAACGACTTAAGCGCCTGCTGCTTTTTTGTTCACCGTAGGTTCCGGCTTTTTGCATCAAAGAATTTGACAGCGTATTTCAGCCATTTCCACGCAGCTTTCGCTGAAAATAGTATAACATATGCATGATAAAGTTTCCACTATATTCTGCGGAGCCATCTCTGCGGGAAAAGGCGGAAAGGTACAAGGAAAGCCGGTGCGGGGCGAAGGATATAAGAAAAATATATGAAGTGGATTTATCATATGGCATCCTGCTCCCCTGCTATGGTATAATAAGACCATATTCAAGGCAGGAAGCGGCCGAATGGCCATCCATAC
>CAOKFN010000075.1 GCA_948467735.1 uncultured bacterium
CTTTATGCGGCCTGTAGGCATTTTTCTTATTGTGGAACTGTTAAAGACCCGAGTTAGGAACCGTCCTTGCCATGTAAGCGGGCAGCGCCGTGAAGCTTTCAGCCGTGAAGTTTTATGCAGATTCTATTTGACAAGGCGGAGAAATTCGTTTATAATAATATAATCGAGTGGCAGAAAGCGTAAATCCAGATGATGGATTTACGCTTTTTTGGTGACAAAAATATGGTTATGGCAGCTTTCCGTAAAAGTCTTCTGAAAGTTTCCGGCAATGCTTACATAAACAGCAGGGCATGGGCGGAATCTCAAAAGAAACGGAGGAAAATTGGACAAAGAAACAGCAGTAAACAAAATGGGGACGGCTGTAGTGCCAAAAGTCATGCTGAACATGGGAAAGGGGGACTGGGTGATTGCAGGACGCTGTGCCAATTATATACTTCGGGAAAGGACGGACTGACTGCATATATTTATCCATGCGGACACGGAAAAGAAAAAGGAAAGGATTGTGAACCTATATGGGGAAATCGGCATATTACCTGAAAAGCGCCTTCCGGAAAAGGACAGAACAAGGGCAATGAACTATAAATAGGATTCGGACCGGACATAGGGCATGGCAGGGAATTACCATCTGTCACTGGACAGGGGCGAGCTTGGGGAAAATCCATGCGTCGGGCTGATTACAGGACTTGTGGAATGCCTGTAAATATATAAAAGGCAGATTCCACAGAAATTCCTAAAAAGCCTGATATTTTTTCCACATTCCTGTTTTATGCTATAAGTGCTGAAAGAGAGATCAGCAAATATGAAAAGGAAGGTGAAGTTCTATGAAAAAAACAAAATGGGCCGCAGGGAGTGTGGCCGCAGCGCTTGTGGTTATGATGTCAACGGCGTCAATGGCGGCTTTTGCTGCTGAAGCAGAAACGGGTGTTCCTGTTGAAAGCAGCTGCCGCAGCTATCTGGCAGGACGGCAGAGGAGCGCCAGCCGAAACGAGCTGTACGGGCAGGCAGCCAAAATTGAAGATGAGGCGGAACGTGAGGCGTTCCTCATTGAAAATGGAATTTCGGATACAGAATATTCCGAGGAAGCGGCGGCATCTTACAGTTATGTCAGCGGCAGGGAAAGAGGGGCGGGATACCGTTCTTCCGATGATGCGGAGGAAGGAAAAACGCAGGAAAGTTATAGCTATGCCGCGGGCCGGCAGCGTGGATCAAGCTTCCGTCGCTGACATAGCGGGCGAAGGCGGCACAGGAGCGGCAAGCCGGTCAGCATGGTTCGCTGCCGGCTTGCCATTTTATATTTTGTAAAAGGGAGTGTGCGGCATGGCACGGATTTTAATAACAGATGATGAGATAGATATTGTGAGGCTGATTTCCAGATATGCAGAGCATGACGGGCATATTGTGGACACAGCGGCAGGCGGTAAAGAGGCAGTCCGGCTTTGCAGACAGAACCATTATGATGTGGTCGTTATGGATATTATGATGCCGGATATGGACGGTTATGCCGCAAGCAGGGAAATCCACAAAATAAAAGACATTCCGATTATCATGCTTTCTGCTTTAGGTACGGAAGATGATAAATTAATGGGATTTGAACTTGGGATTGATGATTATGTGGTCAAGCCTTTTTCCCCAAAAGAACTTATGGCAAGAATCCATGTGGTTATCAGCCGCCATTTGTCCGGGCAGGAGGGTTCGGCCCTTACGGCTGGAAAAATGGAAATTGATACGCTGGGGCGGAACGTATATGTCAGCCATGAACGGGTTGAACTGACTGCAAAGGAATATGACTTACTGCTGTACCTTGTAAGGAATAAAGGGATTGCGCTGTCACGGGATACCATCCTAAATGCCGTCTGGGGATATGATTACTGTGGGGAGGAACGTACCGTTGACTGGCAGGTAAAATTATTGCGCGGGCATCTCGGAGAGTGCCGGGATTATATTGTAACGCTTAGAGGGGTGGGTTATAAATTTGAGGTTCAATAAAAATTCAATCCGCATGAAGCTGTGGAAATATTTTGTCACATTTGCAATGATTACCCTTGTGCTGTTATGGACGCTTCAGACCGTTTTCCTACAGAATTTTTACAACCGGATGCAGCTTAAAAGCGTGCGGAAGGCAGCAGATGAGATTGCTGAAAATATAGAGAGCGACAGCACATTCCGCTTTATTGACCGCATTGCCTATGAGAACTCCATGCAGATAATCCTGACAGACATGGAAGGGAATATTTTGTACAGGGCGGATGAATACAGCCCGGCTTATCAGGAGGATCAAAACCCATATAAAGAAAACAGCATGAAAAACTGGCAGATTGGAATGTACCGGAATCTGCCGGAGGATTATTCGTCATTTATGCAGAGCCTTTGCGAAAGCGCTGACGGTACGATAACTTATGAGCTTGCTTTTGATACAGGCAGCGCAAATCTGATTTATGGGGAAGCCGTCCAATGTTTCGGTGAAACGCTTGCCCTTTATATGAACACGCCTGTTGGCGCAGTACAGCCAACCGTTAAAATACTGCGGACAATGCTGTTGATCGTTACAGGGATGCTGCTTTTGATTGGTTTTGCCCTTGCTTTTTTTTTGCCCGCCGGTTCTCTGAGCCTGTTTCCGCTATTTCTGCGAAAGCAAGGGAAATGGCAGGCGGTCTGGGAAGCATTGCATTTAAAAAAGGGTTTTGTGATGAATTGGATGAATTGTCCGACACGTTAGAGGAAACGGCGCAAAGCCTTGCCAAACTGGAAAACGCCCGACGTGAGCTTCTGGCAAATGTTACCCATGACCTGAAAACGCCCTTGACGCTGATTAGCGGCTATGCAGAGAAAATTGAAGATTTATCGTGGGAAGAAAGGGAAGAATCCCGTAAAGACGCCGAAATCATAAAGCGGGAATCAAAACGCCTGACACTTCTGGTGAATGACATATTGGACTATTCTGTCCTGCAAAACGGTTCTGTATCTTTTGATTTCCAGCCAGTTAATATCAGCAAGCTCGCACACAAAATTTTAACACAGTTTCACGTAATATGTGACAGACAAAACCTTGTATTGGAGCGGCAGATTGAGCCGGATCTGTTTGTAATGGCTGATGGACAGCGGCTTTCCCAAGTATTTTACAATCTAATTGTAAATGCCGTTACACATATAGGCGGGGATAGGGTTATTGGATTAAAGGTATGCCAAAACGGGAAAGCTGTCAGGGCTCAGGTATATGACCACGGGAAAGGGATTGCACCGGCGGATATCCCCCATATTTGGGATAGGTATTTTACCAGCCGTGAGCGTAAACGCAGTGAAAATGGAACGGGGCTTGGATTATCCATTGTAAAGGAAATCCTGAATGCCCATGCAGCACAGTATGGCGTGGTCAGCCGGGAAGGAGAGGGGAGCTGTTTCTGGTTTGAACTGCGCTTATATGACAGCGCAGAATAATGGGGCAGCGCCTGCACGTAAATCTGATTACGGAACCTGTTTTTGGCTGCGGACTGGATTGTGGGAAGCCGGCCTGTGTTTTTCTTTTTTTGTATCGGCAGAATAAAATATAAGGAAAAGTCAGTCAAAACTACTTGACAAAAAGGGCAGGCAGTATCGCGCCGGAAAATATCAGCAAAGCCGGCTATAAAAGCTCCATGGACATATTCAGGTAATTTAATGTACCCTCCGGTATGCCAGTGCCTTTTTCCAGCAGGGATACAAGCCCCCGGATCGTATCCTCCGAGTCTTCCGCAGTGGAGGACAGAAAGGTATTGTTGAGCTTGACCGCCAGCACGATGAGTACAATTTCAGCCAGAGCCGCCGGATACTCGAAATGAATTTCACCCGACTCGATGCCCTGTTTGATGATTTCCGTCAGAGCGGGCTTTAACTCCGAAATCAGATGGTTCATGTATTTCTGTTGTAGAAAAGCAGAATTCTGCGCGTTTGTTCCGGCGGACGAATCCGTACTGCCGCGGCTTAGAAAAGCGGCGGACGAGGTGCGGCAGGCCTGAAGGATCATGGCCATGCGCGTAAAAGGAGAAATCTCTGTCTGGGCCGCAAGCTTTTTGGCCGTTTTCAGAGGCAGCTCATAGTTGCGTTCTATCAGCGCGTCAAGAATGGCTTCCTTTGAAGGAAAATAGTAGTAGATGCTTCCCTTGCCCATCCCGGCCTGCTTCGCGATATCGCTCACCGAAATGCTTTGTATGGCGGCATTTTCCAGCAGCTGTTGAAGCGCGTCTAAAATTTGTTCATACTTCTTCATATCCGGCATATTCATCCCCGATTCTGATTATGATATAACTTATCGGAACCTCCCTTCCAAGGTTCTGATAAAAGGCGAGTTTCCGCGCGTCTCATCCGATGTATTGTCAAAGCGATATAAAAAAAGGATAACACAAAAGAGATTTTTGCACAACTATAAAAATTGCTGAAAATCAGTCGGAAAATCTCGGCTAATTTTGGGTAAAAATGATTTGACCGCTGGTCGAATAATATGGTATAGTAACAATGAAAACAAATTGACCGCTGGTCGAATCTGGAAGAATGTGGAGCTGAGGCAAGGCAGGACGCGGAGCCGGGCCCTGCCCCGCTGCCGACGGAACAAGCGGACGCAGGCGTCAGAAGCGGGCTGTGATGAAAGAGGAGGGAAAAAATGACCTACGCAGAATTTTTTTATGAGATGAAGAAAAGGTTTATGGGAACGGATGTGAGCGACATTCATGAGCATCTGGCGTTTCAATTTAATATTGAAGACAAGGATGCGGGCGGCGCTTTTTATGTGGAAGTAAAGGAAGGCCAGCTTTTCGTAGAGCCTTACGAGTATTATGACAGAGATGCGATTTTCAGCTGTACGCCGGAGGTGCTGACGGAAATTGCGGAGGGGCGTCTGGACCCGGCGGCCGCTTTTATGGAACAGAAGCTTCGGGTGGAAGGAAATATTGAGAAGGCCCTGCGGCTGAAGGAAATCATTGAGATGAAGACCGGTTCCAAGCAGGAGGAAAAAGGCATAGTACAGAAGGCGGCCGACAAGGTAGTGAACACCATTGTCCAAACCGCCGCCAAGAAGTCCAGCAGCCGTAAAAAGGGCTGAAAAGCCCGGTCTTGATACGGGCTTTGGAGTTTTGCAGCCACCTAAAAAATAAAGATAAGAGGAAACAGGCAATGGGAGCATTGAGAAATATCACTGCCGCGCTGGGCCTTCTGTCCGCGGCGGGAATAGGGGAGACCGTGTATTTCTATAACCGCACCATGAAGCGGGGGAACGCCAAGACGGAACGAACCACAAAAATGTCGGGGACGGACTGGGAGAAATATTTCCCGCTGATGGAAGAGAGAAAAGAATTTGTGATGGCACAGCCTCATAGGGATGTGTATATTACATCGTTTGACGGATTAAAGCTTCATGGGACGTATTTTCCGTCCTTAAATCCGAAAGAAGCCGACGGCGGGAAAATCGTAATCTGCTTCCACGGTTACACGGGGGAGGGCCTGAGCAACCATGTGGCGATTGCGGACTATTTTTTAAAGCGCGGATACGCCATGCTGATGCCGGACGCAAGGGCCCATGGTGAGAGCGAGGGGCAGTATATCGGCTTCGGGTGTCTGGACAGGCAGGACGCCCTCGGCTGGATTGGCTGGGCGGTACAGGAATGCGGGGAGGACGTAAGGATCATGCTCCACGGCACATCCATGGGAGGCGCCACGGTGCTGATGGCAAGCGGCTTGGAGCTTCCGCCCAATGTAAAGGGAATTGTGTCGGACTGCGGGTTTACCTCGCCCAAGGAGGTTTTTACCCATGTCCTTCACAAGATGTATCACCTGCCCGCTTTTCCGGCCATTCAGGGTGCGGATCTGCTGAACAGGAAACTGGCGGGCTACGGGATGGACGAGTGCAATGCCAGACGCGAGGTGCGCAGGGCCAAGGTGCCGATTCTGTTCATACACGGTTCGGCGGATACCTTTGTGCCATGCAGCATGTGTCATGAAATTTATGATAACTGCCGGTCGCCCAAGCGTATGCTGATCGTGGAGGGCGCGTCCCACGCGGAGAGCTATTACAAGGATATGGCGGCATATGAAAAGGCGCTGACGGAGTTTGCGGAGACAATACAGATGGATGCGGACGGCAAAACGGCGCAGGAAGAATAGGAGCATAGCGAATGAAGACAAGAAACGGTTACAAGGCATATCCTTTGACAGTGGCGCAGAAGTTTCATAATTATTATGCCCAGTACAGTCCGGGGAAGGAAATATTAAATGTGGGCACGAGCCTTACCATCGAATTTCAGCTGAATATTGAGGAGCTGAGAAAAGCCATATACAAGGCGTATGACCGCTGTGAATCCATGCGGGCGCGGCTTGCGTATGACAAAAAAGAAGGAGAATGGTATCAATATATTGTGGAGAAGGAAGAGAGGGAGATAGAATTCGTCGATTTTTCGGACAGAACCATGGAAGAAGCGGAAGCCGAGATGACGGCGTGGACCCGCGTTCCCTTCGATAAGGAAGACGCGCCCATGAATAAGGTGGTCATCATCAAGCTGCCCAACGGCTATGAGGGCATGTTTCTTATGGGGGATCACAGGTTTATGGACGCTCAGTCCCTGATTTGCTTTATGAAGGACGTCATAGAGCTGTACTGCAGCGCAAATTTTGAGGGTGTTCCATATCCTTCCGATATGCGCTCCTATATCGAACAGGTGGAAAAGGATCTGGCGTATGAGGCAGGCAGCAGGGCGCAGGCAAGGGATCGGGATTATTTTTACAGGCAGATTCAGGAATCCGAACCGATTTATAACGGCATCGAGGGGACGAAGAAGCTGGAGGAAGCAAGAGCGGCGGCGGGGGACAAGAAGCTCAGGGCGGCGGCCACGGGTTCGGACAGCTTTGCGGCGGCCATAGATATCTTCCATCTGGAGGAGGAGCCCACAAGGCGGCTGATGAAGTTCTGCGAGGAGCGCCATATTTCCCTTCAATGCCTGCTCATTATGGGCATCCGCACCTACCTGCAGAAGATTAATCAGTGTGACGACGTGTCCATGCAGGTTGCATATGCCCGCAGGGCCACGCTTCTTGAGAAGAAATCCGGCGGCACGCGGATTCACTGTTTTCCGTTTCGGACGGTGCTGTCCGAGGACAAGCGTTTTCTGGAAGGAATTCAGGAGATCAGGGACAAGCAGAATGAAATTTTCCGATATGTGAACTTTAATCCGGCGGAATACCTCGCCTACAGAGGGCAGTATTATCACACCCCTCAGGGTCTGGGATATGAGACGGTATCGCTTACCTACCAGCCGGCCACGCTGAAGGAAAAGGGCCTGACGGATCTGGGCGATATCAAATATCAGACAAAGAGGTACTGCAACGGCTATTATTCGGACGGAATGTACCTTACGGTGATGCACAGGCCGGAGGATAACGGCCTTGATTTCAGCTTTGAGCACCAGACCAAGGCGTACAGCAGGGAACAGCTTGAATATTTTTATTATTATATCTGCAAAATTATGTTCAAGGGCGTAGAATGCCCCAATCTGAAAATCGGGGATATTATCAAGCTGGTGTAGGGCAGATTAACCGGAACGACAGCTTTTGGCAGGATTAAATCAGGATAAGGCTCCGCCGCGGCGGGGCCATGGAAAGGGTGAAAGATATGTTTGATAAGTTAGCGGATATTATTGTAAATTATGTGGAGGTCAAGAAGGAGGATATCAAGCCCGAGTCCCGCTTTATGGAAGATTTGGGATTTACCTCCTTTGATTTCATGAGCATGCTGGGAGAGGTGGAGGAGACGCTGGACGTAGAAATCGACCAAGAGGAAGCCGCCAATATCCGCACGGTTCAGGAAGCGGTTGACTACCTTGCAGGAATTTCCGAATAAGAGGCATACCGGCAGAGGAAAGCTGGCATGACAGGCCGAAGAAATTTGATTTGATACGCCGCAGCAGGCGGATTTTCGATGGACGTAGAAATCGATCAGGATGGATGGGAGATGGAAATGAATCAATTACGGAGTACAATCTATGAACTGCTTGTAGAAGCGGAAAAAGCATACGGCGCGCAGGACGTGATCCGATATAAGGTAAAGGGCGCCGGGGAGGGCGGGAAGAAAGAGACAAGGGTTGAAGCCAAGACCTATACTCAGCTTAGAAACGACAGCGAGGGTTTCGCGGCGGCGCTGGAAGCCCTTGGGGAACGGGGAAAGCATATTGCCATTCTCGGAGCCTCGTCATATGCATGGATCACGGCCTATTACGGCACCGTTATCAGCGGCAGCATAGCGGTGCCGCTGGATGCGAATCTTCCCGAAGAGGATCTGTGCGAGCTGATTGACAGAGCGGATGCGACCACCTTGGTTTTTGATGAGACGAAAGCGGAAGCCGCACGGAAGGCGGCGGCTCAGTGCAGGGGCTTGAAAAATCTTATCGCCATGCAGGCGGGGAGCGAGGTTCCAGGGGCGCTGTCCATGTGGGAGCTTACGGCCGCCGCCAAGCCGGGCGGAAGCTTTCATCCCGAGCCGGAGGACTTGGCGACCATTATGTTTACTTCGGGTACCACCGGAAAGAGCAAGGGAGTCATGCTGACCCACAGGAATCTTGCGGAAAACGCCACCGCGCTGGATATGGGATATGAGCCCGGCATGGTGGTAATGAGCGTGCTCCCCATTCACCATGCCTACTGCCTGAGCATGGATATTTTAAAGGGAACCTCCATTGGGGCGGTCATCTGCATCAATGATTCCCTTCTGAGAGTGGCCCAGAATATTAAGCTTTTTCAGCCCAATATGATTCTGATGGTGCCCCTTATGGTGGAGACGCTGGCGAAAAAGCTGGAGGAGGCGGCGCTGATTCCCGCGCCCATTTTAAAGGCGAAGGTGTTCGGAAAGCAGTTCCACACCATCTGCAGCGGCGGCGCGTACTTAAATCCCAGATATATCGACCTGTTTCAGAGGTATGGAATCACCATCCTGCAGGGCTATGGCATGACGGAATGCGCCCCTGTGATCAGCACCAACTGCAATGACGCCATGAAGGCGGGATCCATAGGAAAATGCATGCCCAACTGTCAGGTCAAAATTGTGGACGAAGAGATATGGGTAAAAGGCACAAGCGTCATGAAGGGGTATTACAAGATGCCGGAGGAGACGGCGCAGACCTTGGAGGACGGCTGGCTGAAAACGGGAGACCTTGGATATGTGGATGAGGACGGCTTCCTGTTCCTCACCGGACGCAGGAAAAACCTGATTATTACCCCCAACGGCGAGAACGTCTCCCCGGAGGAGATTGAGAATAAGCTGGGGGAGAAACGGCTGGTTCAGGAAGTGCTTGTGCGTGAAAGCGAAGGAGTGATTGAGGCGGAGATTTTCCCGGATCTTGAATATGCGGCAAAGAAAAGAATGAAGGATATTCGCGCCGAGCTTCAGAAAATCATTGACGAGTATAACCGCACGGCGCCGCTCTATAAACGCATATTTAAGTTGAAGGTGCGTGATACGGAGTTTGAGAAAAATACCACAAAAAAAATAAAAAGGTTCTGACCGTTTACAATAATGATTGGAAGGCCGGGGCGGATGAAAGCCAAGGTCTTGGTTTGGCTTTATCCAAACCGGCCTGTGCGCTGTGCGGCAGATTAGGCTGTGCTTACAATTCATTGACTGCTTCCACGCCCGATATTTCCTGAAGAGTGTGCAGGTACGTCTCCTTATGGGCGCCTTTTGGTATTTTAAAGGTGGTAACAATCTGGAAAGGCTGTCCCTTTGCTTTTGGCCTATCCACCACAAAGGTATCGACAAAGCATTTGTCTTCCTTCAATTTTCGGGAGACAAGCGTAATCGTCTTGCCGTCCGTCGTTTCGATATAAAGGGTCATGTATTTTGAATGCCGGTAAATTTTATTTTCTATATAGGGAACCAGATGCACTCCTGCAAGCCAGAGAGCGGTCAGCATTATCGCTCCGTCGATAAATCCGATTCCGACAGCAAGGCCGATGCAGGCGCAGGTCCAGATGCTGGCGGCGGAAGTCAGTCCCTTGATTTGATGTCCGGACACAAGGATGGAGCCTGCGCCCAGAAACCCTACGCCGCTGATAACCTGCGCGGCAATTCTTGAGATATCCAGCCTCCCCGGATAAAGGGACTCGAGATACTGCTCCAAAAGCATCACCATCGAAGCGCCAAGGCACACGGTAATCGTGGTTCTCGCACCGCCCCCGCGCCGTTTCGCGCCCCTGTCGATTCCGATGACCAATCCTAAGATAAGAGATATCAACATTCTGATAAGGATATTGCTCCATGTCCAATCCGAAAATGAAAGTGTAAACATATCCGATCCTCCACAAATTCCCGCAGACCATAGGAAAATTGATAGCTATTTTAATGAAGGTTTATGAAAAATCACTGTGCCGATACATGGGACAATTTGAGTATATCCGATTCAGAAAAGCATTTCAAGAGTTTTCGCCTGCCGGTTTCCCAAAAGTTCTGCTGCTGAAATGAAAAGTTATGAGTGGAGGCCGTACCTTGAAACCAAAGAAAAGGATACAATAATCTATGGCAGCCAAAATAACTATCTGCTATAATAGCCTTATGATAACATGGTTCGCGAAGCTGCTCCTGTAAAGCTGTAGTGTCAACATGAAATCGAGGAGTGTTGGATTGCAGATTGGAGACCGAGAATTTGATGAAGTTCGGAGGATGTATAGCGGCCCGATAGGATTAAGTCCAAAGGAGAAGAACAATGAATAATGAAACATTTTGTCTGCTTGAAAATTTTATGCTCAGCTGTATGAAAGATACCGCTCATGACAAAGAGCATATCTACCGCGTGCTGTATCATGGGCTGGAAATTGCAAAGACAGAAGAACATGTGAATTATGACGTCCTGATTGCGGCATGTCTATTACACGATATCGGCAGAAAAGAGCAGTTTGATAATCCTGCCCTGTGTCATGCGGCCGTAGGAGGTGAAAAAGCCTATCAATTTTTAGCGGCGCATGGATTTGAAATAAGTGTTGCGGAACAAGTGAAACATTGTATACAGACGCACCGATATAGAAAAAATAATCCGCCCCAAAGCTTGGAAGCGAAGATTTTGTTTGACGCGGATAAATTAGATGTGGCGGGGGCAGTAGGAATTGCCAGAACGCTGGTCTATAGAGGGATTGTTTCCGAACCTTTATATTCCGTGCTGCCGGACGGAACGGTTTCCGACGGGGAAAACGATAGGGAGCCGTCATTTTTTCAGGAGTATAAGTATAAATTGGAAAATCTGTATTCCGGTTTTTATACGAAAAAGGCGGCGGCCATGGCCAAAGAACGGCAGCAGATCGCGGTGGAATTTTATAACAGGCTGTATCAGGAGGTCAGCTTGTCGTATCGGAACGGAACAAAGGAGCTGAATCGTTTATTGCGCGGCTGAATTGTTACAGAATTTTGCCCGAAATTCAGGAAAAAGATTGACAAAGGGAAGGTTTCAAGAGATAATATAAGCAATGCACCCCGATGCGCAGGAAACGGTTACTTCGATTTTAAGGATCGCATTGTTATGGGTTCGACCCCCATCTGCCGCATGCGGCAGTAGCTCAATGGTAGAGCATGGTATGTCCGTTTCCGACCATATGCCGGACACAATGTGCCTCGGCATTTTCTCGGGGTGTTTTTCAACAAAATATGAAAGCGTCAGTTTTTCATAATGCCGCAAAATGTAAGTATACGAGGAAATTTTAAGCTTTGGGCGGGAGTAATTCACTTTGGAAACTAAATTCCCTATAGGGACTAAATTCCATAAGGAAATCGGAACAAAATCGGATTAGGAGGAGAGAAGAATGAGTCGTTTTCGGGATGCGCTGGCGTCTTCTCCAAAAGAGGAAACGGTTGTCAATTTCATGGGCGGAGAGTCTTATCGCATCAATCCGCTGGATACCCTGAAAATGATTACGGCGTCTTCTATCTTTGGGGAGCCTTCCTATTATCGCAGCGGCGGATTGGGCGGAAAAGTACGGGACGCGCAGTATAAGAGCTGCGGGCTTTTAAAAGGGCGTCTGTTTTTTGGGGATTCATGGGAGGGCCATACTACTACGGAGATCATGGAAGCTGCCATAGACGAAGCGCTGGCGTGGGATTTCGAGGGAACCCTTCGGTGGGCGGTGGAGCTGAGGCAGACTTTTTTCATGCGCCTGAATCCGCAGGTCATCATGGTAAGGGCGGCGCTGCATCCGGGGAGAAAGGAATTTACCCGGAAAAATCCGGGTCTTTATGACGAAATTCAGCGTCAGGTCATGAGCAGAGGGGACGACGCGCTCTCCCAGATGGCTTATTTTTTGTACCATAATCATGGAAAGCAGAAGATGCCCAGCTTATTAAAGCGTTCCATCGCAAGGAGGCTGGGAAATCTAGATTCCTATGAGGCCGCGAAATATAAAAATGCGGAAATCGGCCTCCGGGATGCGGTTCGTATCACCCATGCCCATTCCGCCGTTATTGACGAATACATGAAAACTGGGACGATTGCTTTGTCCGCTCAGAAAAGAACTTGGGAGAATCTGCGTTCCGAGGGGATGGGCTGGAAGGATATTTTTGCTCAGATTTCCATGGGGCATATGGCCCTTCTTCGGAATCTCAGGGGTGTGTTCAAGGAAAACGAGGACGGACAGTTCTGCAGGGAATATCTGGCCCGGCTGAAAGGCGGGGTGAAGCAGGGCAGGCAGTTCCCTTTCCGTTATTACACTGCCTATGAGATGATAGAGAAGGAGGGGGAATGCGCCCACAGGCCGCAGATTCTGGACGCCTTGGAGGAATGTGTGGATTTGAGCATGGAAAACCTGCCGAGGTTCCATGGGAAGACCATGTGCCTGTCGGACAATTCCGGTTCCGCATGGGGAGCGATTCCCTCCGAATATGGCACGGTGCGGGTGGCGGAGATTGACAATCTGTCTTCCGTGATTGCGGCGGCAGCGTCCGAGGAAGGATATGTGGGGAAATTCGGAGATACCCTCAAAGTGTTCCCCGTCTCCCGCCGGGGGCAGATTCTGCGTCAGGCCCGTGAGATTTCTGCCCGCAGGCATGGAGATGTGGGCGGCGCTACGGAGGGCGGCATCTGGGAGTTCTTTTCCCGTGCCATTGAAAAGAAGGAGCATTGGGATCAGATTTTCATCTATTCCGACCAGCAGGCGGGGCATGGGGGCCTGTACGGAACCGCTCTGCATTACAAAGAATATGCCGCGCAGGGTTTCGCCTGCGAAATGGGCCGCGCCGGTTCGGGCATCGGCAGGTATATCAATGTCTACGATTTGATTCTGGCATATAGACGCAAGGTCAATCCCTATGTGAATGTATTCTCCATTCAGACCGCGGGCTACAATAATGTATGCATACCGGAATACGGCTATCGCGCCTGCATCCTCTACGGATGGACGGGCAGGGAGCTGAGCTTTGCCCGGCAGATGATAGACCTGTGGGATGAACTGGAGCGGCAGCAGAAATAAAAACAGTTCCTCCGTTACGGCTCCCCTATAGGGGTGCTGCAGTGGAGGAACCGGAACAAGTTCCCGCAGGTGGGAACTGGAATAAAAACAGTTCCGTAACGGAAGC
>CAOKFN010000076.1 GCA_948467735.1 uncultured bacterium
AGGCGAAGTCGATTTTGGGTTTCATTAGAAAATTGTCCATGGGCAGGTCTCCTTTCTGTCTGGATGGGGCATCTTAACTCTGATTGTTATTGGCAGATTAATCTATTTTTAACACTAAAGTTTATCCTCCCATAAAATACATAAGATTAGAAGCCATGCAATGGCGGCTAATGATAAGAAAATACCAAATATGATAATACCTTCTTGTCTGTATCAGCATAGCTTATCAAGCCAAAAATAAAACCGACAAATGGTGCTAATTTAGATTCTTTTATATTTTTGAATTCTCCCTTTTCTTTTGTTTCTACAATAAAACGCTATTTTGATGTCTCGTAAAGGTTTGTGCGGCTGTATTCATGATGCCAAGAAGACCGACAAGCTTGGTTATTTTCTGCTTGCCTTTACAAAAGCGGCAAATTCTTTTATTTTGTCCAATTCCGCTTCTGTATATTCATCTCCGCTAAAACACACAGTGATGATAGAAGAGGCTTCTGATCTTGGCATAGAGCTGGTTATAACCCCAGACGCGAGACTTTCGGTATCTACTTTTAATTCTTGGGTTATTTTTAATACATTTGTTATATTGGAATTGGCAATCCCCCTTTTTAATATGCTGTCCAAAGTAGTCCAAGGCATGTCGATCAATTCACAAAATTTCTTTAAACTTCCATATTGATTGATTATCATTTCTTTTAGCTGTGCTTCCGTGGATTCCATCATTTTTCCTCCTTACTATCTATACAATACTATACATGTGTCGAAAAATCAAGCACATTATAACAATACATACGAAATTTCAGGAAAAGAGAATAAGATGTTAAGTAATATAAGAAATTGAATTGTCGAATATTGTCGAAAAAACGCGGTGAACCTGCCTCCATTGAGGTACGGGGTATGAGGTAGAATATTCCTATAAATTTCATGTTATTTTGGTCTCTGCATTTAAAAACTATGTAAAAACTTAAAGTTAAAGGAGACCGGCATGAAATTTAATGTAAAAGAACTGAGAGAGATGCGGGGATTGTCGTATGAGCAGTTAGCCCAGAAAAGCGGAGTTACAAAGAGCTACATTCAACGGATTGAAAGCAATGGCAAAGCAAATCCTTCCGTGCGTGTTTTATGCAGACTGGCAAAGGCATTAGATGTAGAGGTTGAAAAGTTATTTAGGTGTGATTAAAACTACTTCCTTTTCGGAATTGTGTACCCGGTGAATCAGGGGCTATAAATATGCAGAAGAAAAGGGAGGCTGGCCTCCCTTGAATTTTATGGTTAAGGTGAATTAGATTTTTGGGCTAATGAATCGTGGGCGAGCCAATCAAAATTGACATTATACTCACGACATATATCTCGAATAGTGCGTTCGGTTATATTACGTGTACCTTTTTCCATATTTGTAATGGCGCCGCCTGACATATTTATAGCAGCATCAAAAGCGCGAGTAGTAAGATTTAATTCATCTCTTAAGGAAAAATTAATGGAATTATATATGCGTTTGTGGTAAGGTATTCTAAATAAATTAATAAACAAATCGGGGTTTTCAAGGAGGCAATTAGAAAAATATGAAAAAAATACAATATCTTTTTATCGTGCCGCTATTTCTGCTTATTTGTTCGGGCGTATATGATATTATTATGGGAATCCATTATACTAATAGATATCTGTATCTTACGGAAGAATTGAGGAATGAAGAGGGTGCTGCATTAACAATAGGAATGCTGATTTCTAATTATTTTACAGGTGCATTTCGAGGAATTATTACGATTGTCTGCGGTCTTATCGGAATAATATATATCAAAAAGGGAGATATCAAAACATGGTATTTCGTTTTCTTGGGTATTTTAACTTTAATGTATGTTCTTGGATATAGAAGATTTCCGGATACAGAAGAGCTTATGCAGATGTTGACTGCATTGCTCTGTTTTGTGCCGTTAAGCATCTATAAGTTTACCTGTCGTTTTCACAAGCTTGCGGGATAGCTGTCCATGGATTGCTTCTGGGAGAAGCATTAAACGCGGACATTTAAAGGATACGATTTTATGTGGGGGGAAAGAAAATGCCTGATTTAAAAGAAAGAAACCAAAAAATAATAGACGCGGTTATAAAAAAGGCAGACATCGTATGCCCGGGTTCTCTCGCATTAATAGGAATCAACGGTTCCTTTATGAGAGGGGACTATTACGAAAAATCAGATTTAGATCTGCTCATTGTGATTAATGACGACAGAGGCTGGCAGCTGGGCTGCACCTTTATACAGGATGATTTAATGGTGGGACATGACGTCTACTGTACCACATGGGAACGTCTGCGGAGTGAAGCGGGATATGAACATCCGAATATTTCTAAACTTATGGACGCTGAAATCGTTTATTGCGCGGATGAGAAATATAAAGAGCAGCTGAATCTCCTGCGAAAATCTGCAGGAGATATTTTATCCGCGCCTTTTTCGGAAGAAGATTATGCGAAAGCGGAAAATTATTTGAAAGAGGCGGAGCATTATTACACGGCGGCTATGATTTCGGAGAATAAGTCCGATGTGCTCCGGGGGGCGGGCGGCGCCATTTATTATGTGGAAAATGCAATAGCAATGTTAAATAAACAGTATTTTCATTACGGAGTAAAGCGTGCTTATGAAGAGCTGAATGCAATGAAGTACAGACCGGAAAAGCTCTGCAATATGATAGAGGACTGCTTGTCGGCAGCTTCCGCCGCATCTGTCCAAAAGCATTTAACCACGCTTATGAGGGAGACAATAGCGGTGTTTTGTCATGTAAAAGATAATATGAATGAAAACGCCGACATTCAGAAGAAGGCCGCTGGGGGAGAGGCGCTTATCGGTACTTATGAAGAAATGTATTCAAACTGGAGGAATAAGATGTATGCGGCGGCAGAAACCCAAAACAGGTATCTTGCCTTTATGAGCTTAATTAGTACAGGCGAAATGTTTTCTGAAATTAGCAGCAAAGTAAGTATCGGCCGATATGATGTTTTGGCAGGGTATGATTCGCGGGATTTACACAGGACGGCGCTCATGTACGATGAAATGTTAAACGAGTATTTAAAAGAGTACATAAGGGCGGGCATACAGGTAAAACATTATGCTGATATAGATGCATTTGCACTTGATTATGTATTAAATATAGATAATACAGAAGAGCAGCCCAAGGTATGACGGAATCTTGTTGGCGGAAAGGGATTTTCTATATGGCTTGAAAGGCGCCGGAGGCATTTCAAGAATTTGCTAAGACGTTTTACCAAAAGATACAAAAAAGATACATGTTTTGTGTACCTTTGTTCATGGAAGAAACCGATATATTTAGCAGAAATGAGGGAAGAAGGAAATTATGCTGAAAATTTTAATTGCAGAGGATGAGGAGCCCATTGCAAATTTGATTAAAATGAATCTGCATAAGGCAGGATATCAATGTATCTGGGCGGCGGACGGGGAAAAAGCGGCGGATTTGATGGATAACGAAAAATTTGATCTTTTGCTGCTGGATGTGATGCTTCCCGGAATTAACGGATATGAATTGATGGACTACGCAAAGGCATTGGAGCTTCCTGTCATTTTTCTGACTGCCCTTGGAAGTACGGAAAATAAAGTAAAAGGCCTTAAAATGGGGGCGGACGACTATTTGACAAAGCCTTTTGAAATCGTGGAGCTATTGGCCAGAGTGGAGGCGGTGCTTCGCAGGTATCATAAGACGGAGACCGTGATGACCATATTTGATGTGGTAATCGACACGGCGTCCCGCAGCGTGACCCGGGGCGGGGAGCCTGTGACGCTTACCATGAAAGAATTTGATCTGCTCCTGCTGCTTGCCAGAAACCGCAATATCGCATTGTATCGGGAGACGATTTACGAAACGGTATGGGGCGGGGAGTATATGGGACAGAGCAGAACGGTTGACCTGCATATTCAGCGTTTGAAGAAGAAATTGAACTGGGACAGCGAGATTACGGCTGTCTATAAGGTGGGGTATCGGCTGGAAGGGGAAGGCGCTGTACAGAAATGAAGTTCGCTGATAAATTGTTTCTTGCCATGACGGCTCTTTTGACTTTGATGTTTGCGCTTTTTGGAATTTGGATGCTTTCTTCTGATTTTACCCAGCTCTTGGACAAAGAAATTGAGCGGGGAAATGACGAGAGCAGAATGTTTCAATTTTTGTTTGAAATGGGGTATCAGTCCACGGAGGAATATGGGGAGGAGTATGCCGTTAAGAGGACATTGGGCAGCATTACCAACAGTGTGGAGCGAAGCGGAAATCATGTATTTGTGATGCAGAAAAGCGGGACATATGTCTATGGCGGCGATTATCTGGAAAACATGGGTTTTCTGCAGGAAGCGGATAAATTGGCAAGGTCTTTGGATGAAACCAATAATTACGGCTATTGCATCCGGCAGGTGGAGGGCGGATATTATATGTTTACGGCGGCGTTGACCGACGCCGCCGTAAACGGTATTTATTTAGGCACCTGCAGGGAATTGACGAATATTTACGACGATAGGCGGGATCTTCTATCCAGATATCGAATTGCGTTAGTGTGCCTGCTGTTTGCGGGAGGGCTGGGCGTCTATATGCTTTCCCGCTATATTACCCAGCCCATCCGATGGCTGAACAAGCTGGCGGAGCGGATTGCAGGCGGTGAATATGAGCTTCGCTCTCATAATAAGAGCCTTGACGAAATCGGAGAATTGGCGCGCAACTTTAACAGGATGGCGGATCAGCTGGTGGATCAGATACAGAAGAAAGCGCTGGAAGCAAAGCAGAAGGAGGATTTCACCGCGGCTTTTGCCCACGAGCTCAAGACGCCGCTGACTTCCATCATAGGGTATGCGGATATGCTTAATTCCATGAAGCTGACGGATGAAGAATGTCATGAGGCATATTTTTATATTTACAATCAAGGGAAACGCTTGGAAAGCTTGTCCCATAAGCTTTTGGAATTGGTGAGCATGGACAAAAATCCTCCGGTATTTAAACCGACTGCGGTGAAGAGTCTGGAAGAAAATCTCAGATTTACGATGCGGCCTGTGTGGAAAAATCATGGAATAAAGGGCAAGATAGATTTGGAACGGGCGACTATCTACGGGGACGGCGAACTGCTTCTGTCCTTGTTTTATAATCTCCTTGACAATGCCGTGAAAGCCATGGACAAGGGCGAAAAGGGCTTCATTTTGATGAAAGGCGTCTGTCTGAACGACAGCTATGAGTTTAAAGTGGTGGATAATGGAAGAGGCATTCCTACAGAGGAAATCAGCCGTATCACGGAAGCCTTCTATATGGTGGACAAGTCGCGTTCAAGGAAGGAGGGCGGAGCGGGGATTGGAATGGCTCTGTGCCAGAAAATCATTTGGCTGCATAACGGCTTATTAAAAATTGACAGCAGGCTGGGGGAGGGTACTGTGATGAAAATTACCTTTCCTCTGCGGCGGCGTTGAAGGGAGGCCGGGAAGCCAAGTTATGAGAGACGGTAAAAAGAAAAGGCGCGGAGCTTCATATTTTTTTGTGATTCGGATGCTGATTTTGACTGTGCTCCTTGCCGCCGCGCTTTACGCGCCCCAGATAATTTTTCGGATTCAGGACGGCATTTTGTGCAGCAGGACTTCCTTTGACAAAAGAGAAAAGATGGATGTGGAGACGTTGAGCACTACCTATGAGCGTCAGCTTTCCCAGCGGATGGAGAATTTCGCGGAGGGCATGGAGGCGGGGGAGCATTATTATGCGGCGTCTCAGGATCTTGCGCCGAATCAGGAATTATATGATTTTTTTAATTCAGATTTAGGGCTGCGTCAGGAATTTATTCAGGCGCTCATTGAGGCGGGATGGCTCCATTACGGTTTTTGGGAGCAGAATTTTATGGTGAATAACTGGAAGCAGTATGTTATTTACAGCGACGATTATGCCAAGGGAGTAAATTTTATATGCTGGTATATGGAGCTGCAGGCGGAAAGCGGCGTGATATTAAAGCTTTTGGCGGATGCGGAGACAGGCACGATTTATGCGCTCAAAACGGAAAACAGGAATCCGGACAATCAGCTGCTGGTAAATTCTTCATGGGAGCCGAACCTGCCCGTTGTGTTCTGGTATTTTTTTGCGGATTATTTTGAGGTAGATTCTTCGGTAGAACTGGAAAAAATCATGCAGGAGCTGGAGCGGTATGCGGAGGAGATGTATTACAGTAAGTTTATTGACAAGCCCTATGCCGATAAAAATGTCATAAGCATAAAAGAACAGTCAAAGGTGACGTCCATGATCAGCGAAAATGCGGGATACGAGATGGAGTACGACACACTGCGTTTAATTCTGCCCTATGGGGACAATTCCTTGGATGTGATGTTTTCCATAGACGGGGAAAGCTTTCCTGACGAGGAATACGGAGGATTGTATGTTCATTACTACGAGCCCAACATATTGGCAGGCTTCCGGCAGATTTACGAATTGATTCCGGAATTTTCATAATCTGCATAAAAGCTCCCCAAAACCGATATATTGTACAAAACGCAAAAGATGCGGTTTCGGCGGCGGATTCGTGAAACCGTATGGAGGGGAGTTTTGTAAATATGAAAGGCATTGTCCGTATTGCCGCAGGCAGCGGCAGCATAGGAAACAGCGATGTGGAAAATCTGATTCGATGGCTGGATAATATTGTCTGGGGGCCATGGCTTCTGATTCTTTTGCTGGGTACGGGCTGTTATTTGATGCTGAGGCTGAAATTTCTACCGTTGAAGAATCTCAAGTTTGCATTGAAATGTGCATTCGGAGGAGAACAGAAGAAAAATGCCCCGGGGGCAGGAGGGAAGGGCGGAACCATTTCTTCTTTTGCCTCATTGACCACGGAGCTGGCTATCACTTTAGGAACCGGCAATATCATCGGGGTGGCCACCGCCATGGTGCTGGGGGGGCCGGGGGCTTTGTTCTGGATGGTGGTGACAAGCGTGATCGGAATGGCCACCAAGCTGGTGGAGAGCACGCTGGCCGTAAAGTACAGGGGCATGAACGCAAAAGGGGAAACCGCCGGGGGGCCCATGTATACCTGCCTTCATATTTTCTCTGACGGGGAAAAAGATTCTAACAGGAAAAGATTCTCTAATATTGGCGGAATGCTGGGGATGGCATTTGCGTTTTTTGCGGTGATGGCGTCTTTTGGAATGGGAAATATGACCCAGTCCAACTCGATTGCGGATGCGCTGTGGGTGTCCTTCCGTGTGCCCAAAGCGGAGACGGGATTGATTTTGACAATTATTACCATATTGGTCGTTCTTGGGGGAATCGGCGTGATTGGAAAAGTGACGCAGGTGCTGGTGCCTTTTATGGGGATTTTTTATATGCTGGGGACCTTGGTGGTGATTTTGGCAAACTGGCGGAGGCTGCCGGAGGCTGTCATGGGAATTTTGACGGCGGCGGTGCATCCCCAGGCGGTATCCGGAGGGCTTTTCGGGAGCGTTACCGTTACCGCGTTTGAATCTCTTCGCTGGGGCGTTGCCCGGGGGATTTTTTCCAATGAGGCAGGTCTTGGCGCTTCGGGAATTACCACGGCGGCGGCGGATACAAAGGATTATGTGAAACAGGGATATATCAGCATGACGGGCGTCTTTTTGGATACGATAGTCATCTGCACCGTCACAGGGCTTGCGTTTGCCGTCACGGGAGTGATTGGGAGTACGGACGCCGACGGTACGCTTTTGACGGGCACGGCGCTGACGGTTGCGGCTTTTGGCAGTACCCTCGGAGAAATGGGAGGAAATTTTATCAGCATCTGTATCACTCTATTTGCTTTTGCCACAATTATCGGCTGGGCTTATCAGGGCGAAAAAGCCTTTGAATTCTTGATGGGAGGCCGGACGAAATATAACCTCCTGTATCGGTTTACATATGCGTTGACAGCGTTTCTCGGATGTATCTGCTCGCTGGAAATGGTATGGAATTTCTCGGATATCTGCAACGGATTGATGGCGGTGCCGAATCTTATCTGCGTGCTGGCGCTGTCGGGTAAGATGTGCAGGGAAATCCGCGCATATCCGGTTCCGGGAAAAAGGGCGGGATGCGGCTTAAAGTATAAAAAAGAATTGAGATAAGTGAGAGAGCGTGGTATGATGGTAGTCAAATACATATCATAGAAAAGAGGTTATCCTTATGTCGAAAACGATTGATTACTTTATGCAGTATGTAAAAATTGACACACAGTCCAGCGAAACTGCCGACACCACGCCCAGCACGGATAAACAGCATCATCTGGCAGAACTCTTGGCGAGCCAGCTTACCGGGATGGGAGCTTCGGAGATCACTTACGACAAAGAACACTGCTATGTGTATGCGTCCGTTCCTGCTTCGGAGGGCTGTGAAAATCTGCCGGTGCTGGGATTTATTGCCCATATGGATACCTCTCCGGCCGTATCGGGCAGGGAAGTAAAACCGAGAATCGTGGAAAATTATGACGGAGGAGATATCGTATTAAATGAGGCGGAGCAGATTGTTTTTCGGGTGAGTGATTTCCCGGAGGCGGCGAAGTATCGGGGAAAGGATTTGATTGTGACGGACGGAACCACTCTGCTCGGCGCGGACGATAAGGCGGGCATATCGGAAATTATGGCGGCCTGCGAGTATCTGCTGCGGCATCCCGAGATAAAGCACGGAAAGATTCGGATAGGATTTACGCCGGATGAGGAAATCGGCGCGGGAACGGATTATTTTGACGTGAAGCTGTTCGGCGCGGATTATGCGTATACCGTGGACGGCGGCGCGGCGGGAGAAATCGAGAACGAGACTTTTAACGCCGCGTCGGCGAAGCTGGTCGTGCTTGGCAGGAGCGTTCACCCGGGTTCCGCAAAGGGCAGAATGATAAATTCCATGCTGATTGCTTATGAATTTCAGAATCTGCTGCCCGTTTTTGAAAATCCCATGTATACGGAGGGGTATGAGGGCTTTTTCCATTTATGCAGTATTCAGGGGGATGTGGAAAAGACCACGGCGGAGTATATTATCAGGGACCATGATAAGGAATTGTTTGAACATAAAAAACAGATGTTTCTTCAATGTGCGGACTTTTTGAACCGAAAATATGGGGAAGGAACGGCAGCGGCAGAGGTAAAGGATTCTTATTACAACATGAAAGAGGTTCTGGAGCCTTACGGACATTTGATTGACAATGCCTGCGAGGTGCTTCGGGAGCTGGGCGAGGAACCGCGGATTTCACCCATCCGAGGGGGAACCGACGGGGCAAGGCTTGGCTTTATGGGACTGCCGTGTCCGAATCTTGGCACGGGAGGAGAGAATTTCCACAGCCGCTATGAATATGCCTGCGTGCAGTCCATGGCAAAGGTGACGCAGCTGTTGGTCATGCTGGCGGAAAGATATGGCAGCGTAAAAAAAGAAGCGAACACCCCGCCTGAGCTATAGGCTGTACAGTAAAGAACGCAGTTCCTGTTGGTTATATGACAGAAAGAAGGAAAAGTCAAGAGAAATGTATTATAAAATTAATTTAGACGAAATAAATATAAGTACCGAACCGCCGCAGAAGGAGCCGGACAGACAGTATTATTACATGGCAAAATGCCGGGAATGGACGGAAGGTTTCCGGCAAAAAAACGGGCGCCGTCCCAAGGCCTGCGTCATCAATATGGGCTGTCAGATGAACGCCCGTGATTCCGAAAAGCTCGTCGGCATTTTGGAGGTATCCGGATATGAGATGACAGATAAGGAAGAAGTGTCGGATTTCGCCATTATCAATACCTGTACCGTTCGCGACAATGCCAATCAAAAGGTTTACGGCAGGCTGGGAGAGCTGAACGGTGCAAAGCGGCGCAGGCCGGATATGAAAATCGCGCTCTGCGGGTGCATGATGCAGGAATCCGCCGTCATCGATAAACTGAAGAAAAGTTATTCTTTTGTGGATTTGATTTTCGGCACCCATAATATTTTCAAATTTGCGGAGCTATTATATCGTGTGCTTGAAGCCGAAATCTTGAAAGAAGGGGATTCTATGGAGCGGGCGCGGTCCGAGCTGGAACAAGCGCAGTTCATGGAGCAGGAGCGTTCCATGGAAGAGAGGCATTCCATGGTAATAGATGTCTGGGAGGGAACGGACGAAATTGTGGAAGAACTGCCCATAGAGCGCAAGTACCCCTTCAAGTCGGGGGTGAACGTCATGTTCGGCTGCAATAATTTCTGCAGCTATTGTATCGTGCCCTATGTGCGGGGCAGGGAACGCAGCCGTGAGCCGGAGGATATTCTGAAAGAAATTGAGCGGCTGGCAGCGGACGGCGTGGTGGAAGTGATGCTTCTTGGCCAGAATGTAAATTCTTATGGGAAGAATCTGGACAGGCCCATGACTTTTGCCGCTCTGCTTCGGGAAGTGGAAAAAATTGAGGGAATCAAGCGAATCCGGTTTATGACTTCCCATCCCAAGGATTTGTCGGACGAGCTGATAGAAGTGATGAAGCATTCCAAGAAAATATGCCGTCACATCCATCTGCCGCTGCAGTCCGGGTCCACGCGGATTTTGAAGAGAATGAACAGACAGTACACCAAGGAGCAGTACGTGGAGTTAGCTCTGCGCATCCGCAGGGAAATTCCGGATATTGCGATTACAACGGATATTATTGTGGGATTTCCGGGAGAGACACCGGAGGATTTGGAGGAAACGCTGGATGTGGTGCGTACCGTGAAGTATGATAATGCGTTTACATTCATATACTCCAAGCGGACGGGCACGCCTGCCGCCGCCATGGAGGATCAGGTGCCGGAGGATCAGGTAAAGGAGGGCTTCGGCAGGCTTTTAAAGCTGGTGCAGGATACGGCTAGGGAGCAGGCGGCAAACTATCAGGGCAGAGTTATGGAGGCCTTGATAGAAAATGTGAACGAAAACGATAACGCGATGGTGACAGGCAGGCTGTCCAACAATACCAAAGTACATGTCCCGGGCGACGCGTCCATGATTGGGACGCTGGCGAGAGTATCCTTGGATGAATGCCGCGGCTTTTATTATCTTGGACATTGCGTCTGAATTGATTTTTCTTCTTAACGGTATAATGTTTTCATACCATGGCATAATAACAGGGAGTTGAAGTATTTTTTTAGCCCTATCATTCTACTGTTTAAGGAGGAAGCGAAAAATGAAGAAAAAATATAGGACGTCTCTTGTGTGCGCATCCGCGTTGATGCTGACGCTTATTGTAGAACCCTTTGGCATAACCACCAGAATTTCGGGAGGAACTGTCCGCGCCGCCGACGTGGAAATTTTCAAGCGGATGAAAGAAAGGCTTTCCACGGAAGGGGGATTTCTCTCTGAAAAAGGAAATTCCATGGATGGAATGAATTTTTTGGAAAAGGAGAATTTCTTAGAAGAGTTGAATTCCGAGGAAGAGGCGGACAGCGATTCAGACTGGGGCGAGGTTCCTGAACGAATTGCGGCTGTCATGGGGAGAACGGGGAGCCGAAATGTTGACATTGTGACGGGATATATCATGGAGATTCCGGAAGATATGCTGAGGAATCTGGCGGGAAAGAATGTGACTCTGGCAATGCAGACCGGCGAAAGGCTTGCGCTCAGCCTGACGGGTACGGATATCAGAACCGCGGGCAAGGCGTTTCGGATTGTACTATCTTCCGAAGATGTGATTCCGGAAGCCGTAAAGGAATCCATCATGGCAGATGCTCTTTACAGCCGTGAGTTCAGCATGATGGAGAAGAACGCATATCCCTTCCGCGTGAATGTGCATCTGAATCTGGGCGCGGATAATGCGGACAAACCTGCGGTTTTGTACTATTATGATGAGGGAGCGGATGTTTTGAGATTAACAGGGATTTACAAAATCAAAGAATCCGGCAGCGCAATGTTTGCCTTAAATCGGGGAGACGAGTATATTGTGGTGGTTCGCGACAAGGCCGCATACACGGTGGAGGACGGCGATTATCTTGGCCGGATTGCCAGAAAAAACGGTGTTTCCATCAAAGCGCTGCTGCAGGAAAATCCCCAGATTGTCAATCCGGATGAAATTTACCCCGGACAGATTCTTGTAATTCCGTAGGCGCTTCGGCGAGATGTATTGAGTCAATGCGGATTTAGAATCATGAGAAAAATTAAATATCTTATAATAAAATGGCCCGTCCGAATAGAGCAGGGCCATTTTTATTGCTCCATATCCATCTGTGATTAAATTCATTTGCGGTCATGATTCCGGCTTGGATAATGAAAATTGATTTCCGTGTTCAAAACACACGACAAACGCATGAGTAAATAAATTGTGAACAAAATACTCCTTTATCCGTTA
>CAOKFN010000077.1 GCA_948467735.1 uncultured bacterium
GTCTGTCTGTCTGTCTGTCTGGCAATTCTCGGTCTTCCCGGCATAGTCTGTCAACCCACTTCCGCATAAAATTTTCGCTTTTATTATAGTGAGTTTTTGCTGAAAAGCAAGACATTTGGCAGGAACGTCAATTTTCTGGCATGAACGGCATCCGATTTTGGGGAATCAGGCAGCTCTATTGGGCGTCTTCCTCCTTCCCTTCCCGCTCGGCGGACGCAATCAGGGCCTTGTCCACGTCTTCCTCATAATTGCGCATGGCAACCTCTATTGGCGTAGGATCCTTGGTAATGCGCCTGCCCCCAACGTGGTTAAAAAAGAGAATAATTCCCAGCGCCAGACCGATAGAATAAGACACCTCCAATGTATTCAGCCCCTGAGGCTCCCGGTTCATCACCATCTGATAAACCTCGGTAAACACATCATTGATGCCCACATCATTGTGATAGGCCATAATGGTAAACGCCGTGCCGAAAAAGCTCACCAGACACACCAGCGCCGCCTTGCCCCACTGCTGCCAGCCCTTGTGCTTCTTCACGCTGACCCACTCCACCAGCACATCCGTCTCTCCCACTATCTGCACGCTGATATTGGGACAGGCAGTTTCCATCAGCTCCACCAGCTTCAGCGCGCTGATGACACAGCGCTTTGCATCGCTTTTTCCAAAATGATGCACCTTCAGGGCCTTCAATTTCGCCTCCACCACGGAGTCCGCGCATCGAAGCGACCCGATATCCGTCATAAAGACGTCCTCCGACTGAACCTCAACATTTCTGTCACATTTTAAATAGACCTCTGCATTTGCCATCACAAAACTCCCGACTTTCACTTATCTGACTTTGTAACATATCTATGTTAAGCCTTCCATTTACCGAAAAGCCTTCCCATTTCCTAAAAAGCCTTCACGTTCCTTTTGATGAAACAGTTTTCGCATCCTATGCCGTTCTATGCAGCTCCGTCCAAAAGTATATCAGGGAACCGCAGAGCTTCCCCACCGCCATGCTGACCACCGCAAGCCCCAAGCCGTGCCGGAAAGAAATACGCCTTGACAGAATGGGGATGCTGTCCAGCATCTCCGCTATGGCAAGGGCAAGGCATCCGATAAACATCCCCGAGAATAATCCGAACACCGCCTGTATGATTGTTCCGAATCCGTACAGCAGCGAAAGCTGATTGGGGAAATTTTGCTGCAGCCATGCGCCAAGCTGGCAGTACCTTGAAAAAATACTCAGCACGCATCCCGTCAGCGTGCCAAAAATAACCATTTCCTCATATAAAAGCACATGCCCCGCCGTGTGGGTCTTACCTGCAAATCTGGGAACCAGCCCCACCGCCACCAGCACGGTAAAAACCCCCGCCGCCGCCAGCAGTCCATAGCTTCCCCCGATCAAAATCAGAAAAAAAGTCCGCATCATACCATAGTCATCCTTTTCCGGGAAAACCTCTCCCCCTTTTGATAAACTATAGTATAATGCGGAACTTCAAATTTATGCATGGTTATACATTCAAGATATTGTCCGGCATTTTTTATCTTTATTATTCTTTATTATATCTCTCATTATTTTTTATTCAATCCAAACGCAATCCCGGCTTTTTCATAGATGTTTGCGGCATTTCCCGTAATTACAAGGCGGATTTCATTCTCGCCGTCCTGCAGGAAGCTTCCCACGTCAAATCTATGTATCCCCCAAAAGCTCACATCCACAAATTCACCGTTGCAGAAGCATTCCACCATCTCATCCCCGGTGACGGAGAAACGCACTGCGTTTTCCTGTGAAGCCTCGACGGTATGAACCAGGGAGGAAGCCTTTTCGGAGGTTCCCGCCGCAGACCGGGCCGCGTCATATTTCAGGACATAGACGGCGGCATTATCCGTTTTTTCCACCAGCTGGAACTTATCCGTCCAGTCGGGATACTCCGCCCGATACCAGTCCGCCTTACGATATTCCACCAAAACGGCATCTGCCTTCCGACCTTCGACCCCGGCCTGTTCTCCGGCAGAGCCATCCATTCCTTCGACTCCAGCCTGTTTCCCGGCGCCGCTCTCCACACCGGCCTGTTCCCCGGTACAGCTGACCGCCAGCACCGTCTCGCTGGGCTGCAGGCTTAGATGGAACGTCTCTCCCGCTCCCTCCGTCCGATAGCATACGCCCCTCCACAAGTCCACAAACAAAGGCGCCGTCATGCCCGGCACTGTCACGTCGATAGAAATCGGCTCGCTTCCCTCATTTCCGAAGAGAACCATATCCACTCCATCCTTATGCAGAGCAATTTTCCGCAGAGTCTTACAGTCCGTCCCTCCTCTTTTGTCCGATACATCCTCGACGGAGCTGACCAGCAGAGCGCCCAATTTTCCTTGAAACCGCTCTTGATACTCCTGCCCCAGCACATTCAGCACGCTTTTGTAAGCATAGCCTTGGATGCGGACCCTGCCGTCCTTTACCTCCGCCTCCGCAAGCAGCGCCGCCGGCAGATAATTGAACTCGATCTGATTCTCGTAAAGGCAGGCGATTTCCTCATAGGGCACACGGTTGTTGTCGCAGAGCACCGCAATTTCGGCGCCGTTTACGGAATCCGTCATCAAAAAGGACAGTCTCTTCATGTAATCGGAAAATCTGCGGTAATGCTTCCACCAGATATTGTTAGGCCCCACATCGGGGGGACGCTCGCCCTTTCTCTCCCCCTCCACGCTGTAATAGAACGCATGGGGAATATAAAGGTTTACTCCTCTAAGACCCAGCCAGTCAATGTACCACTTCATATCTCCCGCCGTCATGTACCAAGGAATCTTATCCCGATAGCACACTCCGAAGCACTCGTTGGCGTTCCTGCGCCTGCCCAGATGCCTTGCGATATCCGCCGAGAGCTTCGCCTGCACGGAATCAAATTCCCGCAGTCCTCCCGTCTCCGGCGCCACTCTTCTCATAATCAAATCCTGTCCCGGAATATGGAAGTACAATTCCTCCTCAATATCATTACTTTCCGCCGGATGCCCGATGAGGGAAATTCCATGGGCCTCGCACCAGTTGGAAAGCCTCGCGTAAAATATCTCCCGCAGCTTCCTTTTGATCAGCTGACGATAGATCCGCACTGTGGAATTCTCCACGTTCACCGCAATATCCGCCCGTCCCGCCACAGACTTTCCGGTTTTGATAAATAATCCTTCCAGCTCCTCCAATCTGCCGCCCGCCGCCTCGATCTCCTTTTCCATGCCGCAGGCCCATGATTTATAGCCTCTGGAATTCCTTCCCAGCGCGCTGGGTTCATCGGTAAAGAAGGCAATGACCGTCGTGCCAAAATATTCCTTCAGCTCCTCATAATATTTATCATGAGTCAGGCGGATAAATTCATCCACCGCGTCAGGATTTAAAATATCCGCAGCCTTGGGCGCTCCCGGCTGCCCGTCGTCTTCTCCGAAATGAATTCCTCGAATGGTTCCTCCGCTGAACCCATACACAATCTGCCTGCCGTCGGGAAGCTTGGCAATCACCTGAGCGTTTTTTTCCGCCGCCAGCTTCTCCTTCGCCTTCTCTTCGTCCAGCAGAACGATTCCCTTGGAGGCATACTCCGGATTTGACTGCACCACCATGCCGTGAGCGGATCCTGACGGGTACATTCCCTCGTCGTAAAGCACTACCTTCATCCCAAGCTCCGCCGCTGTTTTCACAATAAACCTGACTGCCTTAAAATATTCCTCGGACAAATACGGCATCTCCTTGGGCACGCCGATTCTGGGATGAAGCACAATCCCGTTTACACCCTTTTCCACATAATCCGAAAGCTGGTCTTTCACCCTCTCTTCCTCAAAGGCATCGTTGAAAAACCAGAAGGGAATCGGGGTAAATTCCGTATCGGGCTGCAGAATTTTCTTTAATAGCTTTTCCTGTTCCTTCATAACATCCTCCGTTCCTATCGTTTTATCAAGCCTGCGGTTCGGTTCCTTAGAATCCGCCTTGACGCGTTGATATTACTATTATACTGCAATCCGCCTGATACATCAATCTGTTTCACACTTTTGGCCTGCAGCTTTTGGCAGCGCATGCGCATTTTTACCCGTTTTACTTCATTTCCAATGTTTAGCATTTGTTGTGCCAGAGACAGTTCAAACCATTTTTCCCTCAAAACTGAATCCATTTCAAATCGCCTCCGATGCCGCCCATCATCGAAGCGCCGCCGCTCTGCTTTTCAGCCTCTCATACTGTGGATCCCCTTCAAGAAACGCAAAAGCAGGGTGAAAGAACGACTGCAGGCTGTCCTTCAGAACCAGATTCCTGTCCCGGGGCGTAATGCCCCCGCTGTCCAATTCCTCATACCACTCCTCAATTCTGTTAAAATACTCATCCCCCCGCAATACTATTTTATCCGCTGAAAACAATTCCGAAAGGCAGGAAACATACTTTCCCAAATGTTCCAGCGTCTTCTGCTTCTCATGATGCATTCCGAAACATACGGAGGCCTGATATTCAAATCCTGCCATGCTGTTGGGATGAAGCTTCACAAGATCGTACACTTCCGCCGTCTTCTCAATGCGAAATATTGTTTCCTCACAGACAGAAAGATGATCCGCATGTATGGCAAGGTATTCCCCCGCCATTTGAACCAAGGAGAGAATATCGCTGTACATACCGGCTTGGGCAAAGCTCTCCGCCTTTTCCATATCCCCCCGCATCAGGTACGCCTGAGTAAGAATAGCGCCGCTTTGCTGAATCGGCTTATAAGGTTTTGAGAAATTCTCCAGCACATCAATTACTTCCTGCGCACGGCCCCGCTGTAGAAATGCGATTGCCTGAAGCACAATCACGTCATTACAGATATCCCTGTCCCCGCAGTTTTTCTTTATATGCTCGCATAATTCCCCCAGAGAATCCAGAACCTTTTCCCGTTCTTCCCCTTCCGCCAGCATATGGTGATTCAGCCATAAAACGCATATATAAAACAGAAACGGATAACAGGAATAATATTTTTTCACAAAAGCCCGCGTCTTTTCCATCACCTTCCCAAATGGTTCCCGGGCAAATTCCGCCGCAAATTCCTGATATAGCTTCATAATCTGCTCTTTCGACAGCTGGGGCTGATAGCCGATCAGCTCGTCCACCGTGACATCAAAATACGCCGCCAGCCGCGGCAGCAGCAGAATATCCGGCATACTCTGCCCGGTCTCCCACTTTGAGACGGAAGCCTTGGTTACTCCGACAAAATCCGCCAGCTGCTCCTGCGTCAGTTTTCTTTCACGGCGCAGGCGGACTATATTTTCCGAAATATTGATGGAATCCATATACCTTTACGCCTGCCCTGCGCCAAGATAATTCTTCACGCTTCTTTCCAGCCGTTCCAGCCCTTCCGTCAGCCTCTCCCTTGGACACGCCGGATTCAGGCGTATAAACTGCCTTCCGCACACGCCGTATTCCTCGCCCTTCGTGAGATAAAGTCCGCTGTCCCTGCGGATAAACTGTGTCAATTCCCCTGCGTCTTCCGTAATTTCACTGCAATCCAGCCACAATAGATAAGTAGCCTGAGAAGGCACCACCCGCATCCCGGGAATATGCTGCTCCACATAGCTTCTGACACAGCGCTTATTTTGGCTCAAATACTCTCTCATCTCCTCCAGCCACTCTTCGCCTTTTTGAAACGCCGCAATAGCGCCTCCGATGGCAAATGCGTTCGGCTCCGCCGCCTCATCGGTATTTATCGCCCGATTTACCTTATGCCGAAGCACAGGATCCAGCACGGCCACAGCCGCGGTCTGAAGCCCGGCTATATTAAAGGTTTTCGTGGGAGCAATGCAGGTTACGCTGATATTCCTGCAGGTATCGGATACGGAGGCAAAGGGTACGTACTCATATCCCGGATCCGTCAGATCACAATGAATTTCATCGGATATTACCAGTACATGATGCTTTGCGCAAAGCTCCCCGATGCGGGCCAAAGTCTCCCGATCCCAGATTTTTCCCACCGGATTATGAGGATTACACAGAATCATCAAGGTGGTCTGAGGATTGGCCAGCTTTTCTTCCAAATCGTTAAAATCTATGGCATATTCCCGCCCGTCATATACCAGCGGACTTTCCAGAACATTTCGCCCGTTATTTTGTATACAGTTAAAGAAAATATTGTATACCGGAGTCTGTATCAGCACATTTTCTCCCACTGTGGTCAGTTTTCTCACAATGCTGGAAATTGCCGGCACCACGCCTGTACAAAAAATCAGCCAGTCCTTTTCCATTTTCAGATGATGCCTGCGGCTCCACCAGCTGATATATGCCTCATACCATTCATCCGTCACCACGGAATAACCGAAAATGCCATGTGTCGTCCGGTCTTTCAGATATTCTATAATTTCTGGCGCCGTCTCGAAATCCATGTCCGCGACCCACATGGGCAGCTCCTCCTCCGGCACATCCCACTTTAAAGACCCCATTCCCCGCCTGTCTATCAATTTATCAAAATTGTATTTCATATCTGCCATACCTCTTTTATTCATCCTGCGGTTCCCATGACGCTCTATCCGACTTTTTCAGAATTTCTGCCGCCTCAATCCTCGTCTGGTCAATCTTCACTTTTCTGCCGTCCATAATCAGCTCACCGATTCTATCCGCCCGGATAACGCCCCCCTTGGGATTAAATACACTGTCCACGGTCCCGATGATTTCCACATCCGCTTGGGAATATTCAAAGGCAAGATTGGTATTCATCAAACGGCAGTTTTTCATTACAAGATTATCAATATAACACATTCCCTGCAGGCTCTCGATGGTGCAGTTGATCAAGGTGATATTTTGGGAATTCCACCCCAGATATTCTCCGGAAATAAAGGAATCATAGACGGTAACGTTTTCCGCGTTCCAGAAAGCGTCCTTGGACAATAATCTGGAATTGCGGATTTCAATATCGCGGCCGCCGTCAAAGCTGTAATTTCCCACCAAATCAAAATTTTTAGCCGTAATATTCCGGCTGTTCATGGCAAAATAATCCCCCCTTGCCATGACGCGCTCCATAGTCACATTCTCACAATTCCAGAGCGTTTCCCCGGCATTGGGCATATCAACATTGCGCAGCACAATGCCGCTGGAGCGCCGGAATGTCTTAGGCGCCTCTATGATGGTATCCGAGACAAAAATATGATCTGTATACCAAATCCCCGCCCTCGCCATATCAAACAGCGTACAGTCCTTCATTTTTATATTTTTGCAGTACCATAGAGGATACTTCCACTTAAAAAGCGTATTGTCAATTTCCAAATCGCCGCTCTCCTTCAAGGGCGATTCCCCGTCGGCAAAAGTGCAGTAGCTGATATGACAGTCCTTCGCCTGAAACATTGCTCTTTCACCCGTCAAAAACTGCTGGTTTACTTCTTTCATAATCAATCTCTGCCTCCCAAGTATTTTTCAATCTCATATTATTTCCATGCTTAAATTTTTTGCGATAACCTTCAATCAATTATCCTCGCGGTATCCGCCCCGATCTCACTTCGCCGGACGCCCGTTTTGCGATGAAGCATCGGCAGTCTGCCAATCAGTCCGCCGCGGAGAAAAACGCCGCGCCGATGGCCCCGGGCCCGATATGGGTTCCAATCGTACCGCCCACGCTGGCCGTGTCCAGCGACTCCACCGAATCCTTCCACAAGGCCTCATTATCCTTGATATACTTCTGAAGCGTCGCGTCGCTCAATCCCGTATATCCCAGAACAAAAGGCTTCTTAAAATCAATTCCGCCCACCTGCCGAATCTGTTCCGCCAGAAGATTATTTCCCTGTTTGGAACCTCGCGCTTTTCCCAAGACCACTACCTCGCCGTTCTGAATCGCAATAACCGGCTTGATGGACAACAGGCTTCCCGCAAGCGCCGCCGTTTTGGAAATGCGTCCGCCCTTTTTTAAATATTCCAAAGTATCCAAAAGCGCCACCAGCCTGATGCGGGATTTATCGTTTTCCAGCTTCTCCACAATCTCTTCAAAGGAAAGCCCTCCGTCTTTGAGCCGCAGCGCATATTCCACCAGCGCCCTCTGGCCGATGCTTGCATTTTCACTGTCAATCACCTTGACCGTATCCCCATATTTTTCCGCTGCAATATTGGCGCTCTGAAATGTACCCGAAAGCTTGGAGGAAATGGTAATGACAATCGCCCGTACCCCCTTGGCCTTTGCCTTTCGATATACCTCTTCAAAGGCAAAAGGCGGCACTTGGCTGGTAACAGGCAGTTCGTCGGACTCCACCAGTTTCTCATAAAACATTCTGTGAGTCAAATTCACTCCGTCCTGAAACTCCTCGTCGCCAAAAGTGATATTGATGGGCAGCACCGCCAGATCATTCCTCTCATTATCCACAATATCCGACGCGGAATCCGTAACAATCCAAATCATAGAACTCTCCTTTCCAATTTGCTTATCTGCCTCTTTTACTGTTTTTTCTCTATCCGGTCAAAATTATGCATCCAGTCCGCCTTAAAAAAGTATAATAAAAACACAATGCAGCTGGTTCCCCAAGTCAGCGGATACGCGCTGAAAACCACCTCGATATAGGGATAAAAACGCAGCATGACGGTAATGTATGTCACCCTCAGCAGGCACCAGAAGCCCAGCATGGTAAACATGGGAACCGTGGCTTTTCCTGCGCCGCGCATAATTCCCGCAATGCAGTGGGCAAGCGCCAGCATACAGTAAAAAAGCGCCTCCACCCGTGCCTGTCTCACGCCGTAGGCTATGACGTCCTGGGAATTGCTGAACAGGCCAATCAGCACCGGCGCCGCCAGCCAGAAGACAATTCCTATCAGCTCCGCCATGGAAATCGAACAGAGAATGCCAAAACGCACGCCTTTCTTTACTCTGTCGTACTTCTTTGCCCCAAGATTCTGCCCCACAAAGGTGGAAAGCGCCTGTGCGAAGCAGGTAATCGGCAGAAAAGCGAATCCCTCCACCTTGGCATATGACCCGCAGCCCGCCATGGCGGACTGCCCAAAGGAATTGATATTCGTCTGCACCACCAGATTTGCCATGGCAATGACGGAATTCTGCACGCCTGACGGCAGACCGAATCGAACGATATTTTTCAGGCTCTCCTTATGAAACCCAATTTCTTTTATCCTAAGCCGATACTCCGCCTTGCTACGGAGCAGCTGTATCATGCAGAGCAGGGCGCTGATTCCCTGAGAAATCGTGGTAGCCAGAGCCGCCGCGCCCACTCCGAAATGAAATCCTCCCACCAGCACCAGATCAAGCACCACATTTACGATGGATGAAAGAATCAAATAATACAGGGGATGTCTGCTGTCCCCCACCGCCTGTAAAATCCCCACAAAAATATTATACATTACCGTAAATACCGCGCCGCAGAAATAAAATCTGAAATACTCCACGGACTGAGGAAGGACATCTTCCGGCGTCTGCATCCAGCGTAGTATTGTGGGAGTAAAACTCACGCCAAGAATCGTCAGCAGAATCCCCGCCGACAGTCCAAACGCCACATCGGTATGTATGAAAAGCCGCATTGTCTTATCATTTTTCGCCCCATACTCTTTTGCAATCATGACTCCGGCCCCCATGGCCACTCCGTTAAAGAAGCCGATCATCATAAAAATAAGGCTGCCGGAGGAGCTTACCGCAGCCAATGCCTCATCCCCCAGAAACTTTCCTACAATCAGAGAATCAAAGGTATTATAGAGCTGTTGGAATACCTGCCCCAGAAAAATCGGCAGAGCAAAAAACAATATTTTTTTCCAGATAGTCCCCTCGGTTAAATCATTTTTCTGCCTCCCCAAAGAAGGCGTCTGTGAACGACTATCAGTTCCCACTTTCTATCTCCTCCATACAAAATTTACCAGCTTATTTATTATAGTTGATTCTTCCTCTGAATGCAATACCCATTTCGTTCTGAGACACGGCGGTATCGCATGAGTGGAATATAGCGAAACGAGATAATAATGAACGATAATAGAATGGCTGGCAGCCATAGAATGTATTAACGACAATAACAGCTCGGTCAGCCGACGCAGATGACGGAAAACCACATATACACGAATTTTATGCTATTCACATCGGCTGAGAGAGCATCTTAATAAAACAAATTCAATTCATTATGAGCAGCGGGCCGCGCATGATATCTGCGATACAAAGCCTCTCATGCAAAGCCGTATCCAAACTTTTGTTCCACCGTATATGGCTTCGTATCCAAAAGCGCCTCTAACGCCTCATAAAAGAAGCCTTCATGGAACGGTTTATTAATAAAGCCGTCCGCTCCGGCTTCCATTGCACGCTGTTTCAAATCCTCCGAATGATCTCCTGTGATAATGACCACCTTTACATAGGGATATTCCTTTTTAACCTTTTGCAAAATCTCCAGTCCATCCTCGCCGTCTCCCAAGTGAATATCCAAAAATAATCCATATGGCGGTTCTTCCCGCATTTTCTTGTATAACTGCTGACCGTTTTCCACGGCTCCGCAGGGAAATCTCTTCTCCCTCAACAGCCTGCACAATGTATTTCTTATAATGGGCGCGTCGTCACATATTAAAAATGTCTCTCTGTTGTGTCTGCCCAGCAGTTCGTCCGTTGTCACCTGAAAAAAATCCGCCAGATTGCACAGCATCACTATATCGGGCATGGAACAGCCGGTCTCCCATTTGGACACCGCTCCCACAGTGATACCCATTTCCGAAGCCAGCGTTTCCTGCGTTATATTTTTCTTTTTCCGCAATTCATGAATTTGTCTTCCGATTTCCATACGATTCTTCCTTTCCTCTCCAAGACTCTTTTTGTTAAGCTAGCAGCCAAACAGCACGATTCTCGTAAAAATTCTTTCTGCATACAACTCTTGTACCGGTACAAATTCATTATATCATTTCGCATTGGAAAAAACTATCGAAACATCCTCGTAGAAATTATCCTGACATTCAAATTAGAAAAAAGAAATTATTTGATTCTACAAAAAAGCGACCCAGATCGGACTCGAACCGACGACCTCCGCCGTGACAGGGCGGCGCTC
>CAOKFN010000078.1 GCA_948467735.1 uncultured bacterium
TCTCTATTATACAAAAAAACGCCTGTCTTTACAATAAAATTCACATTAAATTTCTTCCTCCCTCCGTTTCGTTTTGTTTCGTTGCCTGTTATGCTGTCGGCTCTCGTTCTGAAGCTCCCTCTCAAGGTTCTTTTTGTTGTAGCTGATTACCTCGGCATACGCTAATTCTGTGGCGGTCTTGGTCTGCTCTTTACTGATACTGTCATACTCGGACTGCAAAGACTGTATCTCGGCTTTCCACTGTTTCGGCGTTATCTTCTCGCCGTTCTGTAAAAGGCTCTGCATACGCTCCTTTAATTCGGGGTACTTCGATAAGCTGTCCTTATGCTCCTTATCGTATTTCATTTTCGCAAATCCTTTGAGTGATTGGCTCTCTTTATAGGTGGCTTGGATCGGCGCAAAGAGGGCATACATTTTTGACAGTTCCTTTAATCGGTTTAGTTTCTGCCCCTTGGAAAGATGTACCGTTTCCAACTGCTGATATTTCTGCTCCCTGTCCTCTGTAAATTTCGCAAGGCTCTCAAAGCTGTCTATCTTCCTTGTGGTGATGAATTTCTCCGCATTGTCGGCTGACTGCAAGGCGGTTCTGTCGGCTATTTTTCTTAGGTGCTTTCCGCTGACAATCGGCAAGTCAAGTCTGCCTTTGCGCTCCCTCACTTTTGCAATCATCTCCATGACTTCATTCTTCACGCTGACCGCTGTATTCTTAATCTTGGCATACTGTGCGCTGTGAAGTTCCTGCTTGGCAAGCATGAGCATTTCTTTCGCCTGTTCCAATACCTGCAATGCTTTTTCTAAGTTTCTGCTTGCGTCATTCTTGCTTTCAATCATTTTTGATACCTCATTCTTTCTGTGCTATGTTAATGATTTCTGAAAATAAAAAAGGTAGCAGATTGCCTGTTAAGATAATCGCTACCTAAAGGTAAACAATATTCAATTTTTTATATCATGTTTTGTCAATCAATTTATTTTAGAAGTTAATCATCTTCATCATCATGATAAATATAGATGTCATCATAATTTACCCCCAATTGATTGCACATATCGGTTTCATCCTCATAATATTGTAATTGGTCCTCATAATATGGATCTAATTCTGCCCACATAATATAAACATTACCTCCGTATCTTCTTATAAATTGTCCCACTACTTTTGATGATTTTCAATATAGTGAATTCCACACCCTCAGAATAATCATACCAATCTCTGATTTCTTTTGAATCTTCAACCCTTTTATTTCTAACTACTCATCATAATCATCTACTTATCAGGAACGCCAATTTACTCTCCACATCCAGTGTCTTTTTCCGTCACCTTTAGTACACTCATATAATCCTTATAACCTTTTCTATAAATTTACAAATAAGTATTGACATGTAATATTATATGCTGTATAGTATTGTCATCAACCAATATTATACAGCATATAATATTATATAGAGATATCTTATGAAAAAAATTTATGACCACAAGATTCAATTTTATAGAAAAAGGGGCGATTGGATGGTATTCAACACAGGTGCGGCACTTTTAGATGCGATTGTGCTGGCCGTGGTGTCCATGGAACCGGAGGGAACCTATGGGTACAAGATTACTCAGGAGGTCCGGCAGGTCATTGAATTGTCTGAATCCACATTGTATCCGGTGCTTAGGAGACTGCAGAAGGATGAATGTCTGGAGGTTTACGACATGGAGTGCGCGGGCAGGAACAGGCGCTATTACAAGGTGACTAGCAGGGGATGGGCACAGCTGCGGCTGTACGAAAGCGAATGGAGGAAATATGCGGACAAAATCACAGGATTGTTCGAGGGGAGGATTGTAGTATGAACAGAGTAGATTTTATGCAGCAGCTGGAAAGCCTGCTTCAGAACATTGCTCCCATGGAGCGGGAGGAGGCATTGCAATATTATAATGATTATTTTGACGATGCCGGAAGGGAGAACGAAAAGGAGGTCATCGAGGCGCTGGGGAACCCGGCCAGAGTGGCTGAGAATATCAAGAGGGATTTGCTTGGCAGCGGCTATGGGGACGGAAACCTAAGGAAAGCCCGGGCGTCTGACAGGGCGCTTGTGGAGTACGGGAAAGAGATTCCGGATGCGGCTGAAAATATGACAGATATGGCTGAAAGCAAAATGACCGGAAATATGGCAGAAAGCGGGACGGCCGAAGGCGGGACGTCAGGGGGTATCGCCGAAGCAGCGGCTAATCATCCGTCTTCCGGTATAACTGACGGAAATGAAGCGGGTGGAAGCGGGGCATTCGGAAATACTGTCGCAGGAAGCGGACTGTTGGGAACAACGGGCGGTGTCGTGCAGGGAGATGATAGAAGCGCAGCTTTCCGAAATACGGCGGATGAAAATAAACCCTCCGGCAGCAGCCCTTATTATGACAATACGTCTTACGGAACCGGTGCCTATGACAGTGCGGCAGTCTCTCCTCAAATGCCGTCCGGCAGCAGGGACGGAAAGAGCGGTCTGCCCGGCTGGGCGATTGCGCTGCTGGTGCTGGCGCTGGTTCTGGCTTCCCCGGTATTATTGGGCGCGGTGACAGGAGCGGCGGGCGTGGTACTCGGTGCCGTGGGGGCGCTGGTCGGCGTCTTTGCCGCATGGTTTGCGATGATTGCCGCTTTCGGGGCGGTATTTATCAGTATGTTCGTACTGCTGGTGGTGCTGGTGGTGATTGGATTCATGTGCCTGTTCTCCAACCCTTGGGTGGGGCTGGCTCTGATTGGCAGCGGTCTGGTGTGCGGAGGCATCGGCCTTCTGTTTTTGATGCTGACCGTCGCCATGGCGGGAATTGCTACGCCCGCTATCTTTCGTGGAATCGGCCATGTGTTCCGGCTTATTTTCGGAAAATCGGGGAAATGCGTGCAAAGGGGGTAATTTTAGATGAAGAGATTTATGAAAAGCTGCGGGATTGCCGCGCTGATACTGATTGTCGTAGGAATTTCACTGGGCATGGCAGGACGCGCCGCAGTGGATAAAATCACCATATGGGATGTGGTGAATAACGTCACCGGAGGCCGGTTTGGCATATACGCGGGCCATAGGGGCTATTGGAACAGCGCGGTGGATGAGATTACTATTGTAGAAGATATCGGGGTGTCACAGACGCCGGAATATGCCGGAATATGTGAAGAGGCGGTGCTGGGATGTGACACAAGCGTCATGTGGCAGGAAGGTGCTTGGAATGCTGGCGACACCTTTGGCTTTGATGAGAATTATGCGGTATTAAAGGGAGATATCCCTATGTATTGTCCCGGCGTCAATATCCGAAAGCTGGATATTGAAGTGGGGGGAGATCGTATTGTGACAATGATGTCAGATGACGGAAATGTCTATCTGGAAGCTACAGACATGCATAGGTTTCAGGGATATGTGGAGGACGGCACGCTTTATATCAGGTCGGCACATTCATTTAATTCATGGCATGATCATTCATGGAGCGGCGGCATGGGTACCATTTTTTTGTATCTGCCGGAGAACTATTGCTTTGACGAGGTGGAGGCAGAAGTAGGTGCCGGGGAAATGTTCCTTGAGGGACTTGGGGCGGTGGAAGCTTCGCTGGAGGTGGGTGCGGGTACTGTTGAATTGTCCGGCCCGATGGTACGGGAATTGGAAGTCAGCATAGGCGCGGGGATGGTGTCGATATGGGAAATGACAGTGACGGATCTGGAGGTCGAGGTCGGCATGGGAGAATTTACCGCAAGCGGCATTCTCAACGGGAATGCGGATGTGGAATGCTCCATGGGCAGCGTGGACCTTGGGCTGGACGGCCGTTATATTGATTTTAATTATTCTCTGGAAGGCGCTTTGGGCAACATTCAGGTGGGAAATAATGTGTTCGGCGGCATTGGACAGGAGCGGACCATCGACAATGGCGCAGGGAAAAATATTGACATTGAGTGCGCCATGGGAAGCGCCTCCGTCTGGTTTACGGAGTGACGTTTTAAGAGGACGGCAGAGACAAGGCGCCGTCCCGTCAAATATAATCGGAGATATAGGGCGATTCGTGCAGAAGCACGTCGTCCAGTCTCCGCACAGAATAGGCGTCTCCCCGTATATGTTCCCGCCGGTAGAGCTGCGCCGCGGTTTTATAGCCAAGCAGCAAGGTTGTCAAGGCGGATATGGACATGGAGAGATGATATTCTGTGGGGACATCCGTCAAAAAACAGCGGCCCTCATGAAAAAGGACATGGAATGTGCGGTTGTTCCAAGCCAGTACATGGTCCGTGATCTCAAGGGCAATGCACACATTCTTCTCCTGCGGGTCGCAGTGATATTGGGATAAAAACATTTCCACATCCACAATGCGTCCCATAATGTATGGGCGTATCGTTTCTTTGATATCTCCGTCTTCCAAGTCAAAGGCAACAGGATCGTTAAAATAAGTATTGCCCCGCACCTCGTCAATCATGGAATCATGTGCGTGAATATATTCCCACAAGCCGTTTTGGGCTTCGTGATTGAGATAAATCATCTCTTTAATATGCATGATGTCATTTTCGATCAAATAAACCATATAGCCCAAAGGGGCGTCCTTTTCACTGTAATAAATGGCCACCGTTGTGTCCTCGTCGTCCCATCTCCAATATTCCTCCCAAGCCAGAGAATTTCGGAACAGGCATCCATGGGTCTGCCGGGCAAAAGCAGAGTGCAGATTCATGAAGTCCTTATTATCCCAGTCCACGCGCCGGACATAGCCGGGTGCGTCGGCCTTCGCCGGTATCTGTCGGTCTTTGATTGTGTAGGATATTTTATTGGATATGATTTCCCAGCCGAATTTTCGATACAGGGGGATGGAATATGGATACAAAAGCGCAAGAGACTGCTTTTTTTCCCGCATTCGGAACAAGCTTTTCTTTAGTAATTTTGACATAATTCCTTTTCCCGAATATTCCGGATAGGTAGAGACGCTGGTGACAAATCCGATCATGTATATATTGGAATAAATATTCATATTAAGCGGGTACACCGCCGCCTGAGATATCAAGGCTTCCCCGTCGTAACAGCCAAGCACGTCCGCGCGTTCCAATACCGGAAATTTTGATTGTTTGATTTCTTCATCGCACCATCCGGATTTTATCAAATCCTGCTCCGTTACCTGAAAAGCATAGCGAAGCAGCATATTGTACTGGTCAAGGTCTTTTGTCGTCAGATTTCGTATGTGATATTTCCTGTTATCTTTGTCATTCATTTGATTCACTCTCCAAAGGAAGTTTTTCGGCCTCTTTTTTCAAATTATTTGTAAACTGTTCTATCGCCTGTAGGAACTCACGGGGGAATTCGGCAAGCGTTTTCTGCATGGCGCATCTTTCGATTTCATAGAACTGCATTAAGATGGGTTTGGCATATTCCTGCCCTTTTTCGGTCAGGCGTATTTCTTTTTCTTTTGTCTGCCGGGAAGTATCTAAGACGATATATCCGGCTTCGACGCATTCTTTGACAATGGTGTTGACGGTGGTCTTGGGAATCAGCCACTGCTCGCAGACCTCTTTTTGGGAATGGGGGCGGCCGTCGTCCAGTGCGTAAAATAGAGCGAGGGTGTTGTATTTTATCCCGACCCTTTTGGCGCCCATGGCATAGATGCCCTCAATCATGTTGACGCAAATCATGATTTTTCTGACTTCTTCCCGAAAATATTCCATGTATGCCTCCTTGTATTAGTTCTGCAAGTCAATACGGATTCGTACTATATAAATATAATACGAATCCGTACCAAAGTCAAGGGCTTTTTTATATCAAATATTTCCTTCGATATAGGTATCTAAAACCGCACTATTTTGTAAATTATGGTTCCACGAACAGCCCCGACTTTTTCAGCGCAGGCCGCAGAGCCAGATAGATTGCGGAGGCGGCAGTCACGGCAACCACCGCGTTGACTCCCGTGGTGAGGGCGCTCATTTTCGCAAGGACGGAGGTGATGTCTTGGGGAATGCCGAAAAGGTATGTCTTGTAAAAATATCCTGTCAGCGGATCGGCAATTACATTGAACCCCATGCCGCAGGCGGAGGCCAGAATTGTGACGCCCGTGACATATTTTGCGGAGTGGTCATGGCTCAGTTTGAAAATCACATGGGAGACTAAGCCCACAATCAGCCCGATGCAGAGCTTCAGCAGGAAGGTTTTGGGGGCGCTGGTGACATAGGAAGTGGTAAAATCGCCGATGGTCATTCCGATGGCGCCTGCGAGACCGCCCCAATAGCCGCCCAGCAGCAGGGCCGCCAGCACGCAGAATACATTCCCAAAGTGAAAGGAGGTTTTTTCGGGACCGACAGGAATGTCAATTTTGAAAAAGGCAAAGCCGATGTAGCAGAGGGCGGCTAACAATCCTGCCTGCGCCAGACGCTTCACATCGATCTTTTCGGCCTTGGCGGTGCCGGACAGAGCGTTATAAATCCCCTTGGCGGTCAGCAGAATGGCGAAAAATACCAGCGTCAGGCTGTAGGAATAGGGGCGTTCCTGACGGAGCTTTTCGGCGGACAGCCTGTCTGCTTCCGCGTTCAGGGCCTCCAAATCTCCCGAGGCGGTTCCTTCTTTTACTGCCGAAGCCTGCGCTTTCACTTCCTTAAGCTGTGTACCCAGAGCCACCGAGTCCTGATAGCTGGAATGGTAAGCATATACCGCAAAGATCACGCCCGCGATTAACAATATGGCGCCCACAATCAGCAGGCCGAAGCTTTTACTTTTTTCAGGCTTTGTGTTTTCTGTTTTCATAATGTAGTCTCCTCTTTTTTGATTAATTTTGGCAGGAGAGGCGTTTTGGAGCGAAGCCCTGCATCTATATAATCAGCAGGATTTCTTCTCTTCCAGATTCTGCCTTCCGTGATAGTGACAGTGTATAGTATAACTGGCATGATAGAAAGTGCCACAATGAATCTTTTTTACCATGCCAGTTTTATGATAAACCAAAGTGTGGCGCTGCTTTTTGTGAGACTTTGAAAATGAGCAGGCAGAAACCGATGGTTTATGCGGATACCATGGAAATAAGGTGGATTTTTCCGATAATATATGATATACTTGGATAATATTTAGGTCGGTGCTTCCGCTGAAAGCGTCAGTGAAACACGGACTTGGAACGCATGACAGAGCAAAGCGCCGCGGACAGCGGCTGAATAGGAGGGCGGACATTTGAGCGGAAGTCATATTGCAATCCCAGCCATATTGAAGGTGGGAAAAGGGGTGCTTAGGAACATAGGCAGTTATATCAAGGCGGGCGGTATGGAAAGGGCGGTAATTTATTTTGGAAACGGCCTGATTGATATGTTCGGAAGTCAGGTCATGGAATCCCTGAAGGAAGCCGGAGTGGAGGTGCTTGAATATCGGGAAATGGATTCCATCAAGATAGAGGATATTGTGGAAATGGCATTCTCCATTGACACTAAAGCACAGGTAATCGCGGGCATAGGGGGCGGAAAGGTAATCGACGCCGCCAAATATGCGGCTTATCTGCGCAGGCTTCCCTTTTTAAGCGTGCCCACGTCGGCTTCCAGCGACGGTTTTTCCAGCGCCAGCGCATCCCTTACCGTGGACGGCAGAAGAACCTCCGTGCCGGCCCGCATGGCATACGGCATTATTGCGGATACGGACGTCATCAAGAGTGCTCCCGAGAAATTCCTTTATTCCGGAATCGGAGATATGGTTTCCAAAATTACGGCTCTTTATGACTGGATTTTTGAGGCGCAGGCCGGATGCGGGGCGGTCAACGATTTTGCGGTTATGATTGCGAAAAAGGCGGTCAACAGTTTTGTCCGCACTCCTTTTGAAAGCATTCAGGACGACTTATTTCTGCGGGAGCTGCTGGATTCTCTGGCCATGAGCGGCATTGCCAATGAAATTGCCGGAAGCAGCGCGCCCGCCAGCGGCAGCGAGCATTTGATTTCCCATGCTTTGGATAAAATGCTCGAACAGCCCCAGCTTCACGGCGTTCAGGTGGGCGTTGCGACATATCTGATGAGCAGGGTTCAGGATCATCGCTATCGGAGAGTAAATACCATATTTACGGATACCGGATTCTGGGATTACGTCAGCTCGCTGGGGCTGAACCGGGAGGACTATGAACAGGCTGTCGATCTGGCGCCTTCCATAAAGCCTTCCAGACATACCTATCTTCATGAAGAAAAATACCGCCGGCTGGCAAAGGAGATTTTGAGAGAAGACGAGGTGTTAAAAAAGGTGTTTGGCTAGGGCGCGGCAGGACGCAGAACGGGGCGTGCCGAACCGGGGGAATGGATTTTCGGACACGCCGTCAAGAGGCGAGCATTTGGACGGATGTGCAGGAGGGCTTTGGGCGGGATGGTGGATCAGGACGCGCTAAACAGAATAGAAGAGCTGGAGCGGGCCTATGAGAAAAACTGGGGCAGAAGAGTGGACGATACCATCATTCCGCCCCGGATGTCGCAGGCTGATCTGGCGGTCGTCATGGAAAGAATCGTGAATACCGGGGAGAGCATTCTGATAGGATATGAAAAATGTTTTCTACAGGGAGAAGGATAGGCTTTCATCGAAAAAGGGCTTTATCTGCGGGTTGAGAAATGTGGAGGGCAGCTGAAAATATACAGGCAGTCGGCTGAATATCAAATGTAAGTATGTTCTGTATCAAAAACAGGAGGTAGATATACGATGCATCGTATTGGAATCATATCTGACACTCACGGACTGCTTCGGGAGGAAGTACAGGCGGAATTGAGAGGCTGCGACGCAATCCTGCACGGAGGGGACAGCAAGGAAGAAGGCGTTTTGGAGGAACTGCGAAAGATAGGCCCGCTCTATGCGGTGCGGGGGAATGTGGACGGAGAATGGGCGAAGGATCTGCCGGTGCTTTTGGAAACAGAACTTTTCGGCCTTCGGATTACAATGATTCACAATAGGGAGGAACTGCCGAAAGAATTGGGGGAGGCCGACTTGGTGGTATTCGGCCATTCTCATAAATTTACTGATGAAATGAAAGGCAGCGTCCGTTTCCTGAATCCGGGAAGCTGCGGGCCCAAAAGGTTTCTTCGGCCTGTGACCATGGCTGTGGCAGAGGTGGAGGGAGGGAAAATCCAAGGAATCAAAAAGGTTGAGTTTGGGAAGAAAGAGGCACAGAACATCACCGGTATGCCCGAGGAAGAACAAGACCGCAGAAAACTGGTACAGGCAGTCATGCGGGATGTGGACAAGGGCAGGGAGGTAAAGGAGATAGCGCGGAACAATCATATTCCTTACGAACTGGCAGAGAAGATCTGCCGTATGTATCTGACGCATCCGGGGGTGGATGTGGACGGAATTCTAAATAGAATCAGCTGAAATATGAAATTGGTCGCTGCCAATGATAAAGCATGGGATGCGGTATGCATAAAGGGGCGCTCAAAGAAGGAAGCCGGTAATGTGCAAAGCCGCGGGCAGGGGCTGCCGTATTTGACAGTCCCCCGAGAAAATAAGCTCCAACGGCATTTTATGACTTTTTAATAGTTTTCAGCTTTTACCTCAAAATAAGACTGGGGATGGCTGCAGACCGGGCAGATTTCCGGCGCTTTGGAGCCGATGCAGATATGCCCGCAGTTTTTGCATTTCCAGATGGTATCGCCGTCCTTGGAGAATACCACCCCGTCTTCTATATTTTTAAGAAGCTTCAGGTATCGCGCCTCATGCTCCTTCTCGATTGCGCCCACTGCCTCAAACAATGCGGCGATATCTTCAAAACCTTCCGCTCTGGCGTCCTCTGCGAACTTTGCATACATGTCGGTCCACTCGAAATTCTCGCCCTCCGCCGCCGCTTTCAGATTTTCCGCCGTGCTGCCGATGCCGTCGTTCAACAGCTTGAACCAGATCTTGGCATGTTCTTTTTCGTTGGCGGCCGTTTCCTCAAACAGCTCCGCAATCTGTACATAACCGTCTTTTTTTGCCTTGGACGCATAATAAGTGTATTTATTGCGCGCCATGGATTCTCCTGCAAAAGCTTCCTGTAAATTTTTCTCTGTTTTCGTACCTTTTAATTGTGCCATTTTTCTGCCTTTCCGCTGTCGAGGACAGCTCTGCGATGATTGCCGTATTTTGGTATGATTATTTTATCAAAAACCCGGTGAAAAGACAAGAGCTTTGACAAAGTAATACAAAGCCCTATTGGGCGAAACGGTTTATAGGCGAATGTAACGGAAAATCACCCGCCGCAATTCTATAAAATTTCTTGACATTCAGGGAAGCGCCGCGTTATAATCCCGTCTTTGGCAGTAGTATGGACGATGAATCGCTGTAACCCCAGTAT
>CAOKFN010000079.1 GCA_948467735.1 uncultured bacterium
AAAAGCCCCTTATAGGGGCAGTGCAAGCCACCGGCTAAGCCGGTGGTCTTGACTTACGGCAGCCGGAAAAACGGATGGATGGAAGGAACTGCCTGAATAATGAAGGAATTCGGAAGGAATTGGCCGCAGAGATATTTTGTAGAAAAATGTTTCGGCTGTTTGGAAGCCGGAACGCAGAGACGGAAGAAATGCGGCGGTAGTCTCGCAGAGGCGGAACTATAGTTAGGAGTGTGTGAAGATATGAGTATTCAGCTTTCAGATCATTTTACTTATAAAAAATTACTGCGGTTTGTACTGCCGTCCATTGTCATGATGATTTTCACCTCTATTTATGGCGTGGTGGATGGGGTGTTTGTGTCTAATTTTGTGGGAAAGACGCCTTTTGCGGCGATTAATTTAATTATACCGTTTACCATGGTTCTGGGGGCCGTGGGCTTTATGCTGGGCACGGGCGGGAGCGCCTATGTGTCGAAGACCTTGGGAGAGGGAAAAAACGAGGATGCGAACCGTTATTTTTCCATGCTGATCTATGTGACGGTGATGGTCGGCGTTGTGCTTGCGGTTCTGGGATTGGCTTTGGTCAAACCGGCGGCGGTGCTTTTGGGGGCGGACGAGGCCATGCTGCCGGACTGTGTGGTTTACGGCAGAATACTATTGATTGCCCTGCCCGCCTTTATGCTGCAGAATACGTTCCAAAGCTTCCTTGTCACTGCGGGCAAGCCTCAGATTGGGCTGGCGATGACGGTGGCGGCGGGATTGACCAATATGGCGCTTGACGCATTGTTGATTGCGGTATTTCATATGGGAGTGGCGGGCGCCGCATTGGCAACGGCGGCAAGTCAGTGCGTGGGAGGAGTCGTTCCGCTGTTTTATTTTGCACGGAAAAATAAGAGTCTCCTGCGGCTTGTGAAGACGAAGTTCGAGGGAAGCGTATTGATGAAATCCTGTACAAACGGTTCCTCGGAGCTTCTGACCAATGTTTCCATGTCCTTGGTTTCCATGCTGTACAATTTCCAGCTCATGCGGATTGCGGGTCAGAACGGCGTGGCGGCTTACGGCGTGATTATGTATGTGCAGTTTATTTTTGTGGCTATTTTTATCGGTTATGCCATTGGGACCGCGCCGATTATCGGTTTTAATTATGGTGCGGGCAACCATGAGGAACTGAAAAATATGTATGGCAAGAGCCTGAAGCTGGTTTTGGGTACCGGCGCGGTTCTTATGGCGGCGGCTTTTGGATTCTCGGGTATTTTGTCCGGCATTTTTGTGGGATATGACAGGGAACTGTTTGAGCTTACCGTGAGGGGATTTAAAATTTATTCCGTTTCATTTTTCCTCTGCGGAGTCAGTATTTTCGGCTCTTCCTTCTTTACGGCGTTGAATAACGGGCTGGTGTCCGCGGCGATTTCGTTTCTGCGCACTGTGGTTTTTCAGGTGATTGCGGTGCTGGTGCTGCCGGTTTTCTGGGGCATTGACGGAATCTGGATTTCCATAGTGGTATCCGAGGCGGCTTCTCTGCTGGTGACAGTGTTTTTCTTCGTGAAGATGAGAGGGAAATATCATTATGCTTAGCGGCGGACAATGAGGGCGGCAGTGCTTTCCATGCAGCCGCTTTGGTTGAATCAGAAGACGGATTTCTGTTGTTTGAGAAAACAAATCCGGAATTTCCTTATGCGGCGACAGGAGCTGCTTTTATTGAGGAAGTAAAGCAATACTTGTATCATATGATGAGCTTAGATGATTCGAGATACGGTTCCGAAGCGGGAACTTATATTATCCTGCAAAACGGTAGGCCGATGTAAGGTGCTGCGGCAATCGTTGAAATAGAATATTGAAGTTATATCCGGATAGAAAGATGCCGGACTAAAAGATGCAGATGAAGGCGTATGGAACAGCAATATGTAAACCATACGTCTTTTTGACGTTCAGAGACAGGAAGCTGCCCTTGATTCCTATTATGCAGCTTAAGAATACAACCCATTTCTTTTCCGGCTTACGCATTATCTTCAACGCGTTTAGCTATGAAAAGCAGCATTCTTAACATAACCTAAATGCGGCGAATAGACCGTATCTTTGTTATACGACAGGAATCGCTTTGTGAACCTTGTATTTTTAAGCTGTGTTATGATGGAAAGGCTGATATTCATGATTATATTGTACTGTAAATTTTTTAATACTTTATTTATAATTAGTATCTTGCAATATATAATACTATGTGATATACTAAACCTATCAAAACACAGCAGCAGTTATAAAACGAAAGGAGGATGCCCATGAATACACAATTCAAAAAGGGTGCGTTGGAGATGTGCGTATTGTCCCAGCTTGTGAGGGGAGATAAGTATGGATATGAGCTGACAGAGAGAATATCAGGTGTGATGTCGATTGCCAGCGGTACGCTCTATCCTATATTAAGGAGGCTTAAAGAGGAAGATTATGTGACTACTTATTTAAAGGAGTCAGAATCGGGGCCGGCGAGAAAGTATTATCAGCTGACGGACAGGGGAAGGAAGCATCAATCGGAAGTGAAGCAGGAATGGGAAGCTTTCATTCAGGCAGTCAATCAACTATTGTAGAATAATTCAGCTGCAATTAAGAATAGGAGGAGCATATCATGACGAAAGCGGAATATATGGAAAAGCTTCAGGAAAAGCTGGAGCGCTTTGGGAAGGAGCTGCAGGAGGAAATATTGGAGGATTACAGGGAGCATTTTGCTGAGGGAGAGAATCAGGGCAAGTCGGATGAGGAGATCATTCAAGAACTGGGCAATATAGAAGATATGATTCAGGAGATGCTGCAGGATATGCCGGAAAACGGCGAGGAAGCGGAGGGAGTCTGCTGGGAGGAAGAGCCGGAGAAAAGTTACACTTATTCGGAGGTATTCAAGGAAGTTGTGCTGAAGGGGGGCGTGGCGAAGGTTATGGTAGGCCCTTCCGAGGACGATCAGCTTCATGTGGAATACAAAAATAACGGAAGTCTGAGCAGTCAGATGAAGTATGAATTTGTTCAAAAGCAGGAGGGCGGAATTTATTACGCTGAGGTAAAGCGGAGAGAAAATGTGGAGGAAAGTACGGAAGATAAGGGCGAGCTGATCAAGATAAAGCTGTTTGGCCGGACGCTGGTTTCTTATGGAAACGTCTCCAATTTTGGCGGGGAGAATCATTCCATTGTGCTGAACGTAAAGGTGCCAAAGGGAATGCCGAAGCTGAATGCGACGGTTTCAAGCGGAAGTATCAGCGTGTCAGAGATTGCACTGAATGAGTTGAAGGCCACAAGCGCCAGTGGGGATGTCGGCTTCTTGGAGACGGAGGCAAACCGGCTGGAGGCGGTTACAGCCAGCGGCGACATCAATGTGTCCGGCGGGCAGTTCCAGACAGGAAAGTTTACAACAGCCAGCGGCAGTATTAATGTAAACGGTTCCAAGATTCAGACGGGAAGCATGACCACGGCCAGCGGAAATATTTCCGTGAGGGAAGGAAGCACCGGAGAGGTCAAATATACTACGGCCAGCGGAAATATTAAGCTGTGTACCGATGCGGAAGCGTATGAGTGCGGAACCGCCAGCGGGAATATTAAAGTAAAAGCAGGCGGCACACTGAAAAAGGCGTCTTTAAATACGGCCAGCGGAAATGTTCAGTTTAATCTGGAGAACGCCGCGGGAGTGGAAGCCACAGTGAGAACCATGAGCGGAACGGCCAAAGTGGCATGGAAGGAAGAGACAAGAATCACCGCGAAAAAGGGTACGTTCCGGTATGGGGACGGTTCCTGCAAGGTGAATATCAAGGCCATGTCAGGAAATATTAATGTTCAGTGTGTGTAAAATATCTGCGCGGACAATGATTTTCACGCTATGGGAGCATTTGCGGTTCGGGAGGATTCGAGATACAGGAGTATCCGCCGCGCGATTCATAGCATGAGAGGACTCACGGTGCGGGTGTCCCATAGCATTGGACGATTCAAGGCGCCGGTGGTTCATAGCATGAGAGGACTCAAGGCGCTGATGATTCATGATGCGGGTAAAGTTCGGCAGTCCGGAAAGTTTATGATAATCCATAATTTGTCATCACGGTACTGGGCGGTGATGCTGCCGCCCAGATGCTCGGTCAGATGTTTGGCAATGGACAGTCCCAGACCGGTAGAGTCCTGAATGGTTTCTGTCGTGTAGAAGCGGTCAAAAAGTCTGGCGGTGCTGATCGGATTTAGGTTTTTGGCAGTATTGCAGAAGGTGATGGTGCCGTCCGGCGTGAGAGAAACCTGAAAGTCGCCGTCGCTGTATTTGATGGCGTTGCTTATGATATTATTGAATATACGAGACAGAGAGGCGTCATCCAGAGTCCGCATTACGGGCGTATCGGGAAGGGTTATGAGAGGGATGATATTTTTCTGCCGCAGGGCGCCGTAAAAGCCGAGGATGCTTTCTTCCAGATGTCTGTTTAGAGAGAGCAGGCGGGGCCGGGTTTCTTTGAGGGATAAAGCGACGGAATAGCGGAACAGTTCTTCGGTGAGCTGTTTCATATCTTCCACGCGGGTGCGGATGATCTCCATATGTCTGAGGGTTTTGGGCGTATGAGGCTCCTTGGCCAGCAGTTCCAGATAGCCGCTGACAGCGGTAAGGGGCGTCCGCAGGTCGTGGGATATGTTAGTGACAGCGTTCTTAAGCTCCCGGTCGCCCTGCTGATATTTAAGGCGGGCCTGTCCAAGAAGGCGGAGCTGGGCGTTCAGCTTGTCAGCCAAATATAATAGACTTCTATCACGCGAAGATACCGTCAACAGGGTGTTGGTGTCTTCGCGTAAAATTTCATCCAATTCGTCGGTGATTTCCCGTATTCCCTTGTGCAGCAGCCGGATTTTCAGGCATAACAGGAAAATCAGAGCGCTCAATGCTCCGCCTGCAATGTACAGCATAATTTTAAGTCCTCCCGGTAAGATGTATCGATTCATTTTTCAGCTTTAAATAATAATTTTCCAAGCCTTCTTCCCGCTCGTGGATGGAGAAGACAGGGCAGTTCCCTGTATCTAATTCCCGCATTAATTCCGTGTAGTCTATCCTGCTGTAAATTTCGGCTTGGGAGTCGGACAGGATTCGGTATTCCAAGCTTTTTTCTTCCAAAATGGTGCAGAGGCGTCCGGTATCCGCAACAGTAAGGCAGATGCATTTCCGACAGGCATTTTCCAGTTCCAAAGCGCTGATTTCCTGAAGGATACGGCCGTTGTCCAGAAATCCATAATGGGTTGCCAGCCGGGAAAGCTCGTCTAGAATATGACTGGCAATCAACAGTGTGGTCTGCCGTTCTTGATTGAGTTTTAGAAGCAGTTCCCGCATTCCGATAATGCCGTCAGGGTCAAGGCCGTTTATAGGGTCGTCCAGTACGACGAAATCAGGGCGGCCCGCCAGCGCAAGGGCAATGCCAAGACGCTGGAGCATGCCTTGAGAGAAGCGGGCGGCTTTTTTTCCCCGGACTTCTTCCAGCCCCACCAGATTCAGAAGCTCCGAAATTCCATGAAAGGAGGGCAGACCTAACGCTCGATACTGGAGCTTGAGATTTTCTTCCGCTGTCATGAAAGGATAGACTGCGGGCTGCTCTATCATTGCGCCCATACGCTTTCTGCATGTTTGAATATTCTTATCGGTGTATGGTCTTCCGAACAGGGTATAGCTTCCGGCGGTGGGCGAGAGCAGGCCGCAGATGATGCTGATCAGAGAGGTCTTGCCGGAGCCGTTCTGTCCTACAAGGCCATAGATCGCGCCTTTTGGAATGTGTATGGATACGTCATGTAAGACGGTGCGGTGTGCATATTCTTTTCGGAGAGCAGTGGTGGTCAATACGTAATCCGTCAAAACGAGAGTCCTTTCTATGAGTTAAGTGATATAAGTATTACACCAGTTTAAATCCGATGCCCCATACGGCTTCAATATACTCGCGGCCGCCTGCGGCTTTTAGTTTTCGGCGCAGATTGCTGATATGAACCTTTAAGGAGCTTTCCATACAGTCGGGAGTGTCCGGGCTGATACTGTCCAACAGGGCCGATTTGGAAATTACCCGGGTGGGATTCTGCAGGAATATTTTCAGGATGGCAAATTCTGTCCGGGTCAAATGGACGGGAATATCCTGTACCTGCAGCTGCCTTGTCTGGATATTCAGGCGCAGTCCGCCGGCCTCCAGAATGGAAGAGTCCGATTCTGGTTCTTTGCGAAGCTGCACCATAATTCGAGCCAGCAGTTCCTTAATATGAAAAGGTTTTGTCACATAATCCACGGCGCCGCCGTGCAGAAGAGCTACTTTGTCGTCGATGTCGGCTTTCGCACTGACCACAATCACCGGTATTCCCTTGCAGCAGGGCAGGAGGTTCTCGCCGGATAATCCCGGCAGCATCAAATCCAGCAGAATCAAATCAGGGCGGCGCCTTTCCAGCAGCATTACGGCCTCCGTGCCTGAGAATGCTTTGAGTACATGATAGCCTTCTTCGGAAAGCGCTTCCTCCAAAAGACTGCTGATATGTTCGTCATCTTCGATAATTGCTATGGTTTTCAAATGCTGCCTCCCGATGAGCCTGTAAATAATTTATGCGAAGTACTTGTGCAAGGGTGTGTTACATTTTTGTGACGGCATATAGGGCGGCGTCGCCAAAAGAAAGAATTTCCGTAAAGGCTGCTTCAAAAGCAGCTTCATCTATTTGATAGCTGTTCCGCTCATAGGCAGAGATTATTACATAATCCACATGGTATTTTTCATATAAGTCCATGTGCTCCAAAGGCGCCTCATACATAAGCCGGATATCGGTTTTGCGCCGGGAGGTATCCAGCCCATGGAAATAGAGGAAGCTGTCCGCGCCGCATACGATATTTCTGCCGGTCAGAGAGGCAATTTCATTATTATGTCTGATACCGGTCAAAAAAACGGAGTCGGGGGAGGTATGCTCTTCCACGTATTCTGCCAGCGCCGTCTGCGTGGTGCTGTAGAGCTGATAGCGGGATACGGTCTCCCTTCCCAGAGTCAGCAGTGCGGAAAAGACGCAGGAAAACAGGAACGCGGCGGCAAAGAGCCTGACTCCCCGGAATTGTTTTATTTTCTCGTAAAGCTCCACGCCGTATTCGGCCGCTCCAAGGCACAGAAGGAAATAGGCGGCATATAGGATTTTGTTGTTGTCATACGTATTGGGCGTGAATACAATCAATTCTCCCAGAAGCCAAAGGAACAGTGCGGGAAGGAAAAGGGGAGCTCTTTTCCGGCCGCAGGCACAGATGCCGCCGAAGATCAATAACAGGGGCGCGCCAATATTTTTCAGGTAAAACCAAAGATAAGGGTCGCCTTGATTGCCCCAGTTAAAATGTCCTCTGACGAAGCCGCCTTCCGCCACTTGGCCGAAGGTCCAGAAAAGAAGCTGAGGAAGGGCAAGCGTCAGAATGAAGGCCAGATAGACGCCCCAGCAGGTCAGAAGCTCCCGCCAGCCGTGCCGTTTGACATAGCAAATCAGCAGATAAACGCCGAAGCCCGCGGCGGCCGCAAAAAAGCCGATGCCAAGAAACATAAGAAGTCCGGGCGTCAACAGGCTGCGGTTTTGAGCAGACTGCAAAAGACACATAACGCAGACAAATACGGCGAGGATTCCGAAGCCGGGATGTCGAAGCCCTGCCTGAATTCTTCCGGCAGAGGAGGGGGACGTTTCCGACAGGGAGCCGCTTTCCGGCGGGGCAGAGGCGGGCGCCTGCGTATCCTGCCGACGGTTTTCGGGTGCAGGGAACATTCTCTGAAACAGCCATAGGAGCAGCCATGCGGCGCTGATAACGCCTGTGCTCAGAAAAGAGTGGGTGTGAATCATGGGAAGACCGGCGGCAAAAAGTCCTGCCGGCGGGAAATATTCCCTGCGGTTTTGGAAAGCCGCCCGATATAGGAGCAGCAGCGTGGGAAAAAGTACTGCGTAACCGAAAAGAGACGCGCGCTGGGGCAGAAAAATATCCGCGATTACGTTTACCCATCGGATATTTTGGTTTACGAGATTTGTGGGCGTGGTGTAAAAGCCTGTAAAAATATCCGAAAAGGCGTAGTTTGGTTCTTTTGACCAGTCCAGAAAGTAGGCGAAGCCGAAGCCGCCGTTTAAGAAGAATAAAACGCAGGCCAGCATACCGGCCTTCCGGGCAAAGGATTTCCCCCGGGAGGTAAACAGGACGTCGGCAAAGAGGTAGACGGCTGTGAGAATCTGCGCCATGGCGAAGAGCATGGGCAGAATATAGGCGGTCCGAAGGGAAGCCCCAAGCAGATAGAGGCTCGAAGAGATACTGTCGGAGAGGAACGGATAGGAAAGCCGCACTCCCGGCATAATGGAGTAGTCAGGAGGAAAGGTTCCCTGTCTGGCAAGGCTGGTGATGAAGCCAAGATGCATATTCATATCCCCATAGGTGCATTGGCCGGTGTAAATAGCGCCGGTTTCGTCGGGCAGAAGAATATGGGTGTGGAGCAGACAGGCCCAAAAGATCATGAAAAGAAACAGGACGGTCAAAAACGGCAGATGTCCTGCAAGGCTGATAAAAATACCGCGGATGTTTTCTCCCAGCGGGCGGCTCATGTGATAGACCCGCAGGGCCATGACGAGCATCGGCAGTGTGAGCAGCAGGGCAAGGATATGGGACAGCAGGGTAAAGCCGCAGAAAAAGGAGGGCAGGAGGGGAAGCCATGTCAAAAGCAGGGAGCCAGCAGCGCTTCCTGTCAGCAGCTTGAACAGAGGCTTCTCTCTGCGGAATAACACAAAAATGAGCGTTGTTCCCACAAACTGAAAATAGAGATAGTAAAAAAATGCCGCAATATTCCCAAGTAACGTGCCGGACATGATGATTCCTCCCTTTGATTTCCGCGAGGGCCGCATACCCCGCGCATACATCAGGGCTGTTGACTCTTGCTGCATTGTATTATAACAGATATTGTCGATGGAAGCAATGTTCTCATAATTCCTTCTTTTCCGGCATAGAAATCTTTGACAGTTTTCCCGGTCAATATGATATTCTGTATAATATTCTATATTGAGTGTATGCGGTGAAAAACCGTACCGAAAATAGAGATGTAAGCACAGACAATTTGTATATTTCTGATGTTTTTTATTATACACACATATGTTCTGCTTGTCAAGAGGATTTTTCCTGTACAAAAGATATGGAAGGATTTTCTCAAAAACCAGCTTTTTTCAAAGGGGAATGAAACGATTCGCTTCGGAGACAGCCGCTTGATAATAATCTATTAATTTAAAATTATTTTTTAACCTTTGCAATTCATGGGATTTTGAGATATAATTTTATAAAACGAAAGATAGAAAGGAAGAAGGCTGTTATGGGAAAAGCAGGTAAGGATTATAAAGAATCCACCCAGCGAATTATTGACTGCGTCAACTGCCCTTATCAGGTATTCGGCGGTGAAAATATGGCGGAGGATGCAAAGCGGAGCTATCATGACGCGGTGAAGCGCGGAAGGAAGGAGAAATTTATGCCGCTTCTTGTGATATCCGACGATATATTGGCAGAAACTTTGGAGGCTTTGAAGGAAGATTCCTATTCTAAGGAAAAAGTCATTCGGCAGCAGGAGACGGATATCGAACAGGAATTGAAGGAGCGTTATGAGGAGATCGCCGAAAGATGTCAGGAGATGGATGAGGAAGAAATGAGGGAGGAGTGGTACCGGCAGACAGGGGAAGATTTTGATGATGCGTTTGAGGAATTCGGGGAAACGGTTTCTGAATTCAGCTCTTTTTATCTGAGCTCCGATGAAGGGGAGGAAGAGACCATTCTTTTTGAAATTCCCGTGGAAAATCCATGGGAGGTCATTGCGTGGGTGCCCATGGGGGGATGGAACGAGTGTCCCGGAGCGGAGGAAATGATGGAGGTGTGCCGGTATTGGCATAAGAAGTATGGCGCCGTCCCGGCTCTCGTGTCTTCCGATACCTTGGAATTTGTACTCGAGGAGCCGGTGGCAGATGGAGAGCTGGCAATGCAGGCGGCGAGAGAGCATTTTGCGTTCTGCCCTGACCGTGTGGATCAGGGAACCGAGACGGGATCTGTGGCGGAGCTTGCCGGCAGCATCAGCAAGTCAACCTATTGGTTTTTCTGGTGGGATTGACATTTATGGAGAATACAAAATGGCGGAAATTAAATATTGGTTGAATTATGAAGGCTTTTGTGCTACTATCCCGTCTTTGGCAGTAGTATGGACGATGAATCGCTGTAACCCCAGTATTTAT
>CAOKFN010000080.1 GCA_948467735.1 uncultured bacterium
ATCTTACCAGAAAAATGGATCGTTTACAATTTATTTACTCATGCGTTTGTCGTGCCCGAGGCCATAGCATTATAGAAAAGGGATTTCTGGAGCCGCATGAAATCAGGTCTGGATTTTTCAGGCAATAAGTATATCGTACAAAAAAGGAGACGCTATGCGAAACGTCTCCTTTTTGTTTTTTTGTCTGTTTTCGTCAGCCTGCGGGTTCAAGCCTGCGTCCTTCATGGTATAGGCGCAGGATTTCCGCACCGTCACGCTCTAATATATAGCGCCTGCCTTCGCAGGCAATCATCTGGCCGCAGAGAACATTTGGATTACGGCGACGCAGCTCTTGTATCATCTCGGCGCAGAGAGCGGCTTTTTTAGAGGTATCAGTAAAAAGTAAAACCGGCTTGGTTTCTTTGTCCTGTGTTGTTAAACTGGACATGCTCCAAATGTCCGTGCTGTCAGAGAACGCCGCCGCAATAAAGTCTTCCAAGCGTCGGACGTAAGGATATACGCCGTTCACGACCATGTAGTGCTCCGTGAAAAAACAGGCAATGAAGTTATCCATTGCAGCGCCGGGGCTTTTGCAGATTACAAGCGTAATATTGGGAGAAGCCAGTTCGCGGTCCAGCTGCAGCACTTCGCTTTCCGAAAAACCGCTGGCTTCCTGATAATAAGAAATCCAAGAAGCTTCCCTTTTGCGGCTGAGGCAGATGCCGATTGCAAACAGAATAAGCGCAGGAATTCCAAAAATGATGAGTCCTCCCAAAAAACTCAACAAAACTGCCGCTCCCAACAGAATAAATCCTCCTGCAATCAATCCTTTTCCGGCGCCTTTGTCAATGCGGATGGCTTTCAGGATGCTCCCCTTTCCTTTCTTTAACATTTTCTGATAGAGCTTGTGTTCCGTGGATGCAGTCATTTTTTGTTCCGCCTTTCTTTGCTTTATTTGGATGGTGCCGTTTGCGTAATGTTCGGTGCTTTTTTGCAATGTCTACATTTATTTTATAATTATGCCGTTTTGTGTGACCGATTTTTGAACAGCAAAAATCCGCCGGATACGACTCCGATGAGTCCAAACACAAGGCTGGCTAAGGGAATGCCGGGCCGCAGGAGTATCTGCAGAGTATAACTGTCGTCCCTGCACAGGTATTCCGCATTCAGGCCAAGCATATTCCCGCCTTCGGCATCAGCGTATTTTCCGCCATATACCGAATAGAAGGAATCCGCCGCGGAAGGAAGAGCATCCAGATATTGCAGCTGAAAGAACCCGCTTGTGGTCAGATTCAATTCGGTATCCAAAGAACTTGATAGTCTGATCCGCTCTGCCAGCCGTTCGTCTCTGCCGGGAGTAAATAAGATAATCCAATCGTTTTGGCGGCAATCGAGAAATTTTGCAATACAATAGATAGTGTTCTTTTCCGTATCCGTCTTTGCGCGCAGAATCTGTAAATTTTCTATGTAATAAACCTTTTGGGGATAATAAGCTTTTCCGGCTTTTATCTCGTCTCCCCGTATATCGCGCACATTATCCGCGTGGAATGGGAGGATATACAGGGTGTACAATAACAGGCATATTCCGACCACAAGCCGGATTTTCCCGCCGCGGAGGCCTTCGTGTTTTTTATGGTCACGGTATAGATTTTTCTTGTATTCTTCATAGCTGCCTTCGTTCATAATGCGCAGTGCTCTCCGTTTGCTTTTATCACAATATGTATAGTATAAACGATACCGTTTTAAAAAGCAATAACTACATGCTTTTAAGTTTCCTTATTTTTACACTATTTGCGGGCCGGGATGTGTCCTCCGGCAGTTCGGCTGATTACGCTGCTGCATGCTGCAAAAGCATGTTGCAAAATTTTAAGAGCAATGGTACAATAAGACGGTAGAGTTTATGGACTGTAGAGATTCTATGTCAGGGCAGCGGGAAATCTGACGAAGCGGGTCGGCTGTTTTTGGCTGCTTTAAATATTCGGTTAAAGGAGGGATTATGATATGAAAAATAATGTGAGGACGGCGGTTTTGATATAACTGAATATGGGTCGGAATTTGGCAGAGCGGGAGCGATAGGGCCGAATGATGACAGCGGCAGATAAGATGCCGTTTTTTTGAGTTACCTTTATGAATACTGCGTTGACAGGACACATCATAACGGTGTGTCTTTTTTGTACGCAATTTTATGGCGCCCGGAAGGAAAAATCAGATGCGCAGATGAGATTTCCTTCCCCATAGGGGCGCAGGAGTGCAGGAACTGGAATAGCTGTTCCGAAACGGAGGCGCCCGGAAGGAAAAATCAGATGCGTTCTAAGCAGATGAGATTTCCTTCCCCATAGGGGCGCAGGAGTGCAGGAACTGGAATAGGAGAAAAAATTTGAAGAGATTAGCGTATTTTTTTAGGAATATGAAACCCACAAGCGAGACATATGAGGAAATATATGAAGGGAAGATGGTTGAGTCGGGGGGCGCTGGTCCGATTGTGCATAATCAAGCCGTATATTGGAATGGAGAAATCGGGTATGAGATTACGAAGAGCAATCGGCTGGAGTTATCCAAGCCCACGGTCACGATACTCATTCCATTGAAATTTTTTGGCTTGGAGGAGGCGGGAATCCCGGCGCTGGATTATATTTTCCGCGCTTTCATCCCTTATGTGAAGGCATTGAATGAAGCCAACGATAATCGCAAGCGCCCTCCGAAGGAGAACGGTCATTATGATATCTATGAACCGAACCATAAGGTGCTGGCCAGAAATGTGATTACTGCAAGGATGATTTCCCAGAAGTATTATAAGAACCTGAGCGGGAGTACCATCGTTCCCATTGACGACGGGCAGGATGTTCCGATACTGCCATGTGCCGGTATTATGATTCAGGTACAGCTTCCTGTGGGAAAACATGTGAAAGCCTCTCAGATGCTTTGCTCAAATCTTCCGGAGGCGGTGAACCGCTTTGTCAATGAGTTTGACAGGGACGGAATGAAGCGTGCGACGGCGCTTTACGAGAAACAGGAGGAAATTAGGGCGTGGCTGAAGGAGAGTAAATATTGCGCTTTCGTGGCAGACGGAAGCATTCTGCCTCGGGAGAAAGGGAGCGACGATCCCTTGCGGGGAGCGGTACCCTTTGTGTCAACGGCGGAGGATGAAGTTGAGGCGGCGGGCGTGAAAGGGATGGGGTTTCAAAAGGGCGTTACCGTGATAACGGGCGGCGGATATTCCGGCAAAAGCACCCTGCTGGACGCCTTGAGCGCGGGTGTTTACAATCACATCGGCGGGGACGGCAGAGAGCTTGTGATCACGGATCGTTCCGCCATGAAGATATCGGCGGAGGACGGAAGGAGTATCCGCCATGTGAACCTGTCTCCCTTTATCAAGTGGATTCCGGGCGGCAGTCCGGAGGATTTTTCCACCGACCATGCTTCCGGCTCCACTTCTCAGGCGGCGAATATTATGGAGGCCGTGGGATGGGGGACGAAGCTTTTAATGATTGATGAGGATAAGTCCGCCACTAACTTTATGATACAGGATGCGGTCATGAAGACATTAATTGACAAAGAGCCCATTACGCCTTTTGTGGAAAGAGTGGGGGAGCTGGCGGAGAAGAAAGGTGTTTCGACCATTTTGGTGATAGGGGGAAGCAGTGAATATTTACGTGCGGCGGACAGAATTTATATGATGAAGGATTACCGAATCGGGCAGGTGACAAAAGAGGCGAAGGCGCTGCGAATGCAGGAGGAAAGGGAAAAGAACGTTCGGAAGCCGGAAGCCGCGGATTTTACTTTTTGCGACGAGGTTGACGCAAATCTGTTGAACACCCGTCCTGAAGGTTCTGCCACGGAGGTGCTGAAGGTATCTGATTTGGGCTTCCTAATCCTTGGACGGGAACAGGTGGACATCCGCATGATACATGATATTGCGACGATTCCCCAGCTGAACGCCATTGCTTTTCTGCTGCGCAGGCTCATGGACAAACTGAATCCCTTGGAGCGCTTTTATAAGTTCTTTCTGCCGAGCGCGGAGGGAGGGCAGAGCGCTCCCAAATGGATCTGCCGTGAAAGGGAGGTGGAACGGCTGCTGGAAGAGATAGAAAGGGATGGTCTGGATTCCGTCCATTCTCCGTTCTTTACGGAATGCGGCAGATGGATGGATATGCCCAGAAAATATGAAATTCTGGCGGTCTGGAGCAGGATGAAGCTGGAATAAGGATTAGGACGGCTCGCATATTATTTTTTCCATGACATAGTTGGTAAGCAGTATTCCCTGCCGTTCAACCTGCTGTTCTTTTACAGCCCGATATCCTCTTTGTTCAAAAAAAGGTTTCGCGGTTATGGAAGCGTGGGTGGTAATTTTTTTGAGGGCCTTTTTTTCTAATTCATTACAAAGGGCAGTGGCAGCGCCTCTTCGCTGATAATCTTTATGGACGTACAGACGGTCGAGATATCCTGTTTCATCGATATCTCCGAAGCCTGCGAGGATTCCGTTTTCCACTGCGATCAAACATTCATGCTTCAGCAGGGATTGGTTCCATTGCTCCAAATCCACCCTGTCGGGCGCCCACACATTCAGCTGTTCTTTTGTATAGTCCTTGGCATTGACGGTATGAACCGTTTGATAGAAAAGCTCCGCCAGCTCCCGGCAGTCCGACGGGGTGTATTTACGAATCAACATTTTATGAGAACCTCGCTTTCCGGGGGCGTGTGGGAGAACGGCCTTTCATGGCATGAAGATTTCCATGCGCCCCCTGTATAGTATACAGAAACAACGCTCGGAATACAATCGGTTTTGAATAAGTCGGTCGGAAATTATGTTTGACACTCAATCAAAATCATGATAACTTATAGAAAAAGACATATACGGTCGATTTTATTGACTGCCCTTCATTTGAAGGAGACTTTGGCAGAAGGATGAGAAAAATATGGCTGGAGGGGAAAATGTACATCGCAGAGAAGTATTGGAACAATTACATTGGCGATACGGATGATAGTCTGACGCTTGTGGAGTATCTGGCGCAAAAGCAGCAGGAAGAAATTGCGTTAGGGGAGATTTTTTCTGATTTCGGACTGGATAAAATGCATGGTGATTTCCGAAAGTCGGACATGCCGCTGGTATTTGAAAATGCCGATGGATGGGAGATGGAGATACTCTATGCCATTGACCTTATCACCGATCTTGCCGCCTTGCTGCTGGAATGCAGGGTGAATGGAAGCGTCAATCTGTGCGAATTATTTGGGGACGATTTGGAGACTTCCGTACCGGACGTCTGCATAACGGCCTCGCCAAAAGAGCATGAGCTGGTGAACAAGGCGCTTATGGATTTTGCGGCGGCTCCGGATGCCTATGATTTGAGTGAAATGGCGCCGGAGGAGGACATGACGGAACTGGCGTCGATTTGTGAGGAGCTGCGGAAGGAGCTATATGCATGATGCGGGAACGCCTATTTTGCGGTCCGCAGTCCATGAAGTCTTATGCCCGCGCAAAAATTAATTCTTGCCGTCGGCACTTTTGGGGATTTCGTAAAGGTGATGCCCCGAGGGTAATTTGACGGTCTGCATAGTAGGGTATCGGATGGGATACGCTCCTGCAGGTTTATAAAATCTTAGGTATTTAGTAATATAATATCAAAATATATTGATTTTCCGATTGTTATAATGTCATTCATGAGTATAGGAACAAATTTTTCATTTTTTATAGATAGAACATATGGTTATAGGAACTGATTTTTAGTTCTAATGATAAAGGGCATGACGATTGGAACTATTTTTTGCTTCCATATGCAGAACATACGGCGGCAGGGACAGTTTTTGTTCCTATTATTTTATCTGCCGAATGATATAAAGCGTTTTTTATTGTCTATCATATATCAGTGGATTAATTGGAACTTGGGGACTGGCGGAAACAGCGCATCCTATGATAATGAGCGCTAAACAGGACAGGAGAGTTTATTTATGGCTGGCAATCGGAAAACAATACGACAAGGTTTGGGGTGTAATGTGCGGAAAAAGAGCATTAGACGAAGGTTTGTAAGAATATTCTGCGCTTCGGCGCTGGGGGTGGTGCTGTTGGAAGGGACGGCATTGCTGTGGGTTATTGCGGAGCATGATTCCGAGAAGCAGACACAGACGATTTTAACGGGCGTGGAAGCATCCGCTTCCGGAGGCGTCAAGGAAAATCTTAATGCGGATGCTGCAGGAGGGCTTGAAGAAGGTGCCGCGGAAGGACTCGGTAACGATGCTGCGGGAGGTCTTGAGGGAGGAGCGGCGGAAGGACTTGGTACCGATGCCGCGGGAGGTCTTGCCGGGTCTGCCGGGGGAGGGCTAGATACCGATGCCGCGGGAGGTCTCGTCGGGTCTGCCGGGGGAGGGCTAGATACCGATGCCGCGGGAGGTCTTGCCGGGTCTGCCGGGGGAGGGCTTGCTGCTGATACCGCGGGAGGGCTCGCCGGGTCTGCCGGGGACGGGCTTGACGCTGATGCCGCGGGAGGTCTTGACGGAGATATCAGAGAGGGTCTTAATTTGGAGGAGTATCCGGAGGAGCTGCAGAAACTGTTTGAGCTGAACGCGGAAGCTTGGGATTATGTGCTCGGCTATCCGGAGCGCGAAAAATACCAAGGCGGCCCCATTGATTTGACGGAGGATTTTGTCAGCGGGGAAGTACCGCAGCTGATGCAGTGGGACAGGCGCTGGGGCTACGACATGTTTGGAGACAGCATGATAGGGATTGCCGGCTGCGGCCCTGTCTGTATGGATATGGCTTATCTGTATTTTACGGAAGATACGGACATGACGCCCAGAGATATCGCGGAATTTGCCTATGAGAAGGGATATTATACGGAGGCGGGGACCAGCTGGAGCTTTTGGACGGAGGGTGCCGCAAAGCTGGGGATGAAGGGGAAAGAACTGCCGCTGGATGAAAACAGGATGAAATCCTCGCTGGATTCGGGCGGATTGATTGTGTGCAGCATGCGGCCGGGAGATTTTACCACTACCGGACATTATATTTTGATTCGGGGGTATGGATCGGAGGGTTTTTATGTAAACGATCCTAACCGCAGGTGCAACAGCGAGAAGGTGTGGAGCTATAAGGTGCTGAAAGACCAGATAAGGAATCTGTGGGCGCTGAAAAAGGAGTCGTGACAGGCGTGGGCAAACAGATTGCAAATCCGGGGGAGTGATGCTATAATAGATTTTTGATAACGGAATCGATTTTATGTTTCAATTATCAGCTTGGCGGGGCCGTTTATTGTAAAAGGGGAGGAAAAGGAGCGTCAATGTATGGGGATATATGTGGATCTGGGAAACGCGGCGTCTAAGAAAGCTCTGAATTCGGAAATCTATATTGATAAGACAGATCTGACTGCCGTGGCGAACAAAAAATAGATACGGCGGACTGCTGTCTGTGCGTCAGCCGTCCGAGGCGTTTTGGGAAGTCCATGGCGGCGGAGATGCTTGCGGCCTATTACAGCAGGGGATGTTTACACTTTTTACAGGGGAAGACAAAGAAGAAAAACATATGGATACAATATTAATTATCGGAATCATTATAATATGCGCGGCTGCGCTGGCGGTCAGCGTCATGCTTTTCCTAAAAGGAAGGCGGAACCGGCCCGAGGATTTTGACTTGATGGAGGGGCATGAGTTTGAATATTACTGCGCGGAGCTTTTGAAGGAATGCGGCTTTGAGGAAGTGGAGGTCACACGGGGCAGCGGGGATTACGGCGTTGACATTCTTGCCCAAAAAGAGGGCGTGACCTATGCCATTCAGTGCAAATGCTATAATTCTCCGGTGGGCATCAAGGCTGTTCAGGAGGCGTATGCGGGACGGGATTATTATGACAGGATGGTGGGGGCGGTGCTCACCAACCAATATTTTACTCAGCCTGCGGTTTCGGCCGCCAAAAAACTGAAGATATTATTGTGGGACAGGGATTATCTGGAAAATACGTTAAGGGGGAATCTCTAGGAGGGGCGTGAGCGGCCCCGCCTGTTCCCGATGATACTGATTAACAGTTAAAATCTCCGAGGTACCCGACTGCATAACGTCAGCCATATACGTTTAACCAGTGCAGTACGGTAAATTCCGGCGTTATGTAGTATCACATATAGTTTCGGCTTGAGTGAAAAGCTGGAAACAGGCACTCTGAGCAATCAATGAAACATCTATGATTCTTCCGCCGCGAGCCGTTCCCGCAGGGACAAAAAGTCCGACGGCCCGCAGTCTAAATAAAAGCTGTGGAATCGGTAATCCGTGTATTTTTCACCCCACAGTTCTTCCGCGGTTTCCTGCAGGGACAGAATTTCCAGATAACCCAGATAATATTTTAAATAATTACAGGGCGATTGTATGATATAGTAATAAATGGCTTTCATGGAATCAATATCGGTGACGCCGAAGTTTTCCAGCACCTTCGCGATTTGGCCGTAGGAAGCGCCCTGATAGTGGATCATAATATCGAGCATGGAATAAAGGCATAGCTGCAGGCTGCGGTTATGCCCCTCCAGCTTGGCAAGGAGCGCTTCCTGTTCCTGACCGTGTTCACGAAGCAGGTCTGCGGCGTAATCGTTGGACAGTAATTCCACATACAATGCCCAGCCTTCCTGATAGCCCCCGTACCAGAGCAGTTCCCGCACGGGGCGTTCGTGGGAGGCGCAGGCCGTCCGATTGTAATATACGGTCTGATAAAGGTGTCCGGGATATCCTTCATGGGCCAGCGTGGTGTATAGATCCAAACCAGCGGGAGTTTTCCGTCGGTTGATATAAATGGTGTTGGAATCCGTGTCGTCCAAAGGGGCGGTCAGGTAAAAGGCGGGCGCGCAGTAGTCCTCCAAGCTGGGGGAGACGGCCTTGACAGCCGCCTGCGCGGCGCCTCCCGGGAGCGGGGGGAAGCCTTCGCTCATCCGCTTCTGCAAATCTAAAAGCATCTGCGGCGCGTCTATGTAAGGAAAAACCGATAAGCTTTCATCATTGTAGTTTTGCAGGATATCGGGATGTTCCGTAATTATTTTTCGGATGCTGTCATATTCTTTGGCAAATTGGTCCGTGAGCATGGTCTGAACTTCCTCCACCGGACGATAGGAGCCAGTTTCGGAAATTAAAAGCTGTTCATAATAGCGTTTTCCCTCCGGCAGAGCCGCCAGTCCCGCAGGCAGGATGGACTCGTCTTCCAAAAGCAGAAGTCCGTCTCCAAGGGAGATATAGGCGGGCAGCAGAACGGTTTTCAACAGTCGGTCGTTCTGGGTCAAGAAATTTTGGGCTTCCGTGGAAGTGATTTCACCTGACTGAATCAGAGGTCCCAGCCGTTCTTGAAAGGTGGTCTGCAAAAAGTGCGTTCCCTCCTCCAAGGCTTCTTTGGTGACAATAGCGTCGCACTGTTCCCGCACTTCTTTCAGGAAAACGGCGGGCATGAGCAGTCCGGCCGCGGCTTTTTCCTGCTCGTATAAAAGCAGGGAGGCAAAATATTCGTCCGTCTGATCCAAAAGCGCCAGATAGTCTTCCACATCCCGCCTGCTGCGAAAGGCGTATTCCGCCAGCAGAATAGGAAGCTGGGACTGGGTTCCGGAGGAAGGGGAGAGCGGTTCGCTGTAATAGGCGAAATCGCTCAGCAGAAGGGAATTTTTAAGCGACCGGATAAGGAGCTGCTGCAGATAGGCGTCCTGCGGGGAAAGCTTTTCCGTATGCAGGGCGTCCAGCGCCGCAAGGGTGTTCTCTGTCTGGGCCTGACTATAGAGGCGCTGTTCGGCATTGTAGCAGGAAAGGACAGGTTTATAGTCATAAACGCCAAAGTTTTCAGGATGTGCGAGGGTGTAATGCATATTCAGGGTATTGGCTTTCATCTCGCCCACGAACAGCTCCGTAGTGATATTGGCAAAGCGCTTTTCGTCCCTCTGGTATGAGAAAAGGAATAGCGTCATGCCGGAGAATGCCAGCAGGAAAAGTATGATGAAAAGGAGCTGCCTGGCGGAAAAGCTCTTTGCGGATGTTGAAGAATGACTTTTCAAAGGATCACCTTGTTAAGGAATATTGCTACATTATATGAGGGAGGGGACGGGACTATTCGGGGGCGGGGGCGGTTTTTGATTGGGGCATTCCCGAATCCCAATTTATGTGTTGACTTTCTGTGGAGAGCCGACTATACTCCCGTCTTTGGCAGTAGTATGGACGATGAATCGCTGTAACCCCAGTATTTATGC
>CAOKFN010000081.1 GCA_948467735.1 uncultured bacterium
TAAGCCGTAAAAGTCAATAATCGAGGAAGCAGGTAAGCCGCAAAAGTCAATAACCGTGAATGCCGGTAAGCCGCAAAAGTCAATAACCGTGAATGCCGGTAAGCCGCAAAAGTCAATGACCGCGGAAGCCAATAAGCCGTAAAAGTCAATAATCGAGGAAGCAGGTAAGCCGCAAAAGTCAATAACCAAGGAAGCCGGTAAGTCGCAAAAGTCAATAACCCGAGAAAGCCAATAAATTATGAAAGCTAATAAACCGCCCTGCTTTGGGTAATTTTGTACCTCGCAGAAAAATGAATATCCTTTCTGGAATGAGGCATACTGATTTTGACAGGAATGTCCCTTCGGCGGTTTCGGCGCGGGGCGTTTTCAGTGACTGTCCGAATCTGCCGCTTCCGCGCTGCTTATGGCAGATTTGCAGGCTAAGCGGCGCGGAAGGAGATTACTATGGCAGAATTAAAATGCGGCGTACAGAATTGTACCTACAATGAGGATTGCCTGTGCGGCAAAGGGGATATTATGGTGGGCGGAAAGCATGCCTGCAATTGCGACGACACCTGCTGCGAGAGCTTCCTTCAAGAGAGGGAGGGGATGGGTTCCTTTAAAAGCTCCGTGGTCCATCCCAGCAAGACCATCAGCATTGACTGCGAAGCGGTAAAATGCGTCTATAATTCCAATTACAAATGTCATGCGGATCATGTGGATATCAAAGGCGGCGGCGCCTGCGACTGCCACGGTACCGCATGTGCGACATTCAAGGAGAAGTAAGCGGCAGAGAAGGGAAAAGTACGAAAAACTGTAAAAAAGTACGGAAAATATCCGGCGGAGAAATCTGCCGGATATTTTGCATCAATCCGGGGAATTATGGGTAAAGCGCAGAATTATGTTGGCCAGCTCTATTTGCTTATCAATGATATAGGCAGATAAGGCTGGCCAACATAGTAATTGACATAACTATTTCTGCTTTGCACAGCAGCCAAAATTACGGCGGCAATCAGCATAGTGTGCCAAAGCGGCAATTTTAAAGTCGGTTACGACGCATTATGAGCGGATGGTATTGTCCAAAAGATTTTATGAAGTTATCATTTATTTCATGTTGCCAGAATGAAAGAGAAACGGTATAATAACAGCAGGATATTCTGTTTCTAAAAGGAGAAGGATATCCATAAAGGAGGGATTATGCCCAAAAAGACACGGGATTATGACAACGTATTTAAAACGATGAAATATAAGCATAAAAGGCTGTTTATTTCTGTAATCAATGATATTTTTAAGAAAAATTATCCCATGGATGCAAAGGTGGAGGTGCTGCCCTCAGAAGGGTATCTGTCTGAGGACGGGACAGCGGACGGCAGCAGGAAAATAGAGGAGCAGGTTTCGGACTTTGTGATAAGGATTGGGGGTGAAGTGTATCTGCTGGAATGCCAGAGCTATGACGACGGCTCCATGGCAGTCCGGATAGCGGAATACGCCTTTATCGCCGCGAGGCAGTCCGCATCATGGGACGCCGGCCGTGCGGTCATCCCGATGCCGAGGTTCTCGGTCATCTATGTCAAGAGAACGGACAGGACGCCTGAGACAACGAAGATCACGTTCGCCTTTCCTGACGGCCAGACGGTGGACTATGAATCTGAAAACGTCATTCTGGAGAAGCTTACAAAAGAATACATTGTTGAGAAAAAGCTGTTCCCGTACATTCCTTTTTACATAGCAAGGTATGAGAAGGATATCGTGTTGGAAAAGAATATAGACCGTGCGGCGGAGGATCTGGCTTATTTCAGGGACGAGATGCTGCGTCTGTATGGGGAGGGAGAGCTGACAGCCGAGGAGCTGATAGATCTGGCGGGATTTGTGAACACTATCATTACGCACATTGCGGACGGAAACAAAAATGAAGGAAGGCTGGTGGAGGTTATGGGCGGGACTGTCATTGAAACGGAATCTGAGAGACTGATGCGGCAGGGAATACGGCAGGGAATACGGCAGGGGCAGGCGAAGATGCTTGTTGAGATGGGGCAGGAGGACGGACTTGAGGAGGCCGCAATCCTGAGAAGGCTGCAGGAAAAGCTGAGCCTGTCTTTGGAAGAGGCAGAAAGCTGCATGGAGAAGTACGGGAAGATACCCGTATAAAGCGACGACAATGCCGGACGCTTGATGATAAATGCCGCGCCTGTCCGGCTAAGGATTATAAGGATGGCGCCGAAATAAAGAACTTAGGGGAAAGGGAAGTATTTCTTAAGATAGAGGTGCTTCCTTTTTGCGTGACGGAAGCAGGCGAATGTTTTGAGAGTTTTTGTTTTTGGGGTTGACTGCACGGCGGATGCCGACAGTGCGCCGCGGATTATGGGCGTGAAAATTGGCTTTGACAAAATAGGGGCATAATAGAAGAAGTTTAGGTTCGGGCAGGGGGGCAGACATTGGGAGGCTGCGACATGAAGGTCGGAACAGGAAGTGGGGAACATGCTCTGTGGAACATCGAAGAAAACGGGAAACAGGAGGGAGAAGAAATAGAAACAGTTGGAAGGAATCCATAATTTTTGATTGAAGGAACAGCTGTTTTTTGGTATACTAGCAATGGAAGGTTGTTTCAATTTGCAATAAGAATCATGAAAAACTGTTTTGCTTGTGTGTGTATTTTGGATAAAACATAAAGAATGAAATATTGATAAGAATTGATTTCATGCTGTTATCGCCATCGGCAAACAGAGATAAATCATGGGCATGTGAGCATTGTGCAAATTGGATTGAAAAAAAATAGATATGTGTAAAACTTGTTATTATGCGTATCCGGAGGATTATCAGCATATTGCCGGAAAAATAGAAAGAAAATTAAATATTGTTTTTAACGGAGAGGATGTGGATTTGTACATTCAAATAGCAGAACAAGCAAAACTACAGCATATATCATATCAAAGCGCAGTGAAAAGGATGATTGAATATTATCAACGAATAAATAAACCAAATGATTAAGAATAAATGGAGGTATGTAGTGTGAAAAAGAACATGAAACTGATTCTAGGGGCCGCAGGCGTGGTCTGCGCTGTGGGTATTGCAGGGGCGGCCATACATTTTACAAGAGGAGAAGCGCCAAGCTCCTCCCTGTCTGCTTCGGATGCGACACCCACGCCGCCCGCCTTGGCTCAGAACGATCCGGTGTCGCCGCAGACATCTCCCGCCGTGACGCCGGAGGCATCCGCAGTACCGCAGGCATCTCCCGCCGTGACGCCGGAGGCATCTGCGTCGCCGCAGGCATCTCCCGCCGTAACGCCGGAAGCTTCCGTAGCGCCGCAGACAACGCCTGCCGCGCCCACGGCGTCTCCTGAACCGGCGTCCGCCGTCCTAGTGCAGAATCCGGCGGCATATCCTTCCGCCAACCTGACTGACATGCTGGGAGCCGAGAACCTTGCGGCCCTGCAGGCGGCGGGCGTCATTGCCAAGGAGCCTGAGAAAATCGCCCTGCGCTCTGCCGATTCCTCAGAGGGTATCCAATTAGAGAAGGTGGAGACTTTTCAGGGCAGTTTTGTGCTCGTCACCTTAAACGCCGGGCTCTCCTCCATCGACACCTCGGATATTGCCGTAAAAAAATATTCGGATAACTGGTATTCCCTTGCTCCTTCCACTGCCGAATTGAAGGCGGCGGACGTGGCCTATACCCTGAACGATGAGGGCGAAACCGTGCTTCTGTATCAGCTGGACGCCGAAATCGACGGCACCCGGATCATCCCTGACTATTCCTCCAAGCAGTTCGGCAATCTGGAACGGGAAAAGAAAACGGCGGACAATTATATCTCTTGGCAGATGAGCAACGGCGGCTGGGACAAAGGCGTGGATAAGCAGGCGGCGAGAGAGTGGAACGGCACCGAGGCGAAAAACAAATCTTCGGGCTGGACCTCCAAGGACGGCCAGTACATAGGCACCATCGACAATGACGCCACTTATACGCAGATGAGGCAGATTGCCGCCGTGTACCGGCAGGCGCCGGAGGAAAAGTACAGGGAAAGCTTTTTGAAGGGACTGGATTTTATCTTCGATCTTCAATATGAGTCTGGCGGATTTGCGCAGGTCTACCCTAGGCGCGGCAATTATTCCGATTATGTCACCTTCAACGACGAGGCCATGATCAATGTGATGATTATGCTGGAAGACATGCGGGACAGGGCGTATCCCTTTGATTCGGATTTGATTCCCGAGGATTATTACGAGAAAATAGAGGATTCCATCGCCCGGGGCATCGACTTTATTATCAAATCCCAGATTACCTCTCAGGGGAAATTGACCGCATGGTGCGCCCAGCATGACCCAGTGACCTATGAGCCCATGGGCGGCAGAGCCTATGAGCTGCCTTCCATCAGCGGCTCCGAGTCCGTGGCGGTGGTTAAATTCCTCATACACCAGCCGGAGCAGACCGAGGAAATCAAAAACGCCGTGAACTGCGCGCTGGAATGGTTCAGGGAATCCGAGGTCAAGGGGCTTAGATTTGACAAGGACGATCTGAACAAGGAATATTTTATCAAGGACGAAAAATCCAGCCTGTGGTACAGGTTTTATGAGATTGACACCAACCGGGGCATGTTCTGCGACAGGGACGGCATTGTCAAATACAATATTACGGAAATCGGCAGCGAGAGGAGGAACGGCTATAGCTGGAGCGGTTCGTGGCCCAAGAAGCTTCTCGATGTGTATGAGCAGTATGGATTCTATGAGAATCTGATAGAAGTCTCCGTGGTCAAAACCGACTCCGCCTCATCCGACGGAAGTACGCTTCAAAAGGACAGTGCCAGAACGGCGGACGGAGAAATCATTGTAGAATAAGTGATACAATATGGCAGTTCGGCAGGATATGCCGCAGTCGGCAGAGAGGCGGGGGATTGGTTATCGGTCCGCCGCGTTGCCGACGGGCAGGCATTCCTGTTCAGACTGCTTTCATTATGGGAAAAACGTTACGGGAAGGAGTGTTTTAGTGAGAAAGAGAATTGACAGACGGATAGGCAGCTTTCTGCTGGCCATGGCCCTTGCCGTCACGGCGGGGCGGATTCCTGCGAAGGCGGCGGTGGATAACGGCTGGGAGACGGTGGACGGCGGCAGCTACTGGTACGAGAACGGCGTAAAGCAGGGGACGGAGGGACGCGGAAAGGAAATCTATGATCCGGCTTCCGACGCATGGTACTGGCTGGATTCTGTGGGCGGCGGCAGGAGGGCGGTAAGCAAAGATGTATATCAGGAATCTCCTGCCGGGAACTGGGCTGACCGGGCGGACGGAATCGGGAAATGGGTACGTTATAACGAACAGGGACAGATGATTAAGGGGTGGGATATCAATGAGAACGGTACCTATTATTTTGACCCTGTTTATGGAACCATGGCCAAGGGTTATGCGGTGATAGACGGAGAACTGCATTATTTTCACAAGATAACCGGAGTGGAGGCGCCCTGCGGCTGGGACGGAATCAACGGCTGGGTGGTTGTGGAGAATATAGACGGAAACAGCTATTGGTATGAGAACGGCGTGCGCCAAGGATATGATCCTGATAACAGCGCCTATCGCGGCAAAGAAATCTATGATCCGGAATCCGACGCATGGTATTGGCTTGACAATGTTGATCAGGGCAAGAAAGCGGTCGGCAAGGACGTGTATCAGGAATCGGCGGCAGGGGATTGGGCGGAACTGCCGGACGGAACCGGCAAATGGGTGCGCTATGACGCTCAGGGCCATATGATGAAGGGCTGGAATACCAATGAAAACGGCGTCTATTATTTTGACCTTGTTTATGGAACCATGGCCAAGGGGATTGTGAACATTGATGGGAAAGAGTATGAGTTTGACAAGATCACCGGCGTTCTGCTGGGGGAGCCGGACAGAGGAGATACCGGGGAATGGACGTACACGGAAGCGGTGGCAGAGGAGCTTTTGAACAGTACGGACTATCGTGTGGAAGCAAAGGCGGGAACCGGGGGCGAGCTGGTGCTGCCGCAGAGCGGGGTTACTTCTTCTTTGAAGGAAGGAGATATCTTAGTCCTGCCGCAGACGCCGGAATGGCAGGATGGATTGATTCTGAAAGTCGGCAGAGCGCAGGTTCAAAATGGGGAAGTGCGGGTAACGGGCGAAGTGCCAAACGATCCGCTGGAGGTCTATCAATCTGTTTCCATACGGGGAACGGCAGGGGCTGACGTGGGCAATATCTCCCCGGAGGACGGCGTTGGTTTCCGCATTGTGGAAAACGGGACGGAAACCGTGGATCTGTATTCTAATCAGACGGCAATAAAGAGAGAAAATGTGACGCTGATGGACAGGGCCATGGAATTTAAAGTCGCGGAGCTTTCCACCACGGTTTCCATGAGGATTCCCGAAATTACCTATGATTTGGAATATGATAAAGAGGGCGTAAAAGTATTAAATATCACGCTGCCCAACGAAATCGTGATTTTGACGGAAGCTTCAAAAGAATTTTCCGGCGAAAAGAAATTGGGGAGGATTCCGTTTCGGCTGCCGGCGGGTTTTTCCGTGGAGGTGGAACTGGCGCTGGTATGCAGCGTGGAAGGAAACGCTTCCATTGAACTGCGTCTGGATAATATTGTGGGGGCGTGCTATGAAAACGGAAATTTAAAGCCCATTGTGCAGTGCAGTCCCAGTGAAACGATAACGCTTTCGGCAGACGCCGCGGCAGGGGCGAAGCTGGAAGCGGGGATTTACTTTGCGAAGGGCATCAGTCAGGCATGGGACGAGTTTAACGATTGGTGGAAGGGAGAAGACGGCGGGGAAGCCGATATCAAGCCCATGTACAATGTGGGAGCGGGGCTGGGAGCCAAATTCGAGGCGGAGCTGAAGCAGCATTTGGAGGCGGGACTGACCTGCGTTGATGTGGGCGCGTACCTGTATCTGGATATGTATGCGGGGGAAGGAAGCTTTATTGGGGATACCTTTCATCTGAAGAAAACATGGAGCATTTATGATAGGGAGAATTCCCCGCTGAGAAAGTCCGTGCATCTGGAAAAAAGGGATCAGGAAAGTCTGAAAAGCGTTGAAAAGTGTACGTTTGAAGCGCCGGTTTCTCTGGCGGATTGTACCGTGCTGCTGTCTCCGGCCAGTTTTGTCTATGACGGAACGGAAAAGAAGCCTGCCGTCACGGTTAAGAGCGGAAGTACTGTCATAGCGGCAAGTGAGTACACAGTGAGTTACAGTAATCATGTCAATGCGGGGACGGCAACGGCAGAAATTACTGCCAAAAGCGGAAGCACAAAAGTGACCGGAAGCCGGACAATGACTTTTACCATCAAAGAGAGTGCGGGAGACACAGGGGACACAGGCGGGACGGGGGGCTCAGGAGATTCAGGTGAGACAGGAGAACCCATAGAGAAAACCTCCTTGTCCGACTGCCGCATAAGGCTGTCACAAAAAATCTATCTTTACGACGGAACGGAAAAGAAGCCGGGCGTCACGGTGAAAAGCGGAGACGCCGTCATATCCGCGGATGAATATACGGTGGATTATTTCGATAATGTAAAGATAGGAACCGCTGGGATAACCATTAGCGCCAAGGACGAGAGCTCAAAATTGTCAGGAAAAATCAGCCTGACGTTTGCGATTGAGGGAGAGCCCATGTATCGGGGAAGAAGCGGAGGAATAGAATGGTGGATTTCCCAAGAGGAAAATCTGACGGTGATAGGAAAATGCGGTTCGGACGGCCTGCTGCCCTGTCTCTGGGAGGATATTTATACCGGATTTAAGAGCGCGTATATAGATGTGGAAGGTGTGAAAGATTTAAGCCAGTGCCTAAGTTATTGTTTTGGGCTTGAGAGCGTGGACTTGAGCCAGCTCGATACCAGCCAAGTGTGGAATATGGCGGGCATGTTTAGCGATTGTTATAGACTGGAAAGCGTTGATTTGAGCGGATTTGATACCAGCAATGTAACTACAATGTTTGGTATGTTTAATGGCAGTAACAGTCTGAAAAGCCTTGATTTGAGTAATTTTAACACCAGTAATGTGACGGATATGAGCTGTATGTTTGCCTGCTGTTATGCATTGTCAGACATAGATGTGAGCAGCTTTGATACCAGTAAAGTAACGGATATGAGGTGGATGTTTAGTAATTGTCAAGGAATGAAAAGCCTTGATTTGAGCAGTTTTGACACGGGAAATGCGGATGTGTGGGGGATGTTTATGTATTCCAGTGTGCGGGAAATCAAAGTGGGGCCGGGATGGACAAAAGAGAAAGCAGACACAGGGGCCGGGTTTCCCGGGGATTTTGTGTATGAGTGAATGCGGACGGGAGCTGTACGGTAAACGCACGCAATTTTACAGGGGGGTTCTATGAATAAAAAAGCATACTCGGGAAAACCGTCGGCAGTTTTGCTGCTGGCGGCGTTCGCGTTATGCATGGCTGTTCCCGCAGGCTGCGGCAGGGAGGATTCGGAGCAGGAGAATTTCTATATGATGGAGGTTCAGGTTGAAGAGTATCCCCGGATAGAGGGCAGAAGGTTCTGGAATGATGCGGGCAGACAGTTTTACAAGGACGAGGCGGTTCAATTCTGGTCGGAATCGGAAGCTGCGGACGGCGGGACAACGGTGGATATCTACCTGAGCCATGAAGACGGAAGCAGCGAACCGCTGCTTGAGGGCATGCCGAAAGACTACCGCAGGGGAAGATGGCGGCTGGACCAGAGCGGAAGCCTATATTATCTCCGGAGCAGGGAAGAAATGGAAAAGCTTGACAGAGACGGAACCGTGCTGTCCAGATGGCATGTTTCCATATGGGATATCTGCCAGACGCCGGACGGCAGGATTATGATGCATGTCCTATGAAAACAACGGTTTAAAGATTGCGGAGCTGGATGCGCAGACGGGCGGCGTCCCAATGTGTCCAAAGGACACATTGTTCAAAGGACACATTGTTCAAAGGACACATTCAGCTCTGCTGCAGGTCAAGGTAGATCCTGCGTTATGTTTACGCACGACAAACGCATGAGTAAATAAATTGTAAACGATCCATTTTTCTGGTAAGAT
>CAOKFN010000082.1 GCA_948467735.1 uncultured bacterium
CTATACTGCTTAACGATTTCACTTGCCGTGAAACCAGACTGCATAACGCTGACTGATTCAATCGCAGGATTACATTAGGCAATATTCAGCGTTATTCAGTATAACTTAGAAACGCGTCATTGCTCTCACGCCTCACCGCAGTCCTTCCACAGCGGCCTTCTCCGCAGGCAGAGTCCTCTTATATTTCTCAATAAAGGCGTCAAATCCCGCCGCGTCCTCCGGCTTCGGCGCAATGGTCGTCCCTGTCTGTCCCGCGAATATCCGACTGCTCAGGTAATCGGGAAGGCTCTCTCCCTCTTCCTTCTCCTTCATGTAAGCCGCCAGCACCGCCATTCCCCATGCGCCGCCCTCTCCGGCAGATTCCATCACGGTCACGGGGGCATTCATCGCCGCCGCCATCAGCTGCTGTCCCACCACGGGGGTCTTGAACAATCCCCCGTGCCCTGTCAGGGAATCCACCTTCACCTGCTCTTCCTTCAGCAGAATATCATTGCCGATTTTCAGCGCGGCCATGGCGCTGTACAAATGGCTTCTCATAAAGTTGGCCAGCGTAAACTTCGCGTCCGGCGTCCTGACAAACATGGGCCTGCCTTCCTCCAGTCCGGTCACAGGCTCTCCGGAAAAATAATTATACGCCATCAGCCCCCCGCAGTCCGCGTCCGCCGACAAAGCCTCCCGATAAAGCATACCGTACAATTCGTTTTTATCCGTCTTTAGACCGGACTTTTCGGCAAACTGTTCAAATAAACTCACCCATGCGTTCAAATCGGAGGTGCAGTTATTGCAATGAACCATAGCCACCGGATTTCCGTCCGGAGTCGTCACCATGTCGATTTCCTCGTGAACCTTGGAAAGCGCTTTTTCCGTCACCACCATGGAAAAGATGGAGGTTCCTGCGGAAATATTGCCCGTCCGCACCCGCACGCTGTTAGTGGCCGTCATGCCGGTACCCGCGTCCCCCTCCGGCGGGCACATGGGGATTCCCGCCTGTAGATTTCCCTCCGGGTCCAAAAATTCCGCCCCTTCCTCCGTCAACACCCCCGCCTGAGCTCCCGCGCACAGCACCTTCGGCAGAATGTCCCGCAGCTTCCAGCTAAATTTCCTGTCCGCCGTCAGCCGGTCAAACTGTTCCAGCATTTTCCCGTCATAATCGCATATGGCGGAATCTATGGGAAACATCCCGGACGCTTCGCCCACGCCCAGCACCTTTTCCCCCGACAGCTTCCAATGAATATAGCCCGCCAGTGTGGTGAGATACGCAATGTCCTTCACATGGGGCTCCTTGTTCAAAATGGCCTGATACAAATGGGCAATGCTCCACCTCTGAGGAATATTAAAGTCAAAGACCGAAACCAGCTCCCTGCATGCTTCCCCCGTCATGGTATTGCGCCATGTGCGGAAGGGTGCCAGCAGCTCTCCCGCCCCGTCAAAAGGCATGTATCCATGCATCATGCCGGAAAATCCCATGGCGGCCAGATTTTTCAGAGTCACCCCATACTCTGCCCGCACATTCTCCACCAGATTTCTATAACAGCCCTGAAGCCCTTTGCGGATATCTTCCAGACTGTAGGTCCAGATATGGTTTTCCAGACGGTTCTCCCAATCCCATGTCCCCATGGCGATGGGCTCATGGGTTCCGTCAACCAATACCGCCTTGATACGGGTGGAGCCGAATTCCAATCCCAGAATCGCCCCGCCTTCTTGAATGATTTTCTTCCTCTGCTCGTTCATCCTCCGATTACCTCGCTTCCATACCCCGATTTTTTGTCCGCCGCCGGAAATGGGAAAGGTTTCGCACAAAACAAAATTCCTTTTCTTTCCGGTTTTTCGTCTACTTCCAGTATAGGGAAAATGTGTGATAAAGTCAACAAGCTTTCCATTTGAGTTTTCCTATTTTTAGTTCCGAATGCAATTCCCTGTAAAAGACAGGACTTCGTTTGAGCCGCCGGATTCAGCTCCGCAATTTCAAAACCGGGAATCTCATAATTGAATTTCGGCAGACGTTTAGATGAAGCGATCCATCTGCAAGGGAGACATTATTGTAACGTAAACACTGCAAAAGAGGGACGGTCAACGACCTCCCTCTTTCACCAGTCCCCTTCTGAATGATCCGTTATTTCCTGCACCACAAAGTCAATTACCCCGCGGCAAGCTAAAGAGGCATCAATCTTGCATCGAAGCAAGCTGAAGGTTTCCTTTGAACACCTTGGTATTTGACCCTCGCTGGAATAAAATGCTACTGTACTGCCTGAAGCCGTGCAAGCTGCTCCACTTCCTCCACACTAAGCCCCGAATCTTCCGCAATCTCCTCAACTGTAAGTTTTCCCCGCCTCAGCAGCTTAAGCACCGTCTCTTTTTTGCCCTGACTTATTCCCTGCTTTATGCCCTGACTTATTCCCTGCTTTATGCCTTGACTTATTCCCTGTTTTATGCCTTGACTTATTCCCTGCTTTAAAATGGCCCTTGCTTCTGTTTCAATCAATGCGCCTCTCATCATATCACCTACGCCTTTCTGCACATTCTTGTATTTCTGTGCTATCTCCCTAATGACGTCCCCTGATAAATCAACAATCGTCCGCTTATCAAACGCCCCGTCGTATATATTCCCCATATATTATCCCTTTCCTATCTGTGACTTTATCATACCATTTTTATTCTGTAAATTCAAGCAGCACGGCGCAGGCATCTTATGTCATTTTGGAGCCGTCCGGCGGCTTCAAACCGCTTACCGGATTTCATCCAGATACAGCTGCACTCTGTTAGTGACAACCTTGCTGACCTGCGCGGCGCTCCTGCTTCCGTTGAAATAGTTTTCGGACTCATCCAGAATGATAGCAAGGATGGGCGCGGTACGGATGGGATAGGGCTTTGCTTCCTCTAATTCCTTTCTGTACTCCGCTATCTTTTCTTCCGTCAGGTCTTCCTCCGTATAAGTCATTTCATACCTTGTTTGGGCATCTATTACCCAAGTCCTCGACACCGTTTTTCCATCGGCCGCCTGCGCCCTCTGCTTCTCCAGCCATAGTTCAAAGCCATTTCTGCTCACAGGCATGAGCGTTTTTTGCAGCTGTGCCTCCTCCCCCAGCAGGAAACGCAGGAATTCCCACGCCCCTTCCTTGTTCGGGGAATTGGAATTCACCGCCATTGTCCAACCGGAATAGACCGCCCCATGGCATCCGTCGTCAAACAAAACGCCGCAAGTCACTTTTCCCTCCCCCTCCTGTTCCTCGGCGCTGTCAAACATGAAAATATCCCAAAAAGCCCTCTGTTCCGCTATGCCGGGAAGCTGCCCCTTCCTTCCGTTATCTCCGTACCGTTTGGAAGCTTCCAGAATTTTCGCAAACAATCCGCCGTCAAAATCACAGCTTCCCCTCTCCCAGTCCACCATTCCCCAGAGAGTGTCCGTCCCCTCCAGAAACATTTTCAGTACATCCCGCGAATCCTTGCCGGACATATATACTGCGTTTCCCTCCCACGAAAGCAGGGCGTCCGCCAGCCCCTCTATATCCGGCTCTCCATCCCCTTTCAAAATGTCCGCATTCATTTTATAACCGACAATGCTCAGCCTCGGATTGATGCCATAAATGCGGCCGCCGTTCCGCCATGTGCTGAAAACAGACGGGAAATAGTCGTCCTCCCTCACTCCGCTTTTCTCCATATACGGACTCAAATCCTCCAGCGCTCCCTTTTCCAGCATTCCGGCTATATAGTCCTGCATAAGCTCGGCCTGTATGATGTCCGGCCCCTTTCCGGCTGCCAGCTGGATACTGGTCAGCCTAGCGAATTCCTCCTTGTCGTTCCCCCTCCCACAATCCTCTATTATCACATGGTACTGGCCGCTCTGTCGATTAAAGGCGGAAACAATATCCATAGTCCAGCCGTCCGACTTAAAATCTCCCCGCAGGACTATGGGGATTTTGTCCATTTTGACCATCCGGAGCCTTTCCAGCGTCCCTTCGGCGCGGTCGGCGGATTCCAGCCAGAGGATTTCCACGCTTCCGTCCTCCAGCATCCTGAAATCCTGCATCCGATTCATGGCATGATCCATAGCATACGAGGTTCCCGTAAAAGACAAAAGGCAGGATTCCTTTCCGTCCGCAGGATTTAATTCGGCGATTTCCATGCCGGTACCAGCCGCATAATTAAATACCGCCAGCGATTCACTGGCTGTCCCCAATATCTGTTCCCCCCAGAGAAGCCCCCTCATCTGAATCCTGTCAGACTCCGAAAGACTCTCTGCCGCAGAGCCAAGCACCGCCAGCGTTCTGGTCTGTTCCGTTTCATTTTCCAGAAGCAGGCCGCATCGGCCGTCGGACAGCTGACAGAAGCCCCCCGCGAAAATGCCGGGGGCGAAGGTTTCTTCAAAAATGATTTCTCCCGAGGGGGAGAGTTTGGCGAAGGCAGCCTCAGCTTTTATGTCATCGTCAACCGTTTCCGGATGGTAAATCGAGTAATTTGCTCTGTGCCAGCAGTAGAAATCCCCCTCATGGCTGATATGCCAGTTCCAGCCATAGGAGCCAAAGAGGGTATAGTCTGTGGGCACGCCCTGCAGTAGAAGCTCACGGCTTCCGTCCGCCCGGTACAGAAACACATCCGAAACCTCCGGATCCGCCTCCGCCCAGAGCTGTACCGGCTCTCCTTTATAAAACTGCATGCCCAAGAGGAAACGGGCGGTTCCTGTTTCCTTCAAAGCTCTCCTTGGCGATTCCTCCCCCATGCCGAAATGAAAGATATCCTCTGATTCCGAAACAATGTCATAATACTCCGTCCTCTCGGTAATCTCAGCCAAATTTTCCATGCCCGCCTGCACTCCCCGCCATGTCCCTTCTTCGCCTTCCGAGCCTGCACAGCCCGCCAGCAGGGCACAGCATAAAAGCAGCATTGACGCAAAACGTATTTTTTTCATGGAAATTTTCCTTTCTGATATTCCTGAAATATTTTTTATATTGCAAAAGAGGGACGGCCAATGACCTCCCCCTGCTTTTGTTGTCCCAATAATAAAAATAAATCCTCCGGCCACCCTGTCAGCCAGACTCAATTCGTCAAATTAAACCAAAGAATGAATCATCATCCCTATCCTTCAAGAGGCAGGTAATCTACCACACCACAACCAGAAGTCATGCACTCCCTTTTATAAATATCAAAGCACCCGTCAAAATGGTCAAAGGTGAATTTTGACCATTCATGATCCTCTACCCAATCATACTGCAAATCTTCCCATCGCTCCATACCACAATCAGCGCACACATAAAGCGTCCCATGCACTTTATAATGACCGCTCACTTCATAACTATATCCCTTATCGGCATCAATAATCATATTCCAAAACTTATGGCTGCATCCAGCCGCCTGCACCGGAAGCGCCTCCATGGAAAGCATGCCCATCAATGCCATTCCGCACATAACTGCTTTCACTGCTCTTTTCATCTTCATGAAATCTCCCTTCTTTTCAAACCTCTAAACTGACTGAACTGATTTCCCTTTTATTATTGAAATATGTATAGACAGCACATATACTTACCATCACATGCCGCCTATATCTCTATTATAACTAACCATCCCAAAACAGTCAATGATAAATCTGTCTTTACGACAGCATTTTACCAATTTTACACTATCTATACAATAACAGCCTTTGGCAGTCATCCTCCACCCTTCCCGTCTTTCCGTTTTATGCATGGGCTTAGGGCAGGCAGCAGAACTCTGCCGGAACCTGCCCCAAGCCCATGGGGCTTTCAAAACGCTTCCGGCAGGATGTCAGGATGCCCCTCCAAAATTCATACATTCCTTTACCGAATTTCATCCAGATACAGCTGTACCCTGTTAGTGACAGCCCTGCTGACCTGCGCCGCGCTTTTGCTTTCGTTGAAATAGTCCCCGGCCTCATCTAAAATAATGTCAAGGATGGGCGCGGTACGGATGGGATAGGGCTTTGCTTCCTCTAATTCCTTTCTGTACTCCGCTATCTTTTCTTCCGTTAGGTCTTCCTCCGTATAAGTCTCCACATAAGTCGTCTTATCCTTATCCCCTGTCTCCGTAATATAGACCACCTTCTTTCCGTCAGCCACCCGTTCCCTCTGCCGTTCCAGCCATCGTTCAAAGGCCTCCCTGCTCACGGGAGTATCTTGATTCTGCGCCTCATCTCCAAGCAGAAAGCATAGGAATTCCCATGCCCCCTCTTTATTGGCGGAATTGGAGTTTAGCGCCATTGTCCATCTGGAATACACCGCCCCATGGCAGCCGTCGTCAAACATAACGCCGCATGTCACCTTTCCCTCCCTCTCCCGCTCCGCCGCGCTGTCGTACTTTATGGGCGTATAGAAAATTCTGCCCTCTATTATACTTGGAAGCTGTCCTTTCCTTCCGTCGTCGCCGTACCGCTTTGCCGCTTCCAGCATATGGGCAAACAATTCACCGCTAAAATCACAACTTCCCCTTTCCCAGTCTATCATCCCCCACAGGGTCTCCGTGCCCGCCAGAAACATTTCCAGCACATCCCGCGAATTCCTTCCTGACAGATATACGGCATTCCCCTCCCATTTCAGCAGAGAATCCACCAATGTTTCCATATCCGGCTCCTCCCGTCCTCCCAGAATATCCTCATCTATTTTATAGCTGTGAATGATCATCTTTGGATTGATGCCGTATATATGACCGCCGTCCCGCCATGTGCTGAAAACCAGAGGGAAATAATCCTCTTCCCGAATGCCGCTTTTCTCCATATAGGGCTTTAAATCCTCCAAAACTCCCTTTTCCAATATCCCTGCAACATAATCCTGCATAAAGCCTGCCTGTATGATGTCCGGCCCTTTTCCGGCCGCAAGCTGAATGCTGGTCAGTCTGGCGAAGTCCTCCGCATCGTTTCCCGCCCCGCAGTCCTCTATCACCACATGATAGCGGCTGCTCTGCTGATTAAATTTGGATGCCAGATCCAGAATCCAGCTGTCCGATTGAAAAATCCCGCGCACAACAATAGGTGTTTTTTCTACCTTAGCCATCCGAAGTCTTTCAAGAATCCCTCCTTCCCGGCTGACGGAATCCATCCAGAGAATTTCCACGCTTCCGTCCTCCAGCACCCGGAAATCCTGCATCGACATTCCGGCATGGTACATGACATAGGTGGTGCCTGTAAAAGACAGAATGCCGGATGCCGTTTTATCCGCCGGATTTAATTCCATAATTTCCTTGCCGCTTCGAAGATCATTATTGAATACAGCCAGCGCTCCTCCTGCCGTCCCTAGATACTGGCTCCCGAAAACAGGACTTATCATCTGAACCTTATCCTCCTCCGAGAAACTTCCTGTGGCTGGGTCAAGCTCCGCCAGCGTTCTGGTCTGCTCCATATCATTCCGCAGGAGCAGCCAGCACCTGCCGTCGGACAGCTGGCAGAAATCTTCCACGGATACGCCGATATCCAGTTCCTTTTCGTAGACAATTTCCCCCGAGGCGGAAATTTTCGCAAAAGCGGCTTCGATTTTATTTTCATCGGCAATGGGCCTTGAAGCATTGATGGAGTAATTAGCGCCATGCCAGCAGTAGAAATCGCCCTCCTGAGTAAGATGCCAGTTCCAGCCGGAAACGTTATTAAAAAGAATATAGGCGGCGGATACGCCCTGCAACAGAAGCTCGCGGCTTCCGTCCCCATGGTACAGATAAATGCCGGAAGCCTGAAACCACAGCTGTATCGCTTCCCCTGCATAAAACTGAGTACCCAGCAGGACAGCGCCGCCCTGCATGAACGCCTTTCCCGGATTCGTATACCCCATGCCCAGATAAAAGATATCCTCACCTTCCGAAACAATATCATAATATTCCGTTCTCTCCGTAAGAGCGGTCAGGTCGCCCATGCCCGCCTGCACTCCCCGCCATGTCCCTTCTTCCCTTTCCCGGCCTGCGCAGCCGGCCAGCAGAAGGCCGCATAGAAACAGCATATACATATACATCCTTTTCATGGAAGTCATCCTTTCCAGTATTTCCATCCTCGTTTTTATAATGAAAAAAGGAAGGACAAAGCCCTCCCCCTTTCACCGCCTCCAATAACAAAATTATTCACACAGTCTGTCAACCAAACACAATTTACTAAATCCAACTAAATATTTTTCATGGAACATTAATTCAAAGGAACTTCCAATGTAATAGGACAACCGGATGTTTCGCAATGACGTTCCGAAATCATCTGCAGCCCCTCCCACCTTATTTCGCCCTCAGCTGACCATTGATGATGCTCAACCCATTGATACTGCAGCGCCGAATCGTCCCAATACTGATACCCACAGTCGGCACATATGTAGGACGGCCCAACATCTCCATAATGTCCATCCTCCTCGAAATAATATGTCTTGACATCATAAAACGCATAACATTTTTCATGACTGCACCAAGCCGCCTGCACAGGAAACATACTAAATGAAAGTACGCCCATTAATGCCATACCGCATAACACATATTTAATTCCTCTTTTAAGCATAAAATATCCCCTTCCTTTCTGAACTGCTGAACTGCTGAACTGACTGATATCCCTTTTTATTATTGAAGTTTATGGAAGACAGCACATGCACTTACTATAACATACTGCCCTACTGCTTAGTATAGTCGGCTCTCCACAGAAAGTCAACACGGGTCTTTAACAGTTCCACAATAAGAAAAATGCCTACAGGCCGCATAAAGCC
>CAOKFN010000083.1 GCA_948467735.1 uncultured bacterium
CAGTCTGTCCGGCGGCATGAAACGGCGGGCTGAGATTGCCAGAGGGCTGGTACACGACCCGAAGATTCTGTTCCTAGACGAACCCACCACCGGTCTGGACCCGCAGACCAGGGCCAATGTGTGGGAATACATTCAGCGGCTCCAGAAGCAGAAGAACATGACCATTTTCCTGACCACCCACTACATGGACGAAGCGGAGGTCTGTTCCAAGGTCGTCATTATGGATCACGGCAAAATTGTCGCTCACGACACGCCGGAGAACTTAAAGCACCAATATACAGGCACAGAGGTCGATGTTATCTGCACCCAGACCGAACCGTTGGAATCTGCGCTGCAGGAGCGGGATGTTCCCTATCGGAAAGTCGAAAATAAGCTGATGTTCCACACGAAAAAAGCGCCTGCCGCGTTGGAAATTTTATCCGCGCACAGGGACGAGATCACCGACTTTGAAGTGAAAAACGGGACGCTGAACGAGGTGTTCCTGGCGATAACCGGAAAGGAGATTCGAGAATGAACCCAATTACAGCGATTGTACAAAGAAATTTACTGAACTATATCCGCAGCAAGGGGCGGGTATTCGGCGCCCTGTTTATGTCCATGTTCATGCTGGTGATGTTTTCGTTTCTGATGAAATCCTCCATGAGCGGACTTGACGCCCCCATGCCTTACCTGATTTCCGGTGTCATCATCATGAGCGTGTTCCAAGTCAGCGTCAATAATTCCTCCGATATTCTGACCGACATTTCCAGCGGCTATATGAAAGAGGTACTGACAGCCCCCGTTGCGCGGATGCAAATCTCCATGGGGCACATTCTGTCCGGGGCGGTCATCGCCACGCTGCAAGGAATCGTTACCATGATTTCTGGCATTGTCCTTGGACTGCGGGTCAATGTCCTGCAAATTCTGCTGCTGGCTGCGGTGATGTTGATTTCCGCTATGGCGTTCAGCGCCATCGGCCTGTTTCTGGCCACGGTTTCCCGCAGCTCCCCTGCCTTTCAAACCATCAGCTCTATGATTATGATGCCCCTGACCTTTGTTTCCGGCGCATATATCCCCACCACCATCATCCCCGGTTTTCTCCTGCCTATCGTCTACCTGAATCCGCTGACCTATACGACCTCCATTTTCCGCTATATCGCCATGGGGGCGCACACGCTGACCACAGGGGAATTGGTTGAACAGGGCATGGCGTTCTCGATTGGCGGATTTGTTATCACGCCGCTGATGGGACTGGCCATCACCATTTTAATCGGGGCGTTTTTCTTTGTGCTGTGCGTCCGCAAATTCGACCGGGCGGACTTCTCCACCATCAAGGTCGCCGCAGGGATGCGGGGCGGCGGAGCCGCGGCCAGGAGGTAGCTTATGGAATTGCGACTGGAAGCTGTCACAAAAAACTACAAGAGCAGACAGGTGCTGAAGGGGATTTCCCTCACTATGAGAGCTGGGGTCTACGGCCTGCTGGGTCCTAATGGCGCGGGAAAAACTACCCTGATCCGAATACTTGCCGACGTGCTGTACCCCACAAATGGGCGTGTCCTGTATGACGGGAAGGACATTCGCACTGTGGGGGATGAATACCGGACAAAAATCGGCTATCTGCCCCAGGATGTCCACTTTTACGGCGACTTTACCGGCAGGGATTACCTGGAATACGCGGCGGCGCTGAAAGGGATGGAAAAAGCCCACGCGAAAAAGCGGATTGAGGAATTGGCCCGCAGCGTCGGCCTTTGGGACGATCTGAAACGGAAATGCGCAGCCTATTCCGGCGGGATGCAGCGCAGGCTGGGCATTGCCCAGGCCCTTCTGGACGACCCGGAGATTTTGATTCTGGACGAACCCACCTCCGGCCTTGACCCCTATGAACGGATCAAGTTCCGCAACATTATCTCCGCCTACGCGAAGGACCGTCTGGTACTGCTCTCCACCCATATCGTATCCGATGTGGAGCATATTGCCGCGCAGATCATGATGATGGAGTATGGCGGCATCCAGCACATCCACACGGGCGGAGAATATGTCCAGATGATGGAGGGCCGGGTCTGGCTGACGGAGATGCCCGCCGAACAACTGGTGGACTATCAGAACCATGCGGTCATCAGCAACGTCCGGGCGAAAGACGGCCGCATGGAGGTCCGCATCATCGAGGACACAAAGCCTGTCCCTGACGCGATACAGGCCGTACCAACGCTGGAAGACGCCTATCTGTATCTTTTCAACTATTTGCCTGGAAAGGCCGGGAGGTAACGTGATGTCATTGTTTCGATTTGAACTGCGAAAGCTGCTGCTTAACAAGAAAACCCTGCTGCTGTTGGCGTGCCTGTCTGCCCTCTACAGCGTGGTCGGTCTGACCTCCACCATGTTCCTGATCGGCGGCAATGACAGTTACCGCGCTTACGAGGAATCAGCCGCCAACTGGGAAGGTCCCTTTGACAGCGAAAAAGCCGCGGAAGCGGAAAAAATCTATCAGGAGGTCAGCGCCCGGTATGGCACAGACACACGGATGATCGCCCGAAGCGTCAAAGACCAGCCGGAGATCATTCTGGCGGTGAACTACCACGCCTACGCCGAACGGGTGGAAGAATATTGGAACGGCACGCCGCCGGAGAGCGCCGAGGAGCCCTATGGGATCGCTCTTCTGCAAGAGAAGCTCGCGGAATTGGAAAGCCGGGGAAAGCAGGATTCCTTTGCCTATCGGGAACTGTCCGCCTCCATGGAACGGCTGGAAGAATTGGGAGAGCCGGAGTTTGCCAATACCCTGCTGTGGGAGAACCTGTTCAACAACTGGGGGGAGCATATGATGCAGTTCCTTCTGTTTGTGCCGCTGACCTTTATCATCGCCCCGGTGTTCGCTGTAGAAAGCTCCAGCGGTATGGATAACCTGATTTTAAGCTCCCGCAACGGCAGGCGGAAGATTGTCACGGCAAAGCTGCTGAGTGTCCTCGCCGCCTCCACGGTTGTGGTCGCGCTGTATCTGGCCGCTACGTTTCTGCTCGGTTTTCTGCCCAATGGGAGTTTCCACGGCTGGGACGCCGCCATCCAGTCCATCCCCGCCTATGCCCGGTCCATGTTCCCATGGAAGGTCTGGCAGCTTGCCGCGGTCGGGGCCGCATGGCTCATTTTTACCGGCGCGGTATACAGTCTGATTATCTGTTTTATTTCCTCCCGCATGAAAAGCCAGATGGGGACGGCGGGGGTCAGTTTGGCGATCCTGTTTGTGAATGTGGGACTGGCGGCAATGGGCGATACCATGACCCAGAAGCTTGGGGCGCTGGTGGACTTTGGCCTTGCCAACGTCACGTTGATAAAAGAGGTATTCGGCGGGCATAAAGGTTTCAATGTGTTCGGAATGTATGTCAGCTATCCGGCTATGGCGGTTTTCGTTTTGACCGCTATTGCTGCCGCTGCCGCTTTTGGAACTTACTTAGGGCAGAAAAGCAGAACTGCGACATGACAGAGAACCTAAGAAAATGGAATAGCAGTTCTGACTATCAGCAGTCATCCCCAATGAACATGATTCCGCATGAAAATAATAATGTGCCTGCAGAAGCGGGGGCATCCAGAACGACAGAATAACCGCAATCCTTTTTTTCATCAGGAAGCCTCCTCTTCTTTTTCCCGCTTATCTTTTTGAATATTGTTTTGTCCATGTACTTTTCTTAACAGCCTTGAGAGATAATGTGCAATAAATATACAAAGCCCCATTAAAGCAAAATAATCCATATAGAACAGAACCACAGATTCCCCATAATCCAAAAACACAAATTCGCTTTTGAGCAGCAAATAAGTTAGAAAATCCCTTCTGATAAACACTGCTATTCCATACAGGGAAATTGCCGTGCCAATGAAAAACAGCAAAACAGAGCGTATCTTAGATGATTTTTTTATCCGCATCCTCTTTTGAACCATACCAATCACCATGTTCCAATGCAGGCCAAGATGTATATTCATCAGCAGAAATCCCCAGTAAGAACCTAAGATGTGCAGCCGTCTTGCCAGCGCCATCCCTCCTTCTATCGGCAAAAACGCAAATACATATCTCGATAAAACAATACTGCTGTATATCAGGGCAATCATCGAAAACAATGTCAGCACATCTATGCAGACCTGAAAAATACGCATGAGCGAATATTTACCCTGAAATAGATTTTTATGCCATCTCCAATTCAATGCATGGTGGAGAGCGGACAGAACAAATATCCCAGCCCCCGCCCATTCGTGGGCTGCAGCGCCCCAAAATTGACAGCCCATCAAGAACAGCAGAGCCGCCGTCATTGCCGCATCAACCGCCCGTTTCAATTTTCCGTTCAAACCCACGCCCGCCTCTCTTATTTCAAACTTCCGTTCAAACCCACGCCCGCCTCTCTTATTCCAAACAGCCATCGGAAACATCATCCGCCCAGACATCCTTCGCCATCTTAAAAGCCGCCCATGCCTTCGGCCATCCTGCGTAAAACGCCGCATGTGTTAAAATCTCCGCAATTTCTTCTTTTGTAATCCCGTTATTCTTCGCGCTCAACAGATGGTACTGAAAGGAAGAATCCACCAATCCCTGCGACATTAAAGATACTACCGTCACTAGGGAACGGTCTCTCAGGGAGAGCTTTTCCTCCCTGTTCCACACCTCTCCAAATAATACATCATCATTCAACTGTGCGAATTTAGGGGCAAAATCCCCAAGCTGATCTCTGCCTGCTGTCTGCTTTACCATAATCTTATCCTCCATTTTGTTCATGCTTGTATTTACATTATATTTTCTGATTTCCGGCAGACCATACATGGCTCTCTTTCGCAGAAGCCTGCGTATTCTGCGCCATGACACCCGCCAATTTATGCGGAACATATGGTTCCTCCAAATAGGAAAGCTCCTCCGCTGACAATTCCAGTTCTGTCGCTTTTGCCGATTGTATTGTATCGCCTCCTACTCGTGTTCAATTCCATTTGCATCAAGCCACTGGCTGATATCCTCATTCAAGGCTGCCCCTCCGGAATAATGAACCGATAAGGCTTCTCCCATCACTGCATCAGGAGCCAGCTTCGCTATCGCTGTCAGACTCTGTCCAAACCGCCCTCCGCCGTGAGAACAGAATGGAATAATAGTCTTGCCTTCAAACTCATATTCCTCCAGAAAAGAGGCAATCGGCATGGGAATAGAAGCCCACCAGTTGGGATAACCGAGAATAATTACGTCGTAATCTTCCATGTTTTCAACATGATTCGCCAGCTCCGGCCTTGCCTGCTCATTCTGATCCCGCTGCGCCTCGTCCAAAACGGTGTTGTAATCGTTAGAATAAGGATTTACCAGCGTAATCTCAAAAAGGTCGGCTCCCGTCTGCCTCTGTATCTCTCCGGCAATTCCAGCCGTATTACCACCCCACGAAAAATAGGCAATCAACACATTTTCATTTCCGGAGGCTTCCCTATCCTGCTGCAAGGCTGTGCCTGTAACATGGCCTGAACCGGCCGCCGCATTAAGCGCCAAACGCATACCGATATTAAAGCTTCCCTTATCCTGCGCAAGCGCAGCACGGTATGCACAGCGTATATTCTTAGCAAAATCATTCCAGCCGCCGCCTCTGTAAACCCGCAATGTGCCGCTGTCCGGGCCAACTGGATCGGTTTCCTCCGTCTTTGGATATTCGCCATAATAGTCCCACACCCATTCGCCTACATTGCCATGGGTGTTATACAGTCCAAAAGCGTTAGGAGCAAAGCTGTCTACTGCAACGGTTGTCTGCCTGTATTCACCGGGCTGTGTATCCAGATTTCCCTGTGAGAAATAATTGTCCTCAATCATGTAAGGATAATGCCCATAATAATTTGCTTCTTCTGCACTGATAGAAGTTTCTGTATGAAAAGGAGTTGCGGTACCGGCGCGGCAGGCATATTCCCACTCCGCTTCTGTAGGCAGACGATAGCCATTCGCACTGCGATCCCAGCTTACATTCTGGCCGTCAATGGTATAAACCGGAGTTCGTCCCTCGCTCTCACTCCGGGAGTTGCAGTAATTCACCGCATCCAGCCATGAAATATTTTCAACCGGAAGATCGCCGCCAGAGAAATTACTAGGATTCTTCCCCATCACCTTCTCATATTCTTCCTGCGTCACTTCATACTGACTCATGTAAAAATCGCTGACCGTAACCGTATGCTGTGTTTCATCATCACTCCTCCAGCTTTCGGTTTCCGGGCTTCCCATCTGAAAGGCGCCGCCTTCAATCAAAACAAAACTTTCAGGAATCTCCATCATGCTCACCTCGTTTTCTTCCTGCGAAGCGGAAACTGTCACGCTTTCCGCCGAGGCGGAAACGGTCATAGTTTCCGCCTTGCTGCCGGTATCCTGCACATTTACAGTATTTTCTTTTTCTTCGCTCCGACCGCAGGCCGATATTCCAAGAACCAGAACGGCCGCCATGAAAAGCGCTGTCAATCGTTTCATCGAGACCTCCTATTCTACAAGTCCAAGCCCGCGCAGCCAGTCCGCTGCTGCGTCGCCGGGATCTGCCGCCTGCGAGCTTCCCAAAGAAAGCCCGTCCAAAACCTCCGCATCCGGCTCCATGCTTTTAATTGTGCTGATTGTATTGGAAAATCCGCTGCCGCCGCTGGTAACAAATGGAACGATTCGTTTCCCGGACAAATCGTAATCGTCCAGAAAACTGTAAATAATCATCGGCATATCTCCCCACCAGTTCGGATAGCCAAGATACACCACCTCATAGCTGTCAAAATTCTCAATACTGCCGGAGATTGCAGGCCGTGCCCCATTCCTTTGTTCTTCCTGCGCAATATCCAAAAGCGCGTCATAATCATCTGTATAAGGCTCTGCCGGTACAAGCCGGAACATGTCTGCGCCTGTCTGATTTTGAATTTCCAAAGCAGCCGATTCCGTATTTCCCGACCATGAGAAATACACAACCAGCTCAGTCGCCGCTGCATCTTCCGGCTCTGATTCTATCTCCACAGCCTCATCTGATGTATCTGACGGGGAAGTGTTTTCCTCTGTCTCTGTTTCCGGTTCGCTTTCTGTTTCTGCTGTCGGTTCTACCGTTGTACCCGGCTTCGGAACAGTAGATTCTTCCATATGGTTTCCCGTATTCCCGCAGGCTGCCAATGCAAACGCCAGCATACACGCCATCATAACTGCAAATATTTTTTTCTTCATCATTTAATTCCTCCTTTGTTCGATTCCCGAATCTTGTAGCGAAGATAATCCATTCGATCCAACCGCATTTCTCTGAAATGAATTTCATCAAGAGCAGCGCTGCGTCTTTTGTTCAGCATATCAAGCCTTTGCGCCTTGGTCCTTTCTCCTTCCAGCAGCAGCCGCATATAGCTTTCTATTTCGTCATTCAAAAAACCGATGTCATGCAGCGTCATAATCATACTCAGCCGTTCAATATCCTGATCGTCATACTGCCATGCGCCCATGACCTTTTTTACAGCGCCGCATAATCCCCAGCTCTCATATTCACGGAGAATATCAAGGGGAATATTGTAACGTGTGCTTGCTTCATCAATCGTCATTCGTAAGCTCCTTTCCACAGATAATAAAAAATGCAGGTGTTCTCCTTGAACACCTACATTTTAATTTAATTATTAAGAAATGTCTAATACCTGTATCAAATCTCTTATAATGCCGAAAAAGCATTTTTAAGCAGCCTCATAAATTGGGAAGTGGCTGCTCCAAGGGTCTGATTCTTTTTCCAGACTAAAACCGAACCTGTTTCTAATGTTGGAGTAAGCGGAATAAAACATAAGTCCTCATAAAAAGCAACACCAAGATCAAAACACAGCGCAACGCCAACGCCGCGTTCCACCATAGACGCAGCATTTAGAATCAAATTATAGGTAGCTGCAATTTGAAGTCCCTCGTAATAATCCCCAAACCAGCTGGCCAGTTCATTTTTTACCAGTTCCCGTTTTACCATAATTAGAGGCACACCGGTTAAATCCTTAGGATTGATAGATTCCTTCGCTGCCAGTTCAGAATCTTTTCTTGCCAATATGCCCCATTTTTCTTTCTGCGGCATACGGATAAATTCATACTTCCCAAC
>CAOKFN010000084.1 GCA_948467735.1 uncultured bacterium
AGGCTTTATGCGGCCTGTAGGCATTTTTCTTATTGTGGAACTGTTAAAGACCCGGTTCCGGATAAATTCAGATGACAAAAACAAGGGATTATGTTATATTTAATGTGTTATTCCCGCGAGCAATGAGCCAAGTGCCGTGCTTGCAAAGCCAACCCGTGCTTGGCAAAGCCAACCCGTGGTTGGCTTGAGCATAAAGCCATGGAACATGGCTTGGCGAATGTCGCGAGGTAGTTGATTTTGGGTGAAGGAAACTCTATATGAGGAAATTGACAGATGCAGATTGCAATATGTGATGATGGCGAGCAGGGGTTTGCCCTGAAGGTCAGGGACGGTATTATCAGGATAGCGTTTGCGCGGCTTGAATATGTGGAAGTTTTAAATAAGATTGTGAGTTTTCATTTAACAGACGACGCGGTTTGGGAAGTGACGGCCGCTCTGGCGGATATAGAAGAAAAGCTTCTGCTCCGGCCGGAATTTTTGAAGGTTCATCGTTCTTATCTGGTGAATTTAAGCTATGTTCAGGCGCTCAGCGGGGAGAGCATTGTGACGGACAATGGACATACGATTCCGGTGGCAAGACAGAGGCGCAGTCAGGTGCAGGATGCCTATATGAGCTTTCTGCTGCATCGGGGGGAGACGCGGACAAGGGCGCCTGAAAAATCGGATCGTGCCAAGGGCCCGTGGCGTATTCTTCTGGTGGATGACGAGTCGGCTGACCGAACGCTCTGGGCGGAGATTCTGCGCGGCCATGGCTGTGTGGTGCAGTCTGCGGCAGGCGGGGAGGAGGCGCTTCGTCAGGCGGCCGACGGCTTATATGACTGTGTGCTGCTCGATGTGATGCTTCCCGGGGAGGATGGGTTTTTGCTTTGCGAGAAGCTGGGCAGGCTGACAAATGCGCCTGTTATTTTTTTGAGCAGCCTTACCGAGACTGAGAAACAGCTGAAGGGTTTTAGGGCAGGGGGCGCGGATTATATTACCAAGGATACCCCCGCCGGGCTTTTCTGGGCAAAGGTGGAAGCTCGGATCAAGATGGCCATGTCAGGCAGTCCCCGGTTCAGATCTGGTCCGCTGCTGCTGGATTTGGCAGGACGAAGGGTGCTGATTGACGAAAAGGAGGTGAACCTTACGCCTGTTGAGTTTGATTTATTGTGGCGTCTTTCCGAGCGGGAGGGGCATATCTTTACGCCGGAGGAGCTTTTCGGGATAGTATGGGGCGGAGCGCCGCAGGATGGAGGGCAGATGGTGCAGACGCATATGTCGCGCCTGCGGCGGAAGCTGGAAAAGGCGTGGAGAGAACATCGTTTTATTGAGACGGTTTGGGGACAGGGCTACCGCTTTGTATCACCAAAGCCGTGAGGGGGCGTAAAAAGGAGGGGCCAAAGTATGACCCGGCAAAAGAATTTGTGGCAGGTACTGGCAGTCTTAATGATAACGGCGATCTTTTTTACGGTGCTTTTCTATGGGGATAATAAATACGAGATGCCCCCTCCTTATGGAAAATCAGGCGTGATAAACATAAACAGGAGGGATTTAAGGCGTGACAATCCCATTTTTCTGATTGACGGATGGCTACTTTCCGATGGGCGCGTCACCGATAAACCTACTTATATCGGCGAATATTCCAATCTTCAGAGGGGAGATTTGCAGGTTTCGCCCCACGGGAGGGCATGTTATAGACTGACGCTGTGTTATGAGGGAGAACCCGTTGTGGCGTCGGTGGATTTTCCGCAGTTATCCTCATGGTATCAAATCAGCCTGAATGGGACGCGGCTTGCGTCAGGCAGAGGAAACGGGCGCATTACGTTCCTGATGACGCCGGGGGAGCATGTTCTGACTGTGGAGACTTCATCAAAGCTTGGATATTACAGCGGAATGTATTTTCCTCCTGCGTTGGGGATGACGGGGACGCTTACACGGGCTGGCAATATCCAGAGCTTTGCATATGCCCTTGCTTTTCTTCTGCCGCTTTCGCTGGCGGCGTTCACTCTTTTTCTGTGGAAGACGGGAGGAAGTCTCAGCAGATGCTTCGGAATGCTGTGCTGCTGTTATGCGCTTTATATGTTCCGGTATTTTGTATTTCTTTTCTCCATGGAGGCGGCGCAGTATTGGTTTCTGGTACAGGGCGCGGCGTTATACGGCTTGTGCTTCTGCGTGGTACGGCTTACCGTCCTTGCCGCCGGAGCGGAAGGCGGCGGAGCGTGGAGGCGGGTGCGGGGCGTGCTGTTGCTGCTGCCTGCGGTTTTGATTGTCTTAGGTCTGTTGAGTCCGGCGGCAGCATGGGCGGTTTCTGCGCATGGGAGGCTCACCGACCTTTATTATGTATTTACTTTCATCTGTACCGTATTTTTTACCGCCAAGGGTGTGACGGTGAAAAGCCGGGAGAGCCGCTATACATTGACGGGCGGCGCGGTGTTTGGGGCGGGACTGCTTCACAACCTGTTTTTTTCCAACCATTTCGAGCCAATCCGTTTTTTCTGGCAGTTTGAGTGGTGCGGGCTTTTTCTGGTGGTGCTGTTTGGGGTGATGATGGTATTGCGCAGCCGCCGTATTCTGAGGGAGAATGATGAGCTTGCCAATCACCTTGAGGAACAGGTGAAGAAGCGCACCGAGGAAATCACCCTGCTCTTGGAGGAGCACAAGGCTTTCTTTTCCGATATGGCCCATGACCTAAAGGCGCCGGTATTTGCCACGCAGTCTTTTATCGAGGCGATCCGCCGAAGCGGTGTGGGCGTGGATAAGGAGCTGTGCGGCTATCTTGATCAGGCGGAAGCCAGACAGAGGGAAATGACCCGCCGGTTAGAGGGGCTTTCCGCCGTCAATGCCCTTGATAAAATAGAAGAGGAATGGGTTCAAGTGTCGGTTTCGGAGCTGCTTTTGGAGCTTGATGCGGTCTATCATGGGGAAGCCGAGGTACAATCGGTGTATTTTTTTGTAAAGCCTCCGGAGCGGGATGTGTTTCTGACGGCTCAGCCGGAAAAATTGAATATACTTTTTGAGAATCTGATTTACAATGCCCTTAGGGCGACGCCGCCCGAGGGCAGCATTACGGTGTCGGCAGAGGTCAAGGATGGCAGAATCCAGATAACCGTGGAGGATACCGGATGCGGGATTCCGGAGAGCGAGCTGCCGTTGATTTTTCGGCGGTTTTACGTGGGGGAGAATAACAGGGAAAACGGCACGGGGCTGGGCTTGTACATTGTCCGCAGCATTGTGGCCGAGCTTGGCGGCGTCATACAGGCTTATTCCAAGGTGGGAGAAGGTACGAAATTTGTCATGGAATTTTCCATAACAGAGTAAGGACGGCGGCTTTGCAGTTCACAGCAGTATGCGCAGAAGGAACAGACCATCCTTGACGGTAAAAGAGTATATGCCGCCGTAACGTTCCACAATGGCGCAGATACTGCGCACGCCGATTCCGTGTTCCGGATGGGCCGTCACCGGAATTCCGTTGGAGAAGGGGACATATTCCTCACAGGAATTGGCAATCTGTAAAAACATTTTTCCTTTTTTCTCATATGCGGAGACGTCAATGGATGCGGGCAGTCCTGTTTTTGCCAGCTTCCGGCAGGCGTGCAGCGCATTTTCAAGGGCGTTGGACAACAGCACACACCAGTCGCTTTCCGAGATTGGAATGTCCTGCGGAATCGCCGCCTTGATGGCGAGTGTGACGCCGCAGTCTGCGGCCCGTCCGAAAAAAGCGGAGAAGATAAGGTTTGCGGCTTCGTTTTCACAGAAAACGATTACTTTTGCCGCCTCGATTTCCAGACTGATTTTCTGTATATATGCCCGCGCCTGTTCGAGACGGTTGTTTTCGAGGCATGACAGGAGAAACTGCATGTGGTGCCGCAGATCGTGACGGCAGGCGCTGGATTTGAGCTGTGATTCGCGCAGAACGGCAATTTCCCTGACGGCCTGCGCTACCTGCAGGTTCAGGATGTCCTGCGTCTGTTCCAGCCGGATACGGATGCGATTATCCTTCGAGATACGGAGCACAAAGATCAAATAGGACGCGCCGCAAATGAAAGGCATAAATTCCGTCACGGCCTGACTGCCTTCCGAAAGCAGATTTGTGTAGAACTTTGTCAGATAGTCATAACCGTAATATAGAAAAGGCACTAGGCCGAACAGGTACTTTTCCATCATCGGGTAATGAGAAAAGGATCGGACGGAGGGCGCCACAAAACGCAGCAGAAGCAAAAGCAGCGGCAGTGTGAGAGTAAGCTCAACAATATCCAGCATCAGCGTTCCGCCCGAGAACACTGACACTGCCAGAAGCGCAGTCCATTTGCGGAGCTGGCAGCAAAGATATGCGGTCAGAACCGAAATCAGCGGCCAAAGAAATTCTCCGCTTATCATCCAGAGTGTAATTGTCAGTGGAAGATGTGTAATGAGGGGATAAAAATATCTGACAATATACACATCGAACAAAAAAGTAACAACCCCCTGAAGCAGCATGATTAGGGACATGCTGGCAGCCAGAAACAGTTTCTTTCGCCGCGTCCAGCGGATATCGCAGAATCCGGCGGACAGCACCAGACCAAATACTCCCACGGAGGCAAGGTTTATGATAGGAACCATATTCATGAGATAAAGACCTGCTTTCTGCTGAATGCGTATTCCAGATAAAGCTTCTTGATTTCGGAGCATTTTCCGTGGGGGATGGGTATTTCCGCACGGCTGTCCATGGTAATAGCTTTGTAGGTAATATTATGGATATACTCCATGTTAATCAAAAAGGATCTGTGGGAACGCAGAAAATTTTCATAAGATTTTAGTTCATTGCACAAATCGTCCAGACTTCCGGCGCTTTCCAAGACGGTTCCGTTTTCCATATGAAGCGACAAAGTGCGTCCGATGACTTCGCAGTATTCCAGCTTCTCCAAATCGATTCGCGTGATACCGCTTTTGCATTTCAGTATCAGACCGCGCTGCTGTGACTTCTTACATTCGTCCATAACGGAGTCCATCAATCGGAAGAAGCTTTCCGTCCATATGGGTTTCAGCTGATAGAAGAACGCTCTGACGGAATAGGACTGCACCGCAAATTCGGAGGAGGAGGTCAGAAAAATTATTTTAACGGCGCTGTCATACTGACGGATTTCTTGTGCGGTGCTGATTCCGTTTTCGCCGGGCATCATAATGTCAAGGAACAGGATGTCAAAGCGTATCCCTTTTTCGATGTCCGCAAGCAGTTCCAGAGGACTTTGAAAGGAGGAATACGAAATATCCCTGCCGTGTGCCGCGCGATATTGATCAAGCAGGATATTGAGTTCATTTAATGTGGACAAGTCGTCGTCGCAAAACGCTACCTTAATCATGGTATTTTCCTCTTAAATAGGTGTAACCGCCGCAAAATGCAAATATAGGAATTTGATAATAATGCTTGACGCGGCAGTCAGGCATTTCCTATAATATCCTTAAGACGATGGGAAGAAGCTGTAAAGTGTATTAGGGTTTATTGTCTTCTTCCATTGCAGTGAGTCATTTATTACTATTAATATAGCATACAAATCGGCACAAAAACCGTCGCGGGCGTGAAATGCGGCTGAAACTGCGCCAACGGTAAACGGGCTGACAGGATAAAGAATATGAAAATACAGAAAAAATCGCTGGCTGTAATTGCGGCGCTGCTTTTACTATTGGAATCTTTTGGAAAGCCTGCGGTGAAGGCGGGCAGCGACGTTGATACGGTGACGGAAGCGATAACGGAAGAGGGAGGCTTTGAGGAAATGCCGGTGTTTGAAGCCGGTCTGGAATATTCTCCCCAAGGCTGGATTGTGAGGGGCGTTTTTAAGGAGTTTGCTCCCGATACCATTTCTGTCCGGCCGATGTGTTCCACGGACGGGGAAACATACTATGAATGCGGACAGGAATGGGATCTGCGGCGGCTTGGCTCCGAGAATGAAGATGAACTGGCGGAGCTGTGGAAGCAGAGGTGCCTTTTTGACAAAGACGAGCCGCTGAAAAGCTATCTTGCCAAAGAATTGGACCGATTTTATATCAAGCTGCGGATTGTCAGGGAGCGCGGCATTGTCTATGAAACACAGGCGGCGGTTGTTGACCGCGGGGAACCGCAGTCCGTGCCGACGGAGTTTGACATGGCGGTCAAATTTGCGCCCGGCGTATCCGTCCGGGAAGGGCGGCCGCCTAGGATTGAATATTATGGAAGATATCAGATTACGGTGAGGGAGGACGCCGTCGGTGAGGAGATTTCAGCGTTTCTGCCCGAAACGCTTCCGGTGGAAATTCAGCTTTTGAAAGGGGCTGACTTTATAGGAAGCGATATTGTGGACTGCCGCGTGAAATGGAAGGCTTTGGAACTGCCGCGGCTGACGGCAGGCGAAAGTGTGACCGTTTTGGACGCGGCAGAGGAGCTTGCGATACCTGCCGGTACTGTTTTAACTACCCAGAGGGGCGTCTATCGAATCAACGAACCGATAGATATGAAACAAAGCGGGATTACGAAAGAGATCAGGCTTGTGCTGAATGTCGCCGAAAAAGACGGGCAGCCTGCGGGAGTACTGGCAGAAGAAAATTGCGGACTGGAAATGGCGTTTCAATTAAAGCCTACGGGCGCCGTTTGTATCCGCGCATTTACGTTTACAGAGGGCGGGTCGGAATGGGCGGAGCTTGCCGGGCTTTCTCTGACGGAGGCGGTCAACGCACAGCCTCTCACCGCAAGCAGCGGGTATGCGCTCGTATTGGGAAGGGAGCAGGAGCCGTATCGGTCTTATCGGAGAGCGCGGGAGGCAGGGGAAGAGCCGACGCCCTTTTTGGTGGGATTTAAAATTGAAGGCGGCGTATATGACGGAAAGCAGCTTGTCCTTGCGTGGCCGGATACCTATGAACTGCCGCCTGATTTGCCCCAAATGGGAGGTTCCGGCGGAAACGAAGGCAACGCCGGGGCTGATAACAGGGGCGACAGCACGGAGGAAGGGCAGCGCCCGGGTCTGCCGGTGGAGAAACCGATGCCGGAACCGACGGAGGAGCCGTGGAATGAACGGCCGCCCGAAGCATCGGAAGAGCCGTGGAATAAACCGGCGCCCGAGCCGACGAAAGAGCCGGGAGGGGAAGCAGCGCCGGAACCGACGAAAGGGCCGGGAGGGGAAGCGACGCCGGAACCGACGGAAGGGCCGGGAGGGGAAGCGACGCCCAAGCCGACGGAAGAGCCGGGAGAGGAACCAGCGCCCAAGCCGACGAAAGGGCCGTGGAATGAACGACCGCCCGAGTCTTCGGAAAAGCCGTGGAAAGCCCCGGCACCTGAGCCGACGAAAGGGCCGGGAGGGGAAGCGACGCCGGAACCGACGAAAGGGCCGGGAGGAGAAGCGATGCCGGAACCGACGAAAGGGCCGGGAGGGGAAGCGACGCCCGAGCCGACGAAAGGGCCGGGAG
>CAOKFN010000085.1 GCA_948467735.1 uncultured bacterium
GTATGGATGGCCATTCGGCCGCTTCCTGCCTTGAATATGGTCTTATTATACCATAACTTCCTGCGCTTTAGTATATAGTGAAACAAAAGTTGACACAGTGAACTGCCGTTTTACTATTGTACCATAAAAAAATATTCAGCGCAACATGGCAGGAACACCGTATTTATACAATTTCATCACCTGAAACAATCACAGTGCTAAAGCACATTCTATAAACTCCATATTGCGGCATATCCTGCTCATTTTGGGCCATTTCAATGCAAATCCTGCATTCTGCAATAATTCTTTTTCATGTTCCAAAGTCAGAAATCCCCATTGCATGTCCGAAGTATGTGCAATAAGGATATTTCGCTCTCAAACGATAAATTTTTAATCAATCTTTTGGTCGGCCATTGTAAACCTCGTATTTCTGCGATATAATAATATACATTAATGCTTTACTAACAAATGCGCCTCCGGAGCGCTTTCTTTTCGCCCCTTGGCCTTGTCAAAAATCAGGAGATTCCATGGAGACAATTAAGATTTATCTCACGAAAGAAGAACTGCAGAAATGTAAGGATTTTTCAATAGAGTCCGCCAAAACACAACAGGCCATAGAATTCGGCCAGTCAGATACCGCCGCCCGCTCCGTGAGGGAAATCGCCCGGGATAACCTCATTGGCAAAATGGCAGAGGTCGCTTTTAAGAAATTTCTCTTAACGAACTATGGGATTACATCGGAAATAGACTTTAATATTTATGAGCGCGGTATTTGGGATGATAATGATATGACAATCAACGGATGGAATATCGATATTAAATCCACAAGGAGCGGTCATTGGTTCCTGATTGAATGGAGTAAGCTGGCTTTCCGCATGCATCAAAATAAACTGCCGGACTGCTTCGTTATCTGTAGAACGCCTTGGAATTATGCTTCCGATACTCCGAAGGACTGCGTTGAACTCTGCGGCGCCGTCAGCCTGCAGGCCTTATGTCAAAAAGACGCGAGAATCCACATACTGCGAAAAGGCCGGCTTCTTCCGGGTACCAAGAAACCTACTTATCTTCAGGCGGACAACTATGGCATTGAATTTTCACATCTTTCCCATCATTGGGATGACATCATTCATCATATGCAGAACACCCCTCCGCCCGACCAGAAACAATTTGTTAATTTTCCGTTTGCCTCCCAGTAAATACAACAGCCGCGCTATTTAGGCATTCTTCCCACTGACTGCCGCGCTTCAGCCGCATGTTTAGAAGAGTAAAGGGAATCGGGATAACGCCGTCAATCCTGCGTCTCCTCGAATTCCTGTTCCCCCATTTTCTGCTCAAAAATACACTCTTCAATTACCCGAATACATGCATCCGTATCTTTTAAAATATCTTTGCCCCAGAAACGAATCACCGCCCACCCAAGATAGGCCAGTTCCTTGTTGATTTCCGCATCCCGTTCCATATTTCTGGTTATTTTTTTCTCCCAATATTCCCCGTTGTTCCCTCTGCGGATTCGGGGAAGCCAGACCTCATGCCAATCCTTTCCGTGAAAATACTCACTGTCGCAGAAAATGGCAATCTTATATTTGGTCAACGCTATGTCCGGCTTCCCCGGCAGAAGCTCATAATTCTTCCGATACCGAAACCCCTTTTTCCAGAGGGCCTTCCGAAGCACAATTTCAATCTTCGTATCTTTAGAACGGATGTGAGACATATTTTTGTGACGCTGTTCTTTTGTTAAATTATCCATCCGGCCCACCCTTCCCAGAGAACCATAGAATTCCCGCTTTCTCTCTGCGCGTCCCGCCATGCCGCTTAGACGGCAGCAGCGCCCAAACCGGCGCAAACAATCCATGAACCAGTGCAAGACCGGAAGAACGCCGTTCTCGCGTTCTTCCCGCCATGCCGCTTAGACAGCCGTAGCAGCGCCCAAACGGCACAAATAATCCATGAATCAGTGCAAGACCGGAAGAACGCCGCTCTCGCGTTCTTCCCGCCATGCCGCTTAGACGGCGGCAGCGCCCAAACCAGCGCAAACAATCCATAAACCGGTGCAAGACCGGAAGAACACCGCTCTTGCGTTCTTCCGTGTGAGCAGGTTCCGCACCGCAGAACCTACTCACACTTCTACCCGCAGAATCAATCCCAGCACTCGCGCGGCGCATATCTCCATTTCCCGGCGCGTCAGCGCCCCCTTCTCCATGGCCTGCAGCAGCCGTTCCGGAAAGCCGCACCCCATTTTTACATCGTTTCCGGCCTTCACTTCCTTATAATGTTCGCCCGCCGTCCACCAGTCCGTAGTCACCATGCCCTCAAATCCCCACTCTCCACGCAGGATATCCTCCAGCAGTTCCCTGTTTTCCGAAGCCCTGCATCCGTTGATAATATTATAGGAAGACATGATGCACCATGGGTCTGCCTCCTTTACAATGATCTCAAAGGCTTTTAAATATATTTCCCGAATGGCCCGCTCGGAGGCTCTGGAATCGCTGTTTTTCCGATTCCCTTCCTTATTATTCAAGGCGAAATGCTTCACTGCCGCCGCCACATGATTGCTCTGAATTCCCTCCACCATAGCCCCCGCCATTTTCCCCGTCAGGAAAGGATCCTCCGAATAATACTCAAAATTCCTGCCGCAGTATGGACTTCTATGGATGTTTACCGCAGGCGTCAGCCACACGCCGATATTATTCTCCTTTACCTCCGCGCCGCCTGCGGCTCCCACCCGCCTGACCAATTCCGGATCCCATGTGCAGGCCAGCATGGACGCGCAGGGCCACGCGGTCGTACAGACGCCGCATTCCGGCAGAATTCTCAGCCCCGCGGGCCCGTCCGCCGTCATAATGGACGGGACGCCGTACTCCGGCAGGTTTCCAAAGCCAAAGGTATTGGCCGCCCCCTTGTTGGGCTGTCCTCCCAGCAGCTCCGAAAGCTGTTCGTCCGAAAGCTGTGCCAAGAACTCCACCATGGACAAGCGGCCCTCCGCCGCATCCGCCAGCCTGCGTCTGCCCGGGTCGGATTTCCACACCACATAAGAATCCCTGAACTTCACCACGGGAGCAAGCCCGTCCACATCCCCAAGCTGCAGCGGCTCCAGCACATTTTTCTCCCTGTCCGCGGACTCCCCCATGGGCAGAGTCTCATAAGTGCCGTCGGACAACATCCTTTTGGACAGCCTCACAGGCGCCAGCTTGGCGGAAAGCTGTTCCACAATCCTATCCTCTTCCAAGGTCATCACATACTCGGCTTCCTCCACGTCTCTCACGGATGTCCCCACATAGAAATGATAAGCGCCCTGTTCCAGCACATAGGCAGATTTTGCAATTCTGCCCAAGTCATCATAGGAGGCCATATCCCCAATGCGGAAGGCAAGCGTCATTCTTTGACTCTCCCCTGCCTGCAGCAGTCTGGTCTTTCCGAAGGCCGCAAGGCATCTGGCGGGCTTGCCCAATTTTCCCTGCGGCGCACTGTAATAAACCTGAACCACCTCCCTGCCCGCCATGCCCCCGGTATTGCATACATCCACGCTGACCTGAAGCGCTTCGCCCTTCTTTCGCATCAAAGGCTTCGACAGGGAAAAGGAGGTATAGGATAAGCCGAACCCAAACGGATAATTGACCTTTTGCGCCGCGCCCGGAACAGTCTCAAAATAGCGATAGCCCACATAAATATCTTCTGTATAATCCACATAATCTGCGGATTCATGAAAATTGTAAGAAGAGGGATAGTCTTCCGGCCGCTTGGCAAAGGTATCCGTCAGCCTGCCGCCGGGATTTCCCACTCCCGCCAAAAGCTCCGCCGCCGCCAAACCGCCCTCCATGCCGCCCTGCCACGCCAGCAGCACGGACTGGATGCGCGGATTATCCTTAAACCATTCCGTATCCACAATTCCGCCCACATTCAGCACTACCGCCACGTTCGCAAAGGCGGATATCACCCTATCCACCATGGCGGCTTCCCGGGAGGTAAGCTCAAAATCGCCCCGCTCCCTGTCCCGGCCTTCCTCGGAGAAACGGCAGATGCTGATAATGGCCGTGTCCGCAGACGCCGCCGCTTTTCTAAACAGCTCCTCCGGCACCTCCGGTTCCTCGGTCATTCCCGGACGCGCTCCCTTCCTATACTGGCTTTGCACCTCTTCCCTGTAAAACTGAGCCAGCTCCTCGCATACGGATACTCTTCCCCCCAATGCCTGAAAGCCCTCAAATAAATTGCGAGTGTAAGAAACCGTCACGTCGCCGCTGCCACCGCCGCCCTTTACATAGTCAAAGGATGCCTTGCCAAACAACGCCGCCCTGCTGCCTGCCTTCAGCGGAAGCACATTTCCCTCATTTTTCAGAAGCACCATGCCTTCCTTTGCCGCTTCCTTAGACAGCGCAATGTGCTCCCTGCTCGCCGTGACCCTTCTCCCATCCTCCCCCAGCGGAAGGACGGGCTGATACCATGACCTTGCCCATCTCTCCATTTTCTGTCCCTGCTCCTTCTTCGCTTCTTTGTATTTATAATTTATTGCAATTCACCACAAACCATATTTAAAACATTCGTTCTCCCTATATTTTCCGCTTCCATAGTTTACCAAAATTTTGTATACTTCAGCGCAATCGGAATCAGAAGTTAACGCATTTTCCTTCTGCTTCAACATTTTACCACAAATTTAAAAGCATGAAAATAGGCAGTTTTCGGCGGATATTACGGACCGCTTATTTCTGTCATGCTGAAAATATTGCCAACGGCGGCTTAATCCAATGCTTCGCCGCATTCTCCAAGCCAATTACTAATTCATGACAGCAGAATCTTCGCGGAGCACGGATTCTATCGCTGGCTTTGACATGGTATATGGCTTTATGCTCAAACCAGCCGAAAGACGCTGAGAATATCCGGATACGACTTTTCATTCTCCCAATGTGAAATGGTCTGGCGTGAAACATGTATTTTTCCGAAAACTGTTCCTGCGTCAATCCGTTTTTTACCCTTGCGTTCTTCAGCCTTTTTCCAATCTCCATTTTCCTTTGCCGGGCCGTTCGTCCCGGCTCCCTCCTTTCAACTTCATTATGCTCGCGGGAGAATCATTTGTCTATCAAACCTCTTTTACAAAAGGCTGTTTCTTATGTCTAAATTGCTTTACATGCCTGTTTTATGCGGATTTTGGGTAGAAAATATCTCCCTTCATCCGACGGCTGTCAATAGAGCGTCTCCTAAACTATTATTAAGACAGGGCGGCTTTTTCTCCCGCCCAAACGCTGCTTTCATGAAAACAGGGAAGTCCTGCCTCACATAAAAGCAGAACTTCCCTGATAAAAAACAAAACCTCGTTTTGACTGCCGCCGGTGAAACGCTCCATCCGTCATGGCAGATTAAATGACAAACTTATGTACGTCCTCCACCAGCACCTCCACCTTGCCTTCCAATTCATCCACAATCAGGTTGGAATCATCCACCATTTTGGCAAGCTCCGTGGACATTGCCGCCGTTTCCTCCGAAACCGCCGCGTTATCCTGCGCCAGCTTATTCAAAACGGAAAGGGATTCTGTCACATTGTTTCTCTGTCTTTCAATTTCACGGGTCATATCGTCGATGGAATGGACGGAAGCAAAGCATTTCCCAAGCTCTTGATGCAGTCTCTCCATAATATGCTGCGTCTCTGTCAGCGATTGTACCTGCACGTCCACCGCGCCGTTGATTTCATTCATGGCCTGAGCGGATTTTTCCGCATTTTTTTGCAGATTCTCCAAGGTTTTGCTGATTTCGTCCACCGATTCCGCAGACTGATTCGCCAGCTTCCCGATTTCATCCGCAACCACCCCAAAGCCTCTTCCGGCTTCTCCGGCCCTCGCCGCTTCAATACTTGCGTTCAGCGCCAGCAGACTGGTCTGGTCGGAAATCTCGTTGATTACGTTTGCCGCCAGATGAATCTGTTCCACGGATTTATTGGTATTTGCCGTCTGCTCCGCCATGGCGGCAATGCTTGCTCTGGTTTTATTATTGACCTCGATCAGCCGTTCCAGCGTTTCCATGGACTGCTCGCTGATTCTGTTCATCTCGTCGGCATTCTGGTTCAGACTTGTGACCTCAGTCCCCGTGCGGTTAATTTTTTCCGCCATGGTATTCACATCGCCATTGGCCTCGTCGGTGGAAGAAGCCTGCTGCGTCACATTTTCCGCAATGGAATCCACTGCCACGGACACCTGCGAAATAGATTCCTTCATATTGTTGAAGGCCGTGTCAAAGCTTCCCAGCGCATTGTTTACCTCATTGGCAACTTCCGTAATTCCCCGCAGGATTCCACGCATATTCTCCTGCGCAATTTTAAGCAGATCCGCCGTCTGACCGATTTCATTCCTTTGCTTTACCTCCACGGTCGTAGTCAGATTCCCTTCGGAAAGCTTCTCCGCAAAGCTCTGAATCTTCTTTAACGGTATCACTATCCTCCTGCCGAAAATAAACGCCGCCGCAGTCGCTATCAGAATAACCACTATAAATACAGCATTTGTGCGAATCAGGCCCATATTATATTCTTCATCCAGCACATTCCTCATCTCGGCCTTTTCCAGATTCATGTCGTCAACATAATTCCCTGTGCAGACCGCCCAGCCCCAAGGCTCAAACAATTGGGAATATGCTATTTTCGGCGCAACGGTAACACCGTCCGCTTTGGTGAAATAAAATTCATTATAGCCGCCCTTTTCCGCGCTTTGACAGGCCCTTATAACTTCCTGAGTAATCATAACGCCGTTCTGATCTTGCAGATCATAACGATTATTGCCTTCCTGTTCCGTTAATATCGGATGCACCACCAAAACGCCGTCAATACCGTCAATCCAAAAATAGCCGCTCTGATCGTCCCGATACCTCATCGTCCGAATAATTTCCTTCGCATCTTCCTTGGCCTGCGCCTCCGTCTTTTCCCCTGCCTGATACCGATCGTACTCGCTTTGCAGAATCGAGATCGCGCTCTGCACCTGAGATTTAATCTCCGAATTGTATCCCTCGTCCGTGGCCCTTTCATAAATATTATATGCGGAGATTGACATGGTCTTAATAGAATATACCGAATTTCCTCCGATTCCCACAGCGGTAATAACCGTGACAGCGCAGCAAAGCCCCATAAGGGAGCTAATCAAACTTTTTTTCTTTTTGTTCATTATAGATTCCTCCTATTTTTCCTCTTATTATTTTATCCCTGTTTTCGGTAAATTGCAATAGGGGGAATTACAGGTACTGATACTACTTTTAGCAAAAGCTTAAGCTTGGGATATTTTCTTGCCTTTTTCCGCTCATACTATTATAATCGTAAATATGGCGGCGGGTCTTTAACAGTTCCACAATAAGAAAAATGCCTACAGGCCGCATAAAGCCTG
>CAOKFN010000086.1 GCA_948467735.1 uncultured bacterium
TTTGGACACTTTTCCAGACAGGCGCTTGTCTATTTGGACACTTTTCCAGACAGGCACTTGTCTATTTAGACGCTTGTGCATCGGAACACCGTCCCGACCGGACGCTGTTTTCTATGGCTTCATCGTACCCCTGCAGCTTTTTATCATAAACGGCTGCGACTTCCGGATCCCCGCGGCGATCCTCCAGCCCGTGTTCTTCCGTCAGGATACTTCCGAAATACCGTGATAATTTAACCGCCCCGGACAGATTCAAATGATAACCGCCGTCATAGGTATCCTCCTAGAAATCCAGTCCGATCTCCTCAGCGCGTTCCACAAAGTTATAAAACGAAAGCCCGTATGCAGCCGCATACTCCCTGATCTGTTCATCATATTCCTCATACCAGTAAGGGTAGAGGCTGGGCGCCTTGACAAGAACCAGCTCCGTCCCGTTTTCCCCGCACAGCACACGAAGCTTATCCAAGTATTCCCAGCAGATATCCCCAAACCGATAATCGGCCAGAACCTTCTTCACCGGAAGCGATCCTGTCGGCACAGTCTCCGTGTGAAGCTGATATCCGTTAAAAGTATTATCCTTCACCTGAAAGAGATAGGCAAAATCCTCCCCCGTCAGCTTATCAAAGCGGGAATGATAACGAAGGATGGGAAAAACATAGGAAAGGAACCGTTCATCCTCCGTCATAGACGCTAAAATAATCCCCGCCTTGCTGCCGGACCACCGCATCCCATCAATGGTCAGGCGGTTATATGCCTCGCTGACCGGCTCAGAGCAGCGCATGGCGTTTACATTGAACACAAGTACCCGGGGCGTCTCATACCGGAAGGTTTCTTCCGCCACATAATAACTCATCCAGACAAGCTGCTGGGGCGTTCCCCTGATATATGCCGTTATTCCGTAATTCCGGTACAGCTCCATGGGAGAAAAGTTTGCATATACCTCGCAGTCCCCAAGGAATATAACGTCGTGTCCCCCCGCTTCGCGGTAGTACTGGGAGATAAAGCTGCCCTCCTCCAGTTCCGTCATATATTTGGGCTGCAAAAGCATGGATATCAGCTCGAACGCCGCACAAAAAACCGCCAGAACAGCCCCCATGGACAGAATATTCTTTCCCCTTTTCTTCATGTTCTTCTCATTCCTGTTTTGTCTCTCCACTACAGCACTGTCCCGTCCCTCTGCCGCAGCGCTCCGCCCCTCCACCATACCACTCCTGCTTCGTCCCTCCGCCGCAGCTCCCCGCCTCTCTGTTCCATCCCTCTACCGCAGCGCTCCGCCCCTCCACCGTGCCGCTCCTGCTTCGTCCCTCCGCCGCAGCTCCTCGCCTCTCCTGTTCCATCTTTCCAATGATCGCCTCTATGCCAAAAAAATTTTCCCCCCGCAAAGAACGCAGCGCAGAATTTCTTTCGGACGTCTCCGCCGGGAAACCCTTTCCGCTTCCGCCTCAAAACCGACTGTATATAAATTCCGACGCCGTAAAGCCAATGCCATATCTGCCAAAGGTTAAAACCGCCAGCGCCAGCAGCCCGATAACGCCAAGCTTTGCCGCCGGAGAACATGCACAAAACCCTGCCTTCAGGCTCCTGCTCTTCCAATCGTACAGCCATAGCAGCAGACAAGCCGCACCCAAGACAGCCCAATCTCCCGCACTCAGTCCCATGCCGCCGATGCCCGCAAAGAAAACATTGTAATTATGGACGGCAAACACAGAACCCGCCATCCCCAATGCCACAGCCGGATCCGGCCAGATGAAAAATGACCACAAAAAGCTGACCAGCAGGAAAGTGACGGCCCGGTTCCATATCCTGCTCTTTGTCTTGAATTTGTCCCCGAAGAAAACCAAAACGCCGTGCAGCAGTCCCCAGAGGAGATATCCTCCCCCATGCCAGACGCCGGAAACCAAAAATGCCGCCATGGTATTCAAAAATTTCCGCAGCTTCCCCCTGCGGCCGCCGCCCAGCGGAATATATACATATTCCCGAAGCCAGCCGCCCAGCGTCATATGCCAGCGCCGCCAGAATTCCGGGATAGACTGAGAAAAGTAAGGCGCATCGAAATTTTCACTCATCCGTATTCCCAGCATTCGGGATACTCCAAGGACAATGTCAATTCCTCCGGAAAAATCGGCGTAAAGCCAAACCGCATACAACAGCATTGCCGCAAGCGCGTAGGCGCCCTTAAACCGTTCCGGATCCCCGGCAATGCCAGACACAATCACGTCAAGTCTGGATGCGATCACCAGCTTCTGAAACAATCCCCACAGACTGCGGACCGCCCCCTTCAAAAAGCCGTCCCCGGTAATGTGCCTCTCCTCCAGCGCGGCACGCATGCTGCCGTAAGGTTCGATGGGCCCCATGAAAATATGCGGCAGATAGGTGACAAACAAACCAAACCGCAGCAGATTTTTCTCCGGCTCATATCTGCCCCGATACAAATCCGCATGATACGCTATGATCTGGAGCGTAAAATAAGAAATGCCGACGGGGGCGATTATCGGCCGCCGCGGCAGCCAATGCTGCAGCCGCAGCAGGAGAAGAATCAATGCCTGCAGCCCCGCACTGACCCACATAATCCAGCGATGCCTTGGAATCAGCCGCCCCGCCAGATAGCTCAACAGCGTTACGGTCAAAAGATACAGAAACGATATGCCATATCCGGCATAGACTGCCAGCCCTGCCATTAGAATCATCAGATTTACTATCATACCTCTGCCGCCATGTATCATTATCGTATTTGACAGCCATGATCTGCCGTGCCGCCGCACTACTCACACGCCGGCCACGCGCGGCGATCCCAATCCCTTCCCTGTAATATGGAATACCTCTGCTCATCCGTCATCAGGCTGTACTTCGTATGCATGGTGCCCGGCGTCGCGTCGATGTGCCGCCAAACCCCGTCCAAATTTACAATCAGCCAGTAATGCGTCTTATCTGTCACCCAGATCAGCCGGGTTTCATAGCCCTTTCTTGTCAAAAGGCTCTGCAGGCAGCGGGCATGAACCAGACAGTCCCCTGCCCTGTTGGTAAACCCGTACCATACAGGATCCGTTCCGCCGGAATTATGGCTGTATTTGATGGTGTCACGGACATAGTCCCTGATCTGCTCCGGATCGCTGCCAAGCCCCGCCGCGATGGAATCCGCCAGCGCATCCGTATCCTCCTGATCATGTCCCACCACTACCTTTCTCTTTCCCTTGGCCATGTTCCCATCCTTGTCCTTCGATGTGTAGGTGACATAATAGGTTCCGGCCGCCGCCAGATTCACCGCCCCGGCGTCATATGTCACTTCGCAGACCCCATCCACCGCGTCTATTGCACTGACACCTGCAAGGTAGTCGGGATTAGATCTCTTCTTGACGCTTAGAGCAGAGAGTCCTTTTATGACCGGCGGCGTCTTATCCTGAACTACGGTTAACGCTGCTGTTGCTGTAGCGATATTTCCGTTGACGTCCACGGCTTCAATCGTCATAATCTGCATCCCCAAAGCGTTGACGTCTGGTTCCGTCACGAGACGCACCTCTACCTCCCCGGAGATATCAAAGCAGGATTCCACAAAGCTGTCTACCGTGACCTGCTCCCCTCTAAAAATGGAAACGTCCTTTACGGACAGCTCCGGCGGCGTGGTATCTGCCACATGAACCCGGCAGACATTATCGTCCACAAGGCTGGCAACCGTATACTCGCCCGCCCCGCATTCGTTAATGACATCAATATCGCCCTGATCAATCCTGTACCCGTCCCGATCCGGATTGAAGAGCAAATCCTCCTTACGCAGTACTTCTCCCAGTTCCATCGTATATTCGCTTTTCATCCAGACGATGGAAAGGGTACATACCTGCGAAACCGCATTTCCATATGCATCCTCCACCACCACGGTAAAGCTCTGGTCTTCGTAGTTCAGCGGAATCACCACATTCCCCACAAAATAGACCGTCACATCCGACAGGTCGTAATAGGACGCCACAAAATCATAGGGATCCGGCGTATAATCAGGCGTCTTCTGCAGCCGGGAAATAAACTCCGCTTCAGGGGGCGTCGTATCCTCTATGGTCAGCGTGACCGTCTCGTCCCTGTGCCCGCTTCGCAGCGTCAGCAAAGTACTTCCCACTCCACTGATATCCACCGTAGAAAGATCTGTGACAATACCGACATCTTGAGCATCCGCATAGTCCGTCATAAAAGCCTCGACATTAATATTTTCCGTCCCCAGCTCCACCGTCAAATCATGGAATCTTGGCTGGCAGTACAACCCGTATGCGACACATCCTATCAACACTGCCATCATGGCGCAGGCAATACAAATCATACAGACTTTTCTTATAAGGCCCTCGCGCGCCATGGCCGCCCCTTGGATTCCCGTTTTATCTTCATACCCTGTCGTATCTTTATACTCTGTTTCGTATTCGGCCCCCATGATATCTTCGGGTGGTATTTCAAACGCAGTTTCCCTATATTTCAGTTCACTGTCATAACACTTGCAATGGTATGGATTCCCTATGATATTGTTTACACATGTCTCACATTGCGGAATTGATCCCAATGATTTGATGTCATTTCTATAGAATTCAACATCCATCACCCAACGCTCCTGCAAAGTTCTGCTTCTGTATCCTCTGCCATCTCTCTTGTAATATCCCCTGTCTTTTTATTCAGCCGGCAGCGCACATTCCGCGGCAAAACGATCCTTCCGCACAAGGGCTGCTCCCCGCCGTCACAAATCGCCTTTTCCTTCGCAAGTATATCATATATTAACACATTTTTCAATGATATCCTGTGCCGCCGTCCAAGGCGGAACGAAAAAAGAGAGCATCCCGCCGCACGGCCGTCGGCATAATACTCCCGATTACAATTATGAAACCTTAGGAAAGGAATCCTCAGCTGCGATACAGGCATAGATTCAACCAAATACCCCCGGCGCAAGGCCAATTTTATTGGCTTTATGCCCGCGAGTATAAATTGACTCGGCTCACTACCCGCGGGAATGAATTTCGCTTTCATATGAGGGCAGTTCCACGGTAAATGTCGTCACCTCATTCTCGCTGTCCGCCGCAATAGCGCCTCCATGGAGCACGACAATTTCCCTCGCAATGGCAAGTCCCAGCCCGGCGCCCCCTGTATTCGTATTTCTTGCATCATCCAGCCGGAAGAATTTTTCAAAAATGCTGTCAAGCTTCTGGCGCGGAATCGTCCGGCCGCGATTTGAAAACCTAATCCATGCCCTATCCCCTGCCAGCCCGCAGTCCACACCGATTTCCGTATTGGGATAGCTGTAGGCAATGGCGTTTTTCAGAATATTATGAAACACTCTCGCAAGCTTTTCGCCGTCCCCATAGACCATAATATCTTCCTCCGAAACACCCTGCCCGACCGGTCCCAGCTTAATCGTATTTCCATGGGCGCTCAGCAGGGGATAAAATTCGTCCGTCATCTGCACAAGAAGAAAAGGCAGGTTCACAGCCTCCTTTTCCAATACAATCTGCTGCAGATTATACCGGGTAATCTCGAAAAATTCGTTAATCAGCCTTTCCAGCTGCAATGCCTTTTCCAAAGCGGTATGCACATATTTTGCCCTCTGCTGCTCCGGCAGCTCGGGCGCTTCTTCCAACAGGCTCAAATATCCTACCACCGAAGTAAGGGGCGTTTTCAAATCATGGGCCAGATAGGTAATCAAATCATTTTTCCGCCCCGATTCCTCTTTCAAAATCTGCTCATGGCGCTGTATGGAAGCCTTAATTTCCGCCATCTGCACCGAAATTTCCACATACTCCCCGGGGAACACCTCGGTCGCCTCCCTGTCGTGCCGCATATAATCCCCTATCATTTGCCCCGCCGTCCGAAGCGCTTTCCTCTCCTGCCGGGCCGCATATAAAATGGATATCAGCCTGACCGTCAGCACCCATAACAGCACCGCCGCAATAAAGGCCTGCAAAAGCAGCCGCTTCACCTTCCACCAGCGTATGGACCTATAATAATAGCCGGTTCCATTCCCTGTTTCTTTCCACTCCCGCAGAATATAATTTTCCTCAAACCAATCCACCACAAAGCCGTTCATCACCTGATCAAACAGCAGATATATCCCTCTGCACAGCAGAAAGCCGCCTATGAGCATCGCCGCCGTTACCAGCAGACGCAGAATTCTTGTTTTAGCCTTCAATTTTATATCCGCACCCCCAGACCGTCTTGATATACTTGGGATGCTCAAAAGAATCCCCCATTTTTTCCCGCAGATGCCTTACATGCACCGTTATGGTATTATTGTTCTTGGTGTAATATTCTTCTTCCCAAATCAGATGAAACAGCTCCTCGGCACTGACCACCTGCCCCTTGCGCTGGCACAGAATCCGTAGAATGGAAAATTCCGTAGGAGTCAGATTTAAAAGCTTATCGTTCAAAAAACATTCGTGGGTCTTGATATTGAGCACCAGCCCCGAGACTTCCAGCACATCCTCCTGAACCGCTCCGGTATTATACCTCTTATAGCGGCGCAGCTGGGCCTTAACCCTTGCGGTCAATTCCAGCGGAAGAAAAGGCTTCGTCATATAATCATCCGCCCCCATGGCCAAACCGGTAATCTTGTCCATCTCTCCCCCTTTGGCGGTCAGCATAATGATGGGATAATTGTGCTTTTCCCTGATTCTGCGGCAGATTTCCAGCCCGTCCGCCCCCGGCAGCATAATATCCAAAATTACCAAGTCCAGCCGACCCGAAGAAACCGCCCCCAGAGCCTCCGTTCCCGTATAGCATACCAGAACCTCAAACCCTTCGTTTTCCAGATACAGCGCCACTAAATCCGCAATCTCCTTCTCATCCTCCGCAATTAAAATTTTTTCTTTCATTCCTGCTTATAATTCCTCCCACGACTTTCAAAAACCTTAAGTATATTTTCTCATAATTTTATCAGAAGAAAGTTAAGTATTTATAAATTTTAGCACGGTTTACATACTTATGCAATATTGCGCCTTTTTCGAGTTTCTTCTCCGCGCGTTTCTCGGCTTCTCCGCCCCATCGGTGCCAAACGCCGCCCCTGCGCCATGACCATATCATTCCTAAGCCGGCTCCGCCGCATCAAAGGTTTCGCCGCGCAGATAAACCGCCCAAATAAAACAAAAATGTCTTGAAAAAATCGGAGCATTTGATACAATAAAACTATCCCAAACAGAGAGGAGATTGGAATCATGCTGGAACAAAAAGATTTAGAAATATTACAGAAAATGATGGAAACTACAATAGATTCCAGAATTACCGAATCCGAGGCCAAGGTCGAATCCATCATCGACTCCAGAATCGCCGCGTCAGAGGCCAAGGTCGAATCCAT
>CAOKFN010000087.1 GCA_948467735.1 uncultured bacterium
ATTCTGGAATATGCTCCTCTTGTGAAGGTGGTTGCAGGCAGGCTGAGTATGTATCTGGGATATAACGTGGAGTATGAAGATTTGGTCAGCTATGGTATTTTCGGACTGATTGACGCCATAGATAAATTTGATTATCTGAAGGATGTTAAATTTGAGACCTATGCCAGTCTGCGTATTCGGGGCGCTATTTTGGATCAGATTCGTAAGATGGATTGGATTCCTAGGACGATTCGGCAGAAGCAGAAAAAGATTGAGGCGGTCCTCAGAGAAGTTGAGCAGAGTACAGGCCGCTGTGCAACGGACGAAGAGATTGCAAGAGGGCTGGGAATATCCGATGATGAATATCTGGATTGGCAGTCTCAGATGAAGGTGACAGGTCTGGTTTCTCTCAACGAGTATATGGAGCAGGGAAGCGATGTGGCGCAGGATTACGGCAGACAGACCACATCCAGATTTGAAGCGCCGGAAGAACGGATAGAGAAGGAAGAATTAGCGAAGGTGCTGGGAGAAGCATTGAAGCTTTTGACCGAAAAAGAGCAGAAGGTGATTACGCTTTATTATTATGAGGAATTGACGTTAAAGGAAATCAGCAGTATTTTGGAAGTCTCGGAGTCAAGAGTGTCTCAGCTGCACACCCGGGCACTACAGAAAATGAAGGGTAAGATGGGGAACTATATGGGGATTCTGTCAGACAATTAATGCGTTACAGCAATTTATACTACAGACATGAAGGCCTGCCAAATGGCGCCGACCTATGGGCGTCGTTATCTTGAAACATCCGGCGGACTTTATCGCCTGCGAGTATATCGGGCTGCGGCGCATAGTACCGGATTAAAAAATGGAGATAAGACTATGCAGAATGGTTACTTTCGATTGGTGAATGATTCCGAGGGATTCGGAATTGCTCTGTACGCTCCCAAAGGGTATGGGGAAGAAATACAAATTGGCGAAGTCATGGAATACTTGGAAGATATGAGAATAGGCTATGACAGGCTGAGGATTGAAAGACAGATTGGCTTAGAGGAGGATGTAGTCTGTCATTTAGGGCCGGATGATTGTCCGGTTTGTCCGGAATCATATCATCTTGATGAAAGCAGCGATGGTATGATTGTCACCGTGCGTTTTTATCCTCCTTCCGAAACCGGGGAGAGAATGACGTTGAACGGCTTTCTGCAGGATTTGCAGCTGAGGAATATTACCCGCGGCATTCAGATGAAAGCGCTTCAGGAGCATTTTCAGTCAGAAGGCAATTTTTGCACTGATATTGTGGTTGCCAAAGGCAAGGCGCCCGTGGAAGGCACCGACGCCAAGATAGAGTATTTCTTTGACACGGATATGCATAGACGTCCGGCGCAGAAGGATGACGGCAGGGTGGATTATTTTAATCTTTCAACCATCAATCATTGTCATAAGGGCGAGGTGCTTGCCAAGATTATTCCGGAGCAGAAGGGCGAGATGGGCTATGATGTCTACGGCAGGGATATTAAGCCCCGGGAAGTAAAGCGCGGAGTGCTGAAGTTCGGCAGAAATATTGAGCTGTCTGAAGATAAGCTTTCCATCACGTCGAATGTGGACGGACATGTGGCCCTGCAGGATGACAAAGTGATTGTGTCCGCCGTGTATACGGTGCAGAACGTGGATGTATCCACAGGCAATATCGACTATGAGGGAAGCGTTGAGGTTGACGGAAACGTATCCGAGAATTTTGAGGTGAAGGCCGGGGGCAATGTGGTGGTAAACGGTTTGGTGGAAGGAGCCAAAATTACCGCCGGAGGCAATATTATCATATCCAAGGGTATGAACGGCATGGGCGGCAAGGGCTATCTGAGAGCCGGCGGCGACGTCATCGTAAAGTTTCTGGAAAATGTGCGTGTTGTGACAGGAGGCTATGTGGAGACGGAAGCAATCCTTCACTGCAGGGTATCCGCCGGCAGCGAGGTGAGGGTGGACGGAAGAAGAGGGCTGATTGTGGGAGGCTACGTACAGGCGGCAAAAAAAGTTACCGCTAAGACAATCGGCGGCAGCATGGGAGCTGCGACGATTCTGGAGGTAGGTGTAAATCCCCTGCTGAAATCTCAGTATACACATATGCAGAAGGCTCTTGCGGATACCACCAAGACGGTCAAGGATGCGGAAGTTATTTTGGAAAATTTTAGGGATAAGTTGAAAAAAGGGTTTAAGTACAATGAATCTCAGTTAAAATATATGAAGAGCATTACCACTCTGGTAGAAGATAAATCTGCGGAGATAGAGCAGTTGAATATGCGTTTGGATAAATTGAGAACCATGATGGAAATTCAGAAGATGGCCGAGGTGGTCATCAATGATCAAGTATACCCGGGAACCACTATTATTATCGGTGAAGCTACGAAAACCATTCAGACGAATTTTCACTACTGTAAGTTTATCAAGGAGGCAGGCGAGGTTCGCATGGCGCCCTTATAAGTGTGAGAAAGGTTCGCTTCGCGAACCTTTCTCACACTGAAAAACGCAAGGGCAGCGTCTTTCTCATAGGAAGAATTTCTTAGCCCGCAGGGTAGGCCGGTTTAGAAAGTTTATGGCGATTTTGCGTCTGTGCGCTGTCTGCGGCAGAATCGCTTAAGCGCAGAGAACAGCGCGGAAATGAGGTTTATTATGGCACTTGGAGCAATTGAATTTGCAACGATTTCCAGATCACAGGATTATACGACCATCAAGCAGAATGAAGATAATAAGGGGATGGTGGATCAGGCAAATTTCAGCCAACAGGTTCAAAAGGCTACGGAACAGCAGGTTCGGGAAGTGCAGAGCAGGGATGACCCGGAGTGGCATGAGAACAGGCCCGACGCCAAAGAAAAGGGTAACGGACAATACAGCGGCGACGGCGGAAGCAGGCGAAAGAAACAGCAGCCCAGAGAGCGCATGGTGGTAAAAGGACAAGGCGGTTTTGACTTGAAGGTTTGAAGCCGACGCTGAAGCCCATGAAACTCGTAATGAGACCTTATTCAAGGCAGAAAACGGCCGAATGGCCATCAATGTCATGATTGAATTATAATCATGATATAATATATTTCAGGATGGACAGAGGATAGCTAATATATGAATATAATGGAAATCATCCTATTGGCGGCGGGTGGAATTACTTTTGCGGCAAGTTTTTTTATCCCTGACAGGAAAGGAACCGGGGACGGAAATTCTAAGGCGCTGGCCGAGGATGAGATAAAGAAGCTGGTTAAGCAGGAACTGGAGTCCATCAGGAGCCATGTGGACGATGTGGTGGAAGAGGCAGTTACCTATGCCATGGAAAAGACGGAGCGTTCGCTGGAACGGCTTTCCAATGAGAAAATCATGGCTGTCAGCGAGTATTCCGATACGGTGCTGGCAGAAATTCATAAGGATCATGAGGAAGCAATGTTTTTATACGACATGCTGAATAATAAACAGGTCAGTTTGAAAAATACTGTTTCCGAGATAAATCGTACTATAAAAGAAGCGGAGGATACAGTCACGGCGTTTCAGAAGTTTACGCCTGAAGTAATGACGCCTCAGACAGCGGAAGGAATGCAGGAGGAAACACCTGCGGCGGAGCTTCGGATTTCTGAGGGTCATGCCCCTTTAGCTCAGGCTTCTTCGGAGTCTGTAAATAAGCCGGCCGGAGGAAAGAACCGCTCAAAAAGGAATTCGTCCAGAAGGTCTTCTTCAAATAAGAATTTCTCTTCAAATAAGAATTCTTCCGAAGGCGGGCAGGCAGTTTCCGCAGGAGGGTCTTCGGAAACCGGCAGGCGGCAGGAAAACAGCCAAGGGGAGAAACCGATTCAACGCGGACAGGACGAACGGGAAAAGTCCGGACAACAGAGCGGGCAGAACCAGCAGGAATATCATAGCAATGAAAGAATTCTGGCTCTTTACCAAGAGGGAAAATCTGCTTTGGAAATAGCAAAAGTACTGGATATTGGCGTGGGAGAAGTGACGCTGGTGATTGATTTGTTTCAGAAGTGATAAAAAGCGAGGAAAGAAGTGAAATTAAGATATCAATTAAGAGGACTGGGAATCGGAATTGTGGTTACGGCCCTGTTGATGGGCGCTGCCTCGAAGGAAGGGGCGCCTATGAGCGATGCGGAAATCAAAGCTAAGGCTTTGGCGCTTGGAATGGTGGAAAGCGATTCATTGAGGCTTTCGGATTTGGGGAATGCCGATTTGACATCGGAACCTCCGGCGGATGCTTCCGCCAAACCTGCCGGGACTGATGGGTCGGGCGGCGGGACGAAACCTGCCGAGACTTCCGCACCGGGGGACAATGCAAATCCCGCTCATACTTCCGCGCCGGGGGATGAGGCGGGGCCTGCGGGAACCTCTGCGCCGAATTCAAATCCGTCAAATTCAGGCGCCGGATCTACAGATACGCCCGGGGGAAATCTAAGCGGGCATACGCAGGCTTCGCCGATCCCCGATCGACGGATACCGAAGGAAGGGGAGAATATCACCGTTGTCATTGAGTCGGGAGAAATCGCTTCCGAAATCAGCAGGAAGATGGCGGAGGCCGGACTGGTGGAGGATGCGGCGGTATTTGAGAAGTATCTCTGTGAAATCGGCTGTACCAGAAGTATCCGGGACGGTACTTATACGATTCCGGCAGGCACCAGCATGGAAGATATTGCGAAAATAATTGCGAAGCTTGAGTAGCAAAGTCCAATCGAAAAAAGAGGGATATGGTTTTGCTGCTTTATAATGACGGTCGCTAAAATTTGCCATGTCGCCCGGCTCACGAGCGGAAAGCATCGTGAACCGATGGCAAAGCTGACCGCTTGCGAATATAGCCGAAGTCGGGACGGCAGCCGGGAATAGGGCGGCAGCCGTCCCGGCTTCGGCTAAATTGCGCAAGCCTTGCGGCGGCTGTAGAGCAGATACTCCATAACCCATGAGGCATCAAGTCAATCACGAAGGAGGAGCGGATGGATCGTTCGGAAAGAAGAGCTTGGGAGATATTGAAGCTATATGTCAAAGAGGTGGAGCAACAGGATTTGCACCGGCAGACCGGAATCATCAAGTCAATTATTCTGGTCGGATCTCTTTCGGATAATACCTATACGGGAAATGCGGGGAGCGATATTGATTTGGTGCATATCGTCAGTGACGAAGCGGATTACGCGTTGGAAAAACGGCGAATCAATGATATGATTGACAGAGTTTGGGAAGAAACCGGAAAAGAAATTCCCATTGCAAGAGTTGTGTATCAACAAAAACATTTACGTCAGCCATATGAATATGATTTTGAGCTGTCGAAGCAAAATAAGGATTTGATGCAGAGGCCCATTGAAATATTGCGTGTTTTGGACAGCGGAATCGTGGTCTATGGCGAAAATCTGATATCGTCCATTGAGAGGCCAAAGCGCGGGGATGTGGAAATGTCCCATAAGCTGAACGATCAATGGCTGGAAGTATTGAGACAAACGGACCCGGATTGGTACGAAGGATATATCCGGACGCGCGACCGGCCATCCCTTCGCATTATGACCCAGATTGTGCTCACAACGGCGCTTTCTGAATACTATTTTTATACCGGACGCAGCTGTTCCAGCAAATTTCACATTTTGGAACGTGTGGAACAGGAGTTGCCCGAGCTCCCCTATCTGAATCTGTTGAGATTATGCCATAAAAACCGTTTTCGGCCGGAGGAAATCACGCAGGAGGATACTGCCGTGATGAACCGTGAATATCAAACCTGTTTTAAGACAAGGGAAAAAGCTTGGCCTGAATCAGAGACAGAAAAATAAGAAAGGGGCGAATTGGTGTGACCCGAGAGGAAATGAGAATCCAGAGGGAATTGAAAAAAGCAGTCGAAAAAGATTTCCTAAAGCCCGCCGCAAAAAAACATGGTTATAAAATGATCGGCGGAATTCCCTATTGCGTTTACGATGACTGGCTGTATACGATTTTTGTATCTAATTCACATAACTATATTCGCATGGTAATCAATGTAAGGCCGATTGCAATAGACGAAGCGTTCTGGGAAGTTTTCGAGATGAAAGACGAAGCGGCTAAAAAGCCTTTTAGCTTTCACGTAAACGCTGCTTTTGTCCCACATAGCTTTTGGCTGGAAGAATGGAAGCTGCAGGTCGCGGCGGTGGAAGAAGCGGAGTCCGTGTTGGAACGGGCTTTTACGGATGCGGACGAGAAAATATCAGGATATCGCGGGCAGATAAAGACCGTGGAAGACTTTAAGGAATTGGTGCGGAATCATGAGCCTGTCAATCATTTAAACTGCATACTATGCGACATTGTTTTGGAAGACTATGAAAGCGCCCTGACGAAAACAGAGGAAGAACTGGCCAATAAACACAGCGGCGGGTTTGCCAGTATGAAGGGTGGGGACATCTATGAATATGTGCGGCGGTATTGTAAAAATCGATTGTGAATATTTGCCGGAATTTCAGCCAAAATCTCTTGCAAGGCAGGAGTATATATGTTATAATGCAAATGTTGTGATAAAAAAACACGCATACTGATTCGGCAGTGGTGCTTTACTGCCGCGGGCAATGAGCCGGGGAAGCGCGCAGGGAATCATAAGTTCTCTGTCTGTCTTGGCGGAGGCCGCGGGATTTGAAAGGTAGCTGTCGGAGCAGGCCGGATTCTAACGCAGATTCGGCACAGGAACCAAAGGTTTACGACAGTGTGCGGAAGGATTAACCAAACGGAGGTAAGAACATGAGCGTTATTTCTATGAAACAGCTGCTTGAAGCAGGCGTCCATTTTGGACATCTGACCAGAAGATGGAACCCCAAAATGGCTCCATATATCTTCACGGAGAGAAACGGAATTCATATCATTGACCTGCAGAAATCTGTGGGAAAAGTGGATGAGGCGTACAGGGCAGTATCCGAAATTGCGGCACAGGGCGGCACGATTCTCTTCGTGGGAACCAAGAAGCAGGCGCAGGACGCTGTTAAGACCGAGGCAGAGCGCTGCGGTATGTACTATGTAAACGAGAGATGGCTGGGCGGCATGCTCACCAATTTCAAGAC
>CAOKFN010000088.1 GCA_948467735.1 uncultured bacterium
TACGTGGCACCAGAAATGGTACTGCGGTGCATAGCGGTTTATAAGTTTATCCTGGTTTTCCGAAAAAACTTCTTGCCTTTTGCAAAAAAATGTGATATGCTATCTAACAATTTATACTGCTTAACGGATAAATTTTCTGAGGTACCTGACTGCATAACGCCAGCCATATACGTTTAACCAGTGCGGTACGTAAATTCCGGCGTTATGCAGTATAAAGAGAGGAACTTTTTCCGTCCAGAGGCAATACCGCAGACAGTAACATAATCCTGCCGGATAATATCCATCGGAAATTTGCAGCAGCGTCCGATTGCAGAGTGCATTGTCCGGAATACGGATGCGGAATATTCTGCCGGAAACGGCAGTGGAACAGGAGAATTAATTATGTTAAACGAAAAAACCAAATCTTTTATTCAAATCGTATCCTTGCCGCAGTTTGTGTCAGGACAGCAGATTTTTCATATTACGGTCACAACCTGATACCGTCCCATTCCCGGTATCGCGCATGGCCGTAAGACGGAAAGTCTTATTTGGCTATGCGGTAATCAAAGATATGAGAGAACCGCAGCATATATACTCTAAGCGTATATAGCAGGCGGTTCTTTTTTATTCCCGGAAACGGCGGACCAAGCCGCTTGATTGACTCGGCGCCTTGAAACCGTGTTTATGATAAATCAGGAGGATAGAACAATGAATTCAAGCGGAAGCTTTATCCAAAACCTTTCGGGTAAAACGAAAGGAAAAAGGCTTAAAGGGAAGCCTGCGAGCCGTTTTTCACCCTTTGACCGAGGTAATCCAAGCGGTCAGCGAGATTTCTTTTTCCGTGGAGGAGGGGGAAGCGCTCGCCTTTATCGGCCCCAACGGCGCCGGAAAAAGCACCACCATCAAAATGCTCACGGGCATCCTCTATCCGGACGGCGGAAAGGCGGAGGTGCTTGGCGTCGATCCCTCCAAAAAGCGCAAGGCTCTGGCCTATCAGATCGGAACCGTATTCGGTCAGAAGGAACAGCTCTGGACCCACCTGACTCCCTACGATAACTTCCGCTTCTTTGGCGCCATATACGATATTCCGGACAAAGAAACAGAAAAACGCATCGGGGAGCTTGCGGATATTTTTGACTTGGGGGCCTTTCTGAACACCCCCGTCCGAAATCTTTCCTTGGGACAGCGCATCCGCTGCGAGATTACCGCCTCCCTCATCCACAGACCCAAGGTGCTGTTTCTTGACGAACCCACCATAGGGCTGGACCCGGTGGTAAAGGAAAGCATCCGCTCCCTGATTAAGCAGATGAACCGGGAGCTCCACACCACGATTTTTCTGACCAGCCACGATATCGGGGACATTGAAAAGCTCTGTAAGCGCATTATCATTGTCAATTCGGGACAGCTTGTGCTGGACGACTCCATGGAGCATCTGAAATATCATTATTTGAACAAGAAAATTCTGGAGGTCAAGCTGCAGGAGGAAGCGGCGCTGCCCCAAATCAAAGGGATTACGATTCTAAAGCAGAAGGGCAGTCATCTCAAACTGGAAGTGGATACCACGGTTTTAAAGATTAACGACGCCCTCCGCTGCATTGACGCGGAGCATGTGGAGGATATCAATATCTCAAACATCCCTCTGGAAAATATCATTATGCAGATTTACGAAGCCCACGCCGAAGCTCCGGTAAAAGAATGAAGGAGAAGCATATGAGAAGGTATTTGGTAATTTATCGCTCGGTACTTATGGAAAACCTGCAATATGCCCTGAACGCTGCCATGGGCTTTATCACCTATTTCGTAATTATCTTTGTGATGATCCGACTCTGGAGCGATATATACGGCGCTCCCGGCAGCCTCATCGCCGGATACTCCAAAGAACAAATGATTTGGTATGTAATGATTACGGAGGTCATCTGGTTCAGCGCCCATACCAACACCGTGACCAGACAAGTGACCTCGGACATCAAGGGCGGAAATATCGCCTGCCTGATCAACAAGCCCTATCATTACACCCTGTATATCCTGACAAAGTATACGGGGGAATGGAGCATACGCCTGCCCATATACGGGGTTCTTTCCGCGGTGATGGGAATTATTATGGTGGGCCGCCTGCCGGAATTTCGCCTCCTCACTTTCCTTGCAGCGATTCCCAGCGTAGTTCTGGGCATTACCATTCACGGGGTTTTCAAGCTGTGCATCAGCCTGATTTCCTTTTGGATCGAAGATTCCAATCCCTTCCAATGGCTGTACGATAAATTGATACTGGTGGTGGGAACCCTGTTTCCCTTGGAGATATTCCCCCAAGCATTGCAGCCATTTTTAAAGCTCACGCCTATTTACACGGTCTGCTATGGCCCGGCGAAGCTTCTGGCGGATTTTCATATGGAAAGCTTTCTTGAAATTCTTCCGGCGCAGATTTTGTATTTGGCCGCAGGGTTAGGAATAATGTTTTTTATTTATGGAAAGGGGGTTAAGAAATTACATGTCAACGGCGGTTAAACAGTTACGAGTGTGTCTGCTCTCCGTGAAGTACAATATGATGCGGGAAATGCTCAACAAAGTTACCTTCCTCACAAACGTCGTTTTTATGATGCTCAACAATGCCGCTTTTATCATCCAATGGACGATTCTTTTCCGCTTAAAGGAGAACATCGGCGGCTATACCCTGCGGGAAGTGCTGCTTTTGTGGGCGCTCTCCGCTAGCAGCTATGGTCTGGCCCATCTGTTGTGTGCCAGAGTATTTTCCCTGTCGGATTTGATTATCAATGGGAAGCTGGACTCTTATCTGGTACAGCCCAAAAACGTCCTTTTGGGGGTGATGACCTCTTCCACCAGCACCTCCTCCATCGGCGACCTGCTGTATGGGCTGGTGATCCTCTGCATTTTTTCCTTTAGTTTAAGGAACCTTTTGCTCTTCCTTTTATTCACCGTCACCGGCGCGGCGATTTTGACCGCCTATGCCCTGTTTTGGGGAAGTTTGTCCTTCTGGTTCGTGCGGGCGGATTTATTCGGCAGTACCATGGTTGACAGCATGATCAACTTTTCCACCTATCCGGAGGGCATTTTTCATGGAACGGCGAAATTTATCCTTTACCTCGTTATCCCTACGGGCATGTCCGTCTACCTGCCACTGAATCTTATGACGGACTTTGGCTGGAGCCGCCTGCTTGTACTGCTTGGATATACGGTTTTGATCTGCGGGGCGGCGGTATTTACCTTTTATCGCGGGCTGAGAAGATATTCTTCTGGCTGCTTGATGGAGGCGAGGACATAACTTCGTTCTGCCATGGGATTAAAAATTATGAAGCGCCTCCTCCCGAGGGATTGTATAACAATTTCCGCAGTCATCACTAATTGTCAGCTTTTTCGTCGATGCCGAGAGATGAATGTTTGACGGAGCCGAAAGGCATGCCTCATCCATTCTGCTGATGGGAGGTTTAATGTACTTAATGATAAATTTCCCCATCTCCCTGCCTGCGCGATTCGTAAGCATATTCCACGCATCTTCTCCAACTGCATATCGGCCGCCTTCTTCCACATATTTTGCTTTGAGCCGATCTAAAAGAGGAGAAGGCGTGGGATCGAAAACAATCAAAATAGGAGTAATACCAGCCTTTCGAGCCTCATACGGAAAGCTCAGTTCTTCGCTAAGGCGTCCTTGGCCGCTGGCAGCGATTGTTACACGCAGCTTCAATTCATAAGCCTCCCTCAGTTCCGAAATATAACAGTCTATTTGACGCCCCTCGTTTGTGGGATTTCCATTGTTATCAATGCGCTTGATTGGAGAGTACCTATGCGACATGGATTCACCCCCAAGGCAGCTTGCCAAAATCGGCTCAAATAGATATCCGGTTTCTTGGGCGCTGCGATTATCAATATCATATATAAGTTTTCTCCAGCTCATCCATGAGAACAGCAGATCATCCTCGCAATTACCGTATTCCAGCAGACACCTTGGCCCTATTTGTTCAGATGTCGGAAACGGCTGTGTTTTCAGGATGTTATAAAACTTAAATCTTCTGCGCCAAAGCTCCGATAGATTTTTCAGATAAAGATATATGATATTTTCCGTGTTAGCGGCGCCGGAATACAGCAAATAATTTAAAGCTTCTTCAAGCTCTATGGTCGGCAGTTCCGCAGTTTTTTCCGGCGAAATTTTATAAAAACTCTCTTTTGCCAGTCTGCAAAACGCCTCGGAAAACCACTCCGGCTCATTTTGAAAAATGTCCAAATAGGCGATATGAATAAGAAGAACAACATCTTTAGGTTCTATTTCTACCGTAGCAGAACCGGAACCATGCTGCGAAAACGTTTTATAGAACGCTCGCAGCTGACGGGTAACAGGCATATTCTATCCCTCCATTTGCAGCCTTATATCTTCGCAAGTCTGTAATGCGCTTAACATACCACAGGTTTTTTGTAAGGCCGGACTTTTCGCCGTCGCTTTCGTAACATCAAATTTTGCCAGCGACGGGCCTGATTCGTGAAGTTTATCGTCGCATAAAATTATTTGTTCCGCCATCTGCTCCGCAAATACGGGCGGAATCGCATTGCCGATTTGGAGTATTTTTTGAGCATCTGTCCCGCAAAAAAGAAAGCTGTCGGGAAAAGTCTGTATCCTTGCACACTCTCTAATGGTAAGCATCCTATTTTGTACGGGGTGGACAAATTCCGACGGCGCGGCGCTTGTAATCGTCAAACAAGGCTCATGATAAGACAACCGTTTTAACCCTGACGGCGCTCCGCCGCGTTTTTCAGAGGGTGTTCCGTCACATACTCGCCTTGACGCTCTGCGCTGAAAGGATTTATGCTGTAAATGTTCCGGCAGGTCTTTCATTGATTGACCGATTTTTAAGGCAGAGATTCTCTCCAGCTGTACACCGGTTTCCTGTTTCCTGATATGATCGATTTCCGGAATATCACAAAGCTCCAAATCGTTGATTGCGTCCCACAAGGTGAAGGATGAGTTTTTGTATATGGAACCAGACGCACACTCCAGCGGTTCCGGAAAATCAAACACTTTCCCTTCGCGATTTCCCACAATAATAACTCGTTTTCTTCTTTGCGGCACAGCATATTCCTGCATATATATTTTTTTTAGGCTGACCGTATATCCAAGAGCAATCATTTTCTTAAGGCATTCCACTACATATGTACCTTGAGCTGTTGTTAAAATTCCCTCCACATTTTCCATCATAAACCAGCGGGGATAAAATACTTCAAGCGCATTGGCATAATTTTGTATCAGCTTATTGCGCGGATCGTTCCAAAAACGGCTGCCCGCTGTTGTAAATCCTTGACATGGAGGGCCGCCGATAATTAAATCCAGCTCCCCGCGCCGCAATCCTAACCCCTTTCGCAGTTGAAGGAAATCGCAGACGGCCAAATCAACATTATGGCAGAGATTTGCGCCGAAGTTCTTGTTATATGTATTTATCGCTGGTTCTGCGTTCTCAAAGGCGGCAATAATATTTATCCCTGCCCTCTTAAATCCTAACGAACAGCCGCCAGCTCCGGCAAACAGGCTGATGGCATTCCACTTCTTTTTACTCATATGTCATCTTCCTTCCCAGCTGTCTAACTTCCATACAAATCCATTATAACAATTCCCCTGACTATTTCAAGTTCTTTTTGCATCACCCAGTCCCAAGACATTTTTACATCTCCCAATCCCCAAACACGAATGTACGCCAAAATTACACGTTTCAACGCCTGTTCAAAATGCTCTGGAAGAACCTGCCGCCAAGGTTTAGGCACCCTGTTACTTCCTATATAACAACCAAAACGGGCTGCAAGGGGAATGCAACAGCCCGTTTTTTACAGAGACAGCGAAGTCCGGCCTTTTCCATCCGACAGGCCCCTGTATATTTATATTATGCATTGCTTTCCCATATAAAGCAACTGCTATTTATCAGATTATTTATGCTTTTTCTCTTTAAGGATACAATAATATGGTCGGGAGGATTGGTATGCCAAACAATCATATTGCCTTTGAGAACAGGGATTACTATATCGAAATCGGACTGAACATAGCATTTTACCGCAAGCGCGCAGGATTAACGCAGGATGCTCTTGCTGAGAAAGCGGGATTAAGCCGCTCTCACCTCAGCGCTATGGAAGCGCCTAATATCATCCGCCCCTTTTCACTGGAAATACTTTTCAATATTGCACGCGCACTGAATGTAGCGCCATGTAAACTGCTGGAATTCAGGGAATAACAATATATCATCGAGCGGGGATCCTAACGATGCGCTCCGTCTGCCGGGCGGCGATATCATTAAATAAAACGAACATAATATAAACCATTGCGATTTTGAAAATACTTTGATTCGCTTTATGCTGCTCTATTGCATTTTCATAATCCTGTAGTTCGTGGTACATGCCTTCAACTATTACCTTGTCATTCTTTATCCTGTACACCAGTAAATATCGATGCTTTCTAAAATGGATTTTACGAAGTCCCATCTTTCTCAACCGTTCACTCCTGCAATATTCCAAATGATCGGCCTGATCCTTTAGCAGCTCTATCGTGTCATCAAAATCTCTCATCAGACTGCCGCCTGCCTGCGGATTCTGCAGCACAAGATAAATTTATGCCAAAAACTTATCATACTGCGTGCTTGCCAGTTCTGACATTTCTACTTTAAATGACATATTTTTCCCTCATCTTCTGCGAAATCACATTTGCCGGAACCGTTGCCCCCAAATCACTTTTTTCCATGGATTTCGCAAGCTGCTCCACCATTGCATCCTCCGTAAGCATCTCTATCAACAGGTTTCCTTCATCCCGAAACGTAAGATACCGGATAAAATTCTGAACTTCCTTCAGCTTTTCTTCAGGCATTGTTTCAAGCATTGACACTGTATATTCTAATGTACTCATAGACACCTCCTGCTTTTTAGCTCTACCGCTCCATAATTATAATATACTTTTTCCGGAAATACAATCAACTATTTATACTGCTTAACGGATAAATTTTCTGAGGTACCTGA
>CAOKFN010000089.1 GCA_948467735.1 uncultured bacterium
GTATGTACTATGTAAACGAGAGATGGCTGGGCGGCATGCTCACCAATTTCAAGACAATTCAGTCCCGTATCGCAAGGCTTCATGCCATTGAGAAAATGTCCGAAGACGGAACCTTTGACGTGCTTCCCAAGAAGGAAGTAATCCAGCTGAGGAAGGAATGGGACAAGCTGGAGAAGAATCTGGGCGGTATCAAGAATATGACCAGAGTTCCCGATGCAATTTTTGTTGTGGACCCTAAGAAAGAGAGAATCTGCGTACAGGAAGCCCGCGCACTTGGCATTACCCTGATCGGTATCGGCGATACCAACTGTGATCCTGAAGAGCTTGATTATATCATTCCCGGAAATGACGATGCTATCAGAGCGGTAAAGCTGATTGTGGCAAAGATGGCGGACGCCGTGGTGGAGGCAAATCAGGGCGAAGCCGTTTACACCGAAGAGGCTGCTGCAGCTGCTGCGGATGAGGCTCAGGATATTGAGGAAATAGCTGAAGCAGAGGAAGCATAATTTCGTGTGGATATATGTTTAAAATAGTGCATGGATAACATTACGAGATACGGATAGGGTCAGGAAAGCTTGTATAGAGTTGAAGAACTTATCCGTATTTTGCGAGCATATGAAGAAAATTAAAACAGGAGGAATAGAGATGGCAGAAATTACTGCGGCAATGGTAAAAGAACTGCGTGAACAGACCGGCGCCGGAATGACGGATTGTAAGAAAGCCTTGAGCGAGGCAAACGGAAATATGGAGGAAGCTGTTGAGATTCTGAGAAAGAACGGACAGGCAAAGGCCGTGAAGAAAGAGAGCAGAATCGCGGCGGAGGGTATCTGCTGCATCGCCCATGAGGGAGATCAGGCAGCCGCAGTGGTGGAAGTAAATTCCGAGACGGACTTTGTCGCAAAGAATGAAACCTTCCAGCAGTTTGTGCAGGCGGCGGCAAAGCAGGCCGTGCAGTCTAACGCAGCCGATTTGGATGCTTTCATGGAGGAAAAGTGGATTGAGGATGCGTCAAAGACAGTGAAAGAAGCTTTGGTTGATAAGATTGCCGTGATTGGCGAGAAGCTGAGCATCAGAAGATTCCAGAAGATACAGGCACAGGAAGGCTGCGTTGTCTCCTATGTACACGGCGGCGGACGTATCTGCGTTATTGTAGAAGGAAAGACCAGTGTGGTAAACGACGCCATAAAGGAAGCGCTGACCAACCTTGCAATGCAGGTTGCGGCTTTGAGCCCTAAGTATGTTGCCGCTTCCGATGTGTCCGAGGAATACAAGGCGCATGAGAGAGAAATTATCAAAGCACAGATTACTCAGGATCCCAAGATGTTCGGAAAGCCGGAGAAGGTAATCGAAGGCGCTATTGAAGGCCGGCTGAACAAAGAGTTGAAGGAAGTATGCCTTTTGGATCAGGTATATGTCAAGGCGGAGGATGGAAAGCAGACAGTGGCGCAGTACATTGCACAGGTTGCAAAGGAAAACGACGCCGAACTCAGCATCAATCAGTTTGTCCGTTATGAGACCGGAGAGGGTCTTGAGAAAAAGCATGAAGACTTTGCGGCGGAGGTTGCTGCGCAGATGAACGCTTAAGGCGAAGTCTGCTTGGTTATTTTGAAGGAAGAAACCCTTGTGAATGGCGTGGGAATGCCATTTGCAGGGGTTTTTGCATTCTTATATTAGGGCTCAAAAAGAGATTGGACAAAATGTAATTGATGGGATGGTTATTTAATAATATACTGTTAACATAGAATAATCTAAGAGGGGCGGTAAAAAATGAAGAATGTAATCATACTTGGTTCCGGAGGCTGTGTCAGCACGCCGAGGGCATGCTGCAGCTGCCGTGTATGTATAGAAGCGCGGCAGAAAGGATTTCCTTATGCAAGAACGGGGTGCAGTCTGTTTGTTGAAGATGTGAATATATTGATTGATACGCCGGAAGATATTAATGCTTCATTGAATCATTCCGGCATACAGAAGGTTGAACATATTCTATACAGCCATTGCGACCCCGACCATACAATGGGGATGCGTGTGATTGAACAATTGAAAATGGACTGGCTTGCCAAGTCGCTGGGAAAGAAACCGGAGGATCCGATAGAAGTCGCCTCTCTGCCTGCCATTCTCGCAGACATTAAAAAGCAGGGGACAAAGTATGGCTCAGCCATTGAATACTATGAGGCAAACGGTCTTATCTATACAAAAGAAATTCGTACTCTCAAAAAAGGCGGCATTTTGATTGAACTGATTCCGGTAGACGAGCAGGAACATGTGACAATATTTATTATTTCTTCTGGCAGCAAAAAGATAATTTATGCCCCATGTGATGTAAAGCCGTTTCCAAAGTCAGAGAAGTTTCAAGGCGCGGACGTTTTAATTATTGGCAATACAATTGTCGGGAACATATTGAAAGACGGCTTTGTGTTAAATGAAGATAACCCGCTGCGAAAAGAGCTGTTTACTTTAGATGAAATTGATGCCATACGAAAACAGTATGAAATCAAGAAAGTTATTATTACTCATTTGGAGGAAGACTGGGGAAAATCATATGATGATTATAGAGAATTGGAGAGAACACTTAACTTAATACATTTTGCTTATGATGGAATGAAAATAAGCCTATAAGCGGGGTGGGGCTGGTTTTCCGGCTCTTAGGACTGCTGCCGCAGCAGGAGATAAGACAGCTTGCAGCGGAGCGGGTGGAGGGCATAGCTGAGGAAAATTAGTGAGTCGAAGGCGGCGTCTCTCGTCCGGATGAAAGATTCTACAGAGAGGGAAAAAAGAGAGTTCCGCACATCTGGATTCCCTAAAATAGTCCCTAAAAATATTGCATACATCTTGACAGAAGGCCCCCCAGCCTGTATAATTTAATAAGTAATGTAACAAATTCGTAACAATTTTGTCAATACTTATTAAGATTACAGGGGTGTAAAATACATGAGATACTTAAAGAAAGGAATTCTTTGGAAGGATATTTCGGGGAAGAAGAGCGGTTCATGGAATCGGGCAGTTCCGAGAAATAAGAAAATACTAATGATTTCCGCAGGCTGCGCGCTCTGTCTGGCATGGAATCCCATGCATGTCTTTGCAGAGGGCGCATCCGTTTTGCAGTCCGCAGGAGTGACCACCGTGCTACAGACGAAATTATCCGCAGAGGAATATATCGAGCTTGCCCAGCAGGCGCAGGGAGCGGCATGGGGCTATACCAATATCGGCATTGCCGATGTGAAAGGAAATCTGAATGTGAGAGAGGAACCCTCCCTTGAGGGAAAGCTGGTGGGAAAAATGCCCAAGGATTCTGTCTGCGAGGTACTGGAGAGCGCGGACGGCTGGGCCCATGTGGTATCCGGCGAGGTGGAGGGATATGTGAGCCTTGATTATCTGATGACGGGGCCCGACGCCAAGCTGAGGGCGGGGGAGCTTGTACACACCATAGCCGTAGTGGACGCGGACGCTCTGAATGTGAGAGACCAGCCGGACTTGGAGGGAGCCGTCCTGACCAAAGTTACCAGAGGGGATGAGCTGGAATATGTGGAGACGCTGGATGGGTGGATTAAGGTGTTGATTGACGATATGGAGGCCTATGTCTCCGCAGATTATGTGAATATCGTGGACAAGCTTCCCACGGCGATTACCATGACGGAGCTTATGTACGGCATAGGCGTGTCCGACGTCCGTGTGGAGCTGGTGGAATATGCGAAGCAGTTTCTGGGCAACCCTTACGTATGGGGAGGCACCAGTCTGACCAAGGGAGCTGATTGTTCCGGTTTTGTGTTGAGCATATTTAATAAGTTCGGCGTATACCTGCCGAGAGTGTCCGCTTCGCAGGCTGACAGCGGCACGAAGATTTCGGAGAGCGAGCTTCAGCCCGGCGACCTGATTTTCTATGCCAACGGTTCCGGCACCATAAATCATGTGGCGCTTTATATTGGAAACGGGCAGGTGATTCATGCCAGCAGTCCCACCGCAGGCATTAGGATCGACAGGTACGGATACCGCACTCCGGCCAGATTCAGGAGAGTCCTGAAGGATTAAACACAGGAATTGTTAAAAATCTATAAATTAGTTTACATTTTGTCCGGAATGTGCTATGATTATTTGAGTTCAGCCGACGCCCAGAGGTAGGAGGCTCCGACCGAATCTTAGTGTCAGGCGGTTATAAAGTGACAGGAGGAAGAGAAATGATTTCAAAGGAAAAGAAAACGGCAATTATGAACGAGTATGCGAGGACGCCGGGAGATACCGGTTCGCCCGAGGTACAGATCGCGGTTTTGACCGCAAGAATTCAGGAGCTTACTGAGCATTTGAAGGATAATCCCAAGGATCATCATTCCCGCCGTGGTATGTTTAAAATGGTAGGACAGAGAAGAGGTCTGTTGGATTACTTAAAGAGGAAGGATATCACAAGGTATCGTGCTCTGATTGAGAAGCTCGGCTTAAGGAAATAAGACGGATGGTAACGGAGGCAGGCCGAAGGAATTTGGCCCCTCCGTTTTTGTACGCGGCAATGAAAAACTGCGGGACAGAAGAAAGTTCCGAGACCGCTGAAAAGAGCGTGAAGGGAAATACATGCTTTTTTCAGTAGTTTCGGTATCTTCTGTTCCTGTGATTACAGTAAAATAAGCGGCCGCAGTCAGCGGCGGAATGGAGGATTTTGTATGTATCAGACCTATGAAATGGAATTGGCGGGACGGACCTTGAAGGTTGACATCAACCGGGTGGGAAAGCAGGCCAATGGATGTGCGTTTATGCACTATGGAGATACGGTGGTGCTCAGCACCGCAACCGCGTCGGAGAAGCCCAGAGAGGGGATTGACTTTTTCCCTTTGAGCGTGGAATATGAGGAGAAGCTGTATGCGGTGGGCAAGATACCCGGGGGCTTTAACAAGAGGGAGGGGAAGGCAAGCGAGAACGCCGTTCTGACCAGCCGTGTGATCGACAGGCCCATGCGTCCCCTGTTCCCCAAGGATTACCGCAATGACGTCACTTTGAACAATATGGTTATGAGCGTTGACCCGGAATGCCGTCCCGAATTGGTGGCCATGCTGGGCGCGGCCATAGCGACCTGTATTTCGGACATTCCCTTTGACGGCCCCTGCGCCATGACGCAGGTGGGCATGATTGACGGGGAATTTGTCATCAATCCCTCTCAGGAGCAGTGGAAAAACGGCGATTTGAATCTGACCGTGGCCTCCACAAAGGAAAAGGTAATTATGATTGAGGCCGGGGCGAACGAAGTGCCCGAGGAGAAAATGATCGAGGCAATCTACAAGGCCCATGAGATCAATCAGACCATCATTGCCTTCATAGAAAAAATCGCTGCGGAAACGGGCAAAAAGAAGCATGAATATACCAGCTGTGCGGTTCCGGAGGAAATGTTTGAGGAGATGAAGAGGCTCGTGCCTCCCGAGGAGATGGAGACGGCCGTATTTACCGATGACAAACAGACCCGGGAGGAAAATATCCGGAAGATTACCGAGAAGCTGGAGGAGGCTTTCGGGGAGAAGGAGGAATGGCTGGCAATTCTGGGCGAGGCCGTCTATCAGTATGAGAAGAAGACGGTGCGCAAGATGATATTAAAGGATCACAAGCGTCCCGACGGCCGTGAAATCACCCAGATAAGGCCTCTGGCGGCGGAGGTTGACATCATTCCCCGGGTGCATGGCTCCGCTATGTTTACCCGGGGGCAGACTCAGATCTGCAATGTATGTACGCTGGCGCCTTTGTCGGAGCAGCAGAAGATTGACGGGCTGGACGAGAACGAGGTGAGCAAGAGGTATATGCACCATTACAATTTCCCTTCCTATTCCGTGGGCGAGACAAAACCCTCCCGGGGGCCCGGAAGGCGTGAAATCGGCCATGGCGCGCTGGCGGAAAGGGCTTTGATTCCCGTGCTTCCCAGCGAGGAGGAGTTCCCCTATGCCATAAGGACCGTGTCCGAGACCTTTGAATCCAACGGTTCCACCTCCATGGCTTCCACCTGCGCTTCCTGCATGTCCCTGATGGCGGCGGGCGT
>CAOKFN010000090.1 GCA_948467735.1 uncultured bacterium
GGATATATCGCTGCAAAGAGCGCAGGAATACTTTGGGAGGTTTGGAAGGCAGAAATTGTGAATGGAGGGTGGAAGCGTATCAATGACCTTGGAATGGGTTCAGGCTCATTGTAAGGTCTTTTTCTATTCATGAGCGATATAATCCGCGGCCGGTTCATAATATCTGCCGTTTGTGAGTCGGGGGCTCATGGCATATTTCAGAGGCCGCCGGCAGCCAGCGGCGGCAGGAACCGGAAGGCATTATGCCGGGTAGAAATTTATGGCGCTGTTTTTGGCAGGAGCACGGAAGTTTTTGGCAAGAGTGCCCAAATTTACAGGAGATGTCCTTTTCGTTTCATAAAAGGTAGAATTTTCCGTCGGAGTCTGATATACTTATTTTTATATCACGCAGGCACGAGAAGAATTTCACGGACGGCAGGGTGCGCCGTCTGGGAAATTCTTGGTGTTGTGCTGCAGAACCTGCCCGCTTACAGTATTTATACTCACGAGCGGTCAGATTTGCCATCGGTTCATGAGGGTTTCCGCTCGTGAGTCGGGTAACAAGGCAGATTTTAGTCACCGTCAGTATATACTGCTGACCGCCGAAATTTACAGCAGGAAAATGAGCAATGGTATCTCATTGGCGGTCTGCAGTCGGGCCTCGCGGTAGGTTGGTGTGCAGTATAAAAAAATGAAAAGGGAGAGGAAAGGTCATGGAACAGGAATTTATAAAACCGCCTGTGGAGGTGCGGTACAAAGAGGAACTGGAAGCGCTGAAGAATACCGATACGGGCGCAAAGCCGGAAAACTGGCAGATGTCGCCGAGGGCGGTGAGGACATTTATTCTGGGGAGCCCCAAGCCGATTGTATACAAGAAAAAGGAATATTTGATAGAGAAGAAATATCTGGGGAACGACGCCCTTGTGGAGCGCTGTATTGTGACGCTGGCGGGAAACAGGGGGTTGATGCTTGTGGGGGAGCCGGGAACGGCCAAGACCATGCTTTCGGAGCTTTTGTCGGCGGCCATCAGCGGGGTAAGCACCAATACCATTCAGGGAACGGCGGGGACCACGGAGGATATGATCAAATATTCTTGGAATTACGCGCTGCTTTTGGCGAAGGGGCCCAGCCGGGAAGCGCTGGTGCCGTCCCCTCTGTATGTGGGAATGGAGAGGGGGATTCTGACCCGGTTTGAGGAAATTACCAGAACGCCCGCGGAGATTCAGGACAGCCTGATCAGCGTGCTCAGCGATAAAGTGCTGAACGTGCCGGAGCTGGGGGACGAGGGCTTCCTGTTCGCCAAGCCGGGATTTAATGTCATAGGCACGGCAAATACCAGAGATAAGGGCGTCAATGAGATGAGCAGCGCCTTGAAGCGTCGTTTTAATTTCGAGACGGTGATGCCTGTCCGGGAAGCGGCCATGGAGAAAAAGATTATTATTAACGAGGTGAATAAGCTGGCGGGAGAGGCCCATATTGCCATGGAGGCGGATGAAGACGTGGCGGAGATTCTGGCGTCCACCTACCATGAGCTGCGGGAGGGCGTTTCCTCCTATGGGCACAGGATTGACAAGCCTTCGGCGGTGATGAGCACGGCGGAGGCGGTGTCGGTTTACTATCAGGCCATGATTACGGGATATTATTATGGTGACGCCCAGATCAGCATGGACGCCTTGGTGCAGAATCTGGTGGGGGCGGTGTCCAAGGAGAACAAGGATGATCTGGAAAAGGTCAAGGGATATTTTAACACGGTTATCCGGGATAAGAGCAGCAAAGAAGGTGGATTATGGAAAGAATATTACGAAGCAAGGAAATGGCTGAGATAGTCCTGCTTCCCGTCAGGCATCATAGTCCGGCCTGCGCGCTGCATGTGGGCAGGATGATTGAAAAGATACATCCCAGCGTGATTCTGGTGGAGGGACCCCAGAGCGCCGATTCTTTGATTCCGGTGATGGTTCATGAGGAGACAAAGGCGCCCTTTGCGATTTATTATTCCTATCATGACACCTTGGGCCTGCTCTCCGAGGAGAAGGAGCATTACAGGTGCTATTACCCGTTTCTGGATTATTCTCCGGAGCTGGCGGCCCTGCGGACGGGGAAGCGGCTGGGGATTCCCACGGCGTTTATCGACCTGCCTTACGCGGAGATTCTGGCCGCCTCCGAAGAGGGGAAGGGGCTTTTAAACAGGGATGAGGAAAAAAATAATTACAATGACGACTATCTGCTGTCAAGGAACGCCTATCTGGGCCAGCTGTGCGAGAAAACCGGAATGCGCAGCTTTGACGAATTCTGGGAGAAATATTTTGAGCTGAACGGTCTTCATCGGGACAGCGAAAAATGGTTTTCGGATCTGCTGACCTACTGTCGGCTGGCAAGGGAAAACACGCCGGAGGAGGTCATGGGGGAGGACGGATGTCTGGCCAGAGAGCGGTTTATGGCGGGGCAGATTAAAAAGCACGCAGGGGAGCGGAAGGCTTCGGAGGCTCCCGTGCTGGTGGTCACGGGCGGGTTCCATACCCCCGGCCTGACGGCGCTGTTGGGTGTGGCCGGGCAGCCGGGGAAGTCTGCGCCGCTTGGGAAGGATGAGGGGACGCAGGCATTGAAGATGCCCCAAAAGGATCAGGGGGTCTATCTGATGCCCTATTCCATGGAGGCGGCGGACGCGTTAAACGGCTATGCCAGCGGCATGCCCTTTCCGGGATTTTATCAGATGATATGGGAGAAGCTGGCGGAGACGGACAGACCCTATGAGAGCGCGGTGCTGGATTTGATTGTGTCCTCCGGTAAGGAGACGCGAAAAAAGGAAGGGTATCTGTCCACCTATGACGAAATCTGCGCCTGCGCGCAGGCAAGGGGGCTCGCGGGGCTTCGGGGCAAGCAGGAGCCGGGAGCCTATGAGCTTCTGGACGCGGTATTGTCGTCCTTTGTGAAAGGGGAGTGCAATATTGCTTCGGATACGCCCCTGCGGATTCTGAGAAAGCAGATGACCGGAAATACGGCGGGAGAATTGTGTCCCGATGCGGATGTGCCGCCCATTATCCACGATTTTCAGAGCGAATGTAAGAAATTCGGATTGAAGGTCGGCTCCACGCTGGAGACGGAGGCGACGCTTTCTATTTTTTCCAGTCAGAAGCACAGGCAGACCAGCATGCTGTTCAACCGCATGACTTTTCTGGGGACGGAATTTGCAAGAAAAATCAAGGGGCCGAATCTGCAGTTGAAAAAGGACAGGAACCTGATGCGGGAGATTTGGAAGTATAAGTGGAACGCGCAGGTGAATTCGGCGCTGATCGACGTATCCGTCTATGGGGCCACCATAGAGGAAGCGGCGGCGGGGCTTGTGAAGGAGGAGCTGAAAAAAGAGCTGGGGGCGGGAGAGAGCGCGATTCTTTTAACCAAGGTTTTTGAGATGGGGTTAAGGGAGCAGCTGCAGTCTGTATATGACAGGGTGCATGAGCTGATGCTTTCGGACGGGGATTTTTATTCCATTGCGGACGCGGTGAAATCTTTGATGATGATGGAGGAGCTTGCCGGTCTGTATGAATCCCGGATGGAATTTTCCGGTCTGATCCGTATCGGCTGTCAAAAGCTGATTACCCTGCTGCCGTCCATGACCCGGATTAAGGACGAGGACTTGAACCGGTGCATGAATGCCTTGAAGCTCTTATATCAGGTCACGGGGCGGAGCGAGGACGCGCAGGAGCGGGAGGCCTATTATGAAGCGCTGGAGAGGATGACGGGGGACGGAGAGATTCATGCGGGGCTCAACGGCTGTATCCGGGGCATTCTCTACGGAAGCGGAAGGGAAACCGCAGAAGAGGTGGAAATGGCGTGCCGGGGGTACTTGACGGGAACCAGCGAACAGCTGGCCCATACGGCGCAGTTTTTCAGGGGATTGTTTTTTACCGCCAGAGATCTGGTTTTTATCGGGGATCGGTTTATCAAGATGCTGGACGAATTTTTCGGGCGTGTGGCGGAGGAGGAATTTATGGAGCTTCTGCCGGAGCTTCGCATGGCGTTTACGTATTTTACCCCCAGAGAGATTGACAAGATTGCCGCGGCGGCGGCAGGCCTGCATGGGAAGGGGCGGGAGGATATCCTTGAGAGAAAGGAAATTCTGCCGGACTGGTATTCCTATGGGAAGGAAATGGACGCCTATGTGAAGGAACGCATGGAGGCGTAAGGCGCGGCGCGTCGGCGGCAGGGGAGAGAAAGGCCGCCGCGGCATAGCTGAAGCGGAGCGGCGGAGTCGGGAAGAAAGCCGCGCATGTCACGGCGGAAGCGACGTGCCGCGAAGCACGGAGGCAGGAAGGAAGCCGTGCATGTTGCGGCGGAAGCGACGTGCCGCGAAGTACGGAGTCGGGAAGAAAGCCGATATGTCACGGCTGAGTCGGCGCAGCGGCGGAGTGCGGAGGGAGGAAGAAAGCCGCGCATGTCACGGCGGAATCGGCGCGTTGCGGAATGCGGAGTCGGGAAGAAAGCTATGCATGTCACGGCGGAAGCGACGTGCCGCGAAGTGCGGAGTCGGGAAGAAAGCCGATATGTCACGGCGGAATCGGCGCAGCGGCGGAATGCGGAGGCAGGAGGATGACAGGGAAGTTGGTGGATGATAATGGATGAGCAGGAGATTTTAAACCGGTGGAGGCTGGTGCTGGGGAAATATTCCTCGGAGCAGATATCCTTCTCCGAGGGCGGAGTCGGGCTGATGGGAATGGAGGAAGTGCTGGATTATCTGTACTCCAAAGAATACGGGGAAGAGCAGGAGCTTCGGGAGGACAGAAAAGGGGGCAGCGAGGGCTCCCGGCTTACGGTTCCCGGCTGGCTGCATAAGATGAAGAAGCTTTTTCCCAAGCGGACGGTGGAGATTATGGAGCGCCATGCGCTGGAGAAATACGGGATGACGGAGCTTCTGACGGATCCGGACGTTCTGCGGAAGCTAGAGCCCAATAAGGAGCTGTTGAAGACCATATTGGAATTGAAGCACATGATGAAGGGAGAAGTGCTGACCCTTGCCAGAGAGATTGTGAAGAAGGTGGCGGAGGAAATCACGAAGAAGCTGGAAAAAGAGGTAAGGGCCTCCTTCTTCGGGCAGATTAACCGCAATGCCAGCAGTCCGGTAAAGTCGGCCAGAAATCTGGATATCAAGAAAACAATCCGCATGAATTTAAAGAATTATGACAAAAACAGCGGGGAGGACGGCCAGCTGATTTTAAAAAACGTGTATTTTAATTCCCGCATGAAGAAGTACAATCAGTGGCGGGTGATTATCTGCGTGGACGAAAGCGGTTCCATGCTGGATTCCGTGATTCACAGCGCGGTCATGGCGGGCATTTTCGCAAAGCTGCCCATGCTGGATACCAAGCTTGTGATATTTGACACCAGCGTGGTGGATTTAAGCGGCTATGTGGAAGACCCTGTGGAGACGTTGATGAGCGTGCAGCTGGGCGGCGGGACGAATATCGCCGGGGCGCTGCAGTACTGCGAGGGGCTGATTGACTATCCTTTCCGGACAATGATTGTGCTGGTGACGGATCTCTATGAGGGCGGGGGATATCACAACCTGTACAGCGTATCTAAGGGAATCATCGAGAGCGGCGCCAAAATGGTGGTGCTGACGGCGCTGGATATGGAGGCGGAACCCAATTATGACAGAAATGCGGCGGCGGTGCTTGCGGGCATGGGGGCCTTCGTGGGGGCCATGACGCCGGAGGAGCTGTCGGAATGGATCGGGAAGGTCATTATGTAGTGCGGAGACGGAACAAGTTCCCGCAGGCGAGAAAGTTCCCGCAAGCGGAAAAGTTCCCGTAGGCGGGAACTGGAAAAAACAGTCTCGGAACGGAAGCGCCCGGAAGGAAATTTCAGCTGTGTCCTGTACAGATGAAATTTTCTTCCTTAGTAAGGGCGCTGTAGTGCAGAGACCGGAACAAGTTCCCGTAGGCGGGAACTGGAAAAAACAGTCTCGGAACGGAAGCGCCCGGAA
>CAOKFN010000091.1 GCA_948467735.1 uncultured bacterium
CAGACGAAATATTCTTCCTCGTAGGGGCGCTGCAGCGCAGAGACGGAACTTAAAATAGGAGGATATGAAATTATGGCAAAGCGCGGAGGCTTTCCGGGAGGCGGGATCCCCGGAAATATGAGCAATTTGATGAAGCAGGCCCAGAGAATGCAGCGGCAGATGGAGGAAGGGCAGAAGGAGCTGGAGACCAAGGAATTCACTGCGGCGGCAGGCGGCGGTGCGGTGGAGGCAGTGGTGAACGGCAAAAAAGAGATGATTGGCATTAAGCTGGCGGAAGAGGTAGTGGACCCTGAGGATATTGAGATGCTGCAGGATTTGATTGTGGCGGCGGTCAACGAGGCGCTGCGCAAGGCGGAAGAAGCCAGTGCGGAGCTTATGGGCAAAATGACAGGCGGTTTGGGAGGACTTCCGTTCTGATGGACTTATACAGCGGTTACATTAACAAATTGATAGAGGAGCTGGCGGCGCTGCCTGGCATCGGCGGTAAATCCGCCCAGCGTCTGGCGTTTCACTTGATCAATCTGCCGCAGGATAAAGTGGACAGGCTGGCCAATACGATAATAGAAGCAAAGAAAAATGTCCGTTACTGCAAGGAATGTTTCACATTGACAGACAAGGAAATCTGTCCCGTATGCGCCAATGCCAATCGGAATCACAGGATGATAATGGTGGTGGAAAATACCAGAGATTTGGCGGCATACGAAAAGACAGGCAAATACGAGGGCGTGTATCATGTGCTGCATGGGGCGATTTCTCCCATGCTTGGCATCGGCCCCGGCGACATCAAGCTGAAAGAGCTGATGGAGCGCCTGCAGGGGGATGTGGAAGAGGTTATCATTGCCACCAATTCCAGTCTGGAAGGCGAAACCACCGCCATGTACGCCGCAAAGCTGATTAAACCTACGGGAATACGGGTGACGAGAATCGCCAGCGGCGTGCCGGTGGGCGGAGACTTGGAGTACATAGATGAAGTAACGCTTTTCCGCGCGCTGGAAGGCCGCACCGAATTGTGATAGGGGCGCTGCAGTGCAGGGACAAGACTGGAATAGGAGAAAGAAATGTCGGTTGTCGTAAGTGCTTTTGGAAAATATCCGGACGGAAGGGAAATTTCACTGTATACCATTTCTAATAAGAAGGGAATGCAGGCAGCAGTGACCAATATGGGCGCCGCTTTAGTGAAGGTGATTGTTCCTGACAAAAACGGCATTCCCGCGGATGTGGTGCTGGGATTTGGGGATGGCGGAGATTACGGGAGGAATGACAGTTTTTTCGGCGTGGTAATCGGTCCCAGCGCCAATCGGACCGCAAACGCCTCTTTTTGTCTCGATGGAACGATATATCAGCTGGATGCAAACGACGGGGTGAATAATCTTCACAGTCACAAAGAAAAGGGATGGCATAAGCGTCTGTGGGAGGCCGAATGGAATGAGGACAGCGTCACATTTTCCTTGGAGGATAAGGATGGCAGCATGGGCTTCCCCGGAAATAAAAGGGTCAGCGTCACCTATTCGCTGGACGAGGATAATGCGTTGAAACTGCATTATCACGGCGTCAGCGACAAGAGGACGATTTTAAATCTGACCAATCACTCTTATTTTAATCTGGAAGGCCATGACAGCGGCAGTGTGGAAGGGCATGAGCTGTGGATGGCGGCTTCCCGGTATACCCCTGCGGACGCGGGCTCCATTCCCACGGGAGAGCTTGCGCCGGTCAAAGGGACGCCCATGGATTTTACCGATTTCAAAAAGATAGGACGGGAAATTGACGCTGATTTTGAACAGCTGCGCTTTGCAGGCGGCTATGATCATAACTGGGTCATCGACGATTGGGACGGGACGCTCCGCGTGGCCGCCGTATTGAAGGCGCCTTCGGGCGGCAGGAAAATGGAGGTTTATACGACGCTGCCCGGGGTGCAGTTCTATGCGGGCAATTTTATCGCCCGGCAGACGGGGAAGGGAGGGGCGGTCTACGGCCCCAGAGCGGGGCTGTGTTTGGAGACTCAGTACTTTCCCGACAGTGCAAATAAACCGGAATTTCCCGGCTGCATCTTTGGCGGGGACAGGGAGTATGACGCGGTGACGGTATACAAGTTTGGGTAGAATTCCAAGGATGATGCAAAGATTGTCGAACAGTTCTTTTTTAAACGTGACAAAGATTGCTAAAATACCTTCCATACCGATGATATGATAAAAACAAATGGTATGGGAGGTGTTTGTATGCAGTTGCCAAAAAATGTTACACAAATCGGAGAAACCAATCCGCATTGCAAAATATATGTGGAGGACTATGTGATTTCTTATATAAAACAGCTAAACCAGTTTGCCCGGGACAAGGGGATGGCGGTGGCGCTGTATGGTGTACGGAAGGAAGAAGCAGGAGTCACTTACCTTTTTTTCTATGGAGCCGGGAGGCTGAATTTTCTACAGAAGGAATGTCGGCATCTGTCTCAGGCGGTCACGCAGGAGGCCGAAAAGCAGCGCAGGAGATATTTCCCGGACTATGCTTTCCTAGGATACCGTATGCTGGACGGGGAAATGGTGGAAGGGTTTCATGTCTATGAACAGGGTGTGTGCAGATACATAGCGGGGTATGCGCAGTTTTACGAAAAAAATGACAGTATGCTGGCGTATATGGTGGATCAGCGGCAGGAGGAAGCAAAACCGGAGGAGTTTAATCAGGAAAAATACGATGTGGTGAAAAAGCGTCAGGAAGAAAGAAGGGCGCTGGCGGAAGAGAAGGGCGGACATGCCTTTAGGCAGTCTGTTTTCAGGGACAGGCCTCCCAAAGAGCAGGAGAGCGTATCGGGAGAAGCAAGGCTTCGGAGGATGAAATATTCCGCCGCGGCTGTTTTTGCATTGTTATGTGTAACGGGACTTGCGGCAATGAACAACGGCGGTCAGTTCGGCGATCTACAGTCGGCGGCCAGCCAATTTTGGGAAGGGCTGACAAGGAGACAGCTGCCTGATAACAGCGAGGATTCCATAGAAGTATCCAACGGCTCCGTACAGGTGGGGACGATTGTGGCTGAGGACAAGCTCAATGACGCTGTCTTAAAGGAAAATGCCGTCAATATTCAGACGCCTGCGCCGTCTGCGCCGGAGCCTTCCATTCAGCCGACGCCGGAGCCCACCGCCCGCCCGACGCCGGAACCGACTGCTCAGCCCACGCCGGAGCCTACCGCTCAGCCGACGCCGGAACCCACTGCCCCGCCGACTTCCGAACCGGTATCCTATACGGTTAAAAAAGGAGATACCCTGATAGGAATCTGCATTAAAAAATATGGGAGCGATGCGCGCGTGGCAGAAGTATGCGCCTTTAACAACATTAAGAATCCGGACAGCATCAAGGCAGGACAAAAAATTTTGTTACCATAGCATGGAAGATGTGCTATAATGCTTGCAAAGAGCAGAGGAAAGCGGCCTGACCGAAGCTTGCATAAAGAACGGGAACAGTACACTGGAGGCAGGATGGCGGATATTAAGAATTACTTAAAAGAGAAAGAAAAGCGAGAGCGGATGCAGGAGGACTATAAGGAGAAAATAGCGCGGCATAAGCTGACCACTCTTTATAGATTTCTGCTCATGGCCGCGATATTGGCCGCGCTGGTCATTCTTGTGATAATACAGTATAAGAGGCATGTCTACACGGATTATGAGACTATTTCTTCTATTCCGAGAGAAATCGGGCGGGGAACCGCGGACGTAAGGCTGGGAGATGCGATTTTGTCATACAGTAAGGACGGCGCCCACTGCACGGACGCCATGGGAAATGTGACATGGAACCAGACGTTTGAGATACAGGATGTGAAGCTGGCTTTTAGCGGGAATGCCGTCGCCATAGGAGATTACAACGGAAGAAATATTTATGTGGCGAATTCGGAGAAGCTCTTAGGGGAAATTGTTACCACAATGCCCATACGGGACGTGGCTGTGTCGGAAGCGGGCTATGTGGCGGCAGTGCTTGAGGATACGGACGTAACATGGATTAATACCTATGACACTGACTGGGAGCTTCTTTTTAAGGGAGAGGCGCATATGAATAATTCCGGATATCCCATGGATATCAGCCTGTCGCCCAACGGGAGGCTTTTGTGCGTCTCCTATGTATATTTGGACGCCAATGTGCTGAAAAGCAATATCGGTTTTTATAATTTCGGGCCTGTGGGCGCCGAGCGTGATAACCGTTTTGTGAGCGGGTTTGACTATACGGATGTGCTGATACCTCATGTGCAGTTTATGAATAATGAAACGTCGTTTGCGGTGGGAGACAGCAGGCTGATCATTTGTTCGGGCACGCAGGTGCCCATCGTACAGGAAGAGCATATGTTTGACAGAGAAATACAATCCGTGTTCAGCAGCGACAGATATATCGGGGTGGTGTTTTATGCGGATAATAATGAAAACAAATACCAAATCAATATATATGAGCCGGCGGCTTCCCGAAAGAAGGTTTTTTATTTTGATATGGAATATACGGATATTTTTTTTGGAAAGGATAATTTTGTCATTTATAATGAAACGGAATGTCAAATTATAACACTGGACGGAATTGAGAAATTTAAAGGGAAGTTTTCTAAGAATGTCAGATTGATGCTTCCGGCGGGCAATACATATAAATATATGCTGATTACGGACAGTTCCATAGATATGATACAGCTGAAATAGCAGAGGAGAAAACAGATGGATAGCTTGAACCTTCATTTTAATGTAATGCTTATTGTTGTGGTAATCTCGGTTATCTGTAAAATGGTGGACGGATATAAAAAAGGAATGGTCAAGGAAATCATTTCTCTGATTTCTATGATAGTACTTTGTGTGACCGCCGCGCTGATAGCATATGGAGTACATAATTATTCTAACGGGCAGTTTTTTAATGTGGTGGTTGTGGTGGTGCTGTTGAGTGTATTGGGCATTGTGCATCATTTGCTGAGTCTGGTGTTTTTTTCGGCAAAACTGGTGGTAAAGCTGCCGGTGATACATTTTGCGGATAAACTGCTGGGAATCGTGTTCGGAGTTGTGGAGGTAGTGCTGATTCTGTGGACTATTTATGCGTTTATTATGATAATGGACATTGGAGCGGTGGGCAGGGTTATCCTGTCGTATACGGAAGAGAGCTCTCTTCTTTTATGGATTTATCAGCATAATTTTCTTGCGCACTGGATAGAACAGTTTCTGGAAGAATTCGATTTTGTGCCATTGCAGGAACTGCAGGAGCTTTTGGACAGTGTGGTTGGGGCATAGCCGCCGTTTGCGCTCCCGCTGATTGAAGCGTCGCGCCATAAATGAATTCAAAAGAAGCGCACGAGCTCGAGAAGAAGCAGGAACCCATATTCTTCGGCAGGGGAAGTCCCGGCGTTCAGGAATGTTTTCCTGTTTTTGCTGCGACAGACGCAGGACAGAGTTGTATGGAGGTTATGAAGGCATCTGCATAGGAAGCCGGGGAAAGGGACGGCAGGGGGACGTCAAAACTGATCAGCAGTTCAGCCATACGGCGCCGCAAAGTTAAAACTGCGTCTTAGGGCGACTTTCAGCCGCCCTGCAATTATTGGGAGAGTCGCGAGAACCAAAACGAGTTGAAGACGGAAGCTGTGCGCATCTTTGTAACAGTTTAATCAAAGGCGGAGCTGTTATAAAAATCTAAAAAAATTAAAAAAGAGTATTGACAAATGGAAAAAACTGGTGTTATAATAAAAACCTACCGTTGCTGAAGAAAACCTCTAAAGCGTGGTTGGAAAAAATAAAAAAAGTTTTTAAAAAAGTTGTTGACAGAATAAGGAAACCATGATATGATGTCATAGTTGCCAGAGAGAACAACACAGCACCTTGACAAATAAACAGCATCACAGCCCTGAAAATTCCAAAAAGAGA
>CAOKFN010000092.1 GCA_948467735.1 uncultured bacterium
GTAATCATGGTATAATAAGACCATATTCAAGGCAGGAAGCGGCCGAATGGCCATCTATACCATGATTGAACTATAGCCGCTGCATTATGTTGGCGTAAAAAGCAGAGCCGCGTAGGAAAAAGGGTTGGACGGTTATTTATGAGTAGTGAGAGCAAAAATGAAATGGAGCAGATTTTGCGCGGCTTAGAGGCGTTTCTGGAACAAGAGATGCAAGACTCCATGCCGCATGAAGGAGGAGTACAAAAGGAATCGGAGCATGAAGATTTAGGGCAGGAGAGAACAGAACGGGAGGATACTTCGCCGGAGGATTCCGGCAGAAAGAATACAGCGTCGGAAGAGTCGGATGGGGAGGATATCATTCGGGAAGATTCAAGGTGGGAAGACTCAGCGCCGGAGGGTTCCGATTGGGAGGAACCCGTGCCGGAAGCTTCAGGCTGGAGGAACACAGCGCCGGAGGATTCCGGCCGGACTAACTTGGAGGAAGGGCCTTTGAAATGGAGAGCCTCAAATCAGGCAGAATCAAAACGGAAGGCGTCAAAGCAGGCAGCCGCAAAGGAGGAGATTATAGACTGGGACGCTCCGGATCGGACGGATTCATCAGGAAAACCCGTGAAACCGGAAATGGAAAAGGGGGTGGTTCAGGTTCAAAAGGATAGGACGCAGGCTTCAAAACCAGCAGGAACGGATAAGAAGAAAGGTTCAACCGGAGAAGAAAAGGCAGGAAAAAAACGCAGAAAGAAATCGGGCTTCCGCAAGTTCTTAATTGCGGTGGTTCTCATTATTGCATTGCTTGGAATCGGCTTATATCAGCTGGTGGGGGCGGCATATAAGAGAATCAATTTCAAGGAAATCGCCTCGGTGTCTGAGGAGCCTTTGCAGGAGGACGGCGTGGTGAATATTCTGTTAATCGGGAACGATTCCCGCGAGAACGGGGACGACGGTCGTTCCGATGCCATGATTCTATTGTCGATCAGCAGCAGGACCAAAACCATATCCATGACATCTCTGCTGAGGGATATGTATGTGGAGATTCCCGGACATGACGGAAACCGGCTGAATGCGGCATATGCATACGGCGGCGCGGAATTATTGATGGAGACCATAGAGAAAAATTTCGATATTTCCGTCAATCGGTATGTTTTGGTGAATTTTGAAGCTTTTGCCAGCCTTGTGGACGCGGTGGGAGGAATTGAGCTGGAACTGACCAGCGAGGAAATCGTATATGTCAACGGATACCTTGTGGAATATAATATGCTTACGGGCAGGCCTCAGGGAACGGACGATATGGACACTTCCCTCAGCGGGCTGGTGCATTTGAACGGCCCCCAAGCGCTGGCCTACAGCAGAAACCGGTATCTGGGCACGGATTTTGGCAGGACGGAGCGTCAGCGAAAGGTATTGACAGCGGTGATCAAGAAACTGCCCACGGCGCTTTTGACCAACGGGGAAGGATTGATGAACGGGCTTCTGCCAAATCTGACGACAAACCTCACGAAAAACGAGTGTTTCCGGTTAAGCTTGATGGCGGGGAAACTGCCTTTCTATGAGATTACCTCCGACAATATTCCCCGCCCCGGCACATATAAGAATGTTGTCATTCGTAAAATGGAGGTGCTGGAGGTGGATTTTGACGCCAATATTCAATATTTGAAAAACAAAATATATGGAGAAGGCGGGGGCGTTTCCGGGGCAGAATAGGAAATGCGGCGGGAAAGGAGAGGAAATGGATACCATATTGCTTTTGCTGGTGGGCGTTATGTGTCTTTGGACCGGAATGAAGACACTGTATAACGAGGAGAGAAATACGATTTTTAATAAAAGATCGATTGAAGTGACGGATGTCAAAAAATACAATCAGCTGTGCGGTTATCTGATTCTTGGATTTGGCGCAGCCGCGGAAATCACCATTTATTTTATGTGCAAGGCTTCAGGGCTGATCAGCGGAATTTTTTCTATCATTTTAATTGCGGAAGCACTGCTGGTTGTGGTAATCTATAATAGGATAGAGAGAAAGCTGCTGAAAAGGCGGTAGGGGCACGGCGGAGAAGCAAAAAAGTTCCTGTATGGGAGTTATGTCCTCAGGCGAAGCCAATTCCGCAGCGAAAAAAACGAGAGGAATTTCGGACGCGGCTGAATATTCCATTTCTACAGGAGCATTGGATCGGAGGGACGGAACTGTAGAAATATTTTAGGAACAAATTTGCGGGAAAAAATGCAGGAACAAAGCCGCAGGAATATTGTAGGAACAAAACTGTAGGAGAGGAATTGAAAAAGGAGGCAGGATATGGAAAAGAGAAGAATGGACAAGCTGGGCGTGGAGGCTTCGCTTTTGGGATTCGGGTGTATGCGTTTTCCGGTGACGGCGGAGGGAAAGATTGACGAACCGCTGGCAGAGAAGATGATCGATAAGGCCATTGCGGCGGGGGTCAATTATTTTGACACGGCGTATCCTTATCACGGCCGCGAAAGCGAACCTTTTGTGGGCAGAGTCTTGGGCAAATATGACCGGAACTCCTTTTATCTGGCTACCAAGCTTCCCTGCTGGAAGATAGAGAAGCTGGAAGATGTGGACGCGGTGTTTCAGGAACAGCTGGAAAGGCTTCAGACGGATTACATAGATTTTTATCTGGTGCATGGCCTGAATAAAGAACGATTTGACATGATGGTAAACATCGGCGGCATCAAAAGGCTGGAGGAGCTGAAAGCCGAAGGCAGGATTAAGTATCTGGGATTTTCCTTTCATGATAAATATGAGGTATTTGAGGAAATCCTGTGTTACCGGGATTGGGATTTCTGCCAGATTCAGTTGAATTACATGGATGTAAACGAGCAGGCCGGAATGAAGGGATACCGTCTCACCGAGGAGCGGCAGGTTCCCTTGATTGTGATGGAGCCTGTGAAGGGCGGTTCGCTGGCAGTATTTGCGGACGATATCACGGAGAAATTCCATGCGCTGGATCCAAACGCTTCCATTGCGTCTTTCGCGCTGCGCTGGGTGGGAAGCCTTCCCAATGTAAAGGTGATCTTGAGCGGTATGTCCGATATGGCGCAGGTGGAGGACAATCTGAAAACCTTTGCGGAGTTTAAGCCCCTTTCCGCCGAAGAGCATCAGGTTGTTGAAGAGGTGGCCGCCTTGATTAACAGCCGTGTCAAAAGCGGATGCACGGGCTGCCGCTACTGTATGCCCTGTCCGGCCGGAGTGGATATCCCGGGCAATTTCAGGGTATGGAACACCTATCATATGTATCAAAAGTACAGCATGGTGAAAAACAGCTGGGAGAGGGGCATCGGTGAAGAAAAGCAGGCGAAGAACTGCGTTAAATGCGGAAAGTGCGAGGCCGCCTGTCCCCAGAAGCTGCATATTCGGGAAGATTTGGTGAAGGTGCAGGAGGATATGGAAAAGAAGGAATTTACTTTATAGGATGCACGGCAGCGCCGCCTGAACAACCGAAGTAAAATAATGGGAATATAAAGAATCATGAATCGACTGCGGATTTTATCGCCCGCGAGTATATGCAGGGAATGCCATTGCATCCGGACGGCTGCGGTTCATGGTGTGGACGACATATCATGGGGAGATCATTTGGTTTATGGAAAAAGCGTTTAAGCTGGACTTTGAAAATGATAACATCGGAAGCCTGTATGTCAATTGCTGCGGCTGCTCCCAGACGGAAGGGCTTCACAGCTTCGGGCCCGCGTCCAAACCCCATTATCTGATACATTATATCTTGAGCGGCAGGGGGATTTTCCGATTTCATGACAAAGAATACCGTCTGGAGGCGGGATATGGTTTTCTGATACAGCCCAATGAGCTGGCGTTTTATCAGGCCGATGAAAAAGAACCATGGACGTATCTGTGGGTGGGGTTTGGCGGAAGCCGGGCGGGGGAATATCTGAATTCCATGGGCCTGTCCGCCAGACACCCTGTGTTTGTCTGCGACAAAAATCAGGAGCTTTATGCCATTGTCCGGGATATGATGGAACATAATACCTTCGGCATAGCGGACGATCTGCGCAGGAACGGACAGCTGGGCGTATTTCTGTCCATTCTGGCCCAAAGCACTGGTGTGGAGGCAAAGGATGAGGGGGACAAGGGAAATCAATATGTAAAAAAAGCCGTTTCTTTTATCCAAAGCAATTATTGCAATCCCATCAAGGTGACGGATGTGGCGGATTATGTGTGCATTAACAGGAGCTATCTGTATACATTGTTTCAAAATTATCTGGGAATGTCCCCCCAGCAGTTTCTCACCACTTTCCGAATCACCAAGGCGAGGGAGCTTCTGGATTCCACTTCTTATCCTATAGAAAGCATCGCGCTCTCCTGCGGCTATAGCGACGCTCTGGTTTTTTCTAAGGCATTCCGGGCCATGAAGGGGATGTCGCCTTCGCAGTACCGCAGGCAGAGCCATCGGGAAAGCACCAGAGAACAGCTGCAGGAGGTGGAGCGGCTGATTGCGGAGCTGTTGAAGCCCTAGGCGGCAGGCTCAGCCCGGTACAATGCCGGGGCGGCACCGCCCGCCGGATGGCAGGACATTGCCGCCATAGGGTGAAGACTGGCCGGCTCTTATAGGAAAAGGGAGGGCGGGGGGACGCGGTATTTTACTCTTCGGCATTCAGGATGGAATCCGCGAGCTTTCGCAGGGTCTGTCTGCTCAGGAAAGGGGCCAGAGAGTTGATGAATTTCCGGTCGGTTTCCGGGTCGGCTTCCTGAACCAGCTTATCCAAAGTATCGCTGCTCAGGAAGGGAGCCAGAGAAAGGATGAATTTCCTGTC
>CAOKFN010000093.1 GCA_948467735.1 uncultured bacterium
CAGAGCGGGATTCAGGACTTTTTTAACTAAAAAGCTGTCAAAGACAGGATTATAGTTTAAAACCCCGAGGAATTTCTCATGTATTTATCTATGGAAATCTCAGGCGGCCGCCCATGAGCTTCTATACCCGTCTGAACAAATCTTTTGAAAACGCGCCCAGACTACCGTTAAATGACTGCACAAAATACGTCCTGTTCAGCGACTGTCACCGGGGCGCAGGTACTAACAATGATAACTTTCTCAAGAATCAGAATTTATATTTCGCAGCGCTGCAGTATTATTACCGCACCGGATATACCTACATTGAACTGGGCGACGGTGACGAACTTTGGGAAAACCGCAGCATGAAACAAATTATAGAAGCTCATGGAGATATCTTCTCCCTTCTCTCCCTGTTTCACAGACAGGGCCGCCTGTACATGCTCTACGGAAATCATGACATGATAAAAAAAGACCGTCGTTATGCCGTGCGAAACTGCAGCATCTACCCCTGCTGCTGTGGAAATAACCCTCACTTAGAGCGGCAGCCCCTTCTTCCTGATATTAAATTCTACCCGGGAATCATTCTGGAAAATACCTCCGCCCGCCGGATACGTCCCGACATCCTAAGAGAAGAAGCCGTCCTTGAACATACGCCCCCGGCCCCAAAAGACGTCTACCTCACCCACGGACATCAGGCAGATTTTTTCAATTCCACCCTATGGCGTTTTTCCCGCTTTCTGGTGCGGTATCTGTGGAAGCCTTTGGAGCGCTACGGTGTGCTTGACCCTACCAGTGCGGCCAGAAATTACACCAAAAAGCAGAAAACGGAGCTGCTCCTGCACCATTGGGCCGAGCAGGAAAAACATATCCTAATCACCGGCCACACGCACCGCCCCGCGCTTTCCGCCGCCGATAACTTTTATTATAACTGCGGAAGCTGTGTGCATCCTTATAGCATTACCTGTCTGGAACTGGAACATCTGCATATCCGGCTGGTCAAATGGACTCTTGCGGCAAAGCCTGATATGAGCCTTTATGTTGCCCGGGAAGTACTCTCGGAATCCGTGCCGCTCATAAGCTCTGAGTAAACATCATAACCGGAAATTTCCGGGGTTTACGCAGGGAATTCCAGATAAATTTCCATAGGACAAGACAGCGGCTGCCAGACATGCTGGAAAGTACTAGCTTTCCCAAAGTACTTGAAGGTGAAAAAAGAAGTAATCCATTTTTCATATTAGGCCGCCTCCACTCTCCCGCCTCAGTCCGGATATAAAAAGATATCCCTCAAAACAGATATTCCAACAATGCTCTACAGCCCTCCTTCACATCGCGATAAGCCGCCTCAAAATCTCCGGTGTACCATGGGTCCGAAATATCTCGTTCCAAATTTGCAAAAGACAAAAGCTTGAAAATTTTTCCCTCCGGATCACCGCCCAGCATCCGGTGCATGCTGCGGATATTAGCGCTGTCCATTCCGATCAAATAATCATATTTTTCATAATCGCTGCGAGCCAGCTGCACCGCCCGTTTGCCGCTACAATTGATTCCATGCTCCGCCAGTTTTGCTTTTGCAGGCGGGTAGACCGGATTGCCTATGCCGTTCCAAATTTCTTCTGAACTAGTGGCGGCGGAGGCAATGAAAAAATTATCACTCATATTTTGCTGTGATACCATATCCTTCATCACAAATTCAGCCATCGGGCTGCGACAAATATTGCCGTGGCAGACGAAAAGTATTTTTATCATATATCTCTAACTCCTTACTTATCTCGGTTTTTCCCGGTTTTATGCGGTTTTCAGAGCTTTACACATTTACCGCAGGATTCCCGTTTCCCGGCATATTTAGGCTTAATTCGGTCTGTTTTTCCCTTCAAACTGTGTAAAAATCCGTGTAAAATGAGTAAATTTTTCCGGTTTACACAGTCGCCTTTTCAGCCTGTTTCAGCCTGTTTTTGATAGGCCTTACCTCTTTCTCCGCCGCTTTAAGGTTCTCCATTTCCTCCCTTGCGTCATCCAGCTTCAAATGCGTATAGGTATTCAGCGTTACACTGATATCACTATGCCCCATCAGATACTGGAGAACTTTCGGATTCATCCCGGACTTTGCCATATTGGAACAATAGGTATGACGGCATACATGGGGCGTTATCTTCGGAAGCTGAATCTTATAGATACTGTTGTATCGTTCTACAGCGTGCTGAAAATACTTTTCCCAGTGCATTGCCACCATTGGCTTATCATCCTTATCGAACCAGAGGAAACCGCTGTATCCGTCAATCATCGGCTCAACCTTGGGCGGATTCCTTCTTTCCAGGATACGCTTAAAACATTCATACACATCATCCGACATCGGAATCACCCTTTTTCCGGCATAGGTCTTTGTAGTGTCGATATAGACCAAAGTTCCGGTTTTCTGCAACTGATGGTCAATATTGATCGTACGGTTCTCCATATCAATATCTTTAATCGTCAGACCTGTAAATTCGGAAATGCGCATTCCCGTTTTAAAGAGGATATACATACCATCATAATACCTGCAATAATGTTTGTCATTCTTTATAAAATCAAGGAACGTTCTTTCTTCTTTTCTCGTAATCGCTTCACGGGTCACTGCATCATTCACAAGAACAGTAGCAAGCATAAATTCAAACGGATTCTTCCTCAATATATCATCATCCACAGCCATCTGGAACGCAGGCCTCAATACACCTCTGATCGAATGGATTGCCGAATAACTCTTTTTATCCGTCTGCTGCAGCTTGATCAGCCACTCTTTCGCATCCGACAGCCTTACTCTGTCAATCCGCTTCGCACCGAACGGGTCTTTTGCCAACAGATTAAGCACCGTATTATATCCCGCTCTTGTAGTATGCTTCACGCCCGTTTTCTGACCGATGTATTTCTTTGTCAGATTTAATACCGTCAGCCCGGCACCTTCCGGCAATATATTATCATCCAAATCTCTTTGAATCAGCTTTTCCTTCTCCCGCAATGAACCGTTATCTTTCTTTCCGGCCGGAACAGGGTCTGTATTCACCAAACGCCAGCTATAAATACACTGCGTCTTCCCGTTAAAATCCACATAGCGGTACATATACTTTCCGTCCGGTCTCTGGCTCTCTCCTGTGCGAAGAATACGATTTTTATTATCTCGCCTCTTTTCGCTCATAGTCACTCTCCTTTCATAAAAAGAGAGCCTCGTCACAATACACTAACATAATGTACATGGGATGTATGCTCCCATGTACCTATTAGCATACCATAAACAAGGCTCTATTTCCATACCGAAATGCATTAAATCACATTCATTTTATTATCCAGATATTTTTCAAACTGTACTCTTTTTATCTGCGCTCTGTTACCATTCCACAAAACGAAGTCCTCATCTGAATGTTCAGAAATAAATTGTTTCAGCTTTTTGTAACCGATGCCAAAATACTCTGACGCTTCATTCAATGTCAGCGTATACTTCTGCCACCATGGAAGATTCTGTCTTTCCGATACACTCATTTAAGTTTCCTCCTTATAATCAGGAAAACACCATTGCCATATTCAAAAACTCACATCTACAGCCTCGTTACAAAATCCAGCGAAATCCACCCGTTCCGCTCCCTCTTATACGACTTCAAAAGCCCCCACTTCCCGGCTCCCTTCCCGTCCGCTTCCTCCACTACCGTAAACACACCCACACCCGTAAACAGCCCCGTCCGGGCAAAATCCGTCCCCGGCCCCTTACGGATATTCAGATCCGGGATATCCACCCGCACCAGATAAGAAGACTTCCCCGGCAGCCTCTCCATAAACATCACATACTCCGCATCCGCCGTGATAAAAAGCCCCGATTTCAGCCTGTACCACCGCTTATCCGCACTGATGCCCGTCACCGTATAAATCCCCTCATACACCACCTGGTCCACATTGTCCCCCATGCAGGGAGCAGTCCGCACATTCACCCCGTCCCTGCCCTTATAGAACACCTTCACAAACCCGGCCATAGGCTCCACCGGATTCCCCGGCACACCGCCACAGCTTCCGCCGCTCCCGGCCTCCCCAATAATCTCCCTCAAAATTCCCAGAACCTTCTCCCCATACCCGGTCCCCGCAGCCCAGCCTTTTCCCTGGGGATTCTCTGAAATACCCAGCCACTCCACATAAGGCGCACAGCCCCGTGTGACATACTTAAAGCGCGGGTCTATATTTTCATTCGCCAAAGTCTCCGTACAAGCATAGGCTTTCAAGTGCTGCACCTGGCACCGGATACCAAGCAGCGCCGTATCAAAACACAGCCCCTTCACCCCGTTCTTCACCACGCCCATCCCGGCAAAATTATTCTGCTCCAAAGAGACCGCCGAACCCGAAAACGTAAAATTCCCCGTCTCCAGGCACGACTGGGCAAAAGCCACATCCCCTCTCACGCCCTCGGCCTCTCCCTCCGACAGATACAGCGGCACCATATCCAGGACTGACTGCGCCACAGACGGATTCTTCCTTTTCACATACTCCCGCATCTGCTCCGCCGTCGCCACAGCCTTCCCCATAATCCCCGTAAGCCCGGAAACACCAGCGCCAGAACCTCCATCCCCGGCACCGCCGCTCCCGCTTTCCGCATCGTCCATAGCCGCCCTGATATCCTTCCGAAACTGCCCCATAGACAACCCAAACTTCTTCCAGATATGCTCCACATCCCCGTGATTGCTGGCAATCCCCCTCCTATGCCCCTCCGAATGGGAAACCACAACCCCGTCCGCCAGAGGGTCCAGCCCAAACATCCGGCACA
>CAOKFN010000094.1 GCA_948467735.1 uncultured bacterium
TACGTGGCACCAGAAATGGTACTGCGGTGCATAGCGGTTTATAAGTTTATCCTGGAAGCCGAAATCCAGATATTCCACTGCCATGGTCATGGCCTTGGACATAGAATCCTCGTAATTCTCCACCATGCCTGAAGCGGCCAGAGAATAAGCCGCCATGCCGATGATAATGGTGCATACCAAAGGAATCGCAAAACCGATGACCAGTTTTACCTTGATGCCCACGGTAAATTGGCTTTTGGCCGTTTGAATGCTGCCGGTTGTTTGTCTATCTTCTTTTGCCAAAACTTATCCCTCCTATTGAATTGCTGTGCGCGGCAGTCTGCTTCGCTTCCGCATTCTCTGATTTTGCTGCCGCATAATAGTTATTGTGCCCTTCGTATCATTTCCAAATAGGGGCGAAGCCCGTTTGAGTCGGCATAGGTATCTTGAATTGCCAGAGCGGGTTCGCGGAACGCCGCGATATCCATCTTGGCATAATCGGTGACAATCGCCCCTTGAGAAATACACTGCGCCTTGGAGCTGTCCATCATTTCATAAGTCACGGAGCGTTCCTGAAGGGTAGCGGCCAGAGAGGCCATGTCAATCCAGCTCTTTTGTTCGGTGGTAAGGCTGTCATAGAAATCGCCGTTCATAATAAACAAGCGCGTGGTATAATCGTGATGGGTCTCGCAGATATACCTGCCGTTTTCCGTGGTATGATGTTCCTTTAACATTAGGTTGGTGTAATCATTTTCGGCGGAATCCACCTCTTTGTTTTTGAGAGCGTCATATAATGCCCCCCAGCCCACGTTGACCGGCTGGGCGCCTAGGGACGTCCAGTATTCCGACACAACGCCCGAGGTCTGGGTGCGTATGGTCAAGCCCTCCATATCCGAGGGAGAACTGACGGGTACTTTGCCGTAATAATCCCTGACGCCCGCGGACCAATATCCCATAATGCGGTATTTATTTCCGGTTTTCTCCAAGATGACATCCGTCATGGCGGAGCCGAATTCTCCGTCCATGGCGGTCTCCCAGTGGCTGAAGCCGTTAAATAAATAAAGAAGGGAGAGCATATTTACTTCGGATACCCCTGCGGAGGACATATTTCCGGGAGAGCATACCGCCATGTGGATTTGCCCGCTGTCCAACATACTCACAAGCGTCGCTTCGTCTTCTGACAAATCCCCGTCGCTGCATTTCACTTGAATCGTACCGTCGGAAAGCTCTTCCACGACCTCCTTAAAGGTCTGTAGTCCGAAATGATAGGGATTATCCTGCGAAGTTTGATTTGATGCTATGGTCAGCTCAAGCACCGGTTTGTCCGCTGCTTCACCGCTATTGTCGGTATTCAAAATAGAACCGAAGGTTCTTCTTCCGGAAGCCGCCTGACTGCCGCAGCCGCACAGAGCCGCCGCCGTTAATCCGACTACGGCTGTCAAGGCCAGAATTTTGTGCATTTTCATATGCCGTACACCCTCCTATCATAATTGTGTTGTGCAAAATATTAAAAGATAATCTTTCTGCATAACTTAATTATAACATTATGCACAAAGAACCACAACAAAAAACTTGTGAGATTTGTAATAATTATAATAGGTATCCGTTTTTTAGCGGGGGGCTGTCTGTTTGGGAAGGCTCGATGGAATCTGCTGTTTATGAGCGAACAAAAACAAATGCCCCGGCAGGGAGGAACAGGCAATGTCCGTCTGCCGGGGCGTTTGATAGAGGAACAGAGTGTTATGGAATCATCGCCGTCTTGTTCGGCGCAGCTGTCTGCGTATCAGCTTTATCAGCAGAAGAATCAGCAGGACAATGAGAACCAGTATCAAAGCTGCGGCAATCATGATAGCGACGGCATATTTGTTGGGATGTTTCAGCAAATCCCCTATGGCCCTGCTGTCCTCTACGACCTTGCGGCCCTGAGGGGCGGCATAGGACTGGGGCACATTGGCGATACCGTCGCCGTCCGTATCCTCAAAGGATTCCAGATAGCCCGCAATAGCGGCCCAAGCTTTGATTTCCTGTCCGTCGGAGGTGAGTATGGCGTCTTCAATATTTTCGATGGGGGCGCCGTCGGCGGATTTGGGCCGGATGGAGAGAATCCCGTAGGAGACGTCCGTCACTGCCCCCAGCATCTGCCCGCTGTATAAATCGCATACTACCCGATAAAGCTTATCGTCTTCAATTTCCACACGGTTTCCGCCGTCGTCGGTCATATAGCAGTCGGTGACTTTATTCAGAATCAGCCGGTGGGGATTGAAGGAAAAATGGATTCCGCTCAGGTAAAGCCGGGCGGTGGTCATAAAATCCGACATGGAAGCGTCGATTTCCGCGCCGGTCTTTAATTCCGCTCCCGTTAGGTACATGCTGATCAGCGGATATCCCGGGACGCCGTCCAGCCCTATTCCCAGAGAATAGGAATTAAAAACATCTTCCACAGTGATATCCCCGACAGCAAAGGTGTCCCGGATACATCCCGAAGGCGCCAGCGCCACGTCCACGGGATGTCCGTTAAAATCATCGGCGTTTTCCACCGCGTAAACAAACGCGTCCGCCATAAGATTTCCCAGATTATGTTCGGTGTGGACGCGGGAAATGTCATGGAGGGAAGAGAAAGCAACGTTATTCTGTGCAAGAACCTGCTTTCTGCCATAGCCGAATCGGGACAGATAGCCGGCGTCCACCTTGTTCATCAGGCTGTCGATTTTCTCCTGAGTCTCGGCGTCTTGAGGGACTGCCTGTGTGACGGGCAGCAGCTGATACTGGTCCAAGCTCCAGCGTCCGTCCGGCTGGCGGCGCAGGGAAAGGGAGCCTAAATTTCTGCCATATTCGCCGCAGGATACAATATAGGTATTGCCGTGCCGGATAGGCTCCGTCAGCGAGGTGTGGGTGTGGCCGCTGATAATCAAATCAATTTCCGGTACTGTTTTTGCCAGAATTTCGTCCTCGGATTTTCTCTCGTCCCCATTGGTGCCGCTATGGGAGACACAGATAATCAGGTCGGCGTCCTCTTTTTCCTGAATCTCCTTTACCGTGGCCGCGGCGGCTTCCGAGGCGTTCTTGAATTTCAATACGCAGGTGGGGGCGCAGGCGAGGGAATCCTCTCCAAAGACGCCCAGCACCGCGATTTTCACGCTGCCCTTGGTGAATATCTCATAGTCCTTCATGCCATAGGCGTCAAAAGCGTTTCTCAACAGCTGCTGCTCTTCCGTAAGACCTTCCGCTTCCATGGTTTCCCAGTCGATATTGCATAATACCATGGCGGGAACCGGATCGCCGCTTGCGGAGGCGGCGTTCAGCATATTGGCAAGCCCGTCGGAACGATAGTCGAATTCATGATTGCCCAGAGTGGACGCGTCGCATCCCAGCGCGCCCAGCATCCGCAGCTCCGGCGCGTCGGTATGATAAATGGTCTGCACCAGAGTGCCCATGGAAAAGTCTCCCGCATCCAGAATCAGAGTATCGGGATAATGCTCTTTTGTCTGATTGATTAAGGTTTTGATGCGGGCAAAGCCGCCCAAGGTCACGTCCTCCCCGTCCTGTACGGTGAGAAAGCTGTTCAGGTGGGAATGGGTGTCATGAAGGAACAATATCTGCACATCCGGCGGCGAGGCGGGGGTTCCCGAGACGGCGGAAGGGGGAAGGAGGAATAAGAGAAGCAGGCATAGGGGAAGGATTGTTAAGGTTTTGCAAAGTAACGCGGGGAAATGTTTTTTCATATATAAAGCTCCTTTATCATGTAATATTTCAATGCGGCAGCGGTCCGCGGCGTTTACTCCTGTGCGGCAGGACAAAAATTTTGTCCCTTCCGCCATATTTACGATTATAATAGTATGAGCGGAAAAAGGCAAGAAAATATCCCAAGCTTAAGCTTTTGCTAAAAGTAGTATCAGTACCTGTAATTCCCCCTATTGCAATTTACCGAAAACAGGGATAAAATCCCGTCTTTGGCAGTAGTATGGACGATGAATCGCTGTAACCCCAGTATT
>CAOKFN010000095.1 GCA_948467735.1 uncultured bacterium
TCTGCATTTGTAAGACTTCTTCCTTTAACTGTTCGATTGCTGTCAAAGAAGCAGTTAACTGTTCTATTTTCTCCCGTATGTTATCTGCCTGTTCGGCAAGGGCGGCTGCCACATCCGTCGGGGTTTCTAAAGAAATTAAGCGATGCTTTATATCATCCAAAGAAAAACCCAATGATTTCAAAGATATAATTTGATGAAGTATAACCAAATCTTTATCTGTATAAAGCCTGCGCCCGCCTTCACTTTCTGCCGAAGGGGATAACAGCCCTTCTTTGTCATAATATTGCAATGTACGGACAGTAACTCCTATTTTCTTTGCCGCCTCTCCGACCGTCATAAACCCAAGCGGTATTGCCCTGTGTTTTTCCATAACTGCCTTCCTCCTATGATGTATTATACATCATTACGTTACGTCACAAACAAGACCTTTTTATAAAAAATTTGCGGCAGAGATTTCTCCCTGCCGCCTTAATGCTTATGCAAGTTGTTCCGATACTGTCTTTTTCTACGTGCATCTTCTTTATTACGAAGATGTGCAGGCAAAAAAATATATCTTATACTTAAAGATATTAACAGGAAGGTATTATTATGATCAGTTATTCCCCATTTTGGAAAACTTTGCAGGAATCGGATGAAAGCTGGTATACACTGACCAAAAAGCATAAGATATCGGACAGTACCCTGCATCGTTTAAAACATAACAAAGATATTTCCACAAAAACCATAAATGATTTATGTCGAATATTAAATTGCACCGTACAGGATATTTTGCAATACATCCCATCCGAAAAAGACCAAAAGCTTTAAAATTTTAAAGTGTATTTTCCGAAGTTTCATGAAATTCGCCGCTTTTCAAAAGTGAAATAAAAAGGTTGAGAAAATCCCGCATTCCTTGTTGGTAAACTAGATATTCCGTAAGAGCTTCTACATCATTTTTAGCAGTAAAATATTGGTCAAGAAGTTTGAACTGTTCGCCTGTTAAACTCTTAATTAATTTCTCAAATAATAGGTCGGCAGTTTTCACAGATTCTTTATATTTCTTATTTTCAATATAAATCCTCCCGGCCCGTTCCGTAAGATAGGGTGTAATCAAATCTAAAATATCCTTTTTTATGTTATCAATTTCAGCCATTTTATGTCCTCCTTTTTTATAAATTATAACATATTTGGAATATTAACACAATGACTTATAACCTAATGATTATTAACGTTCTGTGTTTTTTCATTATGAGGTGAGATAATAAATTTAACTGGAGGAAATAATAATGGTAGATTACAGCCCGTTATGGAATACTATGGCAGAAAAAAGCATATCCCAATATTATTTAATAAAACATGGCGACATAGACAATAAAACCATATATAACTTGAAGAGAAATGAAAACATTACAATGTTGACGTTGGAAAAGTTATGTCGCGCCTTGGATTGTACACCAAATGATGTTGTCAAATTTACTTAAGACATGATTGGTGATTAAACCGAAGGAATATAAGTCGATGCACTGGTGAGAAATAAATGGTAATTATTGTAATCATATCAAGGCAGTCAAGGAAGCCGCCCACCCAGACTAACATGAGCCATTTGAAGAAAAGCTCCAGCCGCCGCAAGGATTCAATTACCCTCCAAGAAGAAACCGTTAATTTATAAACGGCCTGCTCTCCGGTTCGTACAATTCAAATTATTCTTAAAACTACGGGGAAAATTTTATGGCAGATAATGTTAGTTACACATCCTATGGCAGAGCCGAAAAAGAATTGATAAAAAGCGGCATAGCTGCGATTCGGGAAGTTCTGACGGGCAGTGATTCCGCCAAAAAGAAAAGCCTGTTACTGGCTCTGGATTGGTTTATGGATCCCTATTACAAACAAGATATTTATATATCCGATTTTCGACATGATTTGGTGGAGCTGCTGCAGACTGTGATTATCTCCGACCATGACGAGGAAGTATTGGAGGACGCATTACATCTTTTAGGAGACTATGAATGGCCGCCGTTTGAAATCCTTGAGAAAAATATGGATAAAGTGCCTGAGCGGTTAAAACAATATGCCTTGGAAATCGTCAATATGGATAAATAAGAAAGAATCCGCAATTTGGGTGCCAAGCCGAAACTGCGGATTCTCTTATCATAATGCTGGTGACCGGACTTGAACCGGTACGGTGCTGCCACCGAGGGATTTTAAGTCCCTTGCGTCTGCCTATTCCGCCACACCAGCGGACATATCAATGGATGGAGGTGGATTCGAACCACCGAAGCATTCTGCAGCAGATTTACAGTCTGTCCCCTTTGGCCACTCGGGAATCCATCCATACTACTCTCCCGTTCATTGCCAAACGCCCTGAACACTAGCCATTGTAGCACATTCACGGATAAATTGCAAGAAAAATTTATACCGTTTTCTTCCCATTTTTCTTCTGCGGGATGGCGGCGGCAGGTTTTCGCCGTTCCTTATGCTTTGGATAACCTTGTCCTAAACATGATGCTCTATCATTCCTTGCCGAAACCGCATTTCCCTTCCTTCCGAATAAACCCACGGTAAAATACAAGGGACAGCCCCATTCCTATGATCCATCCCGCCGGCCATGCACACCAGATGCCCGTGGAACCCATGGGAACGGCAAACGTCATCGCCAGAAGCACTCTGAGTATCAGGTCGGTAAACGTAGCCGCCATAAACCGCCCCATCAGCGCGGCGCCCCTAAGCACACCGTCCGCCGCCAGCTTTAGGGCCACCACAAAATAAAACGGGGACACAATCCGCAGGAACAATACTCCCGTATCAATGGCCGTGCCCGTGGGCTCCTTCATAAACAGATACAATAAGTACCGTCCCGCCAGAAAATATGCCGCCGTCAGCGGCACGCATATCATCCACACCAGCTTCCACCCAGCCCGGAATCCCAGCCTGACACGCTCCATCCTTCCAGCGCCGATATTCTGGGCCGTGAAATTGGAGATGCCGTTTCCTATGGTGGTCAAGGATGTGATGACCAGATTATTCAGCTTCACCGCCGCGGAATATCCCGCCATAACGCTGGGGCCGAAGCCATTGATCACGCCCTGAAGCACAATGTTTCCCACGGAAATAAAGCTCTGCTGCAAAATGCTCGGAACCGCTACCACCGCAATTTTTCCCAAAAGCGGCCATGAGAAAACCGCCGCCCTCCCCTCTGCGGGAATCTTTTTCAGCCGTCCCAGCACCACCGCCACCGCCAGAATACAGCTGATTCCCTGACAGAGAAACGTCGCCCATGCCACGCCGCCCACTCCCATTTGAAATGCCTGCACAAACAGGATATCCATGGCAATATTTGCCAAGGAAGACGCCGCAAGGAAATAAAAGGGCGTCTTGGAATCTCCCAGCGCCGAAAAAATACCCGTACTCACATTATAAAAAAAGAGAAACGGAAGTCCCCATATATAGATATCCAGATAGAGCATGGAATCCGCAAACACTTCCTCCGGAGTATGTATCAAATGCAGAAGCTGTCCACATCCGGCAGCGCCAAACGCCATCAGCAGCACACATAAAGCTCCTGTGGCAATAAGTGAAGTGTAAACTGCCGTCTTCATCTCCCCATATGCCTTTGTGCCGAATAATCGCGACACAATCACGGAACAGCCGATATTGCATCCAAAGGCAAACGCAATGAAAATCAATGTAATCTCATAGCTGTTGCCCACAGCCGCCAGTGCATTCTCTCCCACAAATTTCCCCACCACAAAGCTGTCCGCTATGTTATAGAGCTGTTGGAAAATAATGCTGCCAAAGAGCGGCAGGCAGAACTGCCATAGCACTTTTTGAGGCTCCCCCACGGTTAAGTCTTTATTCATATCTTGTCATCCTGCCTTTCCGGCCCCTTTCATTCAGCCAAAAACGGACGCCCTGCGGTTATCCTGCAAAACGCCGCATCCGCATCCGCATCCGCATCCGCATCCGCATCCGCATCCGCATCCGCATCC
>CAOKFN010000096.1 GCA_948467735.1 uncultured bacterium
GTGGCTCTGAAGCGGGAAACTGGTGGCTCCCAAAGGGGATAATATTCAGCTGCCAAGTTCCCAGGCAACGACACTGTCATCCACTATCACTTCCTGAACGCTTTCCATCGTCTCCGGGGACGCGTCAACCGGAATGGAACCGACTTTATTATCTTTGTCGTAGACATCAATCCGGCATTCCTCCGCATGGATTTCAAAACGAAGCCGTTTCCCAAGCTCTTCCAAAAGCGCTTCGGCCTGAATCGTATGCTGTTCAATCGTTCCTGTATCCAGACGGTCACACAGGTATAAATCCCACACTTCCGCATCGGAAGTATTCTCTGCCAGCATCTGCCAGACAAAGGTGCGGGGCATTCCGTCTTCTGCGGATTCATACAGGCGGATGTTTCCCAGATAGGACAGACTCCACTCCACATCAAAATCATTCACATCATCCCCGATAAGAATTTTGATGCCCTCGCACCCGTATTCTTCCGAATACATTCCATATATTTTAATATCGGAGCTGTCGGACCCTTTATGCACTGCCAGAAGATACATGCCTTCCTCCAGCGCCGCCTCTCCTTTTTCATAATAATCCTGCACATAATCCGACCGGTTCATAGCGTCCCTTACCGCATATACGCCCGGCCTGCTGCCCGTTTCTTCAATCTTCGAATCATAGGAAGCCAGCTCTTTGAGCACGGCATTCCGTTTGACTTCCTCCTCCATCTCCTGTTCCAATCGTTGAACCTGCTGTTCCGTTTCCTGCTGCTGTTGCCGCGCCTGTTCCATCTCCTGTTCCAAAGCCTGTAACTGCTCCGGATTCTTTTGCTCTTCCGGGAACTGCTGCTCCTCACGCTGCCCATCGGCAGATTCCGCAGGCGCAGACTCCTTCTGTCTGTCCGCCTCCACGCTCTCCGTTTCCACACCTTTTTCTTTGGAGGCTCCCGAAAAAGCTGCAAACCCTGCCGCTGCAATCAGCAACAGAATAATTCCCGCCGTCGCCGCCACATATTTCGGTTTCGCGGCAATCTGAACGATTCTGTCCCGGATTCCTTTCTCACCACCGCTCATGGTAGAGGCAATTCCCATCCGCCTCCAATCATAGCCGTCGCCCGCAATCAATAGCAACAGCGTTTTTCCATAAGCCAGACGTTCCTGTTCTCCAAGCATGCGGATTGCCGCCGCATCGCAGGCAAGCTCACTGTCCTGTTTCGACGCCCGGGCCGCCGCCCATACAAGCGGATGGAACCAGTAAACCACTATCAAAACGCATCTGACCATCACCCACAGGAAATCGAGATGTCTGTAATGACAGTATTCATGTATCAGGATATGCTCGAGGCGTTTTGGGTCCTTTGCCATTTCGGGCGTCAGATAAATACAGTTTCCGGAAAGGCAGGGCGAAGGCAGATTCTTTACCGTATAGACGGGCAGATGCTTCCTGTATATTTCCCGCCCTGCCAGCGGCTTTCTGTTGGCCCGCAGGTATTTTTTCCATTTTATCTGATAGAAAAGCATATAACTGCCGGCCGACAGCATTCCCAAAAACCACAGGAATAACAAAACTTCTTCCAGTGTCAGGGAAAACTTCTGCCCGGCAGCGTTTTCATGCCGCGGCTGCGGCTGTGCCTGTATTTCTTCCGGCGCGTTGTCGCCCGGCATCAAAAGAGATGTCCAGCCTTCCTGTGTTACCCCGTTTCCTGCGATATTTTCCGTATGCTTTTCTTCCCCGGAAGGTGTGTCGGAAATAATTTCCCCGGAAAAAGCCGTGCCGTGCTCCGGCAGACTATCGGGAACCAGATTCAAAACACTGAACTGGCTGCTCCATAACGGAACCGGTATTATAAGCCGCAGGACAACCGGAATCCAGAGCGCATATTGCAGCATCGGATTCAACCGTCCTTTTGCCAGATACCGTATCAGCAATACAACGCCTATCAAAAACGAAGAAGTTATCATAAAGTCTCTCATTCTTTTACACCCCCATACCCCTTTTACAATGTGCTGTCTTCTTCTGCTCTTTTCAAAATCTCATAAAGTTCCGTAATTTCTTCCCCGGACAAAGATTTCCTTTCAACCATTGTATTCAGCATCAGTCCGAGCCGCCCGTTAAATACTTTGTCAAGAAATTCCTCCGTTTCCTGAAACGCCGCCTCCGTTTTTTCAATATCGGGATAAAAGAGTTTGGCCCGCTCCCCTTCCTCATAATGAACGGCTCCTTTTTCTTCCATGCGGCGCAAAAACGTCATGACTGTATGTTTCGTCCATCCCGTCGTTTCCTTGAAATGATTCGTAATCTGCATAATCGTCCGGGGCGCCTCTTCCCACAAAAAATTCATTACTTTCCACTCGGCTTCCGATAATTTTATCATCGGCTGTCCCTCCTTCACCATCGCATATCGTCTTTCCCAAATCCCGTTTTGTCCGGATTTGCATCTGCAAAACAGGCAGCTGTTTTTTTCACACAAAAAGGTTGACAAATGACTACCTTTATCCTATCATACGACGCAGGTAGTCATCTGTCAACCTTTTTATGTAAATTTTCCGATTGCATGTAAACGAGTGTTTGGCTCTTGAATCCCGCTGCCAAATGTGCTATATTAAGCATAGAAAAAGGGAAAGCCATAGAAGCGGCTCTACCTCTCACAATAAGTTTAAACTTCTGCTATAAGCAGTCAGCCGTCACTATTGGCAGTAGTGGCGGCTATTTCTTTCCCTTAAAAATCCGATAAAGCAGACTGATAAGGGCAACAATGAACGTACAGAACAAAAAGAAATCCTGATATGTAATCATTGCATCGCCCTCCTTTCTTTCGTCTGGAGGGCTACTTGAACCCTCCGCAAAATGCAAGAGAGGTAAAGCCGCTTTTGGCTCTATGGTTTTCCCATATCCGAAGTATAGCACACATTTCTTTGTCAGACAATTATAAAGCAGCGCCGCCCTGCGCCTATTTCCGCAGGCGGTCAAGTTGCCGTATCGCCATTTCTGCAATATCTTTAGCATAACAAATCTTGGACAGCCCCAACCAAAACTCACGCTCATTGATGTTGTATCATTTTAAAGCGGTGGTGAATTTCGTGATATCGCCGCCAATCTCTACCGTGATGCCCTGTATCCTTGATGCCACTCCCCCACCTTCCTTCCCCACGAAAAAAGGAGCCGGTTAAGGCTCCCTAAAAAATGCAAAAAATAGACACTCGCTGTTATGGCAAGTGCCTATGTAAAAAATCTATTCTATTTTTTGTTATGTCAGTCCCACATACCGGAATTTGCCAACCGTATATTCCATAAATAATTACATAAATTCATTATGTTATCTCATACCTTCGTTTATATTCATTCTCTACAACATGAAATAAATAATTAAATTTTATAACCGTTTTTCTTATATCCTTATCGGGTATAGAATTGATAATTCCTCATCAAAGTGATGTATTGATTTCTGAAACTTTACAATCGAATCAATATAAAATGACAAATACCTAAAATTGCATTGTGGAAATATGCTCTAAATGAGTTCTTCACTAACCATGAGAAAATCCCGTGATGAAGAAGTCATTTAGAGCATATATCATTATTTTGTCTTCTCACCATATGGCACAGACGCTTCTGCCACCATCGAAAGCCCCGTTTCTGGATTAAAATCATAAACTGTAACCCTCGGCTTTATATTGCTGCTCATCAATTCCGCCTGTTTAATCACAATATCAACAGCACCCCTGGCTTTCTCCGGCGGATATTTATATTTCCTCAATAGATGCTTCACCTGTGTCCTCATATAAGCACGGGCAGACTCCTTTTTATCCCAGTCAACCGTCCTGCTCCTACGGATTAATTCCGTCAATTCCTGTGCCATTTCAATTAAAACCTTATCCTGCATCTTTCTAAGAACCTCAGGGTCTGCCACCAGCGCATCATAATGATGTTGTATCATTTTAGTTGACACCTTATACTCAAGGATTTGATGTATAATCA
>CAOKFN010000097.1 GCA_948467735.1 uncultured bacterium
ACTTCAAATCCATAACCGTACCTTTCATGCCGGCAAAAGGGCAGAATCGTAATCATGGTATCTGTCCAGCAGGTACGCTTGTAGATTTTCAGTTCCTCAAAAGGAATCAGATTTCCCTTTCCCGAAAAGGCAGGGTCATCCGGATGAAAGGTCAGGTATAATTCCTTGAAAGCCTGGGGCAGAACGAATCCCAGTTCTGCCTCCTTGTCTGCGATATCCTGTGGTGTCACGGAACTTTCCATATTGCTGCCGAAAGACTTTATCTTACACAGTTCCTCCAGTATCACTGTACTATACCTCCATCTCTCCTAAAGCATATCCAACCATCTTTTAACAAATCTTCATTATAAGGAGAACTAATTGTATGAATTATCCCCGAATGGATATTATGAATTATACATACCGCCCATTCGCCATCCTTTATTTCAGAGAATAGGCATTTTCCTTTTTCCCACTTTTTTCTATCTCTATACATAGCCGTAATCTCACGTTGTTCAAAAGTATGGTCATTCATTGGAATTGCGATAATGTCTCCAATCCTAATGCTTTCTCCTTTTTCAGCGATAATATATACTTGAACTTCATTCTTATCATAAGCTGATGTACCCGCCATTTGAAAAATCATTATATGCACCTCAACTTTCTTGCCAATACAACTACAGAAATCCCCATATTCTCCCGGCTACAGGCACAGGTTTCCCTACTTGTTCCTGTAATCTCCTCGAGTCTCTCTTTGCCGTCAGGCAAAACATCTCATAGACCTCATCCGGACTTCCTTCTTCAGCGGACTTCATCAGCGCTGCTGTTGCCAGCAGTGTTCCCGGCATGCCGCCAATACTCACCAGAACGGCATCCTTATCCTTGCAGGATGATCACCAGCGCCAGCACCATGATGCCAGCCATCAGAACCAGCGAAACCTTAACCGGAGAACGTTCCCCGCTTTTCCAGTCGGAAAACAGGCTGTTGTTGTCATCATCCATGCTGCACCGCCCGTTCCGGTTCCAAATCATAAAATGATAGATTGCAGAGACGAGGTCTATGGCTCCAAAAAGCAGCACGGGATTACGGACATAAAAAATGGCCATTCCCAGGGAGATTCCATCCGCTTCTCCGCCTAACATGACACTGCCCCATATCAGGCGGATGACCGTCATGATGGCAGCAGCCAGAATACAGGCCAGTGCCGCAGCTCCGTATTGTTTCGCTTTCAGCTTCTCGCTGGTTTCCTGTTTTTGAGGAAATCTGTCGTCCATGTTCCCCTCCTTCTTAAGATTGCCGCCGGGTATGAATTTCAATGCTCAAAATCGCCAATCATTTCCCACATACAGTCCGCCAATTGTCCCGAATCCTCTTCCATGTGCGCCAGATAAGTGACCATCAGCCCTCTGCTGGGGAAAATGTAGCATCTCTGCCCCCATTTGCCGCTGATCCGGAAGCCGTCCTGATATTTCCATACGAAATATCCGTACCCGCCCTCCCGGTTCATCTGTTGGATGCCGCAGGCTTCCTTTACATATTTTTCCGACAGGATCCTTGTCCCCTGATACAAGCCCTCGTCCATCAGCACAAATCCGATGCGGCTCAGCTCATTTACCGTCAGCTCCATTCCGGAAGCCCCGTAAAAGTAACCGTCGGGGCATCTTTGGAAGGGCGGGTTTTCGATTCCAAGGGGCTGGAACAGCCGTCTCTGAAGATACGCATACAAATCTTCCTCCAGAGCATTTGCCGCCGCCACTCCGGCCAGGTAGGCGGAGACATTGCTGTAGTCGAATGCCGTCTTCTCCGGTTCCACAGGATATTGCAGGGAATTCCGGAGCCAGCTTTCCCCTTCCGGCCGAAAGGGGAAGCCGGGGACGGACATGGTGAGCAGGCGCTTTATGGTCACTTTCTGATACCGTTCTTTTGTCTCTTCCGGCAATGCGGAAAGGGTCTTTTCCGGAATATAGGCCAGGACGGAACGCCCTATATCCATCTTTCCCTCATCCGCCGCCATCCCCACTGCCAGGGAGGTTATGGTCTTTGTTGCGGAATAGATGGGGTATCTATGCGCCGTGACGTCGCCGTACACACAGATCCTCTCCTGCCCGGAACATGGCTTGTCAGAACCTGCCGCTTGTCCGCCATGCCCGATGTAATACACTTCCATTCCGTGGACTTCCCAGTTATTTTCCTTTATTTTATGAATCAATGGATCAAAATTGATATGTCTAACGCCCAATCAAACGCTCCTCTCTCCTGTCTGCAGGCTCCATCCATTTCTTGTTGTTGTCATAAAAAACACACTGTTTCAAATATCAAATAGGGATTCCAGCCCTTCCTGTGCCGGTTCAAAATCCGACATCTTTACAGAAGCGGCATGTGAAATCGTCAAGCAGTATCCATTATTTCAGCATATCCGAGTATGCAACAAGCGTCACATTCCCCAGTTCTGCCGCCTTATCCATACAGCCCTTTGTAAAGTCCGTTTTTGCAAAAAGATAGAAATGCTTTTGTTTATAATGAAACAAATTGCTGCGCTCTACAAGGGTTTCCAGAACGCTTAGGTCAACTTTTTCGTTTGTCCACTTGCACTCGGCAAACAGTGCGGAGTCCCTATCCGTGCCCATGATGTCAATTTCTTCCTGTGTCCTGGTCTTGGGGTTTGTACCCCACCAGCGGCCGAGGTCACAGAAATCCACGGCGCATTTCCCGTCAAGCAGCAGCCTCCAAAGGTATTGCTTGCAGATTTCCTCAAATACACCGCCCATATTCGGGAGCAATCCTCTTATAGGCAAGATTGGCGGCACCGCGGGAAATAATCGAGGTATTTTCCGGGACAAAGCGATACCAAAACCGGAACATATTATCCTCAATAGAGTATATGGTCTTGCGGCTGGATTTTTCGCCGTAGGGCGATTCTTTTTTTACGATGCCCAGGGCGGTCAGATTCTTCATGTAGGTAGCGCACACGCTGGTATCTTCATCGATTTTGTTGGAGATTTCATTCATTTTGGAGCAGCCCATGGCAATCGCCGTAACGACTGCATTGTAAATCGCCGGTTCGCGCACTTCCTGCTTTAAGAGATTGTTCGGCTCTTCAAACATAGCGGAAGCGGGATTCAAGTAAGTGTTTTTAATATTCTCCTCAATGGAAAGGCTGTCATCCATCTGCATCAGATACTGAGGCGTTCCGCCGACAACCCCGTATGCAAACGCCTTGTCGATATCGGAAAATCCTGTAAAATAGCGGCAGGCTTCAAAAAAGTCGAAGGGATTGATTTTAAGCTGCGCCGTTCTTCTTCCGTAAAGGGGCGCTTTATACGCCAGGACATGATCCTCCATATAAGACATGGAAGAACCGCAGAGAATCAGGAAGAGCTTGGAACTGTCCTTATTTTTATCAATCAAAAGCTGGAGCGTGGATGCAAGGCTCTTGGATGCACGGGCAATATAGGGGTATTCATCGAGGACAAGCAGGAGCCTTTTCGTCTTTGCCAGTTCAAATACATATTCCAGCGCCGCTTGAAAGGATGCAAAAGACAGACCGGCGGCGATTCCCGTGTCATATTCCACAATACATCTGGAAAAGTTATCTAAGTTCTGCTTTGCATTGGTTTCAACACCGGTAAAGAAAATGGTGTCTTTCTCTTTTGAAAACTCGCTGATAAGGGCGGTCTTGCCGACCCGGCGGCGACCGTAGATAACCGCAAATTCAAACTTGCCGGAATGGTATAGCTTATTGAGTGTATCCAGTTCCTGTTGCCTGCCTATAAACATCGGCGCGCCTCCCAAATTAGTGGTTTACGATTTACTTAAATATAATTGACTTTTCTTGCATTGTCAATAGCTTTTGCAGCATTCAGTTCTTTCTCCTGAATCCCGT
>CAOKFN010000098.1 GCA_948467735.1 uncultured bacterium
CCTGGGAGCAGGCATACCTTGACTATCTGGATGGATTTGAAGCCAGCGGTTCCTGCACTTACAGCCTGATCTATGTGGACGAAGATGAGATTCCGGAGCTTGTGATAGATTCCGGCTTTGAAGCGGGAGGCTGCCAGATTTTGACCTGGCATGATGGGGTTCTGGATGTGCTGCAGACCAGCCGCCTGTATTTTACCTATATTGAGAAAGGGAATCTCCTCTGCAATTCCGAAGGGAACATGGGATATTATTATGATAATGTATACGCCATCAAGGACGGCTCCTGGGATTTCATAGGCGGAGGAACCTGCCAAGATCCGCCGGACGGGCCGAAGCTTGATGAAAATGATGATTATATTTTCGAATACCATTGGCTGGAGCAGCCGGTAGAGAAAGCGGAATATGAACAGCGGTTTCATGCCGTTTATCCGGAAGAGGAGGGAAAGACGCCGGAGACGTATTATATTGAAGTTGAGATGCGCTCTCTGCTGGAAAGAAAGGAAACGGCCTCGGCAGCACACCGCTATGAACTGATCGTGGAAGATCTGACATGGACAGAGGCGTATGCGGCCTGTGAGGAAAAGGGCGGTTATCTGGCGACCCTCACCTCATGGGAAGAATTCCGGCGGGTGCAGGAACAGATTGTTTCGGAAGAAAAAACGGCGGTTACATTCTTTGTAGGCTCAAACAGGGCGGACAGATTTGGATTCGGCTGGCTGGAGCCCGGAACGCCGGATGGATATGATATGTTAGACCTGTATAAGGCCCTGTTTGCCGATTTCTGGCTGGAGGGCGAGCCGAGCTATGAGGGGCTTGCCGAGGACGGGAGAGAGGTAAAAGAAGAATACGTAGCCATCCTATACCGAACGGCGGATGGCAGGTGCTACCTCAACGATGTGCCGGAGGATATCCTGTCTGCCGCGCCCTCCTATGCAGGACGGATTGGTTATATTTGTGAATATGATGAATGAGCGGTTGACAGAACTGTCGGCAATTAGGATACAAGATTGTAGTCGTTTGAGGAGAGAAGAACATGGCGGAATTGGCATCCATGATGAATATTGGCAGGGAAATGGCAAAGAAGCTGGATTCCATTGGGATTGGCTCGGCGGAGGAGCTGATCCGTTCAGGCGCGGAACAGGCCTTTCTGAAATTGAAGGAAAGGTATCCGAATGTCTGTCTGGTGCATTTGTATGCCTTGGAGGGAGCGGTCTGCAATGTGGAGTTCAACAGCCTTCCCGAGAGCAGAAAAAAGGAACTGAAAGAGTTCAGCGATTTTCTGAAAAGATGAAAGCAGAGAGAGGTAATCAAAAAATAATTCGCTGATGAACAACAGAGAGATGTATGAGAAAGATTTGGGGAAGGAAGAGCTGGCCGGGAAACCCAAGCGAGACTGAGATCCTTCCAGGGAGGTGCCTCATGGCGAACGAAAAGATATACGACATGCCCTTTGGGAAACTGTATCCCATGCTAATCGCAAAGGCGGAGAAGAAAGGGCGCACCAAAACAGAAGTGGACGAAGTCACCGCCTGGCTGACCGGATACAGCAGAGAAAGATTAGAGGAACTGATGGAAAGCGATATCACCTACGGAGACTTCTTTCTGCAGGCTCCGACATTGAACCCGAACCGCAGGCTGATAAAAGGCGTGGTCTGCGGAGTCCGGGTAGAGGACATCCAAGAGCCCCTGATGCAGGAAATCCGCTACCTGGACAAGCTGGTGGACGAGCTTGCCAAAGGGAAGGCGATGGAGAAAATCCTGCGCCGGTGATGTCTTCCGGAAAAGGGGATATGCCTTGAGAACCTACGGGGCTACCCGATTTGCTTTGAGGGGTGCTTAAAACGCTTGGAAGGTTTGCATAAATCTTATCGCTTTTTACCTGGGCTTATGTTATGCTAAATACAGAAGTGTCTTATATCCATTTATTAAGATTAATTATTTTATAGGTACTGATTTAAAGTCAGAATCTCACAATTATAAGGGTATCTTGGTCAAAATGACCAAGATGCGACCGAGCTATATATGATAGGTGGTAAATAGTATGGAAATGATTTGATGACAATCAGAGAGGGGGAATGGAACAATGCCAGAAATGGGACAAGTTGACTTTTTAGAAACATTAGAGAGAATGTATAAGGATTCCAGAATATTGTTTCAAAACGGGGAATACTATAACTGTTGCTATTTATGTGGATATATTTTGGAGTGTGCCTTAAAATATATTTTGCAGAAGTTTGGGAAAAAGCAGAATGGACAGCCATATTCGGTAAATGACCTAAAAGGTTTTAGTCACAATATTAGAGGGTTAAATCGACAACTGGAAGACTTGCTTTCTATGACGAGCGGTATTTCGCCGGCATACCGATTAGATTGTGAGAAGAAATGTCCCTATATTTTCGTTGGACCGGGAGGATATCCGAAATGGAATCCGGCATATCGGTATGGGGATCATGTGAAATGGTATGAGAAAGAATACTGTGAGAAGTACATGGAGGAAAGTCAATATATCTTCCGGTTTGTAGCGAATATTATAGCAGGGGGCGTTGAATGATACATAATAATGAAGTATTGGAGAAAACGATTGAAACAGCGGCAGCATTCACGGAAAAATACAATGATTATTCCGATTTTTTATTTATTCCGATTGTAACATAGACTGGCTGGGAAATGCAATAAATTCCGCATTCCCAGCCAGAAATGTTTCTAAAAGAATC